>NZ_CP163439.1:600000-1200000 GCF_041052385.1 Streptomyces sp. R28 | reverse complement strand
CGGTCAGCAGGCCCGCCGCCTGGGCCGCCGCACCGAGCGCGACCAGTTCCTTGGCCTCGGGGACCTGCACCGGGCGCCCCGACAGCCGCCGTACGGTCTCCTGCCAGGCCGTGCCACGGGCGCCGCCGCCGATCAGCAGCAGTGGGGCCGAGCGGTCCGCGTCCTCGTCCAGGACCAGGTCCAGTGCGCCGAGCAGCGCGTGGACGGCACCGTCGTAGGCGGCCTGCAGGAGCTGGCCGGCGGTCGTGTCGTGGCGCAGGCCGTGCAGGAGACCGGAGGCGTTCGGCAGGTTCGGGGTGCGTTCGCCGTCCAGGTAGGGCAGGAGCGTGAGGGCGGTGGTCGGTTCCACGGCCTCGCGGTCGAGGCCCAGCAGAGTCGCGAGGCGATCCACGGCGAGCGTGCAGTTCAGGGTGCAGGCCAGCGGTAGCCAGTCGCCGTGCGCGTCGGCGAAGCCCGCCACGGTGCCGGTCGGGTCGGCGGGGCGCCGCTTTGACACGGCGTACACCGTGCCCGACGTGCCGAGGCTCAGCACGGGCATGCCGGGACGCAGCCCGAGGCCCAGCGCGGCGGCGGCGTTGTCGCCGGTGCCGGGGGCGACCAGGGTGCCCTTGGAGAACGGCAGGTCGTGGCTGTCGCGCACGGTGCCCGCGACCTCGCCCGGCCGGACCACACGGGGCAGCAGCGCCGGATCGAGCCCCACGCGCGCGAGGATCTCGTCGTCGTACGACTCCGTCCCCGACGCCCACCAGCCCGTACCGGAGGCGTCACCGCGGTCGGTGGTGCCCTGCCCCGTGAGGCGTTCGGTGAGGTAGTCGTGGGGGAGGCGTACGGCCTTGGTGGCCCGGACGGCCTCCGGCTCGTTCTCGGCCAGCCAGGCCCACTTCGTGACCGTGAAGGAGGCGGCCGGGACGGAGCCGGTGCGCTCGGCCCAGAACTTCGCGCCGCCCAGCTCCTCGGTCAGGCGGCGGGCCTGCGGCGCCGAGCGTACGTCGTTCCACAGCAGAGCGGGGCGTACCGGCTCGCCCCGCTCGTCCAGCGTGACCAGGCCGTGCTGCTGCCCGCCGATCGACACCGCGGCGGCCTCGTGCGCTGCGTCGCCGCACTGGCGCAGCGCCTCGCACAGGGCGTCCCACCACTGGCGCGGGTCGCTCTCGCGGCCCGCCCCGGAGGACACCGTGTGCGGTGCCTGGCCGCTCGCGACGACCTGCCCGGTCGACGCGTCGACGACCAGCGCCTTGGTGGACTGGGTGGACGTGTCCACGCCGACGACGAGCGGACCCTCGGCTGCTGACATCGGGCTCTCCCTTTTCCCCGGCTCTGCGGGATCTGACCTGCTGTTTCCAGGGTGCCCCGGATGATCACGACCCGGTCCTCACCCCTTCAGGGACATCTTGTCCCTTCCCAGGGACGCGTCGGCATACTAATTTGTAAACCGCCATGACGAAATAGTCGTAGCGAGTCGTAGCAAGCAGTCGTCCGTAAGCAAGGAGCCGCGGCATGAGCTACCAGCCCACCCCTGAGGACAGGTTCACCTTCGGCCTGTGGACTGTCGGCTGGCAGGGACGGGACCCCTTCGGCGACGCCACCCGCCGTGCCCTCGACCCGGTCGAGACGGTGCAGCGCCTGGCCGAGCTCGGCGCCCACGGCGTCACCTTCCACGACGACGACCTGATCCCCTTCGGGTCCTCGGACACCGAGCGCGAGGCGCACATCAAGCGCTTCCGTGAGGCCCTCGACGCGACCGGCATGAAGGTGCCGATGGCCACCACCAACCTCTTCACCCACCCCGTCTTCAAGGACGGCGCGTTCACCGCCAACGACCGTGACGTGCGCCGCTATGCCCTGCGCAAGACGATCCGCAACATCGACCTCGCGGTCGAACTGGGTGCCGAGACCTACGTCGCCTGGGGTGGCCGTGAGGGCGCCGAGTCCGGCGCCGCCAAGGACGTGCGCGTCGCTCTCGACCGCATGAAGGAGGCCTTCGACCTTCTCGGCGAGTACGTCACCTCCCAGGGCTACGACCTGAAGTTCGCGATCGAGCCCAAGCCGAACGAGCCGCGCGGCGACATCCTGCTGCCGACCGTCGGTCATGCGCTGGCGTTCATCGAGCGCCTGGAGCGCCCCGAGCTGTACGGCGTCAACCCGGAGGTCGGCCACGAGCAGATGGCCGGGCTCAACTTCCCGCACGGCATCGCGCAGGCGCTGTGGGCGGGCAAGCTCTTCCACATCGACCTCAACGGCCAGTCCGGCATCAAGTACGACCAGGACCTGCGCTTCGGCGCCGGCGACCTGCGCTCCGCGTTCTGGCTGGTCGACCTCCTGGAGAGCGCCGGTTACGCGGGCCCGAAGCACTTCGACTTCAAGCCGCCGCGGACCGAGGACCTCGACGGCGTGTGGGCGTCGGCCGCGGGCTGCATGCGCAACTACCTCATCCTGAAGGAGCGTTCGGCCGCCTTCCGCGCCGACCCGGAGGTCCAGGAGGCGCTGCGCGCCTCGCGCCTGGACGAACTGGCACAGCCGACGGCGGCGGACGGCCTCAAGGCGCTGCTCGCGGACCGCTCGGCCTTCGAGGAGTTCGACGTCGAGGCGACCGCCGCGCGCGGGATGGCCTTCGAGCGCCTCGACCAGCTGGCGATGGACCACCTGCTGGGCGCCCGCGGCTGAGGCCACGCGCGCGTGCCCGACGCCGCCTTGCCGCGTGTGACCGCCCGTCGAGGGAACCGGTCACACGCGGTACGGGTTGTTGACCGGTCTCCGCGCGGAATGTTCCGGAATCATGCGATCCAAGGCGTGGGTCCGTATCAACTCCCGTGTGGGGGTCGCGTCCTGACCGATGCGAGGCGACCCTTGACGGTATGGCCATGCCGCCCGTACCGCCTCAGCCGCCCGGACCGCCGGGTGACACGCCGCCTCCGGGCGGCTTCGGTCCGCCTCCTGGAGGCTTCGGCCCCGGACAGGGGACAGGAGGCGGCCATGAGCCCACAACCGGATACGGGCCCCCTGGAGGCTACGGTCCGCCCCCGGGTGACAGCGGCCCGCCCTCGTACGGTGGCTGGCCGCCACCGGAATCGCCCCAGGGAGGCGGTGGACCGGGGCGTCGGCGGAATCCGCTCTTCATCCTGCTCGCCGTGATCGTGGTCGTCGGAGCCGTCGTGGCAGTCGTCCTGATGGCCTCGGGAAGCGACGACTCACCCGACGAGACCCCGCCCGCCGAGAGCAGCACGAGCGGCTCGCCCAGGCCGTCCTTCAGCATCCCGACCGAGCTCCCCAGCAAGCTGCCTAGCGAGCTGCCGACATCGCTGCCGTCCGGGTTCCCCACCGAACTGCCCAGCGGCTTTCCGAGCGATCTCGAATCGCTGATCCCGTCGCTGGCGGACGAGCTGCCGTAGTCACGGCACCGGCGGGCTGTGGATGAGCGCGGTACGCGTGCGTGGCGCTCCGCAGTCGCCACGCGCGCGTGCCACACGCGAGCAAGGTGTCTCGAGTCGGCCGTCAGTTGCCGCGCGGCAACCGCACGTAGACCACCGACGTCTCCACACCACTGTCGATCAGCCGGCCCTGCGCGTCGAAGGCGCCCGCGCCGTCCGTCATCCCGAAGTCGTTGTCGTTGATGAGGGCGAGCGTGTCATGGTCCACGCGCGCGACGCCCTCGATCTTCCCGGGGACACCGGCGACCGTGCCCAGGTCGACGACCAGCTTCTTGGGCAGCACCGGCACACCCGAGGCCGCCGGGTCGTCGAGCTGCTCGAGCGACGGAGACGTCGTGTCGTCGTCCCACGTGCCGCCGAGGATGTTAGCGACGTGGTCCAGGCGCACCAGCTGCAGCCGCGCGGCCTTGTCGGTGCGCTCCTCGACCAGCAACCGGTTCCCGCCCACGGCCATGACCGACGAGATCTTCAGCTCGGAGGTGTCGTCCTCGCTCGGGTCCACCACGTTCACCGGGTCGAAGCGGTACGCGTACTCCGCGGTGACCGCCTTCTTCTTCGGCGAGAACCGCAGCAGCCGCGTGGTGCGTGACGTCTCCCCGGCCCCCGTGTCCGGCAGGGACAGCGGGCTCTGCACAGCCATCACCAGGTCGCCGCCGGGCAGTTGGGCGAGCCCTTCGAAGCCGCGGTTGATCTTCCGGTGCAGCAGGACGGACGGCAGTGCCTCCACCACCGGGTAGCCCGTGCCGGTGAGACCGAGTCCCTCGGGAACGTAGCGGGCGAGGACCTTCCCGCGCGCGGAGACGTGAACAAGGGAGGGCCCGTACTCGTCGACGAGCCAGAAACTCCCGTCGGCGGCCCGCACGATGCCCTCGGTGTCCAGCCCGTTCGGGTTGTACCTCACAGGGATCCGAGCGTCGTAGGAGTACGGCGCCTCGTCGCGCCCCTCCTGGTTCGGCAGCCCGGTGACGGGCATCCCGGAAGCGGTCGTGATCGGGATCGCGGCCAGCACCCTCACGGTGCCTCCGGTCAGCCGGATCTTCACGATCGCCGGATCGAATCCCGGAACGGGGAACGTACGGCGCTTCGTGCCGTCCACCTTGATCTGACCGTTGGGGCCACGGTCGGTGACCGTCCAGAACTCGCCCTTACGGCCCGCCGGGTAGATGTCGCTGCCGATGCCGCCCAGGTCCACACCCCGGTCGTCGTCCACGGTGCCGGGCAGCAGCGCGTTGCTGAACGCGCCGAGCGGGATATCGCCGAGCGTCGCCGTGCGCACGACGTGTGCGTGGCCGTCCTTGCCCCCGGCGCCGGCGGCGGGCCCGGCGGCCAGGAGCGCCGCGATCACTGCGACGGGTACGCCCCCGGCAACGGAACGGTGAGCGCGGCGCCTGCCGGTGGCGTGCGGGGACATCGGGCCTCCTGAGAAGCAAGTTCGCTGACACCGGCCAGATTTGGAGCCTGCACGGAACGCCGCACGACCTTGAGGTGAATGCGCGACGACGGCCACTCGTCGAACCGACGTCTTGCTGTCGTGTCGCTCCCACAGGGCTGAACTCTCCCAGCAGCCAGGCCCGTTCGCCAGGAGCGTCGCTGTGAAGGTGGAGGGCAGCCGGCGGCCCCGATCAGGGCCAGTCACCCTCGTCGGGGCCGCCGGGCATGCCCTACGGCTGCTCCTCCTCGGTCGCAAGCTGTGCCGAAGCCAACGCCGTTGCCGGATCCTGCGCAGGGCCCCCGGCCGGAACCCAGCGGCCGCGTTCCTCGCGGTGGGGCCACCAGCGTCCGTCCCGTCCCAGGCGCAGTTGGCTCGGCGTACCGATGACCGTCCACTGGTTGCCCTGCGCCCGCAGCGACGGCTGTTCGTCCTCGTCCCAGGCCGAGTCCAGGGCGGCACGCGCGCGTGCGAGGCTCTCGCCCGCGACGCTCCACTCCTCGTCGAGCACGGACAGCGCGGCGACGCCCCCGAGGCGCCAGGCGCGGACGGGCCACCGCCAGCCCCTCGCGGCCGCGCCCGGAGCCGTCGAGCAGCGCGGCGACATGGCCGGCCCGCTCGACGGCCATGTCCAGGAAGCGGTCCCACTGTTCGCCGGTCAGCTCCTCCAGCAGCACGTCGGCCCGGTGCGCCGTACGGTCGCGGCCCTGCACGACGGCGGTGATGCGTCCCGGGCGCACCGACACCGCACCGACCGCTCCCGCGCGCGCGAGCCTGCGGCCGGCCTTCAGCTGCTCCGAGTCCAGCGCCGTCTCCTCCAGCCCTTCAGCCAGGCCTGGCCCCACCATGTCTGTGCGAACCCTCGCCCGTGTGCGGGCGGCAGCGCGGCGAACGTGCGATCCATGTCACCGTCGTGTCGAGTCATCGAATGCCCCCTCGCAGTTCCACCAGATCGGCCAGCTCCGCGTCCGTCAGCTCCGTCGGCGCCGCCTCGCCGGCGCCGAGCACCGCGTCGGCCAGTTCCCGCTTACGGCTCAGCATGTCGGCGATACGGTCCTCGATGGTCCCTTCGGCGATCAGTCGGTGCACCTGCACGGGCCGGGTCTGGCCGATGCGGTACGCGCGGTCCGTGGCCTGCGCCTCGACGGCGGGGTTCCACCAGCGGTCGTAGCGCACGACATGCTCGGCGCGGGTGAGGTTCAGGCCGGTGCCCGCCGCCTCAACGACAGCAGGAAGACGGGCACTTCACCGTCCTGGAAGCGCCGCACCAGGGACTCCCGCTCGGCCAGACGCGTTCCGCCATGCAGGAACTGCGAAGGCATGCCGCGAGCCGCCAGATGCTGTTCGATGAGGCGTCCCATGCGCACGTACTGTGTGAAGACCGGGACGCTCGACCCCTCGGAGAGGATGGTGTCGAGCAGCTCGTCCAGCAGTTCCGGCTTCCCCGAGCGTCCGACGATCCTCGGCCGCTCCTCCTTGAGGAACTGCGCCGGGTGGTGCAGATCTGCTTCAGACCCGTCAGGAGCTTCACGTTCAAACCACGCCGGGCCATGCTGTCGGCTCCGGCGATCTCCGCGAGGTCTCGCGGACCACGGCCTCGTACAGACCCGCCTGTTCCGTGGTGAGGGACACGGCACGGTCGGTCTCCGTCTTCGGCGGCAGCTCCGGCGCGATCTCAGGATCCGACTTGTGCCGGCGCAGCAGGAAGGGCATCACGAGCCGTGCGAGGCGTTCTGCGGCGGCCGGATCGTGACCGCCCTCGACGGCCTGCGCGTAGCGCGCGCGGAAGGTGCCGAGGCGGCCCAGCAGGCCGCCGGGGAACAGCGGCTGAAGATCGAATTCGACGAAGCGGACTCACCGGAGCAGCTGGCCTGCTGCGCACCGGCGCTCTCTCCTTCGGGGTGATGCGTGTGTTCCGGGATGAGGACGGCCTGGCCCCGCGGACTCTGGCCGACCGACCGTTGGGCGTGGTGCTGCGCCCTGACCATTCCCTGACGGGTCACTGCGTCTTGTCCTGGGCGGAACTCGCGGACCAGGAGCTTTTATGGTTCCCGAGCAGTCGCAATCCGAATTCCTCCGAGGGTGTCCTGGGACACCTGGCCAAACGGGGCTGGACGCCCCGTCTGCGGAGCGTCGACGGCCACAATCACGCCCTGTACTGCCGCCACCTGCGGAGCAGCCCGAACCTGGTCGCGCTGCGGCCCCGGGACACCGTCGGCGCCGAGGTGGGAATGGCCTGGCGTCCGCTCCCGCCCGACGCACCGCACGAACGCTTCGTCCTGGCCGCACCGGCCGACAGCCCGTGGGTGGCTCTGCTCGGCACGCGGCCTGACCGGCCCTGAGTACCGCATGCCTCAGCGCACGACCGTTCGCGCGATCGTCGCTTGGCCGCCGACCCGGATTCGGTGCTCCACGCCGTCGTGGTGAACGGTTGCTGTGATGGTCGACGGGCAGCCGAGGTGGTCGCCCATGTCGACGATGAGGCGGTCCGTACCGGATCCGGCCGCGTGCGCGGCCAGGCAGGCCGTGCTGTTGGCGTTGGCGATGTCCTCGGGGACTCCGATCGACGGCGCGAACATCCGGGCTGCCGCCCGGCCGTGCCGGTCCGGGAGCGAGTAGGCGTAGCAGCCCAGCAGACCGTGGCGGTCGCAGGCTGCGCGCAGCAGGGTGAAGTCCGGGGTGAGTTCGGCCAGCACGGCGCGGGACCGGACGGGCAGCAGAAGCCTCGGCCGCCCGTTCGACGCCACACAGACGTCCCTGGCGACTGCGTCCTCGGGCAGTCCGAGGCCGTGTGCGATCGCCTCCAGTTCGGGCCCTTGGGCGTCGCTCAGGCTGACCGGGCCTGGATCGAACGATGCTGTCAGGCTGTCACCGTTTCGGGTGGCCCGGCCGTCGAAGCTGCGGTGGGTCGTCCGCAGGACGGCGCAGTAGTCGTCGCCGCCTTCACGTTCGGCGAGCAGTGCGAGGGCGGCGACGGTGCCGTGGCCGCAGGCGGGCAGTTCGCCTGCGGCGGTGAAGAACCGGAGGGTGTACGACGGATGGGCGCGCTCGGTTCCGGTCGTGCGGAGGAAGACGGCGTGCGACGTTCCCAACTCCGTGGGAACACGGCGTCGTTCCTCGTCGGTCAGCGGCGCGTCGTCCAGAACGGCGGTCGGGCTGCCACCCCTGTGCTGTCGCTGACACGCGTCGACGATCGCTACCTCGGGCATGGCACCGGGCCGGTGGTCACCAGCATCGTCAAGTCGAGTGCGGGCGCGCTGTGTGTCAACGCTCCGACCGAGATGAGGTCGACGCCCGTTTCGGCGATGGCGCGGACACTGTCCAGGCGGACGGTACCCGAGGCCTCCAGCAGGATCCGGGGAGCGTCTGCCCGTCCGGCCCGGATCTTCACCACCTGCTCGATGTCGGCCAACGGCATGTTGTCGAGCATGATCCAGCGGGCCTCGGCATCGAGCGCCTCAGCAGCTTCTGTCACGGTCTGCACTTCGACATCGACCTCCCCCGTCTGCCCGGTACGTGCCATCCCGCGGCGGACCGCCTCGATCGCTGCGGTCACCCCGCCCGCCGCGGCGATGTGGTTCTCCTTGAGCAGGGCCTAGGTCGAGCCGGTGGTTGCGGCCACCGCCGACGGTCACCGCGTACTTGTCGAGGGCACGCAGGCCCGGTGCCGTCTTGCGGGTGTCCAGAATGCGGGTCTTGGTCGCGGCCATGGCCTGGACGTAGCGGTCGGTCAGTGTCGCGATGCCGCACAGGCGTTGCAGGAAGTTCAGCGCCGTGCGCTCGCCGGTGATCAGGCTGCGCGCCGGACCGGACAGGCGCAACAGGACGTCGCCGTCGGTCAGCCGGGCGCCGTCGGCGACGCTCGCCTCGATCTCGACCTCGGGATCGACCTGCGCGAAGACCTCGGCGACCGCGGGGAGGCCGGCGGCAATGCCGCTCTGCCGGGTGCGGACTTCGGCCGTGGCCGCCAGGTCTTCGGAAACACTCCACGCGGTGGTGATGTCCCTCCCCAAGGCGTCCTCGGCCAGGGCGACGGCGACGGCGGTTCGTCCCGCAGCCGAGGGAAACCGTCTCGTGGTCATCTGGTCTCCATCTCTGAGTGGGCGTTGAGCCTGGCGGTCACCACCACTGACGCAGCTGCAGCGCAGGTAGTGCTCCCAGGCGGTGATCGTGGGATTCCGCAGCGCACGGTGCGGGGCGACGCGGGTGGGCGGTTACCACGACGGGCCCCTTTGTTTCGTTTTCCGAAGCGATCGCCGATGGTAGCGTTTCGGAATCCGAAGCATCAACCTTGGAGGCTGGACTCCACGCCATGCCAACCCCACAACCCGGCAAGCCAGTTCGTGGTTCGACCACCGGTCGCCCCCTCATGGCCGCACTCGACCTGTTCGGACGGCGGTGGAGCCTGCGCATCCTTTGGGAGCTGCGCGGGGGCCCCCTTGGGTTCCGCCCCCTGCAGAAGCAGTGCGACGACATGTCCTCCAGCGTGATGCGGCAGCGCCTGACCGAACTGCTGGATGCCCACGTCGTTCACCAACTACCCGACAGCCGGTACGAGCTCACTCCACTGGGGCGGGATGCCTGCCTCGCACTCGGCCCCCTCGTCCAGTGGTCGGAGCGCTGGGCGGCGACGCTCGACCCGCAACCGGCGCACCGCGACAGCGAGCGGCCCGCCGACGGCGCCTCGCATCCCGCCGCCGGGGGCGACGGGGCGCCCGAGACGGGTAATGCCGGCTGACGCCCGCGCGGCCTGGGCTGACAGCGCGCTCGGAAGCTCCGTCGGCACCTAGCTCCTCGCCAAGCCGGGTGAGGTGATAGGCGTCGCCGTGCAGAGTGAGCACGCGGGCGCCGGTCACCTCGCCCAGCCGGGTGCTGAGCACGCTCGATGACATGCGTTCACAACGGCGCTGCAACTCCCGGAAACGCTGCAACTCCCGGAAGCCTGCCGGGGCTTGGCTCAGTTACCCCAGGATGCGCAGCGTCCAGCGTCGACCGAGCGGATCGAGTGCAGCCATGGCTGGGCGCCCTGAATAGGACCCACGTACCGGTGAGCCCGGCCGACGCGTTCTGGCTTCCATGCCTACTCCTTGCGCTTCGGGTTTCGAAGCATCATAGTGATTCGAAAACCGAAGCAGGAGGTGTCCATGCCGCGCATCGAACCGCTCGCCCCGCCATATCCCGCGGCCATCGACCAGGCACTGCGCCGATGGATGCCTCCCGGCGTGACACACGAGCCGCTCACACTGTTCCGGGTACTGCACCGCAACCCGGAACTGGCCTCACGCATGTTCGCCCTGGGGGGCGGCCTGCTGGGCCACGGACTTCTTCCCGCCATCGACCGCGAGATCATCATCGCCCGAGTAACCGCACGCACCGGCTGCGCCTACGAATGGGGGGTACACGCCGCGACCCTCGCCCAGCAGGCCGGACTGAGCCAGGAGCAGCTCCGGGCCACCACCGACATCGACGTCGCAGCCAACACCGCGTGGCTGCCTCGTCATGCGGCACTGCTCAACGCCGTCGACGAACTGCACGACACAGCACAACTCTCACAACCCGCCTGGGATTCCCTGGGCGTCCACTACGAAGACGCCCAACTCCTGGAGTTCCTCGTGCTGGCCGGCTGGTACCGAACCATCAGCTACCTGGCCAACGGGCTCCTCCTGGAGGAAGAGCCCTGGGGTGCCCCGTTCCCGGCGCAGTGAGCCCTTTCCAACTTCACGCTGAGTCGGCCAGATGTAGAGCGAGGGCGGCTTGGGCGGGACATCGTTCACGACTTCATCCAGACAGGGATGCCTGGTGAACTGAGCGATTGGTACGAGTTGTAGGCAGGGCTCCATCGCCAACTGAGAAATCGTCTCATCTCGACAGCACACCACAATCAGCCAGTCCCTTGCGAACCGCCCTCTGAAATGCCCGGTGATCCGTCGCCGGGGCCGATCAATCTGAGTGTCGACTCGAAGCCTGGCACGCTTGTCCGAACACAGGAGGTTTCCATGGCCAAGGGCTACTGGGTCAGCGTCTACCGCACCATTTCCGACCCCGAGAAGCTGGCCGCCTACAACAAGCTGGCCCGTGCGGCCGTCCAGGCCGGGGGCGGGCGGGTGCTCATCCGCGGCGGTCGGGTCGTCGCCCACGACGCCGGAATCGCCGAGCGCACCATCCTGATCGAGTTCGACACCTTTGAACAGGCGGTCGCGGCACGCGAGAGCGCGGCATACCAGGAGGCACTGGCCACCCTTTCCGACGCCGTCGAGCGCGACTTCCGCATCGTCGAAGGCATCGACTGACCGGCGCAATGACGTTCGGGCCGGCTGGCGGCCCCGCTGGCCTCGTCGATTGCGGGGCAAGCCTTACCCGTCCGAGGTGAACCCCTCGGACGGGTAGAACAGGTCGCAGACTCGGTCGGTCTCAGTCTGCAGGAACCCGGTAGCTGGCTCTCTCGTTGGACGACGCACGCCGGAAGGCAGGACATCAGGCTGAGCAGGGAGGCCAGGGCTACACCAGTGCGCACGTTGACGGCGCGTTGGGGCACTTGTGCGCCCGCGGCGACCACGCGGGCGCCGCGCCATCATGCGGGCTGGGTGGTGATGGTGCACAGGCGTTTGGTAGCCCGGGTCAGGGCCACGTACAGGTCCCTCTCCCCGCCGGGGCGGGCCGTGATGATCTCCTCGGGGTTCAGGACGACGACCCCGTCGAACTCGAGGCCACGTGCTTCGGACGCGGGCACAATGCGTGCGTGGTCGGCGATACCGTGAGCCGTCAACTGGTTCACCCGGGTGTCCGCGCAGATCACTCCCAGGAGTTCGTCCGGCTGCGCGGTGCTCTGAGCGCGCAGTTCCTCCACTACGGCGGTGACCAACCCGTCCCCATGAGTGGTCACGGTGCGCGGGCTCTCACCGCTGCGCAGTGACCGTGTGGGCCGCTGGTCCGGAGCGATCCGCGCGAGCAGGTCCCGGACGCTCTCCAGGATCTCCTGCGTGGTGCGGTAACTGACCGTCAGGTCGTGCAGTCTGAACCGCGTCCCGACATGCGGGCTCAGGGCTTCCTTCCAGTCGCGTGCCGTCGTGGCCGGGCCCGACTGGGCGAAGTCACCCACCAGCGTCATCGCCCTCGCCGGGCAGCGGCGGACGATCATCCGCCACTGCATGGCGGTCAGTTCCTGCGCCTCGTCGACGACGACGTGCCCGTACGTCCGCTCGGGCGGGCCGTCGACCAGGCTCGCCGCCTCGTCCAACAACGGCACGTCCGCATCGGTCCACGGGGCGTCCGGGGCACGCAGGAGAAGGGACCGCTCCTGCGGGGTCAGGGTCGGCAGGCGCTCGGCCAGGGCGTCGGCATCCGTCAGCAGTGCCTTCACTAGGTCGCCGGGTACCAGCCTCGGCCACAGCGCCTCGACCGCCCGGTCGACACCGGCGTCGTCGAGGAGATCGGCCCCGATGGCGTCCAGGTCCAGCTCGTGGACCGGACCCGGGTCGGCGGCGCCCTCGGCACGGCGCTGGGCGACCCCCGTGAACCGGTCAAGGTTCAGGCCCGTCATCTGCTCGGCATCGGCGTCGATCTGCTCCAGGAGGTCGCCCATGTCCCGTTGCATCGCGTCGGTGACGGCGTCGACCAGGAGTTCCTTGAACGCCTGGCGCGCGGGGTTGTGGCCGGATGTGGCCGCCAGGGCGGCGGCGCGTGCAGTGGCGACCTCCTTCTCGGACAGGTGGACCAGTTCCTGCCCGACCCGGACGGTGAAGTCACCGGCGGGGGCCTGGTGGTCTCGCAGCAGGCCGGCCAGGGCGTCGGCGAGGCCCAGGCCGCCCTTGAGGCGCGCCGTGTCGAACGGGTCCACCGCGTCCGGGGACACTCCGGCCAGTTCCTGACAGGTCGCCAGATCGACGTCGTTCTCCCCGAGCGAGGGAAGGACCTGGGAGATGTAGTCGAGGAAACGGGCGTTGGGGCCCACCACGAGGACGCCCTCCTCCGCGGCGCGCGGGAACGCGTACAGGACGTAGGCCGCCCGGTGCAGGGCGACCACCGTCTTGCCGGTGCCGGGCCCGCCCTGCACCACGGTCACCCCGCGGTGGGCGGAGCGGACGATCTCGTCCTGCTCGGCCTGCAGCGTCGCGACGGCCGCGTGCATCCTGCCCGTACGCCGTGCCGACAGAGCCTCGGTCAACGGGCCGTCCCCCACGACGTCTTCGTCGGTCGGGGCGGTCCCGTCGAGCAGTTCGTCGCTCACCGAGACGACCGTGCGCTCCTCGAGGCGCAGGTGCCGGCGCCGCCGCAGATCCATCGGGTGGACCGGTGTCGCCTCGTAGAAGGGCCGCGCGGCGTTCGCGCGCCAGTCCACGAGCAGCGGCAGTTCGTCCGCCTCCGTGTGCAGTCCGATCCGCCCGATGCGCAGGGCCGTGCCGTCCGTCCAGTCGATGCGCCCGAAGACCAGCCCCTTCTCGGCGCCTTCCAGTCGGCCGATCTCCTTGGTCAGACGGTCGGCGGCGATCTCTCTCTCGTACGCCTCGCCGGCGCCGTCCGCCGGGGCCTTCAACACACTCGCCCGGTTCGCTCGCGCCTCGGAAATCCGCTCGGTGAGCAACTCATACAATGAGGACACGTAACCTTGCTCCGATTCAACCGCACGCACGGCAGAATCATTTATGTTTGACAACAAGGGACTCCTTCGATTCGAGCCGCACCATACGGCCAAAGTTCCCTAAAGGTGAGTCTTGACTTACTTGTTGCGTCTATGTCTTTACGGCTGACCGCACTTCGTGTCATGCATTCCGTCGTTTTCCTTGAATGTCGGTGATGCTTTCCCGTGCACGGGAAAGGCAGTGAATCCACGGGAAAGGTGCGTGGTCGCGTCACAGGCCGGGACGGGGCTGGCCTGCATTCCACATGCGGACACCGGCGGCCGCCGTGACCCGGTTGTGCGACGCGGCGAGTTGGGTCGTGTCACCGCCGCCGTGTGCGGCCCGGATGCCGGACCTCAACGACTCAACATGCTGACGTGACAGGGAAGTTGAGCGTGATCGTCTTGCCGAGGCCCGTGTCGTCGGCCAGACAGCAGCCCAGGCCCAGGGACGTCATCCGGACCAGCCAACTCAGGCCACGCCGCTGGTAGTCCCGCAGCGCCGCCGCGAGGGCGGCTGGCTGACCCACCGGCTCCTGTCCCTCGGGGTCCACAAGGCGTTCGCGCAGCGCCGCCGGCCACCCTGTGGGCCGCACCTCGATCTGGCGGCCGTCCACTTCGGTGGAGCCCGTCAGAGCGGCGCCGAGCGCGTCGATGGGCGTCACCTTGCGGTCCAGCTCCTCGCGTGTGAGCCGCTGGTCGCCCGGCGCGAACCACCAGTTGAAGGCGAGCAACGCGTCGGCGGACAGGAACGACGGCGTGTCCGAGGCGACCCTGCCGGGCGCGTGCGCGGGCTCGCCGTCCGGTGGACCGATCACCGCGCGGGCGGTCAGTGTGCGGGCCGGCGCCTTGGGCCAGTGCACGTCGACGCCGGCGCCGGCGAGGGCTCGGGTGCCCTCTCCCAGGAGGTCGGTCACCTCCTCGTCGGCGAGTTCCACGGCGTCCGGCACGGCGGCCGAGAGCAATGGCGTGAGCGGATTCCAGGCCCGCGCGGCCCGGCGAAGCGCCAGCAGGGCGTCCATCCGCGCGCGCGGGCCGAAGGCGCCGGATCCCGCCCACACGTCGCCCGCATCGGCCACCAGCGTCGGATCACTCACGCTGTGCACCTGCAGCACGGCCCGGAACGACAGCCCTGTGTCATCCTCCGTCGGCGCGGCGAGGCCGGGGACCTCCAGCCGCAGGGAGAGCCGTACGCCCGTGTCGTGGCCGGAGGCGACAGCGGTGGCCCACGCACGTTGTCCGGGCAGGTGCTGCGGCTCCTGAGCCGCGTAGGCGGGTGCGCCCGTCACGAGCGCGGCCGCGGGGGAGCGGGGAAGCGCGTCGGCGACCGCGTCCAGGAAGGCCCGCAGCAGTCGCTCCGGGTCCGGAAGCCTCAGTGGCTCGACGCCCTCCAGTGGCACGGCGTGTGCTTCGGGCGGCATCGCGGCGGCAAGAGCGCGGATGCGTTCGACGTCCTCCGGGCGCAGGGGGCCGGCGCGCCAGGCGTCATGGTCGTCGGCCGAGAGGCCGGGCAGCAGCAGGCCGCGTGCCACGAGTTGCAGGGCCAGCACGGCGGCCGTGCCCCAGAACGCGGCCGCTCGGGGAGCCCGCGCGGAGGCACGCGCACGCGTGAGCACAGGCAGGGCGGTGCGCACCGGGAGCACGACGGCCGGCACGTTCACCAGCTCGACCCCGTCCTCGCCGGGCAGGGCGACGGCCAGCTCCTCGACGGGTCCGGACGCGACGAGCGGAACAGCGACGCCGTCGGTTCGCCAGAAGGCGACCCGGCCGGTGCGGGCCGGATCGCCGGGTACGAAAACGGCTCGGCAGCAGGCCAGTTCGGAGATCTCGGACGGTGTTGCCTCGGGAAGCCTCGGCACGCTCTGCAGCACTCCTCAAATTTGACTACTCGGGTCGAGTGGCCGAGGGTACAGCATCTCGACAACCCATCCGGCAAGCTCACCTCGTGACCTGGGTCACGCACCGGTCGACATGGGTATCTCCTCTGTGCGGAGCCCGGCGCGTCGACCGCACATCGGATGTGACCGGATCTCCGCGACCAGTAGGGGCCGCACCTCAGGGTCGTCTCAGGGTCGCGGTTCGGAACCGTTGGAAGCGCGGACCCGTTTTCAGGTCAGAGAGCGGCAGTGGCCGCGAAGGAGGCGACGCACATGTCGAAGAACGCGAAGATCGCCGCAGGAGGTGTGGCGGCCGGTCTCATCCTGTTGATCTGGCTGCCCTGGTGGGCCGCGCTCCTGATAGTCCTGGGAGTCCCGGCCGCCGCCTACCTCACGCTCGATCCGTCACAGCGGCGCAGGCTGCGCCGCGCCACGCGCAAGGAGCTCGGTCGCTGACCTCACCCGGCCGCCGGAGCAACCGGGGTGGACAGCGCGCAGGAGTTGAGTACATCGCCGCTCGCGGGCCTGCCGACGGTACGGTCCGCGGGCGGTGGAGTGCCACGCTCCACCCATGACACGAGTGCGTCGAACGCCGACCGGTAGCAGGGCAGGATCGGCCGGAGCCGGTCGGGATGGGTGTCGTACAGCCCGTCGACGTGCGTGCCGCCCGCGATCGTGAAATAGCGGTGCACCGGCCCCCGCCCGCTCGCGTCGACCATGCGCGCGTACACGTCCGAGTCGGTGGCCTTCGGCAGCAGCGCGTCCAGGTCGCCGTGCAGCGTGATCAGCGGTCTGCCGATGCGCCCCGTCAGCGCCACGCGGGTGACGGCGCGGCGGACGGAGGCCGGACGCGACGCGTAGTCGTACGAGGCGTCTGATGCGCACGGTGCCAGGATCTGTTCCGGGGTGGTCCCGGCGGATGGGCCGGGACAGCCGGGGTCGTACGCCGGGTCGAACTCGGCGCGGTAGATCTTCTGCGTGACTCCCCAGTAGGCCCGCTCGTGGTAGGGCCACAGAAACTCGGAGCCGCGCGCGAAACCGACCGTGTACAGGTCCTCGTCCTGTGCGGAGCCGAGCATGCGTGCCACTGCCACCGGCAAGGAGGTGAGCAGGTTGGGGCCGTCCGCGGTCCACAGGGTGCCCTCCCAGTCCACGCCGCCGTCGTACAGCTCGGGATGGTTCTCCAACTGCCAGCGGGTGAGATACCCGCCATTGTAGAGGCCGGTCATGTACGTACGGCGAGGAGCGTGCCCGTAGCGCTGGGCCACTGCCTTGCGGGCGGCCCGGGTGATCTGGGTGGTCCGTGCGTTCCACTCGGCGACCGCGTCACCGGGCCGCTTGCCGTCGCGGTAGAAGTCGGCGCCGTTGTTGCCCTTGTCGGTCGCCGCGTAGGCGTAACCCATTGCGAGCACCTGGTCGGAGATCGCCGTGTCCGTCGCGTACTGCCTGCGGGTGCCGGGGGCTCCGGTGACGACCAGTCCGCCGTTCCAGCGGTCCGGCAGCCGGATCACGAACTGTGCGTCGTGACGCAGGCCGTGTGTGGCGTTGAAGCGAGAGGAGTCCGGGAAGTAGCCGTCGATCTGGATCCCGGGAACCCCGGCCGGTGTCCGGGTGCCCCGTGCCGTCAGCCCGGCCTGGTCGGCCATGTCGGTGTAGGGCGTGCCGGCGAGTCCCGTCGTGGTCAGATCCGGGAGGCAGGCGCTCTGCTGGAAGGCCGCGCCCGGTACGTGCAGGCGCTCCTCACGAGAGCAGTGGTGCTCGTCAACTGCCGTGGCCGTTGCGGGCGTCGGCCAGGTGAGGGCGGCGGTCAGCAGCGTGGCGGCGACGAACGGAAGACCTTGGGACGGGCGCATGAGGCCTCCTGGGAGGGGGGAGACGAGGGCAGCAGAGAGAGCGGAGCCGCGAAGGCTGGCTCATGGTGCGCCCCTGGCTCCGCGCCTTCCATGGGCTGGGGCCACATGGAACGCCGCCGCCAGATGGGCCCCCGAGACACGCCACTGCCCAGGTGTCCCAAGGCAAGTGGGGAGAGGAGGCCCGGCGCCTCTTCGTGAGGCTGACGACTGCGGACACGGGGTGCGGGGAACGCCCTCCCGGCGTTCCCTGGACGCTCCGGACACCGCAGCCGTGCCGGAAGCCGTAACCGCACCCGTGCCGGAAGCCGTAACCGTGCCGGAAACCGAGGCAGTGCCGGACGCCCGGCGGGTGCCCCAGGCCGCGGCCCGTTGCAGTCTGCCCCGGCGTGGGGCTCAGCTGGGGCGTACGGCCATCTTGTCGAGCGCTTCCAGCAGCCCGGGCAGCTCAGGGCCGCGGCCCACCGGCAGGACCTCGCCGGGCTCGTCGTCGAGGAGGACGAACGCGATGTCGTCGGTCCTGGCGACGAGCGACCAGCCGGGACCGTCCGCGCGCAGGGTCCGCGCGTCGCCCGGCGCGAACGACGACCGGACGCGGCCGAGGGGCGGCGGGGAGTCCACGTACGCGCGTGCCTCGGCGAGGACCCGCCGGATGCCGCTGCGGCCGCCCGGGCTCGCGCCCTGCGTGCCCCTCTCGGCCTCGCGCTGTCCTTCGCCCTCGGCCGCCGGCTCGGTGGCGTCCGACGCACCGTCCGGCGTCGCGAACTCGGCGTCGTCGATCTGCTCCCGCCACATCGCCCACTGCAACGCGATCTCGTCGGCGCCCAGGCGCCGCTGGGGCGGCCCCCACACGCTCGTGTCGGGCGGCGCGAGCGGCGGACCGTCCGCGATCTCGGGGTCGGGATCGTGCGGCGCGGGCACGTTGGGGGCGGCGACGGCGACCGCGAGGGGCCACCCGGGCAGCGCGGCCACGACCGTGCGTTCGTCGGGTGACAGGTCGTACTCCATGCCGCAGTCCCAGGAGGCGATGGCGACGGCGACCAGGGAGACGTCGTCGATGACGACCGTCCATCGGGCGCCCTCGCCGTCCTGGCCGAGTACCAGGCCGTATCCGTCGGCGAGCGGCGCGAGGCCGAGCGCCGCGCAGGCCTCCGGATAGTCGTCGCCCAACACGCTCGGGAACTTCGCCGGCGTCAGCAGCACCGCCGTGAGCACATAGAGCGCATCGTCCGCAGCGGCGACGGCCTCCTCGTCCGTCCCGGCCATCCCAGCCTCCCCTTCGGTTCGTCCATCGGCGCGCACCCTAGTGCGAGCGGAAGCCGCTTGTCACGACTCCCAGGCACACCCGGAGCTGCAGTTTTCCGACCGGACGGGGCGAATCGACCGCGATTGCCCGCGGTGTCAGGCCGCCGGGAGCCCGAGCAGCGACCGGGCGACGGTCTGCGGCGACTCGTCGCGCTCCCGGGCGAGCGCGATGACGGCCCGGCACGCCAGCTCGCTCACGCCGAACGACAGCGCCTCCGGAGACACCCAGCCGGAGGCCTCGTCGATCTGCTCCTGGTCGTCCTCCGCGCGGGCCGAGACATACACGGCGGCGGCCTCGAACAGATTGTGCGTCTGCCTGTTCCTGTCGCTGTCCGCCTCCGTGCGCATGGACCGGAGAAAACTCGCATACGACTTGCGCACCCTGCCCCACATGATGAACCGCCTTCCCCCTGTGTGCCTGTTCTGATTGATCGTCCATCTTCCCCTGACCAACGTAGAGTTGGAGCCTCGGCGGCAGAAGGCACCCGGCAGAACTGGGAGATCGAAGGCCGGCCGAACGGTGCATCGACCGGTCAGCCACCGAGTGTGGCGATCGTCTCGCGCAGCCAGGTGAGTTCGGCCCGGGACGTGGCCCGGGCGATGGTCAGGATGCCGCGCCGGAAGGGATCGTCCAGCTCCTCGGCGCGCAGTGGCCGGTCACCGTCGTAGAAGAAGCTGGCCGGCTCTTCGAGGAAGGTGAGCCGACGTCGTAGTACGGCGGACTGGGCTGCAGCGTCGTCCAGGTGCCGGAGGAAAGCGAGCACCGTGAACCACCGGTTCTCGTCGCTGATGTCGCGCGGGCCGGGCTCGGCGAGCCGGTGGCGCAGTTCCTGCCGGCCCGCTTCGGTCAGCGTCAGCACGTGACGTGGAGCGGCAACGGCTCCCGGTTCCGTGGCGCGCGCCAGCAGGCCTGCCTTCTCCAGCCGCTTGATCGCGGGGTACAGCGTGCTCTCGGCGACCGGCTTCACGTGCCCCGTCAGCGCTGCGATGCGTTTGCGCAGCTCATAGCCGTGGAGCGGGGTGTCGTAGAGGAATCCGAGGATGGCGAGCTCCAGCATGCCCACATTCTCGCTCAGATCCGGTGTACATCTGCAACGGAGTACCTTCGAGGTGATGTACATCCATCTATTGATACATCGGTGGCGAAGTATATCGTGGAGTGGTGACCAAGCTTCAAGGGAGAACGCGATGAGGCAGGCCGAGTTCGACGGCATGGGCAGCTGTATCCGCTGGACGGAGACGCCGGGGGAGGAGCCCGCGCGCGTGTACGTGCACGGACTGGGGTCGGTGTCCTCCGTGTACCACGCGCATATCGCGGCTCGGCCCGAACTCTCGGGTCGGCGGAGCCTGTTCGTCGACCTGCCGGGGCATGGCATCAGCGACCGGCCCGAGAACTTCGGCTACCGGCTGGAGGAGCACGCCGACGCCCTCGCGGCGGCGCTCGACGCGGCGGATGTGAGCGGTGCGGAGCTGGTCGCGCACAGCATGGGCGGTTCCGTCGCCATCGTGCTCGCCCATCGTCGGCCCGACCTCGTCTCCCGGCTGGTCCTCACCGAGGCCAACCTCGACGCCTCGCCTCCGCCCGGTCCCGGGAGCGCGTGGATCACGGCCTACGAGGAGGAGGAGTTCGTCGGCGGCGCGCACGCGCGCGTGCTGGAGGCGGTCGGACCGTTGTGGGCGGCGACCATGCGGTTGGCCGATCCGCGCGCCCTGTACCGCAGCGCCGTGGGGCTGAGGCGAGGCTCCGAGCCGGTCATGCGCGACATCCTCGAGGGGCTGACCATCGACCGCGTGTTCCTTCAGGGCGAGCTCAGCGGTGAACTCCCCGGCAGGCAAGCACTGGAGGCCGCGGGCGTGCGCGTGGTGACCGTGCCCGGCGCCGGCCACAACGTCATGTTCGACAGCCCCGACGCCTTCGTGGCGGCCGTCGCCGGGCGGGGGTGAGGCATCAGGCCTCGCGTACGGCCAGCGCCAGGAAGCGGTCGTCCTCGTCGACGTACGACGTCATGCGCCATCCGGAACCGGCCAGCAGCGGCCGGAGGTTGGGCTCGGCTCGCAGGTCGCCGGGGGTGATTTGGCGGCCCTGGCGTGCCGCGAGTGCCGCCCTGCCGATCGGGTGGAACAGTGCGAGCATGCCGCCACGGCGTACCACACGGGCCAACTCCCGCAGGTTCGTCGCCGGATGGGGCAGGTGTGCGATGAGGCCGGCCCCGAACACGGCGTCGAGGGACTCCGACCGCAACGGCAGCGCGGCCACGTCGGCGAGCAGCAACTGCCCGTCGGCGTCGCGTCCGGCCCGTACGGCGGCCTCCAGCATGGCCGGGGTCAGATCGGCCCCCAGAACCACTCCCGAAGGCCCCACGGCGGCACGCAGGGGCGGCAGGGCCCGCCCGGTGCCGCAGCCCGCGTCGAGCACCCGGCTCCCCTCGCGCAGCCCGAGCTCGGCGACCGCGGCCGCGTAGGCGGGACCGTCGTCGGGGAACCGACTGTCCCAGTCGGCGGCGCGGGCCGTGAAGAACTCCTGCACATGCGTGTGGTCGTCGCTCATGTTCCGCATGATCCCTCACCGGCAGGGATGACGCCGCTGTGCACACGTTCGAGCGTGACGCGATCGTTCCGGTGCATCTGTGCGTCATATTCCAACAGCTTTCGAAATGCGCCCCCTTCGTGCGCCCGTGCCCCCCTAGCGTCCCGGGTCCATGGGACACCTGGACCACGCCGCCCTGGGTTGGCTGACACCCGTGCTGTCGTACGTGATGGCCGGCATAGGCGCCGCGCTCGGCCTGCGCTGCACCGTTCGCGCGCTCGGCGCCACAGGCCGGTCGCGCCGCAACTGGCTCGTCACCGCGGCCTCGGCGATCGGCACCGGCATCTGGACCATGCACTTCGTGGCCATGCTGGGCTTCAGCGTCAGCGGCACCGACATCCGCTACGACGTGCCGCTCACCATCGTGAGCCTCCTCGTCGCCATGGTCGTCGTCTGCGCCGGCGTCTTCGCCGTGGGCTACAGCCGCGACCGCACCCGCGCTCTCCTCCTCGGCGGGCTCACCACCGGACTCGGCGTCGCGAGCATGCACTACCTGGGCATGGCCGCCGTACGACTCCACGGCGACGTCACCTACGACCCCGTCCTCGTCGGACTCTCCGTCCTGATCGCGGTCGTCGCGGCGACGGCGGCCCTGTGGGCGGCGCTCAACATCAAGTCGCCCGTCGCCGTCACCATCGCCTCCCTGATCATGGGCGCGGCGGTCAGCAGCATGCACTACACCGGGATGTTCGCCGTCGGCGTGGACGTCACGCCCTCCGGCGACGTCCTGCCCGGGGCCACGGCGATGCAGTTCATCTTCCCCCTCGCCGTCGGCCTCGGGTCCTATCTGTTCCTGACCTCGGCCTTCGTCGCGCTGTCGCCCACCACGAGGGAGCGCGAGGCATCCGCGTCGGCCCAGCGGTCGGTCGAGAGCGTCGCCGGCTAGCGACGGGTCCGGACCGGTGACGGCCCGGAACGGCACGCCCCCGAACCACTTCCGAGCGAGGAGGCCATGCGTACACCCCGTAGGACCACCGCAGTCGGCGTCGAGACGCCGCCCCCGTCCCCCGTGCGCGGCCGCCGCGCCCATGCCGGACCGCCGGCCGACGAAGGCCCGGAAGAACTCACGGGCGTGGCGCCGGACGACCCACCCACGCGCGCGGAGCGCTGGCGCATGCGGCCGCGCACCGTCCGCGCCAAGATCGTCTGTCTGCTGATGGTGCCGGTCGTCTCGCTGCTGGCCCTGTGGGCCTACGCCACCGTCAGCACCGCTCAGGACGTCTCCAGGCTGCGCCAGTTGCAGCGCGTCGACTCCGAGATCAGGACCCCCGTCGCGGCCGCCGTCGCCGCCCTCCAGGCCGAGCGCGATGCCGCGGTGCGCTACGCGACCGACCCTTCCGCCGGACAGAGCGCAGATTTCAAGAGGCTCGCGGAAGGCACCGACAAAGCGGTGGCGCAGCTGAGGCTCGGCGACCGCAGCACGGTCGCCGACAGCGAGGAGCTGCCCGCCGGGGTGGCCCGGCGGCTCGAGGCCTTCGTCACCGGCGCCGAGCAGCTGAGCACCGTACGCAGTGCCGTTCTCGACCACCGCTCCGGCTGGGACGAGGCGTACGGGCGGTACACGAAGACCATCGCGAGCGCGTTCTCGGTGGGCGGCGCGCTCACCGGCATCCAGGACGCCGAGCTCGGCTCGGAGGCGCGCGTGCTGCTCGAATTCGCCCGCGCGGGCGAGGCGCTGGCCCAGGAGGACGTGGTGCTGGACAGCGCGCGCCTCGCCGGGCGCCTCGACGGAGAGCGGCTGAGGCTGTTCACCGGAGCCGTCGACACCCGCCGTACGCTCACCGAATCCGCCGTCGTGGACCTGCGCGGACCGGAACGCGCGGCCTGGCAGGACCTCGCCGGCGGCAGCGCCTACGCGAGCGTGGCCGCCGTCGAGGACAAGGTCCTGGCCACCGCACCGGGCAGACGGGCGATCGACGCCGCGGCGGAAGCCGCCTGGAGCAAGGCACACGCACGCGTGCAGGGCGGAATGCGGACGATCGAGCAGGACGCCGGGCGCGGAGTCGCGGACAGCGCCGACCCGTTCACCCGGGGGCTGCTCACCCCGGCCGGCGCCGCCGTCCTCCTCGGCCTCGCCGCCGTCGCCGCCTCCCTCGTGATCTCCGTACGCATCGGTCGCGGTCTCGTCGTCGAGCTGGTCAGCCTGCGCAACGGCGCCCTGGACATCGCCCGGCGCAAACTCCCCGAGGCCATGCTCAAACTGCGTGCCGGTGACGAGATCGACATCCAGGCCGAGGCGCCGCCAGGACCGCCCGCCGAGG
This sequence comes from Streptomyces sp. R28, assembly GCF_041052385.1. Lineage (GTDB taxonomy): Bacteria > Actinomycetota > Actinomycetes > Streptomycetales > Streptomycetaceae > Streptomyces. The sequence continues at coordinate 1,176,646 of NZ_CP163439.1, read as the reverse complement.
ACGAGACCGGCCAGGTCGCCGAGGCCCTGGGCACCGTCCACCGCGCCGCGCTCCGGGCCGCCGTGGAGCGCGCCGAGCTCGCCAGCGGCATCTCCGGCGTCTTCGTCAACCTCGCCCGCCGCAGCCAGGTCCTCGTGCACCGCCAACTGAGCCTGCTGGACAGCATGGAACGGCGCTCCGAGGACCCGAACGAACTGAGCGACCTCTTCCGGCTCGACCACCTCACCACCCGCATGCGACGTCACGCCGAGAGCCTGATCATCCTCTCGGGAGCGGCACCCGGGCGGGCCTGGCGGATGCCGGTCTCCCTGACCAACGTGGTCCGTGCGGCCGTCTCCGAAGTCGAGGACTACGCGCGCGTGGAGGTGCGACAGCTCCCCGAGGCGTTGGTCATCGGCGCGGCCGTCGCCGACGTCACCCACCTCCTCGCCGAGATCGTCGAGAACGCAGCCCAGTTCTCGCCGCCCCACACGCGCGTGCGCGTCACCGGCGAGCCCGTCGGCAACGGCTACGCCGTCGAGGTCGAGGACCGCGGCCTGGGCATGGGCAAGGAGACCCTGGCCGAGGCCAACCGGCGCATCGAACAGTCCGAGGCACTCGACCTGTTCGACAGCGACCGGCTCGGCCTCTTCGTCGTCAGCAGGCTCGCCTCCCGGCACGGCATCAAGGTCCACTTGCGCGCCTCGCCCTACGGCGGTACCACCGCGGTCGTCCTGTTGCCCACCGCCCTGCTGCACGAAGCCACGGCGGAACGTTCCCCCGGCAGAAGGGCGGACAGCGAGCGGCCCGCCGAGCGCGAGTACGCGCGCGTGCCCGCCGCCGACCGGCACCAGGAGTCCGTCCACGCGGTCGCCGACCGGCCCGCACTGGTGGCTCCCGCACCGGCCGCGGCGGAGGCCAGCACGACCGACACCCCACCCCCCGGAGTCACCACCTTGCGACTGCACCGCCCTCCGGACGACTCCGAAGTCTCCGACGACCTCCCACGCCGCGTACGGCAGGCGAGTCTCGCCCCCCAACTGCGCGAGGGGCGCCCCGAGGAGCCGGCGCAGCCGCCCGCCGGCCGTGACGACGACCAGCGCACCCCCGAACTCGTACGGGACCGCATGGCGGCCTACCGCGACGGCTGGGTGCGCGGCGGCGGCAGGCAGCCCGGCCGCAGTGCCACTCCCGATTCCACAGCGTGCAGCGACAGCAGCGAAGGAGACCCCGCATGATCCAGGATCCGGGCATGAGAGCAGCTCAGCGGTCCGGCGAACTCGACTGGTTGCTGGACGACTTGGTGCTGCGAGTGAGCGAGGTACGGCACGCCGTCGTGCTGTCCAACGACGGACTCGCCGTGGGCGCGTCGACCGGCCTCCGTCGCGAGGACGCAGAGCATCTCGCAGCGGTCGCCTCCGGTTTCCACAGTCTGGCCAAGGGCGCGGGCAGGCACTTCGGCGCCGGCGGGGTGCGCCAGACCATGGTGGAGATGGACGACGCCTTCCTGTTTGTGGCGGCCGCGGGCGACGGTTCCTGTCTCGCCGTCCTCACCGCCGTGACCGCCGACATCGGACTGGTGGCGTACGAGATGGCACGGCTGGTCAAACGGGTCGGCGAGCACCTCCACACGCCAACTCGCGTGGCAGCGCGGCCGCCCGCCGCAGGATGAGCCGAAAGGGCGGTCCGCGCGCATGATCGAGGACACGACGGGCGCCCCGCGCGAGCAGGGCAGCCAGTGGTACGACAGTGAGGCCGGGCCCCTCGTCCGCCCGTACGCCATGACGGGCGGACGCACCGACCCCGGCCCCACCGGGGTGCGTTTCGACCTGATCGCCCTCGTCACCCTGGCCGCCGGCGCGCCCGGAGCCGACGACGACACCGCGCTCGGGCCGGAACACCGGGCCCTCATCGAGCTGTGCCGACCGGAGACGCAGTCGGTCGCGGAACTCGCCGCGGGCGCCGATCTGCCCGTGGGGGTCGTCCGGGTGCTCCTCGGCGACCTGCTGGAAATGGGCTGCGTCACCGTCAGCCGTCCGGTACCACCCGCACAACTTCCGGACGAACGGATCCTTCGCGAGGTGATCGAAGGATTGCGAGCCCTGTAGATGACATGCCAGAACCAGCCAAAAGCGGTCCGATCCCACGAAGGACAGCCCCAGTTGCCATGATGCTGACTTCGCACCGTGACGTCGACCGATGCCGACACTCCCGAGAGAAGTGATCGATGGTCTCCGAGCACTCCGACGCCTCCGACGGCGAGACGGCCGCCCTGGCGCTGAAGATCCTTGTCGCCGGCGGATTCGGCGTGGGCAAGACCACCATGGTGGGCGCGGTCAGTGAGATCCGGCCGCTGCGCACCGAGGAACTGCTCAGTGAAGCGGGGCAGTTGGTGGACGACACCGACGGCGTGGACCAGAAGGTCACCACGACCGTCGCCATGGACTTCGGACGCATCACCATCCGGTCCGGCCTGTCCCTCTACCTCTTCGGCACCCCGGGGCAGGACCGCTTCTGGTTCCTGTGGGACGAACTGTCACAGGGCGCCCTGGGCGCGGTGGTCCTCGCGGACACCCGGCGCCTGGAGGACTGCTTCCCCGCGGTGGACTACTTCGAGCACCGGCACATCCCGTTCGTCGTGGCCGTCAACTGCTTCGCGGGCGCCCGGACGTACGGCGCCCACGACGTCTCACGCGCCCTCGACCTGGACCGGGGCACACCCGTCGTGCTGTGCGACGCCCGGGACCGCGACTCGGGAAAGGAGGTGCTGATCCGCCTCGTCGAGTACGGCGGGCGGATGCACACCGCCCGGCTGCTCGACTCCGTGGGCTGACTGGTTCCCTACGCGCCGACTGCTTCCCTGCGCGCCGACCGGCTCCATGGGCCGACCGGTTCTCAACCGCTGTCGGCTCTGGCGCCGACCGGCCTTCGGACCGCTGTCAGTCCGCGACGCCTTTCTCCGCCAGCACCTTCTCGATCGCGACGCGGACGAGGAGTTCACCCGGAACACCATTGCGGGCCCCGAACTCCTCCGCGCGCTCCTCGCCCATGTACCGCCCCCCGATACGACCGGCCCAGTGCCTCAGCTCCTCGAGATCCTCCGAAACCCGGGCGATGCCCTGAAGCACCACGAAGTCGTACGGCGGCCGGTCGACGTCCACGCACAGCGCCACCCGGCCGTCACGGACCAGATTGCGGCCCTTCACACTCGACTTGCCGGTGTTGAACACCACCTCCTCACCGTCCAGCACGAACCAGATCGGCGTCACATGCGGACTCCCGTCGGCTCGCACGGTCGACAACTTTCCGGTGCGTGTGCCCTGCGAGACGAACGCCCGCCATTCCTCATCGGTCATCTTCTGCGCCATGCCCCCATCCTCCTTGCCCGCGGGCCGGATCGTCGGGAAGGGTGGCGAAGAGATCCTCCGGCGCAGGGGGAGACATCTACACGGGGAGACCGGAACATGGCGCAGAACCAGGGACTTGGCTGGTTGCTGGACGACCTGACGGAGCGCGTCGATCATGTGCGGCACGCGCTGGTGCTGTCCAACGACGGTCTGGTGACCGGTGCGAGCACCGGACTGCGGCGCGAGGACGCCGAGCACCTCGCCGCCGTCTCATCCGGACTGCACAGCCTCGCCAAGGGCTCCGGGCGGCACTTCGGCGCGGGCAGAGTGCGCCAGACGATGGTCGAGTTCGACGACGCGGTGCTGTTCGTCACGGCGGCGGGTACCGGCAGCTGTCTGTGCGTGCTCAGCGGCGCGGAGGCGGACATCGGCCAGATCGGCTACGAGATGACCCTGCTCGTCAACCGGGTCGGCGAGCACCTCGACGTGGACGCCCGACAGCCCGAACGGGCACCGAGCACAGACGTCTGACCTGCTGATTCCTCGCCCCCGTGGAGTTATCCACAGGCTCGCCACGAGATCTGCCCGACCGGCTACGGTTTTTGTCACGGCGAGCGCACACAGCGTGAGCCACTGACTCCACGGGGGAGACCGACCATGTCAGGCGACACTGTCACGAAACCGCACCACCTCTCGTATACGCCGAGTCGCGCCGCCCGCGAACTGGGGCTGAAGCGTGGAGAGTTGGACCTCGCCGTTCACCTCGGACTCATCCGGACCGTGCCGGACGAGGGAGGCGGGGGCCGGCGCGTCCCGCGGTCGGAGATCGACCGGCTGCGTTCGGGGGTCGGGTTCCCCGAGTCGTTGCAGGACCGCGTGAAAGTGGTGGGTACGACAGAGGGCGCAGGCCTCATGGACGTGTCCGTCGGCAGGTTCACGCGCCTGGCCCGCCTGGGGCTGGTCGTCCCGGTGACCTGGTACCTCAATCGCTACCGAGCCGTGGTGTGGTTGTATCTCGTCGAGGAGCTGAAGCGGTTCGCCGCCGACGAGAAGAACACCCCGCTGCTGAAGGACCGACGTACGCCCGAAGGGCTGCGCGGCATGCTGGACGCGGGCGTGGATCTACGGGCGCGCAACTGGCGGGGACGGCATCGGGGATTCCTGCTGCGACTGGCTGGCGACCCATGGGAGAGCGCCGGCGCGCTGGCCGCCTTCCTCGACCCCGTCCAGATCGCGGAAATCGTCCCCGACCCCTATGAGCGCTCCCATCTGAACCGCTTCCGGCCAGGACCGCCGGCATCCGGCGCACCGGGTTCGCCCGCCGCGCACCTGGCCGAGAGGATCATGACGGCGGACGACCCGGACGAGATCGGCCTGCTGCGGGCCGACCTGACGGCAGTACTGGAAGCAGCACGCGAGAGGCGGCCGGCCCCGCGTCCGACGGCAGTACGGGGCCCGGCGCCGGCGCATCCGGTGCACCTCGTCCCGCCCCGGCCCGAGGAGCCGGAACCGCCACGCGGCCTGCTGAGCCGGCTGCGTCGCAGAAGCCCCCGGGCTACAGCGTCCTGAACAGACCTTCCTGGACGACGGACACCAGCAGGCGCCCTTCCAGGTCGTAGATCCGCCCACGGGCGAGTCCCCGCCCACCGGTCGCGATCGGTGACTCCTGGTCGTACAGGAACCACTCGTCCGCGCGGAACGGCCGGTGGAACCACATCGCGTGGTCCAGCGACGCGATGTCGAAACTCCGCGGGCCCCACAGGGGTTCGACCGGGATGCGGACGGCGTCCAGGAGGGTCATGTCACTGGCGTAGGTCAGCGCGCAGGTGTGCACGACCGGGTCGTCGCCCAGCGGCCCGACCGCGCGCATCCACACGGCACTGCGCGGCTCGGCGTCCTCGACCTCCTCGGCGGTCCAGCGCAGCCGGTCCACATAGCGGATGTCGAAGGGCTGACGGCGTGCCATCCGCTCCAACTGCTCGGGCAGTGCGCCCAGATGCTCCCGGATCTCGTCGGTGACCGTCGGCAGCGACTCCGGGGCCGGCACCTTGCGGCCCGGCGGCAGTTGGTGCTCGAAGCTCCCTTGCTCAGGCTGATGAAAGGAGGCGGTGAGGTTGAAGATCGTGCGGCCCTGCTGCACGGCGGTGACCCGGCGGGTCGTGAACGACCTGCCGTCCCGTACCCGTTCGACCTGGTACACGATCGGCACGCCCGGCCTGCCCGGGCGAAGGAAGTACGCGTGCAGCGAGTGCACCGGGCGGTCGCCGTCCGTGGTGCGCGCGGCGGCGACCAGTGCCTGGCCGGCCACCTGGCCGCCGAAGACCCGCTGCAGGGACTCCTGCGGGCTGCGGCCGCGGAAGATGTTGACCTCGATCTGCTCCAGGTCGAGCAGGTCGACGAGCCTCTCGGCCGGGTTCGTCGTCATGGGTGGGATTCTCCTGTGCTCACAGCTGGCCTACGTCGGTGACGCGGACCACCGCGCGGCCCTCCGCGTCGGAGGCGGTGAGGTCGATCTCCGCGCTGATGCCCCAGTCATGGTCGCCGTTCGGGTCGTCGAAGATCTGGCGGACGCGCCACAGGCGGTTCGCCGGCTCCTCCTCGATCACCAGGAGCTTGGGCCCACGGGCGTTGGGGCCGGTGCCGAGGTCCTCGTACTCGTCCCAGTACTTGTCCATCGCCTCGCCCCAGGCCTCGGCGTCCCAGCCGGCCTCCGCGTCCAACTCGCCCAGCTCCTCGACGTGGTCGAGGGCGGCGAGCTCGACGCGGCGGAACATGGCGTTGCGGACGAGGACGCGGAAGGCACGCGCGTTCGTGGTGACGGGCTTGACCTCGTCGGCCTTCTCCTGCGCCTCCTCGGCGGTCATCTCCTCCGGGTTGGCGAGCTGCTCCCACTCGTCCAGCAGGCTGGAGTCGACCTGGCGCACCATCTCGCCGAGCCACTCGATCAGATCCTGCAGATCCTCGGACTTCAGGTCGTCCGGGATGTTGTGGTCGAGGGTCTTGTACGCGCTCGCGAGGTAGCGCAGCACGATGCCCTCGGTGCGGGCCAGCTCGTAGAAGGACACCAACTCCGTGAAGGACATCGCCCGTTCGTACATGTCCCGGATGACGGACTTCGGCGACAGCGGATGGTCGCCGACCCAGGGGTGGCTCTTGCGGTACGTGTTGTACGCGTGGAAGAGCAGCTCCTCCATGGGCTTGGGGTAGGTGATGTCCTGGAGGCGCTCCATGCGCTCCTCGTACTCGACGCCGTCCGCCTTCATCGCGGCGACGGCCTCGCCCTTCGCCTTGTTCAGCTGGGCGACGAGGATCTGCCGCGGGTCGTCGAGGGTGGATTCGACGACGGACACCATGTCCAGGGCGTAGGAGGGCGAATCCGGGTCCAGAAGTTCGAACGCGGCCAGGGCGAAGGTGGACAGCGGCTGGTTGAGCGCGAAGTCCTGCTGGAGGTCGACGGTGAGGCGGACGATGCGGCCGGTGGCGTCCGGCTCGTCGAGCTTCTCGACGATGCCGCCGTCCAGCAGCGAACGGTAGATGGCGATCGCGCGCCGGATGTGCCGCAGCTGCTGCTTGCGCGGCTCGTGGTTGTCCTCCAGCAGGTGCCGCATCGCCTCGAAGGCGTTGCCGGGCCGGGCGATCACCGACAGCAGCATGGTGTGGGTGACCCGGAAGCGGGAGGTCAGCGGCTCCGGTTCGGAGGTGATGAGCTTGTCGAAGGTGTTCTCCGTCCAGCCGACGAAGCCCTCGGGAGCCTTCTTGCGGACGACCTTTCGGCGCTTCTTCGGGTCGTCGCCGGCCTTGGCGAGCGCCTTCTCGTTCTCGATGACGTGCTCGGGCCCCTGGGCGACGACGAAGCCCGCCGTGTCGAACCCCGCGCGCCCGGCGCGGCCGGCGATCTGGTGGAACTCCCGGTTGCGCAGGGTGCGGACGCGGTTGCCGTCGTACTTGGTCAGGGCCGTGAACAGCACGGTGCGGATGGGGACGTTGACACCCACGCCCAGCGTGTCCGTGCCGCAGATGACCTTCAGCAGACCGGCCTGCGCGAGCTTCTCCACCAGGCGGCGGTACTTCGGCAGCATGCCGGCGTGATGCACCCCGATGCCGTGCCGTACGTAACGGGAGAGGTTGCGGCCGAACTTGGTGGTGAAGCGGAAGTTGCCGATCAGCTCGGCGATCTGGTCCTTCTCCTCGCGCGAGCACATGTTGATGCTCATCAGCGCCTGCGCCCGCTCCACGGCCTGCGCCTGCGTGAAGTGCACGATGTAGACCGGCGCCTGCTTGGTCTGCAGCAACTCGGTCAGCGTCTCGGTCAGCGGGGTGAGCTTGTACTCGTAGGACAGCGGTACGGGACGGGTCGCCGAGCGGACCACCGCCGTCGGGCGGCCGGTGCGCCGGGTGAGGTCCTTCTCGAACATCGAGACATCGCCGAGCGTCGCCGACATCAGGATGAACTGCGCCTGGGGCAGCTCCAGGATCGGGATCTGCCAGGCCCAGCCGCGGTCCCCCTCGGCGTAGAAGTGGAACTCATCCATGACGACCTGGCCGACGTCCGCCTGCTTGCCGTCGCGCAGCGCGATCGACGCGAGCACCTCGGCGGTGCAGCAGATGACGGGAGCGTCGGCGTTCACGGACGCGTCGCCGGTCAGCATGCCGACGTTCTCCGTGCCGAAGATCTTGCAGAGCTCGAAGAACTTCTCCGAGACCAGCGCCTTGATCGGAGCGGTGTAGAAGGTGACCTCGTCCCGGGCCAGCGCCGCGAAGTGGGCGCCCGCGGCGATCATGCTCTTGCCGGAGCCGGTGGGCGTCGACACGATCACGTTCGCGCCCGAGACCACCTCGATCAGCGCCTCCTCCTGATGGGGGTAGAGCGTGAGACCACGCTCCTCGGCCCACGACTCGAAGGCTTCGTAGAGGGCGTCGGGGTCGGCGGTCGGCGGCAGCTGATCGATGAGGGTCACCCACCCATCTTGCCTGCCCTCCTGCTCCACAGGGGAATCGGATGCAGGGTCGAAGATCGCGAACGCTACGCTGTGTCGCCGACGACAAGTCAGCGAACCCGGTCAACTGGACAGCGGCACACGAGGAATGGGGCGGGCAACGGCGATGATGGGACCAGCACACTCACTATCGGGAGCCGCCGCCTGGCTCGGCGTCGGAGCGGCCGCCGCCGCTGCGGGGCACGGGATGCCCTGGCCCGTCCTCCTGTCCGGCGCGCTGATCTGTGCCGGTGCGGCCCTCGCCCCGGACCTCGACCACAAGGCGGCCACCATCTCGCGGGCGTTCGGGCCGCTGTCGCGCTGGCTGTGCGAGATCGTCGACAAGTTGTCGTACGCCGTCTACAAGGGGACGAGGAAGCAGGGCGACCCGCGTCGCTCCGGTGGGCATCGCACACTCACGCATACGTGGCTGTGGGCGGTCCTGATCGGCGGGGGCGCCTCGGTCCTGGCGATCACCGGGGGACGCTGGGCGGTGCTGGCGATTCTGTTCGCGCACATGGTGCTGGCCATCGAGGGCCTGCTGTGGCGCGCGACCCGTGGCTCCAGCGCCGATGTCCTGGTGTGGCTGCTGGCCGCGACCAGCTCGTGGATCATCGCCGGGATCCTGGACAAGCCGGGCAACGGCTCGGACTGGCTTTTCACGGCGCCGGGCCAGGAGTATCTGTGGCTTGGGCTGCCGATCGTGCTGGGCGCGCTGGTGCACGACATCGGGGACGCGCTGACGGTCTCCGGCTGCCCGATCCTGTGGCCGATCCCGGTGGGACGCAAGCGCTGGTACCCGGTGGGCCCGCCCAAGGCGATGCGGTTCCGTGCGGGCAGCTGGGTCGAGCTCAAGGTGCTGATGCCGGTGTTCATGGTGCTCGGCGGGGTGGGCTGCGCGGCGGCGCTCAACGTCATCTGAGGGGGACGGGGCGGGCACGTCGTCATCTGAGCGAGAGGGATCGGGCGCGTCGCCGCATCGGTGATCCGCCCGGGGGACCGAGCCGCCGCCGGGCGGCGTGGATCTCCGGTCTGGCCTCCGGATCAGCCACCCTGTCCCGCTCCACCGCCGTAGCGCCGCTCGAAGGCGGCGACGCGGCCCTCGGAGTCCAGTGTTCGGGCCTTGCCGGTGTGGAAGGGATGGCTCTCCGAGGAGATCTCCACGTCGACGACCGGGTAGGTCTCGCCGTCGTCCCAGTCGATGGTCTGGTCGCTGGACGCGGTGGACCGGGTCAGGAAGGCGTAACCGGCGGAGCGGTCGCGGAAGACGACCGGGTGGTAGTTGGGGTGCTTGTCCTGCTGCATGCGAACTCCTTGTGTGGCGGCATGGGCAAGGGCCGACGGAGCGGGGCCGAAGGCGCGGGGGCTGAGCCACAGGGACTACGGGATCGGCCGCAGAGGGATTGTGGGTCAGCCGGACAGGGAGTCCTCGTCGACGATGTGCATGGCAGCCTCCTCGGCGGACGCCGCCGCACCGTCGATGCCGACGTCCGTCGCGACGAGCGCGCTCTCCTCGTCCTCGTGGGCACCTTCGTCGGGTGCCACGAGGCGGCCGGAGCGCATGCCGCCGACCTCGTTGTCGAGGAGTTCTCCGTCGGTGCCCTCGGCGTCGCCGAGGCCGTCGCCGTCGGGGGCGACGACATCGGGCAGTTCTTCGGCGAGCCGCTGGTCGAGGGTCTCGCCCTGCTGGCGCTCGGCGGCCGTCACATCGGCGCGCTCGACCGCCCACGGCCGCTCCGGTGGGGACCAGCCCCGGTCCAGGGGGTCGTCGACGCCGTCGTTGTCCAGGGTGTCCTCCACGTCGAGCAGCCCCGTGTCCTCACGTTGATCGGATGCGTCGGGCTGGTAGACGTCGTCCCCCCATCCGTCGGCGCTGTTCACGGGTACCTCCAGGTGGTGGGGACGGGCCCGAACTCACCGCGGTCGGCGGTGGGCCGCCGCGGCGCGAGGCACAGGCCGCACCCGGCGCGAACCGGGTGGTTCCCGGGTGCTCCCCGAACCGGTGTCGCTATCCAGCCTTCCACCCCTTTTCGCCCCGGCGCAACGGCACGGAGCAAGGGCGGGCACTCCGGATCGGCCGGACCCCCAAAGCGCGCCGTCGTGCGGAGCCACCTCCACCACCCGGCCAGTCCCACGCCCGCCCACCGACCGACGACAGCGGCCCCGGCGTCCCCGGGCACCGCGAGGTGCCTTTCCCAGCCACGGCGACCCGTAGCGCTCCGTGCCCTGGGCGCTCGGCGTCCCCGGCGTGGGCCGACCGCGTCTCCGGTCTGGTCAGCCGGGGCGCTCGCCCTGACCGGCGCTCGTTCCCGGCCCCGACCTGCCAGGACATCGGGCCTGGGCCGACTGCGCTCCCGGCCTGGTCAGCCACGCTTCCGGCCCGAGCCGACCGTTCCTGCCGATTCGGGCCGCACTCGGCTCCCGGCAGCCCTGGCCGACCTCGTCCGGCCCCAGTCGGCCAAGGCTCCTGCCCCACCGCGTCCCGGCCCCGCTCAGCTCAGCCAAGCCCCACCCACTCACCCATGCCAAGACCGCCAGTCACCCATGCCAGGACCGCCAAAGCGCGGCATACGCCCCGTCGGCGTTCACCAGCTCGTCATGGCTGCCCAGCTCGCTGATGCGGCCGTTCTCGACGACCGCGATGACGTCGGCGTCGTGGGCGGTGTGGAGGCGGTGGGCGATGGCGACGACCGTGCGGCCGTCGAGGACGCGGGCCAGGGAGCGCTCCAGGTGGCGGGCCGCCCGGGGGTCCAGGAGCGAGGTCGCCTCGTCCAGGACCAGTGTGTGCGGGTCGGCCAGCACCAGGCGGGCCAGCGCGATCTGCTGGGCCTGGGCCGGTGTGAGCGCGAATCCGCCCGAGCCGACCTCGGTGTCCAGGCCGTCGTCGAGCGCCCGGGCCCACGCGTCCGCGTCCACCGCGCCCAGCGCCGCCCACAGCTCGGCGTCGGTCGCGTCGGTGCGGGCCAGCAGCAGGTTGTCGCGCAAGGCACCCACGAAGACGTGGTGCTCCTGGTTGACGAGGGCCACGTGGGAGCGGACCCGCTCGGCGGTCATCCGGGACAGTTCCGCACCGCCGAGGGTGATGCGGCCGTCCCGGGGCGCGTAGATACCCGCGAGCAGCCGGCCCAGCGTGGACTTGCCCGCCCCGGAGGGCCCGACGAGCGCCAGCCTGGTGCCGGGCGGGACCTCCAGGGAGACCTTGCGGAGTACGTCCACGCCCTCCACGTAGCCGAAGTGAACCCGGTCGGCGTGCACGTCGCGGCCGTCGGGTGCCAGCAGGGCATCCCCGGCCTCCGGCTCGATGTCCCGGACCCCGACCAGCCGGGCCAGCGACACCTGGGCCACCTGCAGCTCGTCGTACCAGCGCAGGATGAGTCCGACGGGGTCCACCAGCATCTGCGCGATCAGCGCACCCGTGGTCAGCTGGCCGACCCCGATCCAGCCCTGCAGGACGAACACGCCGCCGACCATCAGGACCGAGGCGAGGAGCATCACGTGGGTGACGTTGATGAAGGGAAAGAACACCGACCGCAGCCAGAGCGTGTAGCGCTCCCAGGCCGTCCACTCCTTGATCCGCTGCTCCGACAGCTCCACGCGGCGCTCGCCGAGGCGGTGGGCCTCGACGGTGCGTCCGGCGTCCACGGTCTCGGCGAGCGCGGCGGCCACGGCGGCGTACCCGGCGGCCTCCGAGCGGTAGGCGGACGGCGCCCGCTTGAAGTACCAGCGGCAGCCGGTCACCAGCAGCGGCACGGTGAGCAGTACGGTGGCCGCCAGCGGGGGCGCGGTGATGGCGAGCCCGCCCAGCAGCAGGAACACCCAGACCACGCCGATCGCCAGCTGGGGCACCGCCTCGCGCATCGCGTTGGCCAGCCGGTCGATGTCCGTCGTGATCCGGGACAGCAGGTCGCCCGTCCCGGCCCGCTCCAGGACACCGGGCGGCAGCCCGACCGACCGGACGAGGAAGTCCTCGCGCAGATCGGCCAGCATCTGCTCCCCGAGCATCGCGCCGCGCAGCCGCACCTGCCGGACGAACACGGCCTGGACGACGAGCGCGGTCGCGAACAGCCCGACGGTGAGCTCCAGATGGAGCTCCCGCGCGCCGACGCCGTCCGACACCCGCTCCACCAGTCCGCCCAGCAGCCAGGGCCCCGCCATCGCGGCCACCACGGCCACTGTGTTGACGGTGATGAGCAGCAGGAAGGCACGGCGGTGCCGACGGAACAGCTCGACCACATAGGCGCGTACGGTCGCGGGGGCGCCGACCGGCAGGGTGCTCGCCGTGGTCGGGGCCGCCGGGTCGTACGCCGGTGGTGCCACGCCGATCATGCCGACTCCTCGATCTCTTCCAGTTCCTTCAGTACGTGGTCGAGGGCGGCCGACCCTGACCGTGGGCCTTCGCCCGCCGCATCGTTTTCGTGCAACGAGGCGTTCAGAGCGGCCTCTTCGTCGGTCTCCCGGGTCACCACGGCCCGGTACCGCGGTTCGCCGTGCACCAGCTCGCGGTGCACGCCGACCGCCGCGACCTCGCCCTCGTGGACGAGCACGACCCGGTCGGCGCGGTCCAGGATCAGGGGTGAGGAGGTGAACACCACCGTCGTGCGCCCCGTCCGCAGGCTGCGCACGCCCTCCGCGATCCGTGCCTCGGTGTGCGAGTCGACGGCCGAGGTCGGCTCGTCCAGGACGAGCACCTCGGGGTCCGTGATCAGCGACCGGGCGAGCGCGAGGCGCTGGCGCTGGCCGCCGGACAGGGACCGGCCACGTTCGGTGATGCGGGCGTCCATCGGGTCCTCGGCGTCGAGCGAGCCCTGGACCAGCGCGGCCAGGACGTCCTTGCACTGCGCGGCGTCCAGCGCCTCCTCGGGACCGACATCGCCCGACCGCGGCACGTCCAGCAGTTCGCGCAGCGTGCCGGAGAGCAGCACCGGGTCCTTGTCCTGCACGAGGACGGCCGTACGGGCGCAGTCGAGCGGCAGCTCGTCGAGCGGGACACCGCCCAGCAGCACCGGCGTGCCCTCCTCGGAGCCGTGTCCGCCCAGTCGTTCGGCCAGTCGCCCCGCCGCGTCCGGGTCGCCGCACACCACGGCGGTGAGCCGGCCGGTGGGGGCGAGCAGTCCGGTGGCAGGGTCGTACAGGTCCCCGGAGGGCACCTCGGCCCCGTCGCGCGACCCTTCGGTGTCGGTGACCCGTTCCAGCGACAGCACGCGCGCGGCCCGACGGGCCGAGGGACGTGAGAAGGAGTAGGCCATCGCGATCTCTTCGAAGTGCCGCAGCGGATAGGTGAGGATCATGATCGAGCTGTAGACGGCGACCAGTTCGCCGACGGTGACCCGGCCCTCGCGGGCCAGATGGACGCCGTACCAGATGACCACGATCAGCAGCAGCCCCGGCAGCAGCACCTGGATCGCGGAGATCAGGGACCACATCCGGGCGCTGCGCACGGCCGCGTGACGCACGTCCTGCGACGCGCGGCGGTAGCGGTCGAGGAAGAGTTCCTCGCCGCCGATGCCGCGCAGGACGCGCAGGCCGGCGACGGTGTCCGAGGCCAACTCGGTGGCGCGCCCGGCCTTCTCGCGCTGGAAGTCGGCCCGCCGGGTCGCCCGAGGCAGCAGCGGCAGCACGGCGACCGCCAGTACGGGCAGGCCCACGGCGACGATCACGCCGAGCGCCGGCTGGTAGAGGACCAGGCCGACACAGACCACGACGATGGTGACCGCAGCCGCCGTGAACCGTGACCACGCCTCGACGAACCAGCCGATCTTCTCGACGTCGCCCGTGGAGACGGCCACGACCTCACCGGCCGCGACGCGCCGGGTCAGTGCCGAGCCCAGCTGCGCGGCCTTGCGGGCCAGTACCTGCTGGACCCGGGCGGCGGCAGTGATCCAGTTGGTGACGGCGGTGCGGTGCAGAAAGGTGTCGCCGATGGCGTTGCCGGCGCTGCACAGTGCCAGGAGCCCGCCCGCGAGGGCGAGTCGTGCCCCCGAGCGGTCGACGACGGCCTGGATGGCGACGCCGACGCAGAACGGCAGCGCGGAGACGGACAGGAAGTGCAGCAGCCCCCAGGCCAGGGACTTGAGCTGTCCGCCCATCTGGTTCCTGAAGAGCCACCACAGGAATCGGGGACCCGAGCGTGCGTCCGGCACACCTGGGTCGGGATACGGAAGGTCTTGAATCTGCATGACGTCCCAGTGGCTCGTGTCAGTGGGGGGATGGGATAGGGAGGGGGATGGGGAGTCGATCGGAAGCCGACGCGCGGAACGGACCGTGCACCGCGCACGGCGGCAGCAAACCGTGACAGGTTCGCGTCGCAGCGTGGCCGGACGCAAACGGTTTTCCGGGCCGCCGCACAGTTTCGGCTGCCCGTTCGGCTGCCCGGCCGGGCGTCCGACTGCCCATCTGGCCGGCCGCCCGGTTGTCGCCGCGACCGGCCGTCCGGTGGTCGCTCCGGCTGCCGTGCCGAACTCGGTGCGACCATGGAGTGATGCGGAACGGCGGAGCGCGAAACGGTGAAGTAGGGAACGGCGAAGTGCGGAACGGCGGAGTACGGCGTGCCATGGTCGCGACGGTGGCCCTCGGGACCCTCCTGGCCGCCTTGACGACCCTGACCGCGTGCGGCGGCGCGCAGCACGGCGGAGGTGAGGACGTCGGCAAGGCCGCGCCCAGGCGGCCGGCCACGACCTCGGATCCGACGCGCATCCCGGACGTCGCCGACCGGTGGCAGCGCCGCATCCCCGCCAACTCCCGCCAGGTCGTGGCGGTCTACGGCGACGGCAAGGACTCTGCGGACTCCACGGTCGTGCTCTACACCAAGCAGGGATCCACCTGGGACCGCACCCGCACCTGGCCCGCACACAACGGCAAGAAGGGCTGGACCACCGACCACCATGAGGGCGACAACCGCAGCCCCGTCGGCGTGTTCACGCTCAGCGACGCGGGTGGCGTACGGAAGGACCCCGGGGCCAAGCTGCCGTACACGCACTCCCCGGCCTTCGCGGCGCCGCGCTGGTGGGCGAAGTCGCACTGGCACGACTTCGACTACGTCATCGCCATCGACTACAACCGCGTCAAGGGCACCCCGCCCAACGACCCCACCCGTCCCGGGGGTGAGCACAAAGGCGGTGGCATCTGGTTGCACATGGACCACGGCAGCGGTACGTCGGCCTGCGTGAGTCTGTCCGGATCGGCGATGGAGTACCTGCTGCGCACGCTCGATCCGGACCGGCATCCTGTCGTGGTGATGGGGGACAGGGCGGACCTGAAGAGCTCGCACTGATGGGGGAGACCTGAAGAGGCGTCGTTGCGAGGGATGCCCAACTCCCCGTAGAACACCGGCCATGAAGAGACGGATCGTCATGTCCATGTTCGCAGGGGCGACCCTCCTGGCGAGCACCCTCCTCGGAGCGGGCCCCGCCCCCGCGGCGGAACCCGTCGACGTCCCGGCCGACGCCCCCGCCGACGTCCCCGCCGAGTTCGGCACCGACTGGCACGACCCCATCACGGCTGCCCCGCCCATCGCCAAGCCCTCCGGCAAGTCCTGCCAAGTCACCGTCGCCGAGGCGCAGTTCCGCGACTTCACCCCGTACAAGGGCACGTACACCCCGCCTCGAGGCTGCGGCGACCGGTGGAGCAAGGTAGTGCTGCGGATGGACGGCAAGGTCAAGGGGCGCCAGTTCGACCGGCTCGGCTATCTGCGCGTCGGCGGGGTGGAGATCTTCCGTACGTCGACTCCGGAGCCGTCACCGGACGGCATCGAGTGGTCCGTCGAGAAGGACGTCACCCGCTACAGCGACACCTTCCGCGGCAGCCAGAACGTCGAGATGCTCATCGGGAACGTCGTCGACGACACGTACACCGGCATCATCGACGTCAAGGTCACGCTGACGTTCTACGCCGGCCGCCCCGCCTCGACTCCCAGCCGCACCGGCACGACCCCCGACCACGTCCTCACCCTCCAGGACGGCACGCTCACCACCCCGCGCAACAGCGAACGCATCGTCGCCGAGGTGTACGCCACCGGCTCCGGTGGCGGCTGCGAGGAGTTCTGGTATCTGTCGGCGCCCGACCCGGCGCCCTACTCCTGCAAGGCCGGCGGCGGTCCCTACCGCGAGGTGCAGATCGAGGTCGACGGCCAACTCGCCGGAATCGCCGCGCCGTTCCCACACGTCTGGACGGGTGGCTGGTCCAACCCCTTTCTCTGGTACGTCACTCCGGGGCCGCGAGCCTTCGACGTCAAGCCGATCGAATACGACCTGACGCCGTTCGCCGGCCTCCTCAACGACGGCCGCCCGCACCGCGTCGAGGTCTCCGTCGTCGGCGTCCCCGAGGGGCAGAGCGGCTGGAGCGCGCCCGTGAACGTCCTCGTGTGGCAGGACGCGAAGAGCGCGCACGTCACCGGGAGACTCACCGAGCACAAGGTCGGCGACATCGCCAACTCCTCCACATACACGCCCGGTTCGGAGCACCGGGTGGACACCGAGGGTAGTCACCAGCTGACCGTCGCCGGATACGTCGACACCTCGCACGGCCGGGTGACGACCACCGTCGGCCGCTCGCTCACGAACACCTCCGCGCACCGCTGGACCGACGGAGAGAACCTGGACGCCCTCGACGCCACCTGGACCGACGACCAGTCGGTCACCGTCGACGGCCGCGGACCGGCCCGCACGACGCGCACGCAGCGGACGTACACGATGGACGGCACCCTCACGATCGGCGCGGACGACCGGCTGCGCACCGTGCTGACCCTCGGTGACCGTGTCGTGGTCGGGACGACCCAGGCCGGACGGCGGATCGCGTGGTCGTGGCTCGACGACACCGTCGAGGGCGACGCCTCATGGACGTTGAACGTGCCGCGCGACCAGCGGCACGCGGTCGGCACGACGAGTGAGCGCTACCGCCTGTACGGCTCGGACGGTTGCTACGACCGTTCCCTCACCAGCGTCCAGGGGGTGCTCACCGAGGATCGCTGGGGCTGCTGAGGCCAGTTGTGTGCGATGCGTCACTCAGGGAGCGATTTACGCGGATGCAACACGGGGGTCTTGTGCGGGACCAACATCACCCGCAAAGTGATCGCCACGGAATCCGCTTTCCGTATGACAGAAGTCTCCGTCCCCGACTTCTGTGTGCCGCCGTCCCCAAGGAGTTCCCGTGCCGCCGTCCGAATCGCCTCTGCCGCGACGCGTCGCACGCACACTGCGTACCTCACTCTTCGCGCAGGTCGCCTGCGCGCTCGTGCTCGGAATCGTCGTCGGGAAGCTGTGGCCCGGCTTCGCCGCGGATCTGCAGCCGCTCGGCGACGGTTTCATCCGGCTCATCAAGACGATCATCTCGCCGCTCGTGTTCTGCGTGGTCGTCGTCGGCATCGCCAAGGCCGGTGACCTGAAGGCGTTCGGCCGGATCGGGCTCAAGGCCCTGATCTGGTTCGAGGTCGCGAGCACGCTCGCGCTGCTCATCGGACTCCTCGCCGCCAACGTGGTCCAGCCCGGGTCCGGGATGAACGTCGACCCGTCCACGCTCGACACCTCGGCGGTCGACGCGAAGACGGGCGGCGGACACCTGCCCTCGACGACCGAGTTCGTGCTCAACGCGATTCCCACCTCTTTCATCGGCGCCTTCGCCGAGAACTCCCTGCTCCAGGTGCTCATCCTGGCCTGCCTGGTGGGTGCCGCGCTGCTGCACCTCGGCCACACCAAGGTGCCGAAGGTGCTTCCGGCCATCGAGCAGGCCCAGGAGATCATCTTCGCGATCGTCAGCTTCGTGATGCGGCTGGCCCCGATCGCGGTGTTCGGCGCGATGGCCGTCCTGATCGGCAACTACGGCCTCGGCGTGATCGAGACCTACGGCAAGCTGATCATCCTGTGCTACGCGGCCGCGGCGCTCTTCATCGCGCTCCTCGCCGTCGCCCTGAAGGTGGTCACCGGGCTCAGCCTCTGGAAGTTCCTTCGCTACATCCGTGAGGAGATGCTCCTCGCGCTCGGCACCGCGTCCACCGAGTCGGTCCTGCCGCGCGTCATGCAGAAGCTGCGCAAGGCCGGCGCCCGCGACGACGCCGTGGGCCTGGTGCTGCCGACGGGTTACTCCTTCAACCTCGACGGCGCCTCGCTCTACCTGTCCATCGGCACGCTCTTCATCGCCCAGGCCGTGGGCGTCGACCTCAGCTTCAGCCAGCAGATCACCGTGGTCCTGGTGCTGATGCTGACCAGCAAGGGCATGGCGGGCATCCCCGGCTCGGCGTTCCTCGCCCTGTCCGCGACCGCCTCCTCGCTCGGTGCCATCCCGGCTGGAGCCGTCGCCCTGCTCCTCGGCGTGGACCGCATCATGGACTCGATGCGCGTCGTCACCAACCTGCTCGGCAACTGCGTCGCCGTCTTCGCGGTCTCCCGCTGGGAGGGCGCCCTGGACAAGGAGCGGGCAAGGAAGGTCCTGGACGGCGAGATCGTGGTCGAGCTGGAGGACGACGAGACCGAAAAGGCGGAGAAGGCCGAAAAGGCGGAGATGGCGGCGCTCAAGAAGCCCGAGACGACGGAGTCCGAGGAGTCCGAGGAGTCCGAGGAGTCCGAGGAAGCTGTCGCCGTACCGGCCCAGACCGCCAAGGGGACGGCCTCCGAGGCCAGTTGACGGTCACATCCGGCAAGATCGCGGCCACCGCCCAGCAGCACGGAGCGGTGGCCGCGGTCTGTCACCGCAAGGGTCGGCTCATGAGCGGGCGTCCTGGTCATAGGTGAGCAGCAGCCCGTCGCCGGCCAGGAATCCCGTACCCACCACGGCGCCGTCCGGTGTGAGGACCTGCGCGACAGCGGCCTCGGTGCCGGGCGAGCGCCGCGCCTCTTGCCCGCTGCCCTGTTGCGTCAGCAGGCCGCCCGGCCTCCGCTCGCGGCCTCGCCAGAACTCGCGGCGTTCTTGGCGATCACCGCGCCGGCCCCGCCCCCATGGCCGCCTGCCGGTTCTGCACGAGCATCGAGCCGCCGCCCTCCAACGGGACCCGCACCACGCCCGATGTCTCAGCAGCGCCGCTCGGCACCCCTGTCGATCAGCGTGTCCAGCAACTCGCCCAACACCTCGCGTTGTTCGCCTGTCAACGGCGCCAGGATCTCCTGAGCCGCCGACCGTCGCGCGCCGTGCAGTTCACGCAGGGCCCCCCGCCCGTCGTCGGTGAGCTCGATGCGGATCACCCGTCGGTTCGTCGGATCCGGCACCCGCCGTACCTTCCCGCTCGTCTCCAGCCCGTCGACCAGCGTCGTCACGGCACGCGGGACCACCTCCAGGCGCTCGGCGAGGTCGGCCATGCGAGGCGGGGAGTCGTAGTGCGCGAGCGTGCGCAGCAGGCGGGACTGGGCCGGGGTGACGCCCAGGCCGCACTCCTGAAGGTGTCGTTTCTGGATTCGGTGCACCCGGCGGGTGAAGCGCAGCAACTGCTCGGCGAGCGGGCCGTCGGGATCGGGCGTGGTCATGCGGGAACAATATCAGGACTACATTCATTGTGAGCATAGGTAACAATGAGCTAAGCTCCGCCAGTCCGTATCACCAGACCTCCCGTAGGAGCCCATGCACCCCGACAAGGAACCCACCTGGACGCCATCCGCCGCGGAGCAGGAACAACCCCGGCAGGTGCGCCGCATCCTGCGGCTCTTCCGTCCGTACCGCGGACGCCTCGCCGTCGTCGGCCTCCTCGTCGGGGCCTCGTCGCTGGTCGGCGTCGCCACGCCCTTCCTCCTGAAGGCGATCCTCGACGTCGCGATCCCCGAGGGCCGCACCGGCCTGCTCACCCTGCTCGCGCTCGGCATGATCCTCAGCGCCGTCCTCACCAGCATCTTCGGCGTGCTGCAGACCCTGATCTCCACGACGGTCGGCCAGCGCGTCATGCACGACCTGCGCACCGCGGTCTACGGCCGCCTCCAGCGCATGTCGCTCGCCTTCTTCACCCGCACCCGCACCGGCGAGGTCCAGTCCCGCATCGCCAATGACATCGGCGGTATGCAGGCCACCGTCACGTCCACCGCGACCTCCCTGGTCTCGAACCTGACCAGCGTGGTTGCCACGATCATCGCGATGATCGCCCTCGACTGGCGGCTGACCGTCGTCTCGCTGCTCCTGCTGCCGGTCTTCGTCTGGATCAGTCGCCGCGTCGGCAGGGAACGCAAGAAGATCACCACCGAGCGCCAGAAGCAGATGGCCGCGATGGCCGCCACGGTCACCGAGTCGCTCTCGGTCAGCGGCATCCTGCTCGGCCGAACGATGGGCCGCTCCGACTCGCTCACCACGGCCTTCGCCGACGAGTCCGAGCGGCTGGTCGACCTCGAGGTGCGCTCGAACATGGCCGGCCGCTGGCGCATGTCCGTCATCGGCATCGTCATGGCCGCCATGCCCGCCGTCATCTACTGGGCTGCCGGAACGGCCCTCCAACTCGGCGGCCCGCAGGTCTCGATCGGCACGATCGTCGCCTTCGTCTCGCTCCAGCAGGGCCTCTTCCGCCCGGCCGTCAGCCTGCTGTCCACCGGCGTGCAGATCCAGGCCTCGCTCGCGCTCTTCCAGCGCATCTTCGAGTACCTCGACCTGCCCATCGACATCACCGAGCGGGAGGACGCCGTCCACCTCGACCGCATCAAGGGCGAGGTCCGCTTCGAGAACGTCGAGTTCCGGTACGACGGCAAGAGCGGACCGATCCTCGACGGCATCGACCTCACCGTCCCGGCCGGCGGCAGCCTCGCGGTCGTCGGCCCGACCGGCGCCGGGAAGTCCACGCTCGGACACCTCGTGCCGCGGCTCTACGACGTGACGGGCGGCCGCGTCACCCTCGACGGCGTCGACGTGCGCGACCTCGACTTCGACACCCTCGCCCGGGCAGTCGGCGTCGTCTCGCAGGAGACGTACCTCTTCCACGCCTCCGTTGCCGACAACCTGCGCTTCGCCAAGCCCGACGCCACCGACGAGGAGTTGCGCGCGGCGGCCGAGGCGGCCCAGATCCACGACCACATCGCCGGCCTGCCCGACGGTTACGACACGGTCGTCGGCGAGCGCGGCCACCGCTTCTCCGGCGGTGAGAAACAGCGCCTGGCCATCGCCCGTACGATCCTGCGCGATCCGCCGGTCCTCATCCTCGACGAGGCGACCAGTGCCCTGGACACCCGCACCGAACACGCCGTCCAGCAGGCCATCGACGCGCTGTCCGCCAACCGCACCACCCTCACCATCGCGCACCGCCTGTCCACCATTCGGGGCGCCGACCAGATCGTGGTCCTCGACGCCGGGCGCGTCGCCGAAGGGGGTACGCACGAGGAACTTTTGGCGCGGGAGGGGCGCTATGCCGGGCTGGTCCGCCGGGACGCCCAACTGGAGCCGACGACGTGACGTTATGTCGGGTTTGTAAGTGTTTGCGGGATACCGTGCCCGCATGCACTTGAACACTCCGCCACGGAACACGATTCGACTGACGCACCGGGGCCGTATCGCTCTCATCGCCGCCGGCGCCGTCGTGGCCGGTGCCGCCGTGGCGGTGCCGCTGCTGGTCCTCGGCGAGGAGGAGCCGGCGCGGCCCACCTCGCTGGTGATCCCGGAGGGCCGGCGCGCGAGCCAGGTGTACGACGCCGTCGACAAGGCCCTCGCCCTGCCGCCCGGGTCCACCCGGAAGTCCCTCGGCAAGCTCGACCTCAAACTCCCGAACGACGCCGACGGCAACCCCGAGGGCTACCTCTTCCCGGCGACGTATCCACTTGAACACAACGGTACGAAGGCGACGCCGGACTCCCTGCTGTCGGCCATGGTCGACACCGCCAACAAGAAGTTCGGCGGCGCCCCGATCGCCGCCGGCGCTCAGCGCAACGCCATGAACGTCTATCAGGCGGTCACCATCGCGAGCATCGTCCAGGCCGAGGCCGGCAACAAGGCCGACATGGGCAAGGTGGCCCGGGTCATCTTCAACCGGCTCGAACGCGGGATGCCGTTGCAGATGGACTCCACCATCAACTACGCGCTCAACCGCTCCACGCTCAAGACCACCGAGGCCGACACACGGATCGAGAGCCCCTACAACTCGTACCAGCGCATGGGCCTGCCGCCCACGCCGATCGACAACCCCGGCGAGGACGCGATGCGCGCCGCGATCAACCCGGCCGCGGGCGACTGGCTGTACTTCGTCACGGTCAAGCCGGGCGACACCCGCTTCACGGCCGACTACGCCGAACACCAGCGCAATGTCGCCGAGTTCAACGCCCAGCGGAAGGCGAGCCCGGGAAGCCCGGCGAGCCCGAAGCCGACGGGGTGACGGTCGGGGCTTCGGACAGCGAGCGGGCCGTCGGCCGGTTCCGGAGCCGGCCTCCAGGTGCCGGCTCACCCAAACCGGCCGCCGAACGTCACGCCGCCACCGGATCCTCAGTCAGCAACCGCCTGATGTCCCGTACGGCCGCGCGGCCGGCCCGGTTGGCGCCGATCGTGCTGGCGGAGGGGCCGTAGCCGACCAGGTGGACGCGGGGGTCGACGACCGCGCGTGTCCCCTCCACCCGGATCCCGCCGCCCGGTTCGCGCAGGCGCAGCGGGGCCAGATGGTCGATGGCGGCGCGGAAACCGGTCGCCCACAGGATCACGTCGGCGTCCACGCGCCGCCCGTCCTGCCACTCGACCCCGTCCGGTGTGATCCGGTCGAACATGGGCCGCCGGTCCAGGACCCCGTCCGCGAGCCCCTGCCGGACGGCGTCGTTGAGGGGCAGCCCCGTGACGGAGACGACGCTCTTCGGCGGCAGGCCCTGCCGGACCCGCTCCTCGACGAGCGCGACGGCCGCCCGGCCCACATCCTCGCTGAACGGACCCTCGCGGAACGCGGGCGGGCGCCGCGTGACCCACGTCGTGGAGGTGGCGTACCGGGCGATCTCCAGCAGATGCTGGGTGCCGGAGGCGCCCCCGCCCACCACGACGACCCGCTGCCCGGCGAACTCCTGCGGCCCGGGGTACTGCGCGGTGTGCAACTGCCGCCCCCGGAACGTCTCCTGACCGGGGTAGCGCGGCCAGAACGGCCGGTCCCAGGTGCCGGTCGCGTTGATCAGCGCCCGCGTCGACCAGGTACCGGCCGAGCTCTCGACGAGCAGTCGCCCGTCCGGGCCCTCGCGTACGGCACGCACGTCGACGGGCCGTCGCACAGGCAGGTCGAAGGTCCGCTCGTAGCTGTCGAAGTACTCGGCGATGACCTCGGACGACGCCCGCTCGGGGTCGGCGCCGGTCAGCTCCATGCCGGGCAGCGCGTGCATCCCGTGCACCTTGCCGTACGTCAGCGAGGGCCACCGGAACTGCCAGGCGCCGCCCGGGCCGGGGGAGTGGTCGAGCACCACGAAGTCGCGGTCCGGCTCGAAACCGGTGCGCCGCAGGTGGTAGGCGCTGGACAGTCCTGCCTGACCAGCGCCTATGACGACTACGTCGACCACGGCGACCACGCCGACTGCTTCGGCCGCCGCGACCGCCTCAGTATTGTTCACGCTTCTACTAACCGCCTCGGGGTCGAGGATCTTCCCCGGGCCCCGGAGACCCAGGCCCCGGAGTTCCAGGCCCCGGAGACCCGGGTCCCGGCGATCAGCGTCCGCCCGCGACCAGCAGCGGAACACCGGTCTCGGTCTCCGCCGCCGTGCCGTCGAGCAGACCGCGCGCCGCCAGCTCGGGAATCACCCCCTCCCCGAACCAGTAGGCCTCCTCCAGATGCGGATACCCGGACAGCACGAAGTGCTCGACACCGAGCGCGTGGTACTCCTCGATCCGCTCGGCGACCTCGCCATGGCTCCCGACCAGCGCGGTTCCCGCCCCACCCCGGACCAGACCGACCCCCGCCCAGAGGTTCGGGTAGATCTCCAGATCGGCGCGGGAGCCGCCGTGCAGGGCGAGCATGCGCTGCTGCCCCACCGACTCGCTGCGCCCGAGCGCCTCCTGCGCCGCCGCGACCGTGCCCGCGTCGAGGTCGTCGAGCAGCCGGTGGGCGGTCGACCAGGCGTCGGCGGACGAGTCGCGGGAGATGGTGTGCAGCCGGATCCCGAACCGGACCGTACGGCCCTCCCGCTCGGCCAGCGAGCGAATCCAGTCGATCTTCTCCTTGACCTGCGCGGGCGGTTCACCCCAGGTGAGATACACGTCCGCATGCCGCGCCGCGACCGGCCCGGCCGCCTCGGAGGAACCGCCGAAGAACAGCTGCGGCACCGGGTCCGGCGGCAGGGCGGTCAGCCCGCCGTCGACCTGGTAGTGGGCACCGTCGAAGTCGTACGGCTCACCGCGCCACACCCCACGTACGACGGACAGGAACTCGTCCGTACGGGCATACCGCTGATCGTGGTCGAGGCGGTCGCCGAAGCGGCGCTGCTCGGCCGAGTCGCCGCCGGTGACGACGTTGAGCAGCAGCCGCCCCCGCGTGATGCGCTGGTATGTCGCCGCCATCTGCGCGGCGAGCGTCGGCGAGATCAGGCCCGGCCGGAACGCGACCAGGAACTTGAGGCGTTCGGTGTGCTGGGCGAGGGCCACGGTGGTCAGCCAGGCGTCCTCGCACCAGGTGCCGGTCGGGGTGAGGACCGCCTCGAAGCCCAACCGCTCGGCGGCCTTGGCGATTTGGGCCAGGTAGTCGATGTCGGGGGCGCGTACGCCGCTCGGCTTCCCGGCCTGGTTGGACCCATAGGCGTGCCGGTCCACCAGGGTGCGGCCGTCGCCGCCGGTCGGCAGGAACCAGTGGAGATGGACGGTCATGTCACGAACCCTTCGCGGCGCTTGCCTCGGTGGTCGACGGCGGCAGGTCGCCGTTGTACCGCGTGTCCACGAAGTCGCCGAAGTCCACCTTGTGGGGGATGAGCTTCAACCCGGTGAAGGTGTCGGCGATCTCCTGCTCGGAGGCGATGAGGGGCTTGTCCACCGCGACCGAGATCCGGGTGGCGTTGGTGCGCTTCACCGAGGCCAGCGCGACCTCGTAGGGCAGCCCGGTGTCCTTCGCCCAGACCTTGGCCCACTCCTGCTGATGGCCGTTGACCCATGCCGTGGCGCGCCGCAGTCGCTCCAGATAGTCCTTGATGGCGGCGGGCTTCTTCTTGTCCTGCAGGGCGGAGGGCGCCGCCACCTGGAAGGTGAGGCCGTTGGTGATCCCGTCGCCGGTCGTCAGGATCCTGCCCTGCTTGGCCACGAGCACCTGCGAGGTGTACGGATCCCACACGGCCCACGCGTCGACCTTGCCGGCGGTGAACGCGGCCAGGGCGTCGGCCGGCTGCAGGTACTTGACGTCGACGTCACTCGGACTCAGCCCGGCCGCCTTGAGGGACGCGATGAGCTGGTAGTTGGCGGAGGAGCCCTGCGCCACGGCGATCGACCTGCCCTTGAGCTGCTCGGGCTTCGTCAGCTTCGAGTCGTTCGGTACGAGGATCGCGTCGCCCTTGGAGGCGCCGTGGAACGCGGCCACCACCGTGATCTTGGAGCCCGCGCCCGCCGCGAAGACCGGCGGGGTGTTGCCGACGCCGCCGATGTCGACGGCCTTGGCGTTGACCGCCTCCAGCAGCGGCGGACCGGAGGTGAAGGTGGACCACTTGATCTTGTAGTCGAGGCTCTTCAGCTCTCCTGCGGCACGCAGGATCGCCTCCGAACCACCCTTCTGGTCACCGACGTTGAGGGTGAGGGAGCCCGAGCCGTCGGTGTCGCCGCCGGTCGAGGCCGACGAGCTGCCTCCGCAGGCGGACAGGAGCAGGGCCAGGGGGAGGAGCAGCGCGGCGGGGACGAGGCGACGTCGCATGACGGATCCGTTCTTTGGAACTGAGGGGTGGAGGGGTAGGGGTAGGGCGGGGTGTGGAGGAAGAGGGCCCCGGAGGCTGGGGGCTGGGGGCTGGAGGGCTCAGGCTGCTTCGGCGGCTGTTTCGACGCCGAGGCGCTCCAGCAGGCCGGCGCGCAGTTCGGCGAACCGGGGGTCGGTGATGTCGCGGGGGCGGTCGAGATCGATGCGCTGCTCGTGCGCGATGACCCCGTCGTCCATCACGAGCACGCGGTCGGCCAGGAGTACGGCCTCCTCGACGTCGTGCGTGACGAGCAGGACCGCGCAGCCGCGCCGCTGCCACAACTCGCCGACCAGGCGCTGGGCCTTGATCCGGGTGAGTGCGTCGAGCGCGCCGAACGGCTCGTCGAGCAGCAGCAGATCGGGTTCGCGGACCAACGCCCTTGCGAGGGAGGCGCGTTGGGCCTCGCCGCCGGAGAGCGTCTTGGGCCAGGCGTCCGTACGGTGGTCCAGGCCGACCTCCTTGAGCGCCTGCTCGGCGACCGTGCGGCCGGGCTTGCCCGGCAGGCCCAGCAGCACGTTGCGCCACACCTTCTTCCACGGCATCAGCCGCGGCGCCTGGAAGGCGACGGCCTTGCGGCGCGGTACCAGGACGGTGCCCTCGATGTCGCGGTCGAGGCCGGCGAGGATGCGCAGCAGGGTGGACTTGCCGCAGCCGCTGCGGCCGAGGAGAGCGACGAACTCGCCTGGCCGGACATCGAGTTGAAGCCGGTCGATGACCGCACGCCCGTCGAAGGAGCGGGTCAGCCCCTCGACGTGCACGGCCTGTGTGGGCTGCACGGTCCGGGTGGCCTTGGGGCTCACCGGCCGGTGAACGTCGGTCGCCATTGCAGCAGCAGCCTTTCGAGGGAGCGGACGATGAAGTCGGCGAGCAGGCCGAGGAAGGCGTAGACGATCAGGCAGACCACGATCACGTCGGTCCGCAGGAAGTCCCGCGCCTGCACCATGAGGAACCCGATGCCGGAGTCGGCGTTGATCTGCTCGGCGAAGACGAGGGCGAGCCAGGCGATGCCGAGCGAGTAGCGCAGGCCGGTCAGGGCGCCCGGCAGCGCACCGGGCAGCACGACATGCCGCACGAGCCCCCACCTGGACAGCCCGAGGGACTCCCCGGCCTCGATCAACTGGGCGTCCACGCCGCGGATACCGGCGTAGACATTGAGATAGAGGGGGAAGGTCACGCCGAGCGTGATGATGGCGACCTTGGGCGCCTCGCCGATCCCGAACCAGATGATGAACAGCGGGATGAGCCCGACGAAGGGCACGGTCCGCAACATCTGCACCGGCGCGTCCACGAGGTCCTCGCCGATCCGGAACAGGCCCGAGAGCAGGGCGAGTCCGGTTCCGGCGACGGTGCCCAGCGCCAGCCCGGCGGCGACGCGCTGGAGAGACGTGCCCATGGCCGAGGGCAGTGAGCCGTCGGAGATCAGATCACCCGCGACCTGGGCGATGCGGCCGGGCGAGGCGAGGACGTCTGCGGTCAACAGCCCTGTGCTGCTGAGCACTTGCCACAGGACCAGGAGCAGGACGGGCCCAGTGGTGCGACGCAGCCAGCGAGGGACGCGGGTGCGGCGGGAGGAGGTGGGAAGGAGGGGGAGCACATCGACGGCGGGCCGGTTCTCGAATTGGGATTTGAGGGGAATATCCGTCTCTGCGGAGCTGGGTGGGGCATGGCTGATGCTCATGGGTGCTCCAGGGGGCGATGAGCGTCGAAGGGGATGCGCTTCAGCCCCGCCGGGTCAGTTCAGGACCGGGCGGATATGCGGAGGAAGCGTGGGTGAAGAGAGAGGGCGGGCGTCAGCGGCCGCGGCGACACGCGGCGGAGGCCACCCGCAGCAGGTCGATGTGACCGCGCGTGGTGAGCAGGGCTGAACGCAACATGCCGCTGAAAGTAGCCAGATGGCGCGGCGACGGTCAACGGTGTCTCGTCAGGTGGACCTCGTGTATCACGACTCGGCTGCCTCGGGCCGTCTCCTGACACGCGAACTCCGGTGCATGGGCGAGGATGGACGACATGTCAGACGCCTTCATCACCCGAGTCCTGAACGTCGCCTCCGGCTCCTCGGAGAGGGTCGTGGACATCACCCGCGACTGCGAGGCCTTCCTGCAGGAGGCGGCGGGTCGCGACGGCCTCCTGAACGTCTTCGTGCCACACGCCACGGCCGGCATCGCCATCATCGAGACGGGCGCCGGCAGCGACGACGACCTCCTGACCGCCCTGCACACCCTCCTCCCCGCCGACGACCGCTGGCAACACCGCCACGGCAGCCCCGGCCACGGCCGCGACCATGTCCTCCCGGCGATCGTCCCGCCGCACGCGACGCTGCCGGTGCTGGCTGGGCGGCTGGAACTCGGGACGTGGCAGTCGGTGTGCCTCGTGGATACAAACAGGGACAATCCAAACCGGAAGGTCCGGCTGTCGTTCCTGGGATGAGGCGGCTCGTCACTGAAGCGGGCGAGTTCTCCTTGGTCGCACCCTGTGCAATCCAGAAATTCACCTTCCGTGTGTGGTCGAGTTTGTGCCGGCTGACGTATTGATCCGTGACTCCAGCCGGGTCGAGCATTTGCGTCCGGGGTGCGAGTGGGGCGGATGCGTGTTCCGTGCTAAAATTGATGCCGGTTGCAGTTGTGGTTCCCGAAACTTCAAATGTCTTGGCGACTGTATGTCGTCGGACATTTCTGTATCTCCGGTGCTTATCCGGACGGGGCTCATTGTGGCAACACAGGGGTTCACACGGTGTGGGTCCCCGGGCACTGCCCCCAAGGAGATGGAATATGGCTACTGGCACCGTCAAGTGGTTCAACGCGGAAAAGGGCTTCGGCTTCATCGAGCAGGACGGCGGCGGCCCGGACGTCTTCGCCCACTACTCGAACATCGCCGCCCAGGGCTTCCGTGAGCTCCAGGAAGGCCAGAAGGTGAACTTTGACGTCACGCAGGGCCAGAAGGGTCCGCAGGCGGAGAACATCACTCCCGCCTGACGTCGAAGCGCATGAGTAGCTGGGGTCCCACCTCGCGGTGGGGCCCCAGCTCACTGCTTTTTGAATTCCGCTGGAATTCTTTTCCAATTCATATTCGGCTCGTTCTTGCAATTTATCCGGCTCATTCCTGTCGGGAATTCCTCGATGCGCGCCCTGTTGAGGAAGTTTCTCCATGAGCCGTTCAGCTCGCACGAACGACCGTTTCCGTCCACGGGGTCAGGGCCGCCCCGGCGCCAGTCCGGGCGACACCGGGCGCCGCCCCTCCACACCGCAGGGAGAGTTCGCGCTGCCGGTCACCGTCACCCCGGCCCTCCCCGCCGCCGCGACCTTCGGCGAACTGGACATGCCCGTCGAGTTGGTGAAGATGCTCACCAGTCGCGGCCTGACCGAGCCCTTCCCGATCCAGGCCGCCACGTTGCCGAACTCCCTCGCGGGGCGCGACGTCCTGGGCCGCGGGCGCACCGGATCGGGCAAGACGCTCGCCTTCGGCCTGGCGCTCCTCGTGCGCACGGCCGGGCAGCGTGCCGAGTCGCGCAAGCCGCTGGCCCTGATCCTCGTTCCCACGCGCGAGTTGGCCCAGCAGGTCACCGATGCGCTCGCCCCGTACGCCCTGTTGCTGAAGCTGCGGCTGGCCACTGTGGTCGGCGGCATGTCGATCGGCAGGCAGGCCGGCGCACTGCGTGCCGGGGCCGAGGTGGTCGTCGCGACTCCCGGCCGCCTCGCGGATCTCATCGAGCGCAAGGACTGCCGCCTGGACCGAGTGAACATCACCGTGCTGGACGAGGCCGACCAGATGGCGGACATGGGCTTCATGCCGCAGGTCACCGAACTGCTGGACCAGGTACGCCCCGACGGCCAGCGCACGCTGTTCTCGGCCACGCTGGACCGCAACATCGACCTCCTGGTCCGTAGTTACCTCCATGACCCGGTGGTCCATTCGGTCGACCCGTCGGCGGGCGCGGTCACCACGATGGAGCATCACGTGCTGCAGGTGCACGGCGCCGACAAGTACGCCACCGCCACCGAAATCGCTGCCCGCGACGGGCGCGTGATCATGTTCCTGGACACCAAGCACGCTGTCGACCAGTTCACCAAGCACCTGCTGAACAGCGGCGTAAAGGCCGCGGCGCTGCACAGCGGCAAGTCGCAGCCCCAGCGCACCCGCACCCTGGCACAGTTCAAGACCGGTGACGTCACGACGCTGGTGGCCACCAACGTCGCCGCCCGGGGCATTCACGTCGACGACCTCGATCTCGTCGTCAACGTCGATCCGCCCAGCGACCACAAGGACTACCTGCACCGCGGTGGCCGTACTGCCCGCGCCGGCGAGTCCGGCAGTGTCGTGACGCTGGTCCTCCCCGGCCAGCGCCGGGACATGGTCCGTCTCATGTCCGACGCGGGCATCAGGCCGCAGATCACGCAGGTCCGCTCGGGCGAGGCCGAACTGAGCCGCATCACCGGAGCCCAGGCCCCCTCCGACGTCCCCGTCGGCGGCAGCGGGCCGGCCGCGGAGCGCCCCAAGCGCGGCGGTGCCCCCTTCCGCGGTCTGGGCACCCGCCCAGGGCGGGTCGGCGGCGGTGGTGAGTCTCGCCGGTCTACTGAGGCCCGTCAGATCGCCGAGGCCCGCAAGGCCGCCCGGGTCCGTCGTGGCGCATAGGTCGGTGGCGGTGACGGTGGCGCCCTTGCCGGGGCCGGTATCCGCTGGTCATCATCCGCTGCGACCCCGAGAAGTAGCGTGTCCACATAGCCTGAGCGTCAGCGTCCGGTCGCGTCGCGGCGGCAGTGCAGAAAGAGGTGGGGCTCGGGCCCGGCGCCGGGGTGCTCCGGGGTGAAGGTGGTGCTGTGCCGGGACAGCACCGTCAGCCCCGCCGCCTCCACCATGCCGGTGACGTCCTCCTCGGCGAAGCTCGTCGCGCGGACCGGCCGGCCCATGAAGACCACCTCGACGTCCTCCACGTCCGCGGGCACGGTGGCCAGCACCAGATGCCCGCCGGGCCTCAGGGCCAGGGCCAGCCGTCGCGTCAGGGCCGCCTGCTCGGCGCGGGTCATCTGCAGCAGCGAGAAGAACACGCACACGCCGTCGAACGAGGCCGCGTCCAGCGGGAGATCCCGGATGTCGCCGCAGCGGAATGCGGCCTCGGGGACCTGACGGGCGGCGAGTTCGACCATGACGGGGGAGACGTCGACGCCCAGCACCGAGTGCCCCGCCGCGATGAGCGCGGCCGCGGTGGGCCGCCCGGTGCCGCTGCCCACGTCCAGTGTCCGTGCCGCGGGCGGCAGCCGCTCGATCAGCCACTCCAGCGCGGACAGGTGCGCGGGGGCATGGGCGAACGCCTTCTCGTAGTCGGCGCCCAACGCGTCGAACAGCACGGCGGCGGGCGGCCGTTGGTCCTCGTGACTCACGTCCTCGTGACTCACGTCGTCGTCCCTTCGCTCGTCGGCCCGCATCGTCGCACCCGCCGGACGGGTGCCACAACGGCGGCCCGGTGCGCGTCCCGGCGGGCCGGGCGGGGGAGAATGAGGGCCGTACCCAACGGTCGACCCTTGCGGAGGAGCGGGAAATGCAGGACGCGCGAGCGGGGCAGGTCGCCGGGCCCGAGGACCTCATCGACGTGGCCCGCCTGGTCACGGCGTACTACGCACTGCACCCCGACCCGGCCGACCCGGGTCAGCGGGTGGCGTTCGGCACCTCGGGACATCGCGGCTCGTCCCTCGCGGCGGCGTTCAACGAGGACCACATCGCCGCCACCAGCCAGGCCATCTGCGAGTACCGCGCCGCCCAGGGCACCGACGGCCCCCTCTTCCTCGGCGCCGACACCCACGCCCTGTCGGAGCCCGCCCGGATCACCGCGCTCGAGGTCTTCGCGGCCAACGACGTGACCGTCCTCATCGACCAGACCGACGGATACACGCCCACCCCGGCCGTCTCGCACGCCATCCTCACCCACAACCGGTCGCGCACATCCCGTCTCGCCGACGGCGTGGTGGTCACCCCCTCGCACAACCCGCCCGCCGACGGCGGCTTCAAGTACAACCCGCCGAGCGGCGGCCCCGCCGGATCCGAGGCGACCTCCTGGATCCAGGACCGCGCCAACGAGATCATCACCGGCGGCCTGAAGGACGTACGGCGCATCCCCTACACCCGCGCCCTGACCGCCCCCGGCACCGGCCGCTACGACTTCCTCGGCAGCTACGTGGCCGACCTGCCGAACGTGC
Organism: Streptomyces sp. R28; assembly: GCF_041052385.1. Taxonomy (GTDB): domain Bacteria; phylum Actinomycetota; class Actinomycetes; order Streptomycetales; family Streptomycetaceae; genus Streptomyces. The sequence continues at coordinate 1,144,385 of NZ_CP163439.1, read as the reverse complement.
TGGACCTGGCGGCGATCCGGTCCGCCGGAGTACGCATCGGCGCCGATCCGCTGGGCGGCGCCTCGGTGGCCTACTGGGGCCGTATCGCCGAACAGCACGGGCTCGACCTCACGGTGGTCAATCCGCTCACCGATCCCACCTGGCGCTTCATGACGCTCGACTGGGACGGCAAGATCCGCATGGACTGCTCCTCGCCGTACGCCATGGCCTCCCTCATCGAGCAGCGCGACCGCTTCGACATCGCCACCGGCAACGACGCCGACGCCGACCGGCACGGCATCGTCACGCCGGACGCGGGCCTGATGAACCCCAACCACTACCTGGCCGTGGCGATTTGGTACCTCTTCTCCCACCGGGAGCAGTGGCCCACGGGCGCCGGCATCGGCAAGACCCTGGTGTCGTCCAGCATGATCGACCGGGTCGCGGCGGACGTCGGCCGTTCGCTGGTCGAAGTCCCCGTCGGCTTCAAGTGGTTCGTGGACGGCCTCTCCGACGGCACGCTCGGCTTCGGCGGCGAGGAGTCGGCGGGCGCCTCCTTCCTGCGCCGCGACGGCTCGGTGTGGACCACCGACAAGGACGGCATCATCCTGGCCCTGCTCGCCTCCGAGATCACGGCGGTCACGGGCAAGACCCCTTCGCAGCACTACGCCCGGCTCACCGACCGCTTCGGCGCCCCCGCCTACGCGCGCGTCGACGCCCCGGCCTCCCGCGAGGAGAAGGCCCTGCTCGCCAAGCTGTCCCCGCGGCAGGTCACCGCCGACACCCTCGCCGGAGAGCCGGTCACCACGGTTCTCACCGAGGCGCCCGGCAACGGCGCCGCCCTCGGCGGCATCAAGGTGGCCACCGCCAACGCCTGGTTCGCGGCCCGCCCTTCGGGCACCGAGGACGTCTACAAGATCTACGGGGAGTCGTTCCTCGGCCCGGACCATCTGCGCCAGGTCCAGGAGGAGGCCAGGTCCGTGGTGCTCGCGGCGCTCGGCGCCTGACGGGCCGCAGGCAGGCAGCTGTTGCCGGAGCGAGATCGGGCAACACGGGGACAGCTCAGGGGACAGGGGCTTCACGCCGACGAAGCTCCTGGCCCAATCCCCGGAGCGCCGGCCGCTGAACCAGAAGCCGACGCCGCTTCTCAACGCCACGGGGCAGGTCATCCAGGGCCTGGGATTCCGCGTCGAACAGGCTCGTCACTCATCCGGGCGATGATCACGCATCATCTCCCGAAGGGCTGCGCAGGGGCTGTTGAGTGGTCGGGTCACGATGAGAGGGATCACCAGGGAGCGGGGGCACCACCAGCGTCGTCACCCGCGCTCGTGCACCCGGACGCCCTCGCTTCCGGCCGGCTTCCGATCACTCATCGCTGCAACCAGGCCGTATGCGTACGGCCCCATGCACCCGGGGGCGGAGCGCCGTCTGGGATCCCGGTTCGAAGAAAGCAGCTCATGACCACCCTGTGCAGACCCGCCGTCTCCGTCCCTGAGCACGTGATCACGATGGAGGAGACACTGGCGCTGGCCCGCGACCGCCACGCCGGCCATCCCCAACTCCCGCTCGCCTTACGTCTGATGGAGAACACCGGGGTGCGAACCCGGCACCTGGTACAGACGATCGAGGAGACGCTGAGACACCCCGGCTTCGAGGAGCGCAACAGGCTGTACGCGGCCGAGGCCAAGGCCCGCGTCCCGGCGGTCGTGCGAAGGGCGCTGCAGGACGCGCAGTTGTGCCCCGCCGACATCGACCTGATCGTCTACGTGTCGTGCACCGGCTTCATGATGCCGTCTCTGACCGCATGGCTGATCAACGCGATGGAGTTCGCCCCGAGCACGCGTCAGCTGCCGATCGCCCAGCTGGGCTGCGCGGCCGGCGGCGCGGCGATCAACCGGGCACACGACTTCTGCACCGCCTACCCCGACGCCAACGCGCTGATCGTGGCCTGCGAGTTCTGCTCGCTGTGCTACCAGCCCACCGACCTCGGCGTCGGTTCGCTGCTGTCCAACGGCCTGTTCGGTGACGGCGTCGCCGCCGCTGTCGTGCGCGGCAGCGGCGGCACGGGTATCCGGCTGGAGCGCAACGCCTCCCACCTCATCCCGCACACCGAGGAGTGGATCGCCTACGACGTGCGCGCCACCGGCTTCCACTTCCTGCTGGACAAGCGGGTACCCACCACGATGGAACCCCTCGCTCCCGCCCTGCGCCAACTCGCCGACACCCATGGCTGGGACGCCGGAGACCTCGACTTCTACATCGTCCACGCCGGCGGCCCCCGCATCCTCGACGATCTCAGCCGCTTCCTCGGTGTGCCGGCGGAGGCGTTCCGCTTCAGCCGCGCCACCCTCACCGAATACGGCAACATCGCCAGCGTCGTCGTCCTCGACGCACTGCGCCGCCTGTTCGACGCCGGAGGCCCGCCCGAAGGGGCCCGCGGACTGCTCGCCGGTTTCGGCCCCGGCATCACCGCGGAAATGTCCCTCGGCACCTGGACCCGGGCAGGCAGCCACCCCCACGCCTCCACGACGCGCCGGGCCGGGGCGGTCGTTCCGGCAGCACGGGCACTGCAGGAGGCCCGATGACCCTGCCCGCTCAGAGCCCCGGCCTGGTCGTCCCGCCCGGCGCGGGCCGTACGGTGCGTACCGCCGCGCAGCAGGTCACGTTCAAGGTGACCGGCACCCACTCGCGTTACGCGTCCAGCTTCGAAGTCGTCGTCCCGCCCGGCTTCGACGTCGGCGCGCATGTCCACGCCCGCAGCGAGGAACTCTTCTACGTCCTCGAAGGCGAACTCGACGTGCTCGCCTTCGAACCACGTGTCCGAACCTGCGACGACTGGCGGCAGTGGGAGTCGAGTGAGGGGCGGCGGGCGGTACGCGCCACCCCCGGCACCGTCATCGTCGTACCGCCCGGCTGCCCGCACGCCTTCGCCAACCCGACGGACGGACCGGCGAAGATGTTCTTCCAGGCGTCACCGCCCCCCGATCACGAACGCTACTTCGACGAGCTGCTGGACATCCTCTCCGCGGGCGGACCGCCCGATCACACGGCGATCGCCGCACTGCGCGCCCGCTACGACATCGAGCAACTCACCCCCCTCAGGCACCGCATGCCGGCACAGACGGCGGCCAGGGACGACAAGGACCCGGCATGACGACCGGACAGCACACCGGACAGCACATCGAACAACACCCCCCTCAGCTGTACGAGGTGGAGGATCTGCCCGGCCTGGACTTCGACCCGTTCCTGCGGGAGTCGGTCCGAACGGCGCCGGTCCGCCGCATTCGCCTGCCCTACGGGGAGGGCGGGTGCTGGCTGGTGACCCGCCACGAGGACGTCCGGTTCGTCACCTCCGACCCCCGCTTCACCCGGGACATCGTGGGGCGCCCGACGCCGAGGATGACCAAGCACCTGATCCCGTTGGACCGGGCGGTGAGCTTCGTCGACCCGCCCGACCATGCCCGGGTTCGCTCGGTGGTCACCTCGGCCTTCGGGCGCAACGCGCTGGAGGCGCTGCGCCCGCGCGCCCGGCAGATCCTGGACGGCCTGGTGGACGGCCTGCTGGAGGCGGGGCCGCCCGCGGACCTCGTACGTCATGTCACCTCGCCGTTCCCGATGGCCGTGCTCGGTGAGTTGGTCGGCATCCCCGAGGAGGACCGGCCACTCGTCCAGCAGTGGGCGCAGACCCTGCTGACGCGGGCCCGCGACGACGCGGCGGCCGAGCGGGCCCGGCAGGTGAAGGAGACGGCCCGCGGCTACTTCCTGCGGCTGGCGGCACGGCGCCGCCGCGAGCCGCGCCGCGACCTGATGACCAGCCTGGCCGCCGCTGTCGGCGAGGGCCGCATCGACGAGGAGGAGATGCTCGCCCTGGCCACACTCATCGCGCTCAACGGCTGGCACGCCGTGCGCAACAACACCACGAACATGGTGTACGCCCTGCTCACCCATGACGGCCTCGTCCAGCGACTACGGGCGCAACCGCAGATCACGCCGCGGGCGGTCGAGGAACTGCTCCGGTGGATTCCGCACAAGCACGGCGTGGGCCAGCCGCGCATCGCCACCCAGGACGTGGAGGTGGGCGGTGTGCTCATCCGGGAGGGCGAGGTCGTCCAGGTCTCCTACACCGCGGCCAACTGGGACGACCGCTGCTATCCGCACCCTGAGCGGATCGACTTCGACCGTCAGGGACCTGGACATCTGGCCTTCGGACACGGACCCCACCACTGTGTCGCACCGCTGCTGGCCCGGATGGAGGCGGAGCTGCTGCTGACCACCCTCGTCACGCGGCTGCCGGAGCTCACACTGGCGGTTCCTGCCGGGCAGGTGCTCTGGCAGACGGACGTCCTCATCCGCGGTCCGGTCGAGTTGCCGGTGACCTGGTGACCGGCTGAGGGCCACGCGCGGCCCGAACCGCTCACATCACGGTTCGGCCCGCCCCGCCGATACGTGCTCAGGCCAGCAGTGGGCGCAGACCCTGCTGACGCGGGCCCGCGACGAGCGTGCGTCGACTACCGGCGGCGCGGTCGGGTGGTACCGGTTCACGTCAGTTGTCGCGAAGTGCGTTCGGGGACGTCCACCGGGACGACGCGGTCCAGATCACCGGTGCGGCGGACGGTGCCGAAGGGCCGTTGGGACCGGGCGCCGTAGATCCACACCCGCTGCCCCGCGCGGCGGACGTCGACGCCGTCGCTGTGCGCGCAGGGGCCGGGCTGGGAGCGGCGGGACGTCGGTCGCATCAGGTCCGAGCTGCATTGGGTGCGCCCTGACGGAGTTTGGTGGACATCCGGATCCGGCCGCGCCGGTCACGACCGTACGTATCACCCTGATGCGCCCTGGCGGACCAGCTGCGGGCCGTTGTCCTGCCCCTCGTCCGTTGTCGGCAGGGCGAGCGGCGTGGGGGCGGGGCGGCCGGGGTGGCCCTGGAGGCGGGACAGTTCGCTCGCGCAGCGCTGCAGGGCCACTTCCAGGACCTCGGGCATGGTCAGCCTGCCGGTGCCGTCCGGCGGGACGAGCCAGCGCAGCGCGCCCCAGCGGCAGTGCGGGGCGGGAGCCGCGATCCACGTGCCCGCGCCGAGGAGGCGCACCCCGGTGCCGATCCACACGGTCTGCGGCTCCGGGGGCAGCAGGAAGCCGACGTGGCGGCGTCGGGTGTCCAGCAGGCACGGGCCCGAGTCGAGCAGCGGCAGCTCCTCCAGGAGATCGGCGACGCGCAGCCCGAGTTCTTCCGGCACGATCAGCACGTCCCAGAACCGCCCGGCCGCCAGGAGCGTGACCCCCGTACTGCCGTTCTGCCACTCCTGCTTGCAGGCGACGGGATCCTCCGACGCCGCGGCCAGCCATTCCATTGACTTCGTCCACTCCGTGAGCGCCAACAAAAGCCTCCTCAGTGGTGCACCGACGCCCGAGACGGCCGTGACCGGGCGATGCCCTAGTGCACCGGGTGGCCGGTGTCGCGGCCATAGGCCCGGAGCCCAATTCCCCGTATGGGGCGAGCGCCCGCGCGCCAAACAGGCAGATGGCAGGGCGCGCGCCCCTACGACAGCGGAACGCGCCGGAGCTGACCGGGGCGCCAGGCCTGCCCGACTCCGCCGTGTCACCACCCGCACGCTGTCTGCGCTCGCGTTTCGCGGGGCGGCGACCCTGTTTGGTGCGCGTCAGGGAGGTGTGGGTATTCTGTGCGTTACTTATGAGGGTTATCACCCTTTTAGGGTGTTTGATGTGGTGAGTTGGCTGCAGTCGTTCCATGGGCCGGCGATGGTGGAGCCCGTCCCGCCGGGCGGCGTACCCGCAAAGGACCTCGGCGCCCCGTCGCGGCTGGTCGCGCTGCGTGAGGCGGCGGCCCGGATCGGCACCACGCTGGACGAGCGCACCACCTGCGCCGAGCTGACCCGGGAGGCCGCCGGGCAGGTGGACGGTACGGCGGCGGTGCTGCGGGGCACGGGTGAGGCCGGGGCGCAGTACGAGGACGTCCACGGGGACCCCGCGGCGCTGCCCGACGCCCCGTGGGCCCTGGCCGCGGCACGGGGAACGGCCGGTCCGGGCGAGGACGGGGGGCCGTATCCGGTGCCCGGCGGCGCCCGGCCGGCGCTCTGCGTTCCGCTGGCCACCACCGAGCACCGTTACGGCGTGCTGGTCTGCGCCCGCGACCGGGCACCGTTCACCCGCGAGGAGGCCGAACTCCTCGCCCTCCTCGCCGACCGCGCCGCCTCCCACATCCGGCACGCCCGGGAGCACGACCGGGTCAGGGGCATCGTCGGCAAGCTCCAGCGGGCCCTGCTCGCCGAACCCGGTCGCCCGCACCTGAACCTCGACGTCGCCATCCGCTACATGCCCGTCGGGCAGAGCACCCTGGTCGGCGGCGACTGGTGCGAGACCGTCCGTCTGCACTTCGGCCGGACGCTGCTCGTCGTCGGCGACGTCATGGGGCACGGCCTGGAGGCCGCCGTGGACATGACCGCCTACCGCTCCGCCCTGCGCTACATCGCCTCCGCCGACCTTCCGCCGCACCGCGTGCTGCGCCAGCTCGACGACATCGCCTCCGCGGAGCCGGAGCGCCGCCCGGCCACCTGCCTGATCGCGCGCCTCGACCCCAACCGGGGGCAGGTGACCCTGGCCAGCGCCGGCCATCTGCCCCCGGCTGTGATCGACGGGGAGGGGCACACCTCACTGCTGCCGGTGCCGGTCGGCCCGCCCCTGGGCACCGGCCTCGGCGGCTACGAGCCGGCCACCTATCGGCTGGACCCGACCCAGACGCTGCTGCTGTTCACCGACGGGCTCGTAGAACACCGCGGCGAGGACATCGACCAGTCCCTGGACCGGCTGGCCGGCGTCGGCTTCGCGTCCGCCGCAGGCGTCGAGGACGTCATCGACACGGTGCTCGCCCGCCTCGACGCCCGGCACGCCGAGGACGACGTCGCCGTACTCGCCGCCCAGTTGCACCAGCGCACCCCGCAGACCCACGACGGGCCGCCGCCCTGAGCCGTACCGTCCCTCACCAGTCGTCGTACTGGGCTCCTGAGACATACGGGTCATGCCGTCGTGCCGGCGTCTGGGACGGCTGTGCCGTCGGCGGCAGGCTCGACTCACGCAGCGCGGCGCACCACGGGCAGTCGGGGGGCTCTTCGGCGTCGTTGCGGATGCCGAAGAGGGAGAGGACGTGGTGTCGTCGGTCCATGGACGCGGCTCCTGTCTCGATCTAGGGCGGACCGTGTATGTCGAGCGCGGCGTGGCTCCATCCGGGGGATGGGGTCTCACTCGACTGGGTGGCAGCAGGGGCGGCGGGCGTACCACCGGCGCACGCCTCGGCGTTGCCCCGGCATGGACAGCTCTGAGGCGGCGCGGCGTGTGCTCGGAAGTGAGGACGCCCCCCTGTCGTACGTCGTACCGGCGACCGGTGTCCCGGGCCGGCCGTCGATCTACGCGGCGCTCGTCGCCGAGTGGCGCGCCAACGGCCGCGCGGTTCCGGGGCGCCGCGACACTTGGTGGGATTCCGTTGCCGCCGCCGATGGTCAAGGGCAGGCCGTCACCTCCTGGGCGGTCGGCCGGTGGACCGGCCCGGCCCGGGCCGTCGACGCCGAACCGACGGGTGAGCGGCGCGTCGAGGCGACCGGGCGCGTACCGGCCGTTGTCGTCCCCCGGGGTCTCCCCGGACCGGCAGTCGTGTGGGAGTGGGACGGGAGCAGCGGACGCGTCAGTGTCACCGCTCCGCTCACGGCCGACTGACGCGCGCCAGTACCGCCAGCGTGCCGCCGGCCTCGCGCAGCGCCAACTCCACGACGGCCGGGTCGTACAGGGCGCCGGTGCCGTCGGGCGGCAGCAGCCACTCCAGACGCCATCCGGAGGACCGGTAGGGCGGCGGTACGGCAACCCATGACCCCCTGCCGACATGCCGTACGCCGGGCCCGACCCACTCGGTGGCCGGATCGGGCGGGAGGAAGAATCCGACCCGGCGCGCCCCGCAGTTCACGAGGACGGGGCCGGACGCCCGCAACCGCGCCCGTCTCAGGAGATCCAGGGCGCTCAGGCCGAGGTGCTCGGGGACGGTGAGCACGTCCCAGAGCCGTCCGGCCTCCAGCAGGACCGCATCCGCGCCGTCGTCCCACTGCTGTTTGCACGCCCGAGGATCCGTGGCGGCCTCCGCCAGCCACTCGACGGCGTGCTTCCCCATGGTGCGCTGCATTTCTACCCCCAGCACTCTCTGCCCGGCCGGCCCATTGAGGGCCTTTCAGGGCCCTTCATGCTGGTGGATATTTCTATGAGCCGGAAGGGGTGGCGCGGCCTGGCGTTTACGGTCGATCCGTTCGACGCTCGCCCTATTGTTCGCCGCACGCCAGCCATACGCCCCCCGGGGGGCCTTTCTCCGGCGCATTTCTTGTTCCGGTCAAAGGCCCTCCCCTTCCCTACGATGCCACCACCGCGCTTCGGCGGTACGGGACAAGGGACTTGGGAAATCGCGGCCGCTTTCCCACGGCCATTTTCGAGCCGTCCTGAGTATCTCCATCGCCTCGGCCGTCGGCCCGTTTTGCTCCGGCATCCTCGCCGTGGTCGCCGACCGGCAAGAACGTGCGCACGGTGGTCTGGCGGTGCGGCGTGTGTGCGGCGGGTGATGGAAGGGGGCGTTTTACGGTGGCTTGATGCAATCTGTCGCAAGATGGGCCTTGCTTTCGTCGGGATGTGCGCCAGTAGTGCTGATCGGAGGATGGACGATCGCGGCGCTGCTCGAAGGGCCCGCCTACGACCCTGCCACGCAGACGATCAGCGTCCTCGCGGCCTACGGCGCCGCGGGGTTCTGGGTGATGACCGGGGCGCTGGCCGCCCTGGGCGTCTGTCACCTGCTCACCGCCTGGGGGCTGCGCCCGGCCGCACTTCCCGGGCGCGTGGCGCTGGGCGCCGGTGGGGTCGCGGCGTGCGTGGTGGCGCTGCTCCCGCCGCCGAGCAGCGGGGGATCCCTGCGCCACGGTTCGGTTACCGCGATCGGCTTCGCCCTGCTGGCGGTGTGGCCGGTGCTGGCCGCCGACCGCCGTGGCGCCGCGCCGTGGGGACTGCGGCCCGTTCCCTCCCTCACGGCGACCACACTGATGCTCGTCAGTGCGGCTTGGTTCATGGTCGAAATGAATCAGGGCGGTTCCGACGGTGTCGCCGAACGCCTTGTGACGGCCCTTCAGTCCTTGTGGCCCTTCGTGGTCGTCGCCTCTTGCCTTCGTCATCCTCCTCAGCCCGAGGGCCCCTCGCGTTGAGGCGTCCCCTGCGCTTGAATGCAGCGACCACATCACCAGTACGAGGGAGTCACACGTGCCCCGCCCCACCCTGACCCACAGCCTGCGTCGCACCGGCGCCCTCGCCGCGGTCGCGTTCGCGGTCGCCGTAGCCGCCGCGGGACCGGCCGCGGCGCACACCGAGGTCGAGGCGGAGGGCGCCAGGGCGCTGGACCAGAACGTCGCGCTGACCTTCACCGCGGAGTCGGAGTCCGGATCCGCCGGGATCAGCAAGCTGGAGGTGATCCTGCCCGAGGGCATCACGCCGGAGGACATCACCTACAAGGAGGGCCCCAAGGGCTGGAAGCTCGCGCCCACCAGCCGCGGTTACACCGTGTCCGGGCCGAAGCTCGCGGTCGGCGAGGACGCCGAGTACGTCGTCGCCGTACGGCAGTTGCCCGACGCCAAGACGCTGGTCTTCAAGACCCTGCAGACCTATGGCGACGGCCGCGTCGACCGCTGGATCGAACTGGAGGAGGGGAGCGCCGGCGACGAGCACGGTCACGGCCACCCCGCGCCGCAGTTGGCACTGCAGGCCGCCGCACCCGGCGCGAAGGTCGTGAGCCCCACGCCCACCGAGGAGCCGACGACGACATCGCCGACGACCGGCGCACCGTCGACCCCGCCGGCCCAGGCCGCGGCGGACGAGACGGAAGGCGACGACGGCACGCCGGTCGCCGTGCCGCTCGGCATCGGCGCCGCTGTCGTGGTCGCGCTCGGCGCCGGGGTGTGGTGGTTCAGGAGCCGACGCGGCGGGACTTCCTGAGGCGAGCCGTCGCTGCGAGCCTTTCCGTGACGGCGGCCGGGAACTCCCGGCCCTCCGCGCCCGACTCCTGTAGCGGTACGTGCGTCAGGAGGCCGTCGATGAAACAACCCCCACTTGTGCCGCCCGCCCTCTGCGGGATTCTGCTGCTGCTCGCCGTGATCTTCACGGTGTCGTACGTCGTCGGCGCGGCCACCGGACCCGTCGCGCCCGGCATGCACCGCTCGGGAACGAGCGGCGAAGGCGGCGGCGGCACGGACGTAGGGGACATGGGGGACATGGGCATGCGGCACGGGAGCGGCGGCTGATGGCCATCGAACCGGCACCCCCGATGACCACCACAGACCTGACCGTCGGCGGGATGACCTGCGCGGCCTGCGTACGGCGGGTGGAGAAGAAGCTCGCGAAGCTGGAGGGCGTGAGCGCGACGGTGAACCTGGCCACCGGGCGCGCCCGGGTGAGCCACCCGCCGGACGTACGCCCCGAGGAGCTGGTGGCGACCGTCGAACAGGCCGGATACACGGCCGCGTTGCCCGAGCCGCCGAAGAAGCGGGAGCGCGGGGACGAACACGAGAGGGGGGACCAATACGAGAGCGGGGAGCGACCGGAGTCCGACGACGTCCGTCAGGAACGTGTCCGGCTGCTGGTCACCGCGCTGCTCGCGGTGCCGGTGCTCGTGCTGTCGATGGTGCCCGCCTGGCAGTTCCGTAACTGGCAGTGGCTGTGCTTCGTGCTGGCCGCGCCGGTCGCCGTGTGGAGTGCCTGGCCGTTCCATGTGCGGGCACTGCGCGGGCTGCGCCACTCGACGGCGACGATGGACACGCTGGTCTCACTGGGCGTCGTGGCGTCCTTCTCCTGGTCGGCGTACGCCCTGTTCCTCGGCGGCGCGGGAGTCCCCGGGATGCGGATGCCGTTCAGTCTGCTGACCTCCGCCGCGGACGGCGTCGCGCACCTGTATCTCGAAGCGGCCGTCGGCGTACCGCTGTTCGTGCTGGCGGGACGGTTCCTGGAGGCGCGGGCGCGGCACGGCACCGGGGCGGCACTGCGCTCACTCGCCCGGCTCGCCGCCAAGGAAGTGTCGGTACGCGAGGACGACGGCACCGAACTCCTCGTCCCCATCGAGGAGTTGGCGGTCGGGCAGGTCTTCGTCGTACGGCCCGGAGAGCGGGTCGCCACCGACGGTGAGGTGGTGGAGGGCAACTCCGCCGTGGACCTCTCGCTCGTCACCGGGGAGAGCGAGCCCGTCGAGGTCGGGACCGGGTCGCCGGTGGTGGGCGGCGCCGTCAACGCGGGCGGGCTGCTGCACGTGCGGGCCATGGCGGTGGGCGCGGACACGCAACTCGCGCGCATCACACGGCTCGTGACGGAGGCCCAGGCGGGGAAGGCGCGGGCGCAGCGGCTGGCCGACGCCGTGGCCGGGGTGTTCGTGCCCGTGGTGCTGGCGCTGGCCGTCACCGTGCTCGGCTTCTGGCTCGGGGCCGGGGCCGATCCCCAGGCGGCGATCACCGCGTGCGTGGCCGTCCTGGTCGTGGCGTGCCCCTGCGCGCTGGGCCTGGCGACCCCGACCGCGCTGATGGCCGCCACCGGGCGCGGCGCGCAGCTGGGCGTCATGGTCCGGGGCCCGCAGGCTCTGGAGGGGCTCCAGCACATCGACACCGTCGTCCTCGACAAGACCGGCACCCTCACCTCCGGGCACATGAGCGTCACCCGCGTCACGGCCGTGCCCGGCGGGCTCGGCAAGGAGGCCGTACTGCGGCTGGCCGGGGCGGTGGAGCAGGGCTCGGAACACCCGCTGGGTCGCGCGATCGCCGCGTACGCCTGCCGGACCCTGCCCGAGCAGGCGACGTTGCCCGAGGTGCGCGACTTCCGCGCGGAGGCGGGCCGGGGCGTGCGCGGCCGGGTCGAGGGGCGACTGGTCGAAGTCCGCGCGCCCGACCGCGAGTTGCCCGCAGCACTGACGGACGCCCTCCCGGCAATGGAGGCCGCCGCGCACACGCCGGTCCTCGTCCGCGTCGACGGTGCGACGGAGGCACTGATCGAGGTCGGGGACGTCGTACGACCCGGCAGCTACCGTGCCGTGGACCGGCTACGGCGCCTCGGTGTGCACCCGGTGCTCGCCACCGGAGACCACGACGCACCGGCCCGCGCGGTCGCCGCCGCGCTCGGCATCGACGAGGTGCACGCGCGCTGCACACCCGAGGACAAGGCCGACCTCGTACGGGAGTTGAGGGCACAGGGCCGCCGGGTCGCGGTCGTCGGCGACGGCGTCAACGACGCGGCCGCACTGGCCGGCGCCGACCTCGGCATCGCCATGGGCACGGGCACGGACGTCGCCATCGGGGCCGCCGACGTGACCCTGGTGCGTGGCGACATCGAGGCGCTCGGGGACGCGGTGCGGCTCGCCCGGCGCACGCTGGGCACGATCCGCGTCAACCTGCTGTGGGCCTTCGGCTACAACGTCGTGACCGTGCCGCTCGCCATGGTCGGCCTGCTCAACCCGATGGTCGCCGCGGTGGCCATGTCGGCGAGCTCACTGCTCGTGGTGGGCAACAGCCTGCGGCTGCGGGCCTGGCAGCCGACGCCGGCTCGGGGACGTGTGCGCGGCACACATGGGGGCCGGGGACGTGTGCGCGCCGCACATGGGAGTCAGGGCTATGTGCGCGCCACACATGGGGAGTCGGGCTATGTGCGCGCCGCACATGAGGGCCAGGGCCGTGTGGGCGTCACACATGAAGGCCGGGGAGGTCGTACCCGATGACCATATCCACGGCCGAGCCACCGGCCGATCCCCGAGCCTGGCGCCCGACCCGCCGCCGCACCGCCGACGGCCTGCTCGCCGCGCTCGCCCCCGTCGCCGCGTGCGGTGTGGCCCTGGGCGGCCTGACCACCTGGGTCGGCTCCGGCAGCGCGGGCAGCCCGGCCCGGATCGCGGTCACCGACGGGCGGGTCTTCCTGCCGTACGGCGACGTCCGGGACACCGCCGCGTTCTTCCGGATCACCAATTCCGGGGGCGCGGACGACCGTCTGCTGAAGGTGACGTCGTCGGCCGTCCGAGACGACGCGACGCTCAGCCGGCACCGCATGACCAGCGGCCGGATGGCGTACGCGCAGACGGTCGACTCGGCCCGCGTCCAGGCCGGCCGCAGCCTCGCCATGTCTCCGTACGGCCTGGATGTGACGCTGCGCGCCGAGCCGGGGTGGCAGACGGGCACGTATGTGCCGTTCACGCTCCACTTCGAGCGCAGCGGGCAGATCGAGGTACAGGCGATGGTGGTCCGCCCCGGTCAGGATGAGTGAGGATGGGTGAGGGAAGCCCCCACACCCTCTACTTGTCGGTCGGCACGCGCGCCCAGTTCCCTCTCGCTGATGTGTCCTGTATCACTCTTCTGGGCTTGAGTGCGGGGCGGGGGTGTTGTGCGTACCCACCCGTGACGAGTGGGCCCAGGATGCGAGGATGAGGGCCGTCATGACTGCTGGGTGGGGTGTGCGCACGATACGGGCCGCGGTGTTCGCGTCCGTCTGTGTGCTGCTCGCTGCCCTCGGCCACGTACTGATGTCGGGTGCGACCGTCCCCTGGTGGACGCTGGCGGCCGGTGCGGCCCTCACGGGCGGCGCGGGCTGGTGCCTGGCAGGCCGGGAGCGCGGACTCCCACTGGTCGTGTCCGTCGTGGTCGTCGCTCAGGGTGGGCTGCACGCGGCCTTCGAGTTCGCACAGTCCTCCACCATGACCGGGCATGGCATGGGCTCCATGTCCATGGACCCGGGCTCCATGTATTCCATGTCCATGGATTCCGTGGCCTCTATGTCCATGGGGCACATGGGTGTAAACCACATGGACACAGGCCACATGGGCATGGGCCACGACATGGCCGGCACGTCCTCGTTCGGCATGTTCGCCGCCCACACCCTCGCCGCGCTGCTGTGCGGCCTGTGGCTGGGGCACGGTGAGCGTGCCGCGTTCCGCATTCTGCGGGCCGTCGCCGGATGGCTGGCCGCTCCGCTGCGGCTGTCGCTCGCCCTGCCCGCACCGCCGCACCGCCCACGTCTCAGGCCGCGTCGCGGCCGTTCCGACCGGGCACCGCGGCTGCTTCCGCTCGTTCACACGATCACTTCTCGGGGGCCTCCGGCGGGGATCGCTGTCGTCTGAGACAGCCGGTTCCCCGAGGCCGTACGGACACGGCCGTCGACTCCTCGACGGCCGCACAGGTGTCGCGTCGTAGACGCCCACCGCGCCTCGGGTCCCGGCCGTACCTGCCGTACGGCCGTATCCCTTGCATCCCCGGACACCTCCGGTACGGCGTGCCCGCACGCCTCACGTACACGTGACCTGGTGCCCGGCGGCGACGCCGTAAGTGCCCGCCGCCGTGCCGGAGTCCGGACTACCCGAGAAGGACTCAGGTGATCACTCCTGCCCTGCCTTCCTCACGCGCGACCCGCGTGAGTTGCACGAAGGCGGACAACACCTCCAAGACGGCCTCCTGCGACGAGTCCACGACCGCGTGGGCGCTGGCCGCCCGCGGCGGTGACCCGGACGCCACCGACCGTTTCGTCCGCTCCCTGCACCGCGACGTCGTGCGGTACGTGGCGCACCTCTCCGCCGATCCGCAGGCCGCAGACGATCTGGCGCAGGACACGTTCCTGCGGGCGCTCGGCAGCCTGCACCGGTTCGAGGGCCGCTCCTCGGCGCGCGCGTGGCTGCTGTCCATCGCGCGCCGCGCGGTGATCGACAGCCACCGGTACGCCGCCGCCCGGCCCCGGCTGAGCGACTGCGACGACTGGACGCTGATGGCGGAACGCGCCCAGCCGACCGGCCTGCCCGGCTTCGACGACGGCATCGCGCTGCTCGACCTGCTGGACGCGCTGCCCGACGAGCGCCGCGAGGCGTTCGTCCTGACCCAACTGGTGGGCCTGCCCTACGCGGAGGCGGCCGAGAGGAGCGACTGCCCGGTCGGGACGGTCCGTTCGCGCGTCGCCCGCGCCCGGGCGACCCTCGTCGAGCTGCTGACCGAGGCGGAGGCGGAGGCCGCGGCGGAGGTCGCGGCCGATGCCGTGGCCGTGGCTGAACCGGCGGCTGTGGCCGCCTGACCGGGCGCGCCGGTGTCGGTTCCCCCCGCCGGGAACTGACACCGGCATCGCCCCGACTACTGGAACGGGCGGCGGAGATCCGCCCGTGCATCCAGTGGATCGTGGGGAGTTTCGATGCGTTCTCGTGTGTGGCGGGCTACGACGGCAGCCGTACTCGGTGGCCTGCTGGCGGCGGGCTGCGGCGGCGGGGACGGCTGGGACAGCGGGGCCGGCCGGGACGGCGGCGAGGCGAGCGCCCCCGCCGGCAAGGGCGACTCCGGGGGCCACCCGGTCACCGTCACCGACTGCATGGGCGCCAGGACCACCTTCACCGACGCCCCGAAGCGCATCGTCACCAGCAACGCCTCCAGCCTGGAACTGCTGCTCCGCCTCGGCGCCGGGGACAAGGTGACCGGCACCGGCTTCCC
This sequence comes from Streptomyces sp. R28, assembly GCF_041052385.1. Lineage (GTDB taxonomy): Bacteria > Actinomycetota > Actinomycetes > Streptomycetales > Streptomycetaceae > Streptomyces. The sequence continues at coordinate 1,128,897 of NZ_CP163439.1, read as the reverse complement.
CCCGGGCAAGGGCACACTGCCGGGCGAGCTCGACGCACAAGCACAGCAGGTCAAGGTGCTCAGCGAGACCGTGATCCCCAAGGAGAAGCTCCTCGGCTCCGGTGCCGACCTGTACATCGACACCTTCGCCTCGATGAACATGGGCGGAGGAATGGGGGACGCGCCGACCGAGGAGGAGTTCAAGGCCGCCGGCATCAAGCACACCTTCCTGAAGTCCACGGCATGCGCCGCCACCAGCAAGAGCCCGGTCACGGACCTGTCCGCCGTCGAGGAGGACATCACCTCCCTCGGCGCCGTCACGGGCACGCGCGCGAAGGCGAAGGAACTCGTCGACGGCATGAAGGAGAAGGTGGACGCGGTCCGGAAGGCCGTCGGCGGCACGCCCGAGGGTGAGCGGCCCACGTACTTCTTCTTCGACTACGACGCCGGCACCAAGCAGCCCCTGGCCGTCTGCAACCGTCAGGTCGCCAACGCGGTCATCACCCTCGCCGGGGCGCGCAACGTCTTCGCCGACTGCGACGGTGACCACAAGCAGGTCGGCTGGGAGGACGTGATCGCCGAGAACCCGGACTGGATCCAGCTCGGCGTGCGCAACCGGGGCAGCGAGGCCGGGAACAAGAAGGCGTTCGACGAGGCGCAGGAGTGGCTGGAGTCGAACCCCGCCACCAAGGGCCTGAGGGCCGTCAAGGAGGCCCGCCTCCTGCGCATCGGCTCCGAGCAGACCACCATCGCCGGCGTCACCAACGCCGACACGGTCGAGGAGATCGCGAAGACGCTGTACCCGGGCAAGGTCGGCCGACCGTGATCGATACTCTGGTGCGCCGAAAGGGCACGGCGGAGCGGCGTGATCCCAAGGAGCCCGCGCGGACCCGCTCCGTGCCCGCCGGGCCGCTGGCTCTGGCGCTCGCCCTGGCCCTGCTCGCCGCCCTCACCGCGGCGGTGTCCTGGGGCTCGACATCCATTCCGGCCGGCGAGGTGGGGAACGTGGTCTGGCGCCGCCTGTCCGGCGAGGCGCCGCGCCCGGGCACGAACGACCTGATCGTCTGGCAACTCCGGCTCCCCCGCGCCTTGTTGGCGGCCCTCGTCGGCGCGGGGCTCGGCCTCGTAGGTACGGCGATGCAGGCCCTGGTGCGTAACCCGCTGGCCGACCCGTACTTCCTGGGCATCTCCAACGGCGCCTCCCTCGGAGCGGTCGCCGCGATCGTGCTGGGCTTCGGTACGGGCGGCGCGCTCGGGCTCGGACTGTCCGGGGCGGCCTTCGCGGGCGCCCTCGCCACCTTCGCGCTGGTGTGGGCGGTGGCCCGGCGCCGCGGGGGTTTCGCGCCGCTGCGGCTGGTGCTGGCCGGGGTGGCGATCGGGCAGTTCCTGTCCGGGTTCACCAGCTATCTCGTGCTCCAGGCCGGCGACGAGCAGCAGACCCACAGTGTGCTGTTCTGGCTCATGGGCAGTCTGAGCGGCGCGAGTTGGCCGCTGCTCGCCGCTCCCGCCGTCGCCGTGCCCGTCACCCTGCTGTGGCTCCAGGCGCGGGCCCGGGCGCTCAACGCGCTGATCATGGGCGACGAGACGGCCGCCGGGCTCGGCGTCGACGCCACCCGCCTGCGCCGGGAGCTGTTCACGCTCACCAGCCTGCTGACCGGCGTCCTCGTCGCCGTCTCCGGCGCGATCGCCTTCGTCGCGCTCATGGTGCCGCACGCCTGCCGCCTGATCGTCGGTGGCGACCATCGACGCCTCCTGCCCGTCTCGGCACTGTTCGGGGCGCTGCTCCTGGTCGTGGTCGACATCGTGTGCCGTACGGCCATGGAGACGCAGGAGCTGCCGGTCGGCGTCGTCACCTCGCTGATCGGCGCTCCGGCACTGCTGTATCTGCTGGACCGGCGGTTGGGGAGCGGGAGTTGAGGATCTGGGGGAGCGGACGTTGAAGATCGAAGTCGAGGACCTGCACGTCGCCTACACCGGCCGTACGGTCGTCGCGGGCGCCCGTCTCATCGCGGCCGAAGGTGAGATCACCGGCCTCGTCGGACCGAACGGCAGCGGCAAGTCCACGCTCCTGCGCACCGTCTACCGGCACCTGAAGCCGGTCTCCGGCCGGGTCCTGCTGTCCGGCACCGACCTGCGCCGGCTGAGCCCCGCGGAGGCGGCCCGGCATGTCGCGGCTCTCCCGCAGGAGCGGGGCGGCGACTTCGAGCTGACCGTCCGGGAGGTCGTCGCCATGGGCCGTACGCCCTACAAGCGGGCCTTCGCCGGGGAGGACGCCACCGACCGGGACGTCGTCGCCCGCGCCCTCGCGGACGTCGGCATGGCGCGGCACACCGGGCGCCGCTTCACCGAACTGTCCGGCGGTGAGCGCCAACGCGTCCTGCTGGCCCGCGCCTTCGCGCAGCAGCCGGACGTCCTGGTCCTGGACGAGCCCACCAACCACCTCGACATCCGCCACCAGGTCGAACTGCTCGCCCTGCTCCGGGCACAGCGCCGCACGACCCTGGTGTCGCTGCACGACCTCAACGCCGCCGCCTCCGTCTGCGACCGGCTCCACGTCCTGCACGACGGCCAGGTGGTCGCCTCCGGCCCGCCCCGGGATGTGCTGCAACCCGCCCTGCTGGCCGAGGTGTTCGGCGTACGGGCGACGGTGGTGGACCATCCGCTGACCGGCGACCCCCTGATCGCCTTCGATCACAGAGCACCGGCGGACGGCCCGGACGCGCAGGACGGACCGGTGGATCCGGCCGGTGCGGGCATCCCCATGTCGGCCCCGAGCGGTGTCTTGGGGGCTGGTCCCGGGCGTCACGACGGTGGGCGCCCACGATCGCGAAAGGTTGTGTGAACTATGAGCGGGATCGAAGGAATTGAGGGCCTGGCCCCCGTGGCGACCTTCTGCGGCAACTGCGGCTGCGGCTGTCCGCAACTGTTCGTCGACCCCACCGCTCCGGCCGAGCGTCGGGTGATCCTCACGGACGACTTCGGGCAGCGGGTGCAGATGAGCGACGACCAGTTCTCGTCGCTGGTCGCGGACGCCAAGTCCGGCAAGTTGGACGGCATCAGCACGGCCTGACCCCGTACTGGGCGGGCGGGGCGCCGACTCCAAGTCGATCAAATTTTCGACCACGCCCGGGAACTCGGCCCCCGGCGTCCCCGACCTCTGGAACGAGGCTGCTGTCCGGCAGCCGGCCGCGAGGGGGAAGGGGCGCGAGAGTGAGGGACCGCTGGGTTCTCGTGGCGATGGCGGGCGCGTTGTCGTTCGTGGCGATGCTCGACATGAACATCGTGAACGTGGCGCTGGCCGACATCGCCGAGGGCCTGCACGTCTCGACCGCTACGGCGCAGTGGGCGGTGCTGGGGTACCAACTCCCGGTCACCGCCCTGCTGTTGCCGGTCGGCCGGTGGCTGGACGGAGCGGGGACGCGGTCCGCGCTGCTCGCGGCGACCGCCGGCTTCGCGCTCTGCAGCGCGCTGGCCGCCCTCTCTCCCTGGGCGGCCTGGCTGATCGCGGCCCGCGTCGGGCAGGGCGCCTGCGCGGCGGTGCTGTTCGTGCTGATGCCGGTGCTGGCGATCCGTGCCGTACGGCCCGAGGCGCGCGGCCGGGCGATGAGCGTGCCCGCGACGCTCGGCCCGCTGGGGGCGGTGACCGGCCCGGCGGTGGGCGGGCTGCTGCTGGACCAGCTGGGCTGGCGCTGGGTCTTCCTGGTCAAGATCCCGGTCTGTCTGCTGGTGTTGGCCGTCGCCTGGAAGGCGATGCCCAGGGACGGTGCGTTGCGCGGACCGGACCGGCGGTCGCCGGCTGACGCGCTGTCGGTGGCCGGGGGCTTGGCCGTGCTCCTGCTCGCCCTGACCCTGGGGTCCCAGGAACCGCCCTGGTTTCTGCTCGCGGCTGTCGCCGTACCGCCGTTGTGGTGGTGGCTGCGCGGGCCGGGTGGCCGTCCGGTGACCGGTGTCCTGCGGGCGGCCGGGCTGTTGCGGGCACACGGCGCGGTGCTGGCGCTGGCGGCCGGTTTCGCGGCCATGCACTACGTCGTCGCCCTCCACCTCCAGCAGGACGAGGGCGTCAGCGCCACCGCGACCGGCTTGACGGTGCTCGCCTTCCCGCTCGGCATGGGGCTGGCCGGGCCGCTCGGCGGACGGCTCGCCGACCTCCCCCGCTCTCGGCTTCGCTCGAGCGGGGGGGACCCCCATCGGCTTTCGGCGGGTCGCGGTCACCGGTGCCGCGCTCACCGCCGCCGGACTGCTCCTGCTGATCCCGCTCGGCGACGGCTGGTCGGCGCCCGACGTGGCCTGGCGGCTGGCGCTGGCCGGTGTCGGCATGGGCCTCAACGGCGGTCCGACGCAGGCCCTGACCCTGGGCGCCGCCCCAGTGGAGAGGACAGCCACCGTCGGCTCGACGCTGCAGGTGGCCCGCAGCCTCGGCTTCACCCTCGGCCCCGCCCTGGCCATCGCAGCCTCGTCCCCGGCCGGGCCCGGCGACGGCGCGCGGGCCGGGTTGGCCCTGGCCGCAGCGGCCGCCTGTCTGGCCGTACCCCTGCTCGCCCTGCCCGGCCGACGGGCCCCCGCGGCGCCCGAGCGGACCACCGACACCGTCCCGACCTGATCCAGGAGTTCCCATGTGCGGAATCACCGGCTGGGCGTCCTTCCACCACGACGCCCGCACCCAGGCCCCGGTCATCGAGGCCATGACCGCCACCCTCGCCCCCCGCGGTCCCGACGCGGGCGGCATCTGGCTCGGCGAGCGCGCCGCGATCGGCCACCGCCGCCTGGCCGTCATCGATGTCGCGGGCGGCGTCCAGCCGATGACCGACCGACCCGACACGCCGACACTGGTCCTCAGCTACAGCGGCGAGGTCTACAACCACCACGAGCTGCGTGCCGAACTCCGGGCCCACGGGCACGTGTTCCACACCCGCAGCGACACCGAGGTCGTGCTGCGCGCCTACGCCGAGTGGGGCGAGGCGGTGGCCGACCGGCTGAACGGGATGTTCGCGTTCGCCGTCTGGGACGAGCGCGCCCAGCGGCTGCTCCTCGTCCGTGACCGGCTCGGCGTCAAACCGCTCTTCTGGGCGGCCGTCGACGGAGGCCTGGCCTTCGCCTCCGAGCCCAAGGCGCTGTTCGCGCACCCCGAGATACGGCCCCGGGTGGACGCGGACGGGCTCCGGGAGGCGTACGGCCTGCTGTTCAACACCGGGCCGACGGTGTGGTCCGGCGTACGGGAGGTCGAGCCGGGCGGCCTGCTCGTCCTGGACCGGGACGGCATGCGCGAGCGCCGCTACTGGCAGCTGGAGGCCGGTGCGCACGAGGACGACCGGGACGCGACCGTGGACCGGATCGGCACCCTGGTCAGTGCGGCCGCCCGCAGCCGGCTGGAGGCCGATGTCCCGCTGTGCAGCCTGCTGTCCGGCGGCATCGACTCCACCGTCCTGGCCGCCCTGCTCGCCGACGAACTCCGCCTGCGCGAAGGCCCGGACGCCCGGATCCGCTCCTACGCCGTCGACTACAGCGACCAGGCCGAGCAGTTCACCGGCGACATCCTGCGCACCGGCCACGACACCCCGTACGCCATCGAGGCGGGCGCGTACATCGGCACCGACCACAGCACGGTCGTACTGGACCCGCGTGCGCTGCTGGACCTTGAGCACCGCAAAGCCGTCGTCGTGGCCCGGGACTCGCCGATCGGGGTCGGCGACATGGACACCTCGCTGTACCTGCTGTTCGGCGAGATCCGGCGGCACTCCACGGTCGCCCTGTCCGGCGAGGCCGCCGACGAGGTCTTCGGCGGTTACCCCTGGTTCCACAACCCCAAGGCCCTCGCCGCCGACACCTTCCCCTGGCTGCTGGTCACCGGCGACGAGGCCGCCATGCCGCTCAACCCCGAACTCGACCTGCGCATGGGCGAGTTCCGCGACGACACCTACCGCAGCGCGCTGGCCGCCGTACCCCACCTCGACGGCGAAACCCCCACCGAGCACCGGCAGCGCGAGATGCAGCACCTGTCCCTGACCCGCTGGCTGCGCCAACTCCTGCACCGCAAGGACCGGTTGAGCATGGCCCGAGGCCTGGAGGTGCGCGTCCCCTACTGCGACCACCGACTCGTCCAGTACGCCTTCGACGCGCCCTGGGCGCTGAAGAGCTTCGACGGCCGCGAGAAGAGCCTCCTGCGCGCCGCCGCAACGGGGCTGGCTCCCGACTCGGTCCTGCACCGGCCCAAGAACCACTACCCGGCCACCCACCACCCCGACTACAACCGCGGCCTGCAGGATCTGGCCCGCGACGCCCTGTCCCTCGAACAGGTCCGGGCACTGGCCGACGAGACCCGCCTCAAGCCCTGCCTCGACACCCCGCCCGAGCAATTGGGGTGGGGCCACCGACTCCGCCTCGAACGCGTCGTCGACCTCGCCCTGTGGCTGGACCACCACCGGCCCGAACTCGCCCTCTGAGGAGCCCCACCCATGACCATCCAGGACCAGGAACCCCTGCCGGACGTGGACCCGCAGCAGCCGCTCCCCGACCCGGTCCCGCTGATGGGCTGCCCGTACAAGAGCAACCCCTACCCCCTCTACGAGCGGATGCGCGAGGCCGGACCGGTCCACCGTGTCCTCTTCCCCAGCGGCGTTCAGGCCTGGCTCGTCACCGGTTACGAGGCCGCCCACGCCGCCCTGAACGATCACCGCCTCGGCAAGAACCACGACCGGGGCAACGACCGCTGGCGGGCCCGCGCCTCGATCATGCCCGAGCCGCAGCACTCCCGGCTCCAGGTCCACCTCCTCCACCAGGACCCGCCGAAGCACACCCGCATGCGGCGCTTCGTCACGGATGCCTTCACGCCGCGGCGAATCGAGGAACTGAGGCCGCGGCTGCAGGAGTTGGCCGACGCGCTCGTCGATGCCCTCCCGGAAGCCGGGCCCGCCGACCTGGTCGCCGGCTTCGCCGCCCCCTTCCCGTTCCAGGTCCTCGCCGAAGTCGTCGGTCTGCCGGGGGAGTTGGCGGCGCGCTTCGACCGCGACTGGGGCAAGGTCGTCCAGCCGGTCGGGCCGACGGATCCGGGGCGGCCGTTGTACGAGGCCCGTCTGCACGGTCTGCAGAGCTATATCGCAGAGGTCGTCGCGCACAAGCGGGAGGTCGCGCACAGGCGGAAGCACGGGGACGACGACCTGCTGAGCCGTCTCGTCGTGGCTCGTGACCAGGGTGAGCTGTCGCAGGAGGAGCTGGACTCGATGATCTTCCAGCTGCTGGTCGCGGGCCAGGAACCGGTCACGAACCAGCTCACCACGGCCCTGATCGCCCTGTTCCGCCACCCTGGCCAACTCGCCCGTCTGCGCGACGACCTGGGCCTCATGCCCCGCGCGGTCGAGGAACTCCTGCGCCACGACAGCGCCTTCGAGCTGACCACCTGGCGCTTCTTCGACCAGGACAGTGACTTGCACGGCACCGAAGTCCCGGCGGGCGACTCGGTGATCGTCTCCCTGTGCGCCGCCAACCGGGACCCGCGCCGCTTCCCCGATCCCGACACCCTCGACCTCGACCGCAGCCCCAACCCCCATCTCGCCTTCGGCCACGGCATCCACTTCTGCCCCGGCGCCGCACTCGCCCGCGCCGAACTCCAGATCGCCCTCGGCACCCTGCTCGCGCGCCTCCCCGGACTGCGCCTGGCCATCAGGGACGACGACATCGAGTGGATCCCGGCCGTCCTGGGCCGCGGCACCAACCGCCTACCCGTCGGCTACGACCGACGGCTGTGAGGCCGTGCTCCAGCTGATCCCGTACTCCAACTGATCCGGCCTCCAGCTGATCATCCCACCCGCCCGACAGCGCCTGCCCCGCCAAGGCGCCATGCCGCCACGCCCGTACGCCCGCCACCCGGAGGAACGACATGCTGCTGACGACCGCACCGGACACCCTCCCCGAGACCCTCGGCGCGGAGATCCTGGACCTGCTCCTGCCGCACCACCGCACGACCGGCCCGGCCCGCGCCTCGGCCGAGGCGTTCCCGCATCAGCTGCGCCGGATCACCGACCTCGTCCGAGAGGGCGCCCCCATCGTCTTCACCCTGCCCGGCTTCCCCTGCAAGTCACCCAACCCGGCCAAGACCCTGGGCCACCTCCCCGACATGGGCGAACGTCTCTCCCTCACCTTCCTCGACACACTCTGCGCGCGGATCGAGCGGATCCACCCGCCGGGCGCCCGCGTCGTCATCTGCTCCGACGGCCATGTCTTCGGCGACCTGATCCGCGTCCCCGACAACGACATCGACGCCTACTCCGACGAACTGCGCGCGCTCATCAGGCAGTCGGACCTGCGCCGCCTGTCCGTCTTCGACCTGCGCGACGTCCTCGGCGACCTCCCCCACGCCACCAAACGCGCCCACGTCCACGACCGCTACGCCCCCACCCTGGAGGCCCTGCGCACCGAGGTCCGCACCGACGCCCCCACCCTCGCCCTGTACCGGGGCATCATCCGCTTCCTCGTCGAGGACACCGCAGGCTTCACCGGCACCCGCTCCGCCCTCCAACGCGAGTGCCGCAGACGGGCGTACGGCGTGATCCAGCGCAGCCGCGCCTGGGGCGACCTGATCGCCGACCACCACCCGCGCGCCGTACGCCTGTCGATCCACCCGCAGCCGGCCGGCGCCCCCAAGTTCGGCATCCGTCTCCTCGACGCCCCCGACGCCTGGACCACCCCCTGGCACTCCGCCGCCCTGCGCGAGCCCGACGGCACCTGGTCCCTCATGCCCCGCGCCAGGGCGCAGCGGCTCGGCCGCCTGGTGCACCGCGACGGCAGACCGAGCCACTTCGAGCGGTCCCGCGCCGACGGTCAGCTCTCCTCGGCGACCTTCCGCAGATAGGTGCCGAGCCGGGCGATGGCCGACGGGTTGCGGGGGCTCTCGACCAGGTCGACGTAGTCGAGGACGAAGATCCGCTTGTGCTTGACGGCGGAGACGTTTCGCAGGGGCGCGTAGGAGAGGAGGAACTTCTTCTTCTGCTCGGCGCTCACGTCCCCGTAGTCGCAGATCACGATGACGTCGGGGTCGCGCTGTACGACGCTCTCCCAGCCCACGGTGGTCCAGGAGTCCTGGACGTCGTGCATGACGTTGGTCCCGCCGGCCTCGCTGATGATCTGCTCGGGGGCGGCATAGCGGCCGGAGGTGAAGGGCTGGTCCTGCCCGCTGTCGTACAGGAACACCTTCGGCCGGCCGGCGCCCGTGGGGGCCTTCGCGTGCACATCGGCGACCTGCTTCTTGAAGTCGGCGATCAGGGCGGCGGCCCGCTGCTCGACGCCGAACAGCTTCCCGAGGTTGGTGAGGTCGGCGTACAGGGCGTCCAGGGGCGGCATGATGCCGCGCGAGGTCTCCGTACGGCCGTTGTGGCAGGACTCGGTGAGGACGTACGAGGGGATGCCGAGTTTCTTCAGGGCGTCGGGGGTGAAGCCGCTGTCCTCACGGAAGCCGTAGTTCCAGCCAGCGAAGACGAGGTCGGCGCGGGCGTCGAGGGCGTTCTCCTTGGTGAGCTGGTCCTTCGACAGCCACTTCACCTTGTCGTAGCCGTCCTTCCACGGCACGCCGCTCAGATCACCCTTGTCGTCGGGCATGGCGAACCCCGCCATGCGGTCCTCCAGACCGAGGGCGAACATCAGCTCGGTGATACCGACGTCGTTGGTGACCACGCGTTCGGGCACCTTGTCGTACGTCACCTTGCGGCCGCAGTTGGTGAGGGTGACCGCGGAGGACTTGGAGGACTTGGAGTCGGCCGACTTCTCCACCGTGGCTCCGCAGCCGGTCGCGGTGACCGTCGCGGCGAGGCAGAAGGCGGTGGCTATGAGCTTGCGCATGTGGTTGTTCCTTGAGACAGGAGGTCGAACAGGAGCTGGACCACGCCGGTCTCCGGGTGCCGTACCGGATGGGCGCGGACCCCGAACACCTCGGCGAGCAGGGCGGGTTGAAGGACCTCGTGCGGGGCGCCGGAGGCGACGACCCGGCCGCCGTCGATGACGTACAGGACGTCGCAGTGCGCGGCGGCCAGGTTGAGGTCGTGCAGGGCCGCCAGTACGGTCAGGCCGCTGGCCCGCACCAGGGACAGCACGTCCAACTGGTGGGCGATGTCGAGGTGGTTGGTGGGCTCGTCCAGGACGAGCACCTTCGGCTGCTGGGCGAGCGCGCGGGCGATGAGCACGCGCTGCTTCTCGCCGCCGGACAGGGCCAGGAACCCGCGGTCGGCGAGGTGGGCGACGCCGGTGCGGTCCATGGCCGCGGCGCAGATCTCCCGGTCGGACGCGGCCGTACGGTCCCGGTGCGGCAGCCGCCCCATGGCCACCACCTCGGCGACCGTGAAGTCGAACTCGGCCGACGACTCCTGCGGCAGCGCGGCCAGCACTCGGGCGGCGGCCCGCGGCGCCATGGTGCGCACGTCGTCCCCGTCGAGCCGCACCACGCCCCCGGCCGGACGCAGCGCCCGGTACACGCACCGCAGCAGCGTGGACTTGCCGCTGCCGTTCGGGCCGACGAGACCGACGAACGCCCCACTGTCCACGGCGAGTCGAACGTCATCGACCAATCGCGCCCCGGCGGCCTCGACCGTGATCCCCTCGATGTCGAGCCGCATCTCACCGACCTCCGAACGCATCGCCGCCGCGCCGCATCAGCAGCACAAACGCGGGCACCCCGACGACGGCCGTGATCACCCCGACGGGTAGCTCGGCCGGGGCGAGGAGGAGCCGGGAGAGCAGGTCCGCCCAGACCAGCAGCACGGCCCCGGCGAGCGGCGCCACGGCCAGTACCCGCCGGTGATCGGCGCCGACCAGCATCCGTACGACGTGCGGCACCATCAGCCCGACGAACCCGATGGCCCCGCTGACCGCGACCACGGTTCCCGTCACGGCGGCGGTGACGAGGAACAACTCCCTGCGCAGCCCCGCCGGTCGGACGCCGAGCGCGGCGGCCGTCTCGTCCCCCATGGCGAGGGCGTTGAGCGCCTCGGCCCGCCGCCGCAGCCACGCCCACCCGGCCGCCACGGTCACCGCGGCGAGCGGCACCTGGGCCCAGGTCGCGCCGCCCAGGCTCCCGAGCAGCCACATCATCGCCGACCGTGCCGCCTCACCCCGGGCCGCGCCGAACACCATGACGGTGGTGACGGCCTCGAAGCCGTACGCCAGTGCCGTCCCGGTCAGGATCAGCCGCAGCGGGGTGAGGCCGTGCGGAGACCGGGCCACGGCGTACACCAGCGCCGTCGCCGCGAGCGCCGACCCGAAGGCCGACAGGGACAGCGCCCAGACCCCGAGTCCGGCGAACGCCCCCAGCAGGATCACGGCGTTGGCGCCCACCGCGGCGCCCGAGGAGATGCCGAGCACGAACGGATCGGCGAGCGCGTTGCGCACCATCGCCTGCACCGCCACCCCGACGGACGCGAGCCCGGCTCCGACGACGGCACCGAGCACGACGCGCGGCAGCCGGATCTCCCACACGATGGTGGAGGCGGGGACGTCCCGAGCTTCGATGGTCCCGCCGGTCAACCCCGCCCCGAGCAGCCGGAAGACATCTCCCCACCCGATCCCGGCGGTGCCGAGCCCCACGCCGCACACGAGTGAGACGAGCAGGAGCAGCCCCAGCACGAGGACGAGCGGCACCACCGGTACGCGTGACGCACCGGGCCGTCGGGACGCTCCGGATCTCGGTTGCGGTCTCCATGTCCGGGTCGGACTTCGGTGCACGGGCGGGCGGTCCTTCGCCTGGGCCCGCCTGTGAACATCGATCAGGAGACGGCCCGTACGACCGTGCCGGCCGCGCGGTCCCCTCTCGCAGTCCACGGCGAGCAGTCAACGGGTCGCGCCCACCACGGGCGATCGGGCTTGCGTGAGGGACCACATGGTCCCCGCGCACACCGTTGCGGGTCAGCGCCGGACTCTCACCGGACTTCCCCCGTGGGAGGCCCGGGGAGCGTAACAGAACGGGGTCCGGGGGCGGCCGGACAGGGGCGCCGTGGCCTGCGGGAAGGGGTGTTGTCAGTGGGCCGTGTTATCCAGGTGGGGACCTGGGAGGTGGCCGATGCTCATCGATACGACCGCTCCGCTCGCCCGCGCCGCCGTCGAGGCGATCCGGACCGGCGACGTGGGCGCGTTGCAGGACCTGATCACCGCTCATCCGGGGCTGGCCACGGCACGGCTGGGCAACAGGAAGACCGCGCGGACTCTGCTGCATGTCGCCACTGACTGGCCCGGTCACCTGCCCAACGGTTCCGCAACGGTGACCGCGCTGGTCGCCGCGGGCGCGGACGTGAACGCCCGGTTCACCGGCGCGCACCGCGAGACCCCGCTGCACTGGGCCGCCAGCACCGACGACGTGCCCGTCCTGGACGCCCTGCTCGACCTGGGCGCGGACATCGAGGCCGACGGCGCGGTCATCGGCAACGGCACGCCGATGGCGGACGCGGTGGCCTTCGGGCAGTGGGAGAGCGCGCGACGGCTGCTGGAGCGTGGCGCCCGCACCACCCTGTGGCAGGCCGCCGCCCTCGGCGAGGCCGACCGTGTCACCGCCTGCTGCACGTCCGAGTCCGACCCGCCCACCGAGGAGGACATCACCAGCGCGCTGTGGTGCGCCTGCCACGGCGGGCAACGCCGGACGGCCGATTACCTGCTGCGACGGGGCGGTGACGTGAACTGGGTCGGCTACGACCGGCTGACCCCGCTCGACGCCGCCCACCGCTCAGGCCACCCCGCGCTGGTCGCATGGCTGCGCGATCAGGGAGCGAAGTCCGCCGAGGAGTTGGCATGACGCCGGGTGGGGAGACGACGCCCCTGCCGACGGAGGGGTGACCACGCCGCTGACGGCCGCCGCACCCGTCGTTCACCCGGAAGTGCCCCTGCGGTAGGGTCACCGGCGTTGTTGACTACTGACGGGTAGTGCGCCGGTGCGGGGAGTGTCGGAGGGCGGCGGGCAGATGGAATCGCAGTGGGGTGAGAGCGCAGCCGTGGACGTCGACGGCACCCGGTTGGAGGAGATGGCTCCCGAACCGCTGCTGACCCGCGACTACGAGACACGCCCGTCGCTCGTGTACGAGCGGCTGAGGCAGCGGCACGGCCCCGTCGCACCGGTCGACCTGCTGGGTGTGCCCGCCTGGCTGGTCCTCGGCTACCGGGAGGCGCTGCAGGTCCTCCAGGACGACGACGGCTGGCCGAAGGGGCTGGAGAACTGGCGGGCCCGCTCGGCGGGCGAAGTACCCGCCGACTGGCCGCTCGGGCCGTCCCTGGAGGTCAACCATGTGCTGATCCAGGGTGGTCCCGGATACGGGGCGCTGCGGACGGCGTGGGACACGGCGCTCAAACCCTTCCAGGATCCCGGCCACCCCCAGGCCAAGCGACTGAAGGCGGCCGTCACCGCCTACGCCGACGAACTGATCACCTTGGTGGGGCAGGGCGGCGGCACGGGCGTCGCGGACCTGTCCGCGCAGTTCTCCCGGCCGCTGCCCCTGATGGTGGCAGTCATCTGCTCGGCTTCCCCGGCTCCCAGGGCGACGACGCGCTGATGGACATGTGGCGGGTCCTGGACGCGGGTCCGGACGCGGAGCCCGCCTTGGAGCGACTGCTCGCGACGCTCGTGGAACTGGCGGCCGTGAAGCTCAAGGAGCCCGGGGACGACTCCCCCTCCTACCTTCTGGCCGCGCATCCCGATCTCTCGCTGGACGAGCTGGCCCGTGAGCTGTTCATGCTGCTCGGCATGACCTCCGACCACGTCGGGATCCTCATGTCCAACACCGTGGTCGAGGTCATCTCCGGCGACGGCGACGGCGACGGCGGCGTGCGCGCCAGCCTGTCCGCCGGGATGATCAGGGAGACCATGAACCGGGTGGTCATGCGCAAGCCGCCGCTGGTGAACTTCGTACCGCGCTTCGCCGCCAAGGACACCGAGCTCGGCAACTACACGATCCGGGCCGGCGACCCGGTGTGGGTCTCCTCCGCCGCCGCGCACGCCGACCCGCTCTTCGCCGATCACGTGGCGCCGAGCAGCACCATCAGCACCCGGGCGCATTTGTCCTGGGGCGCGGGCCGCCGCCAGTGCCCGGCCCGCGGGCTCGCGTCGACGGTCGCGGCGGTGGGCGTGGGCCGGCTCTTCGAGCGGTTCTCCCATCTGGACCTCGCGCTCCCGGCCGACCAACTGCCGTGGCGCTCCTCGCCGTTCATGCGCGGCCTGCGCTCCCTGCCCGTACGGTACGAACTCGCCTCGGTGCCCGAGCGGCCCTCGGCGTCCGCGCGCACCTCGGCACCTCAGACGGCCGAGCCGGTGCTGCCGGACCAGTTCGCCCGCCGGCGCTCCTCGCTGTGGCGCTATCTCACGGGCCTGATCCGCGCCGGTCGCTGACCTGGGCCCCACCAGGTCCCCACCAGGGGCGCCACGGCCCGGCTCCGTGATCGACTGGAGGGCCGTCCCGCAGCGGCGTACGGTCGAATGGTGGCGGGAACCAGCCACCGAACCCCCGCCGCGGCGCGATGCCATGAGCAATCCCGAGCCGACACCCGAAGCACGGACCACCCCGCAGGAGACGGAGCGGGGCGATGGCCGTGGCAGCGGTATGGCGCTGCTGGTCATCGCCTCCTGCCAGCTGATGGTGGTGCTCGACATCACCATCGTGAACATCGCCCTGCCGGACATCCAGCGCTCGCTCGGCTTCTCCACGACCAGCCTCTCCTGGGTGATCAACGCCTACACGCTCACCTTCGGCGGGCTGCTGCTGCTCGGCGGCAGGATGGGCGACATCCTCGGCAGACGCCGGGTCTTCGTCTTCGGCGTACTGCTCTTCGTACTCGCCTCGTTGCTCGGCGGCATGTCCCAGAACGAGTGGCAACTCCTCGCCGCTCGTGCCCTCCAGGGCGTCGGCGGCGCCATCGCGTCCCCGACCGCCCTCGCCCTGATCAGTACGACCTTCCGTGAAGGGCCCGACCGCAACAGGGCGTTCGGCGTCTTCGCCGCGGTCTCGGCGGGCGGCGGCGCGATCGGGCTGCTGGCGGGCGGAATCCTGGTCGAATGGCTGAACTGGCGCTGGGTGCTGTTCGTCAACGTGCCGATCGGGCTGCTCATCGCGCTCGCCACCCCGCGCTGGATCCGGGAGTCCGAGCGCCACCCCGGTCACTTCGACCTGGCGGGCGCGCTGGCCTCCACCATCGGCATGGTGCTGCTGGTGTACGGGTTCATCCGGGCCGCGCAGGACGGCTGGCGGGACCCGATCACCCTGGCCGCGTTCGGGGCGGCCGTCGTCGTCCTGCTGGCGTTCGTTCTGATCGAAAAGCGCTCCCGGCAGCCGATCACCCCCCTGCACATGTTCGCGGACCGCAACCGGGCGGGCACCTACGGCATGATGCTGAGCCTCGCTGCCGCGATCTTCGGCATGTTCTTCTTCCTCACCCTCTTCGTCCAGAACGTGCTGGACTTCAGCCCGCTCCAGGCCGGGCTGGCGTTCCTGCCGGTGAGCGCCGTCATCGCGGTGGGCGCGGGGCTCGCCTCCCAACTCCTGCCGAAGTACGGGCCCAAGCCGTTCATGGTGACCGGCGCGATCCTGGCCGCCGCCGGCCTCGGCTGGCTGACCCTGACCGACGTCCACTCCACCTACGCGGGCAGCATCCTCGGCCCGATCCTCGTCTTCAGCCTCGGCATGGGCATGGAGTTCGTGTCGCTGACCCTGATGGCGCTGTCCAACGTGGCCACCCGGGAGACGGGCGCGGCCTCCGGACTCCTCAACGCCACCCAGCAGGTGGGTGGTTCCCTCGGGCTGTCCATCCTGGTCACGACGTTCGGTACGGCCAGCGGCAACGAGGCCGACAAACAGATCCCCGCCTTCATGTCCCAGGCGACCCCCGTGGAGCGGCTGCGCTTCGAGCGCACGGGGCAGCTCCCGGCGGCCTACGCCGACGAGGTCCTCACCGCGGGAGTCTCGGCCGCCTTCATCATGGCCGCGATCTTCACCGCGATCGCCGCGGTGATCGCCCTCCTCGTCATCCAGGTCCGCCCCTCCGACCTGGAACGGCTCCAGGGCGGAGGCATGCCGACGCCCTGAGATGACGTCTGTCGTTGGCGTGTCCGTCACCCGGCGCTCCTACTGTGCGCGCCATGAGAAGAATCTCGATCATGGTCAGCGCCGCGGTGCTGACCGTCTCTCTCGCGTCGCCCGCGGTGGCCGACCGGGGCGCGCAGGACTTCGGACGGGCCACGCTGACCGGCTTCGCCTCGCTGCAGGCCGAGACGTTCGTGCCGGGCAGCGAGCCGTCCGGCTCGGCCATCGGGGCGGGTCCCTTCAACGGGATCGCGGCGCCGTTCGCCCACCAGCCCGTGCAAGGTTTCAGCGGGGTCGTGAACCGGCGTGACGGCACCTTCGACGTGCTGTCGGACAACGGCTACGGCACCAAGGCCAACAGCGCGGACTTCCTGCTCCGCGTCCACCGCATCAAGCCGGACACCCGGACCGGAAAGGTCACCGTGCTGGGCGGCTTCCAGTTCACCGACCCCGACCGCCATGTTCCGTTCCCGCTCACGCGGGCCGACCGTGTGCTCACCGGCGCCGACTTCGACGTCGAGTCCATCGTGCGGATGCCGGACGGGACGTACTGGATGGGCGACGAGTTCGGTCCCTGGCTGCTGCACTTCTCCTCGTGCGGCCGCCTCCTGGAGGCTCCCGTCCCGCTCGACGGGGTGAAGGCGCCGGAGAACCCGTACCTGAACGGCGCCCGGCCCGACATCGCGAGCAGCAAGGGGTTCGAGGGCCTGGTCCGCTCCGTGGACGGCCGCCGCCTCTACCCGCTCCTCGAGGGCACGGTGAACGGCGACACCCCCGGAGATCTGCGGTTCAGCGAGTTCGACCTGCGCACGCGCACCTACACGGGCACGCGCTTCGTCTACCGCCTGGAGTCGACCTCGAACGCCATCGGTGACGCCACCGCCGTCGACCGGCACCGCTTCCTCGTCATCGAGCGTGATGGTGGACAGGGCGACACCGCCAAGTTCAAGCGGATCTACCTGGCCGACACCCGTGACCGCGACGGCGACGGACTGATGGACAAGACCCTGGTCGCCGACCTGCTGGACATCGCGGACCCCAAGGGACTCGGGGGTTTTGGGGAGACCTTCCGCTTCCCGTTCCAGACGATCGAGGACGTGAACCTCGTCGACGACCGGACCCTGGCCGTCCTGAACGACAACAACTTCCCGTTCTCCTCCGGCCGTACGCCGGGCAAGGCGGACAACAACGAGTTCATCACCATCCGGCTCACCGCCGCGCTCCACGCGGACGAGCGCGCGTTGCGCTGACAACCGCCAAGCACCGCACCGGGTCACACCGAGAGGGACACGTCCTATGATCGGCGCGTGGACGCAGCCGACCGGGACGCCCAGCGCCTGCCCATCGCCCTGTGGAGTGTCGCCGGGCGGCTCAGGAAGATGGCGTACGAACTGTTCCTGGAGCACCAACCGAACATCACCTGGAGCGAGTTCGCCAAGTACGGCGCGCCGCCCGGCACGCAGGTCCTCGGTGTGGCCCTCGATCTCGGCGACGGCCGTGCCATGTCGTGCGGCCTGACCGTCGGCATGTCACCGGAGGCCTTCTCCGTCGAGGCGGACATCGGGGTGGATGCCCCGGAGGACGAGGAGAACGGCGGGTACCGCTATCTCCTCGAGATCCCGGAGACATTCGTCGGCTCGCTCGACGAGTGCCTCCGGCTGATCGAGAGCCAGGTGGATCAACTGACCGAGGCGGCACCGCACTTGCTCCGCGAGCTGCGGTCCGGCGCCGGGCAGGGATGACGTGCGCGGTCAGCCGCCGATTCTCGCCGCGATGATCGGTGCCAGACGGTCGGCGATGACACGGTGGCCCTGGTCGTTCGGGTGGACGGAGTCCGTCAGATCGCCGGAGCCCAGCCAGCCCGTCGTGTCGACGAAGGAGACCCGGCTGTCGCCGCCGTCGACGGCCGCCTTGACGGCCGCTTCGGTCTGCGGGACGTAGCGGCCGCGGAAGGTCTCCAGTGCGAAGATCCAGGCCCGCGGATAGGCGGCGCGGACCTTGCGCAGCAGGCTGGTGTACGCCGACTGGAACTGCGTGGAGCTGACGCCGTGGCCCACGTCGTTGGTGCCGAGGTTGATCACGACGGCGTCCGCCTGGTAGCGGGCGAAGTCCCAGTTTGGCGTGGGGGCGTTGGGATTGAGCCTGGCGAACTGCTGCTCCAGGCCCACGCATCCGTCTGCCGTGGCGACCAGACAGGCACCGCCCTGGGCGACCTGGGTGTGCTCGGTACCCAGCCGTTCGCCGATCAGCCAGCCGTACGCGGTACGGGCGTTCTGCGAGGTGGTGGTGCCCACCGTGATCGAGTCGCCGACGAACTCGATGACCTTGGCAGGGGCCGACGGCGCGAAGGTGGTCGCGCCGCTGTCGAGGACCAGCCCTTGGAAGACGGCGTCACCGCGGTAGGAGCCGGCGACCACCTGGTAGTTGACCTGAAGGGTGTGGTTGCCGGCGGCCAGTGCCGTCGGGGTCAGGTCCACCGTGCCCTTGACGTCGTCGTAGAACTTCACCGGCCCGTTGTCGATGCGGGCCCAGAAGTCGATGGTGTTGCGCTGCTTGAGCTTGACCGTCCGGCCGGTGAACCCGACCCGGTAGTACGCCCCGGCCCAGTACGGGGTGTAGAGGGTGCTGGAGCTCCGGGTGTCCCAGCGGCCGACGAACTTGATGTTGGGGTCGCCTGGCTGGCCGGGAGCGGCCGCCCGGGTGGACACACCGGTGGCGCTGCCCAGCCGGGTGGCGATGACGGGCGCCAGCCGGCCGGCGAACTTGGTGTGCCCCGCCTCATTGGGATGACCGTTGCCGTCCTCGTAGTCGGTGCCATCGGTGAGCCAGCCCGTGGTGTCGACGTAGTGCACCTTGGCGTCGCCGGAGCTGTTGCGGGCGCTGACGGCGGCCCTGGTCTCCGTCACGTAGCGCTTCTTGAGCGTCTGCACGGCGAAGAGGTGCGCCTCGGGATGGTTGGCGCGCAGGTCGCTCAGGAACTTGGTGTACGCCGCCTGGAACGCGGCGCCGGACACGCCGTGGCCGATGTCGTTGGTGCCCAGGTTGACGACGACCGCGCTCACCCCGTAGCGGGAGAAGTCCCAGTTCTGGTCGCCGGTGCTGCCGGTCCTGAAGTACTGGCCGCTCAGGCCCGTACAACCGGACTGGGCGACCAGGCAGTAGCCGGCGCGGGCGATCCGGGTGTGCCGCATCCCCAGCCGCTCGCCGGTCTTCCAGGCGTACGAGTCGAGCGCCAGCCGGTCGGTGAGGGCGCCGGCGGTGATGGAGTCCCCGACGAACTCGACCAGCCCGGACGGCATGGCCGGACTTACCGTGCGGGCGCCGGAGTCCAGCACCAGGCCCTGGAAGACGGTGTCGCCGGAGCGGTAGGAGATCCGCAGGGTGTGGGTGCTGGAGGACAGGGGCTGGGGAGTGAGGTTCACCGTCCCGCGGACGCCCGCGTGGAAGACGTCGGGTCCGCCGTCGACGCTCGCGTAGAAGTTGACCGCGTCCCTCGCCCTGACCTTCACCGTGGTGCCGGTGAAAGCCGTCTGGAGGTACGCGCCCGACCACTGGGGCACGGCGGCGGTGCCCGAACTGGTGTCCCAGCGCCCCACGTAGACGATGTTGGGGTCAAAGACCGAGCCGTCACCGGCCGCTGCTCGCGCCGGAGAGCCGCCCGCCCAGGACAGCGACAGCAGGCAGGCGACGAGCGCGGCGGTGACGAGGGCGGAAAGGGCGCGTCTGGGTCGGCGCAGGATGAGGGGGTGGGGGGTGGTGGTCTGCACAGGGGCCCCTTTCACGTGTGGGGGTTGGGAGCGCTCCCATGAAGAACTGCTTTCTGAGAGAAGCAATGAAACGGTTCAGCGTCAAGGAGTCGCGTGCGTACGGGAGGGGGCCGAGCGTGAGGTGTGGTCA
This sequence comes from Streptomyces sp. R28, assembly GCF_041052385.1. Lineage (GTDB taxonomy): Bacteria > Actinomycetota > Actinomycetes > Streptomycetales > Streptomycetaceae > Streptomyces. Next base: position 1,108,987 of record NZ_CP163439.1, on the reverse strand, counting down.
CCTCGTGTGGCTCGTGTGACAGATGTGACGGCTCATCCGATGGATGACTCATGGGGGAGGTGCATGCGACTCGTGCAGTTGATGTGACGACCTTCACCCCGATGTGGCTGAAAGTGATGAATTCCTTACGCAAGAAGCGCGTAAAGGACGGTAATGCAGACAACGTCCGTGGAGGTTTCGAGTGCGACCGTTCACCCTCAACTACGCCTTTCCCAGGGGGCTTGCGCACGCGGTGACGCCGTATCACTTCGACCCGGCCCGCCAGCTGAACGTGCTGCCCGACGGCCGCCCCGCCGTCAGTGACCCGGACCTGCTGCTCGCGGTCGGCACGACGACGTCCACCGCCGGATCCGCGACCCACTTCGACGACTGACGATCCGTACGCGAATGACCGTACTGATCCTGACGTCCGAAGAGGACGTGACCGCCGACATGGTGGTGGCCAGGCTGCACGGGACAGGGACTCCCGTGATGCGGCTGGACCCCGCCGACCTGCCGGGCAAGGCCGTGCTGTCCGTCGACTACGCCCATGGTGACTTCGACGGGCACCTGTCGGTCAACGGACATGTGCTCAGCATGGGAGGCCTGCGCTCCATATGGGTGCGCAGGCCCGGCGAACCGGCCGCGCACGCCGCGTATCCCTCCCCGTGGCTGACCGCCGAGACCCGGCAGGCGCTGTACGGGATGCTCCACTCCGCCGCAGCCCGGTGGATGAACCATCCGCGCAACGCCGACCAGGCCCGGCTCAAGCCCTGGCAGTTGAGGGTCGCGCACCTCAGCGGTTTCGCCGTACCGCCGACGGTCTTCACCACGTCACCCCGGCTGGCGCGGGAGTTCACCGAGGAGCACCGGGACGTGGTGGTGAAGTCCGCCTCGGGGCCGCCGCCCGGTGACCCCGGGCTGGCCCTGCCCACCACCCTCGTCGGCCCCGACGCGGACTTCTCCGCGGTCGCGGCCGGGCCCGCGCTGCTCCAGCGGTACGTACCCAAGCGGGCCGACATCCGGCTGACCAGTGTCGGCACCCGCCTGTTCGCCGCGCGGAAGACCGCCGAACCCGGCCAGGTCGACGGACGCTACGGCGACACCGGGCACGCCTGGGAGCCGGTCCCGGTCCCCGAACGCATCGGCAAGTCGGTGCACGACTACGTCACTCTCGCCGGACTGGCGTACGCCGCCTTCGACTTCGCCGAGGACGAGCACGGCATCTGGTGGTTCCTGGAGTGCAACCAGGGCGGCCAGTTCGGCTTCGTCGAGCTGGCGACGGGGCAGCCGATCTCGGAGGAGGTCGCCCTGTGGCTGGCACAGCGCAGGGCGGACCGCCGCTCTCCCGAGAGCCGCCGGTGAGTCAGCCGCCGTCAGTCGGCGTCAGTCGCCGGGGTCGGTGACGAGGCGGTCGGTGACGAGGCGGTCGGTGACATGGCGCAGGAATCCGGCCGCGGTGGTGCCGTCGCACACCCGGTGGTCGAAGGTGAGCGACATGGTGACGACCTTGCGCACCTCCACGAGGCCGTCCACCGCCCAGGGGCGGTCCGTGATGCGGCCGATGCCGAGCATCGCGGACTGGGGGTGGTTGAGGATCGGTGTGGCGCCGTCGACGTCGAGGGGGCCGTAGTTGTTCAGGGTGAAGGTGCCGCCGGTCCGGTGGTCCAGGGGGAGGGCGTCCTCGCGGGCGAGGCCGGTCAGGCGGCGCAGTTCGGCTGCGAGGTCGTCCAGGGTGAGCCGGTGCGCGTCCCGGACCACGGGGACGACCAGGCCGTGGGCGGTCTGCGCGGCGAAGCCGAGGTGCACCTCGGGAAGGCGGACGACCTCCCCGCGGCCGGCGTCGACACGGGCGTTGAGGTCGGGGAAGGCGGCGAGCCCGGCCAGGCACGCCTGCGCGAGCAGCGGCAGCAGGCCGGTGCCGTGTGCGGCCCGGGCGGCGAGGAGGTTCGTGGCGTCGGCGTCGGCCCAGATGGTGACGGCGGGTGTGTCGCGGTGACTGCGGAGGTACTTGTCGGCAGTGGCGTCGAGCTGTGTGCGGGTGACTGTGTCCGACGGACGGGTCGGCGCTTCTGCGTCTGCGTCTGTGCCCGCGTCCGCGTCCGCGTCCGCAGTGACGGTGGATGCCCGTGCGGGCCGCCGCGCCCTGTTCGTCCCGTAGCCGGTGAGTACGGCCCCTGAGCCCGGCTCCGCCGAGGCGGGTTGAGTCACCGTCAGCAACGGAGCCCCCACCCGCACGATCTCGCCGGCCCGGCAGTGCAGGGCCGTCACCGTACCGGCGTACGGACTCGGCAGCGTCACCACCGACTTGGCCGTCTCCACCTCGGCCACGACCTGGTCCTGCCGGACCGTGTCGCCCACCGCGACCATCCACTCCAGCACCTCGGCGTCGGCCAACCCCTCGCCCAGATCGGGCAGATGGAAGGTGCTGCCGTTCGAGTCGGAAGCCGGGGGCGCGTCTTGACGGGACCGTTGCTCGACACCGCGCGGCAGCAGCCGGCGCAGCGCCTCCAGCACCCGCCCGGCGCCCGGCAGATGCGCGTCCTCCAGCAGCGGGGGCGGATATGGGATGTCGAAGCCGGTGACCCGCAGCACCGGCGCGAGCAGCGCGTCGAAGCACCGCTCCTGCACCCGGGCCGCGATCTCGGCGCCGACCCCGGCGAAGCCCTGCGCCTCGTGCACGACCAGGCAGCGGCCGGTGCGGCGGACGGAGGCGGTGAGCGCACGGTCGTCCAGCGGGACGAGGGTGCGCAGGTCCAGCACCTCCACGTCGAGGCCCTCGGCCTCGGCCGCCCGGGCCGCTTCCAGGGCGACGGCGACGGAGGGGCCGTACGCCACCAACGTCGCGTCGCTCCCGGGCCGGCGTAGCGCGGCGGTGCCGAACGGCTCGGTGCGGGCCGGGAGTCGGAGCGTCTCCTTGGTCCAGTAGTGGCGCTTGGGCTCCAGGAAGATCACCGGGTCCGGGTCGTCGATCGCCTCGCGCAGCAGGGAATAGGCGTCGGCGGCCGTCGCCGGCGTCACCACCTTCAGACCGGCCGTGTGCGCGTAGTACGCCTCACTGGAGTCGCTGTGGTGCTCCACACCGCCGATGCCGCCGCCGTACGGGATCCGGACGACCAGCGGCAGCGGGAGCACACCTCGGGTCCGGTTGCGCATCTTGGCCATGTGGGAGGCGATCTGCTCGAACGCCGGGTAGGCGAACGCGTCGAACTGCATCTCCACCACCGGCCGGAACCCGGCCATCGCCATGCCGACCGCGAGGCCCCCGATGCCGGCCTCGCTGACCGGGGTGTCGAAGCAGCGCCGGTCGCCGAACTCCTCGGTGAGCCCGTCGGTGACCCGGAAGACGCCGCCGAGGCGGCCGACGTCCTCGCCGAAGACCACGACGCGCTCGTCCGCGCCGAGCGCGTCCCGCAGGGCGGCGTTGAGTGCCTGCGCCATCGCCACGGTCGTCGTCATGTCAGCGTCCCTCCAACTCGGCGCGCAACGCGGCCCGTTGATCGGTCAGGTGCGGGGGCGGTGAGGCGAAGACGTGGTCGAACAGGGCCAGGGGGGTGAGTTCGGGGTCCTCGGCGAACCGTGCGCGCAGGTCGGCGGCGTACGCCTCCGCCTCGGCGGTCGCGGCCTCGGCGGCCTCGGGGGTCAGCACGCCGCGCTCGCGCAGGGCGGACTCCAGGCGGGTGATCGGGTCGCGTCGGCGCCAGTGCTCGGCCTCCTCGGCCGGGCGGTAGCGAGAGGGGTCGTCGGCGCTGGTGTGCGGTCCCATGCGGTAGGTGTGCGCCTCGACCAGCCACGGTCCGCCGCCCGCCCGCGCGTCCTCGATCGCCGTACTCAGCACGGCGAGGACGGCCGCGGCGTCGTTGCCGTCCACCTGTTCCGCGCGGACGCCGTAGCCGACGCCCTTGTAGGCCAGACCCGGTGCCGCGCACTGGGCGGACAGCGGGACGGAGATGGCGTACCGGTTGTTCTGCACGAGGAAGACCACCGGCGCGCGCAGCACGCCCGCCAGATTGAGCGCCTCGTGGAAGTCGCCCTCGCTGGTGGCGCCGTCCCCGACGAGTGCCAGGGCGACGGTGTCGCCGCCCTTGAGGCGCTCGGCGTGGGCCAGTCCGGTGGCGTGCGCGGCGTGGGTGGCGAGCGGGGTGCACTGCGGAGCGGTGCGGTGGCGCAGCGGGTCGTAGCCGCAGTGGGCGTCGCCGCGCAGCAGCGTCAGCGCCTCGACCGGGTCGATCCCGCGGCTGACCAGTGCGACGCAGTCCCGGTAGGTGGGGAACAGCCAGTCCGTGGCGCGCAGCGCGAGCGCGGCACCGACCTGACACGCCTCCTGGCCCAGGCTCGACGGGTGTACCGCGAGCCTGCCCTGCCGGGCGAGCGCGGTCGCCTGCTCGTCGAAACGGCGCCCGAGGACCATCTTCCGATACGCCGTCAGCAGCGACTCGGGCGACGGCTCCCGGTACGTCCCGTTCGCTGTGCTGTCAGGCGGCGACAGAAGGGAAACCGGAACCTGGGACGGGAGCCAGGGGGAGAGCTCCACCCCTTTCCCCGCAGTCGTATGCATCGGCGTATGACCCATGTTTCCGCCACCCTTTCCTCACGGCTTGTGGCGCCTCGGATGATCTCCACGGCATGTGCTTTTCCGACTGTCCAGCAGATAAGGGCAGATGAAGCGGAGCTGAACAGTCCGTCGCTCTGGGTAAGAGATGAGTAAGCGCTTCCTATCCGTCAACCTGGCTTTGTGAAAAGGTAATTCGCCCGTCGCCTGCCCTTCCTGAAGACCACGGTCAAATTGATCAGCGAAATGCGGCACTGCGGAAGGCGAGCGAAGATGTCCGGGGCACGTCCGGGAACACGTCACTACACACTCGTCTGTTCCTCGTGCGGAACTCGTTACGCGGACGACGGTCTCCTCCTCGACTGCGCCCGTGGCCACGAACCGGCATTTCTGCGCACCGCGTACGACGGAACCGGAACCCGCGTCGGCGAAAGCAGCGGGCTGTTTCGGTATGCCCCGCTGCTGCCGGTGGCGCGTACCTTCCCCGACGTGCCGGGCCCGGTCGTCCTCCCCGCCGAACGGCTCGGCCGCCGGATCGGCCTCGACCGGCTGTGGGTCGCCTTCAACGGCCACTGGCCCGAACGCGGGGCACAGCTGCCCACCTGCACGTTCAAGGACCTGGAGGCGTACACCGTGCTCGGTCGGCTGCCCGCCGATCCGCCGGTCCTGGTGATCCCGTCGGCGGGCAACACCGCGGCCGCCTTCGCCTGGGCCGCCACCAAGTACCGGGTGCCCTGTCTGCTCGTCGTGCCCGCCCCCGCCCTGGAGCGGATGCGGTTCCCCGCCCCGCTCGACCCCTGCGTCCGGCTCGTCGTCCTCGACGGCACCGCCACCTACAGCGACGCCATCGCCTGCGCCGACCTCCTCGCTCGACTGCCCGGCCACCACGCCGAGGGCGGCGCGCGCAACGTGGGCCGCCGTGACGGCCTCGGCACCGTCATGCGGGCCGCCGCCGAGGAGCTGGGGCGGCTGCCGGAGACGTACGTACAGGCCGTCGGCAGCGGTACCGGGGCCATCGGCGCCCACGAGACGGCGCGTCGCCTCCGCACGGGCGACGAGGCGCTGCCCCGCCTGCTGATGTGCCAGAACACACCCTTCACACCGCTGTACGACGCCTGGCGGGACACCGGCCCCGCCCCGGCCCACCGCGAACACGAGCCGCTCGCCCGCGAACTGACCAACCGCCGACCGCCGTTCACCGTCCGCGGCGGAGTCCGGGACGTGCTCGGCGAGAGCGGCGGCGCCGTGCGATGTACCGACAACGAGTCCGCGCTCGCCGCCATGGCGCTCTTCGAAGAGGTCGAGGGCATCGACATCGAGCCGGGCGCCGGAGTCGCCCTCGCCGCGCTGGCCGACGCGGTGCGGGCCGGGCAGGTCCGCCGCGACGAACTCGTGCTCCTCAACATCACCGGCGGCGGCCGCGCCCGCCAGGCCCGCGACCTCGCGCTGATCCCCGCCGAACCCTGGCTGTGCGTCCCCTGGCCCGGCCGCGACACGGGTCCCCTGTACGTCGCCGAGCAGGTGCAACGACTGCTCACCGGCGCCGGCCCCGTCGTCGTGGCGGAGGGCCGATGACCGACGTACTGGACCTGGATCTGTCCGCCGCCCAGCGCTCGATGTGGTTCGGGCAGCGGCTCGATCCGGCCGGCCCCGCCTACAACGTGGGCGAGTACACCGAGATCCACGGGCCCGTCGACCCCCAGCACTTCAGGGCCGCGATACGCCAGGTCGTGGACGCCACCGAGACGCTGCGGGTGCGGTTCGCCGCCGCCGACGACTCCGTGCGCCAGACCGTCGAGGCAGCCCCCGACTGGGACCTGTCCGTCCTCGACCTCACGGACGAGCCCGATGCCCGGTCCGCCGCCGAGGCGTGGATGGCCGCCGACTTCGCCACGCCGTTCGACCTCGACCGGGCCCCGCTCTTCCGGTACGCGCTGCTGAAACTCGCGGACGCCCACTGGATCTGGTACCAGCGCTACCACCACATCGCCGTCGACGGCTACAGCTGCTCCCTCATCGCGAGCCGGGTCGCCGACGCCTACACCGCCCGTATCGCCGGCACCCCCCACACCTCACCGTCCGCGCCGCTCGCCCCACTGGCCGCCGCCGACGAGGCGTACCGCTCCGGCGAACGGCACGCGGCGGACCGGGCGTACTGGAACCGTGCCCTCGCCGACCGTCCCGAGCCCGTCGGCCTGTCCACGCGCCCGCCCCAGGTCGCCGCCCGCTTCCTGCGCCGCACCGGTCATCTCCCCGAAGTGGCGGGGGACTTGGTCCACGCGGCCGCCGAGCGTGCCGGGACCCGCTGGTCGCGTGTCGTCCTCGCGGCGACCGCCGCCTATCTGCACCGGCTCACCGGAGCCCGGGACATCGTGCTGGGCCTCGCCGTCACCGCCCGCGAGAGTGAGACGGAACTCGCCACGCCGGGCATGGCCTCGAACGTGCTCCCGCTGCGGCTGTCCGTACGGCCCGACACGGCGGCGTTCCACCTCGTACGCCAGACCGCGACCGCCACCCGCGAGCTGCTGGCCCACCAGCGCCTGCGGGGCGAGGACCTGCGCCGGGAACTGGACTGGCCGCAGGACGGGCGGCGGTTCTTCGGGCCCGTCGTCAACATCATGGCGTTCGGGCAGGAGCTGCGCTTCGCCGGGCACCCGACCACTCGCCACAACCTCTCCACCGGTCCGGTCGAGGACCTCGCCGTCAACGTGTACGACCGCGTGGACGGCCACGGCATCCGCGTCGACCTCGACGCGAGCCGCGCGCACTACTCGGAGGCCGAACTCGCCGCCCATCACCGCAGGTTCGCGCATTTCCTGGAGCAGTTCGCGGCGGCCGTGCTCGGCCCCGGCACCCCGGTCGGCCGGGTCGAGACGGCCCTTGCCGGGGAACGCTCACGGCTCGTCGGCACCGACGCGCGCCGGGGCGAGACGACCGTGCCCGCACTGTTCGCGGCTCGCGTCACCGTCGACCCGGTCGGTACGGCTCTCCTCCAGGGCGAACGCGCCGGCAGCTACCGGGAGTTGAACGCCCGCGCCAACCGGCTGGCCCACCGTCTGATCGGTCTCGGTGTCCGCTCCGAGGACCGCGTGGCGGTCCTGATGCGCCGCTCCGACCACCTTGTCGTCGCGTTGCTCGCCGTCCTCAAGGCGGGCGGCGCGTACGTCGGCCTCGACCCACGTGCCCCGCGGGCCCGCACCCGGCGGATCCTGGCCGAGACGCGGGCGGTGGTCCTGCTGACCGACGCCGAACCCGCCGACGCCGAGCCGACCGAAGGCGACCCGACCGACGCAGAGCCCGCCAAGGATGCCTACGACGGCCCGCCAGTCGTCGCCGCCACCGACCCCACGCTCGTCGCTGAACCGGACACCGACCCCGGCATACGGGTGCACCCCGCCCAACTGGCCTACGTCAGCTACACATCCGGCTCCACCGGCACCCCGAAGGGCGTCGCCGTCACCCACCGCGACATCACCGCCCTGGCCACCGACCCGGCGTTCGACGGTGCCGCCCACGCGCGCGTGCTGGTCCACTCGCCGACCGCCTTCGACGCCTCGACGTACGAGATGTGGGTGCCGCTGCTGAACGGCGGCACCGCCGTGGTCGCCGACCCGGACGAGGACGTGGACGCCGCAGCCGTGGCACGCCTGACGGAGCGGCACGGGCTCACCTCGCTGTGGCTCACCGCCGGGCTCTTCCGGCTGGCTGCCGAGGAGGACCCCGGCTGCTTCGCGGGCCTGCGCCAGGTGTGGACCGGCGGCGAAGCCGTCCCCGTCGCCGCCGTGCGCCGGGTCCAGGCCGCCTGCCCGGGCCTGACCGTCACCGACGGCTACGGCCCGACCGAGACGACCACCTTCGCCACGTACCGCCCCTGCCCGCCCGGCGCCGACGTGCCGGACCCGCTGCCCATCGGCCGCCCGCTGGACGGCATGCGCGCCCACGTGCTCGACGGCGCCCTCCAGCCGGTTCCGACGGGCACGGTGGGGGAGCTGTACGTCGCCGGCCCCGGTGTGGCCCGCGGCTACCTGAACCGCCCGGACGCGACCGCCGAGCGCTTCGTCGCCGACCCCTTCGGCCCGCCCGGCGCCCGCATGTACCGCACCGGAGACCACGTCCGCGTGACGCCGGACGGCGAACTCGAGTTCCATGGCCGGGCCGACGGCCAGATCAAGCTGCGCGGCTTCCGTATCGAGCCCGGAGAGATCGAGGCGGCCCTCGCCGGCCGGCCCGGGGTCGCCCAGGCGGTCGCCGTCGTCCGCGAGGACCGGACCGGCGACCGTCGCCTGGTGGCCTACGCAGTCCCCGCCGAGGGCGAGTCACCGGCACCGGACGACCTGCGCGACCACCTCGCGGCCCATCTGCCCGACTACATGGTGCCCTCGGCCGTCGTGGTCCTGGACCGGCTGCCGCTCACGGCCAACGGCAAGCTCGACCGGGCCGCGCTGCCGTCGCCGCCGAGCGGGACGGCACCCGTGCCCGCCACCGCCCGTACGCCGTACGAAGAGCTCCTGTGCGGCCTGTTCGCCGATGTCCTGGGCCTGAACGAGGTGGGTCCCGGTGACGGTTTCTTCGCCCTCGGCGGCCATTCGCTGCTCGCGCTGCGGCTCCTCGGCCGTATCCGCGGCGCGCTCGGCACCGAGCTGACCCTGCGCGACGTGTTCCGTGCCCCCACGCCGGCCGGGCTGGCCCGGCTGCTCGGCACGGGGACGGCCGTACGACCGCGTCCCGCTCGCAGGCCGACGGCACGGACGGCAAAGACACCACAGGCCGCACGGACGGCACAGACAGCACGGCCCGCGCAGACCGTACAGGGCGAGCCCCCTGTGTCGTCGGCCCAGCGCCGACTGTGGTTCCTGCATCGGCTGGAAGGGCCCGGCGCCGCCTACAACATCCCGCTCGCCGTACGACTGACCGGCGGGCCGCTCGACGCGGACGCGCTGCGCGCCGCACTGGCCGACGTCGTCGCCCGGCACGAGATCCTGCGCACCGTGTACCCGGACGCGGACGGGATTCCCTGCCAGCGGGTGCTGGACGCCGTACGACCCGAGTTGCGGATCGACACCGTCCGCCATGAGGCCGAACTGGCGGACAAGCTGGGTGAGTTGGCGTCCATCGGCTTCAGGATCGGCGAGGAGATCCCGCTCCGTGCTCATCTCGTCGTCCTCGCGCCCGAGGACCGTGTGTTCCTTCTCGTCCTGCACCACATCGCCGCCGACGGCTGGTCGTTGGACCCCCTCGTCCGGGACCTGGCGACCGCCTACCGGGCCCGGCTGACGGGGCGAGCCCCGGACTGGGCGCCGCTGCCCCTCCAGTACGCCGACTACGGCGCCTGGCAGCAGGACGTCCTCGGCCACGACCAGGACCGTCAACTCGCCCACTGGCGTGAGGTGCTCGACGGACTCCCCGGGGAGCTCCCGCTCCCCGCCGACCGCCCGCGCCCGGCCCGCCCCACCCTGCGGGGCGGCGACATCCAGGTCCGGCTCGACGCCGATCTGCACCGGAGGCTGCGTTCACTGGCCACCGCGACCGGCACGACCGTGTTCATGGCCGTGCAGGCAGGTCTCGCCGCCCTGCTCACCCGACTCGGCGCGGGCACCGACATCCCGATCGGCACGCCGGTCGCGGGACGTGCCGACGAGGCGCTCGACGATCTGGTCGGCTGCTTCCTCAACAACCTGGTGCTGCGCACCGACACCTCCGGCGACCCGACCTTCCGGGACGTGCTGGGCCGGGTCAGAGAGACCGATCTGGCGGCCTACGCCCACCAGGACCTGCCGTTCGAGCACCTGGTCGAGGCGCTCAACCCGCCGCGCTCGCCGGCCCGGCACCCGCTCTTCCAGGTGATGCTCGCCTTCCGGCCCACCGCCGACCCGAGCCTCGACCTCCCCGGACTCCAGTCCCGGACGCTGCCCGTGGAGACCGGTGCCACGAAGATCGACCTGACCTTCAACCTGGGTGAGCAGCGCGCCGCGGACGGCTCGCCGGACGGCATCGAGGGCGTGCTCCAGTACAGCGCCGACCTCTTCGACCGTCGTACGGCCGAGGAGTTGGCCGCCCGGCTGGTACGGCTGCTGCGTGCTGCCGTAGACGATCCCGACCGGGCGATCGGGGCGCTCGACATCCTCGCGGACGGCGAACGGCACCGCCTGGTCGTGGAGTTCAACGACACGGCACGGGAGGTCCCGGGCACCACCTTCCCCCGGATGTTCGAGGCGCGGGCGGCGCGGACGCCGGACGCCGTGGCAGTCGAAGACGCCTCAGTCATGCTGACGTACTGTCAACTCAGTGAGCGTGCAGGCAAGTTGGCGCGCGTGCTGGCGTCGTACGGTGCCGGGCCGGGCCGTGTCGTCGCCTTCTCGCTGCCGCGCTCGGTCGACCTCGCGGTCGCCGTGCTGGCCGTGCTCAAGTCGGGTGCCGCCTATCTGCCGCTGGACCCCGAGCATCCGGCCGAGCGCACCGCCCACCTGCTCTCCGACGCGGCCCCGGTGTGCCTGATCACCCGGGACCGGCAGCCCGTGGCCTGTCCCGTCGTGTCCCCGGACGCCGCACCGGAGGACCCCGACGCGCCTCTCGCAAAGGCCCGGCCCGCCGATCCCGCCTATCTGATCTACACCTCCGGCACCACAGGCCGTCCCAAGGGTGTCGTCGTCGAGCACCGCAACCTCACCACCTACGTGGCCCGTTGCGTGGAGGCGTACCCGAGCCTGCGGGGCACCTCGTTGCTGCACGCCACCATGTCCTTCGACGCCACGGTGACCACCTTGCACGGGGCGCTCGCCGCCGGCGGGCGCGTGCACATCGCCGCTTTCCACGAGGCGGGCGCCGCCCCGCTGCGCAGCGGCTACACCTTCCTCAAGGCCACCCCCAGCCATCTCCCGCTGCTGCCCGCGCTCCCGCACGACCTGTCACCCGACGAGGAGTTCATGCTCGGCGGCGAGGCACTCGTGGGCGAGGCCCTGCGCCAGTGGCGCCGCGAGCACCCGCATGTACGGCTGATCAACCACTACGGCCCGACCGAACTCACCGTCGGCTGTACCGACCACCGCATCGAACCCGGCGACGAGGTACCGACAGGGCCCGTGCCCATCGGCCGGCCCATGTGGAACACCCGCGCCTATGTGCTGGACACACGCCTGAACCCCGTACCTGTCGGCGTCGAGGGCGAGCTGTATGTGGCCGGCGACCATGTGGCCCGCGGCTACTGGAACCGTCCGGGCCTGACCGCCGAGCGGTTCGTCGCCGACCCCTTCGGCCCGGCCGGTGAGCGCATGTACCGCACCGGCGACCTCGCCGTGCGCCGTGCCGAGGGCACCCTGGAGCTGCGCGGGCGGGCAGACGGCCAGCTCAAGATCCGAGGGCTGCGGATAGAGCCCGGTGAGATCGAGGGTGTGCTGACCGCCCATCCGGCCGTCGTGCAGGCCGCGGTGGTCGTGCGGGAGGACGAGGGCGGTGTCCGGCGTCTCGTCGGGTACGTCGTCGGAGCCGGTGAGGCCGACCTTGCGGCCGTGAGCGCCCACTGCGCCCGGCAGTTGCCCGCCCACATGGTGCCCGAGGCGCTCGTGCCGCTGGACGACCTGCCGATGACGGGCAACGGCAAGCTGGACCGTACGGCCCTGCCCGAGCCGGCCCGTGCGCCGGCGGGCGGGCGCCGGGCGCCCCGCACCCCCGAGGAGCGGGTCCTCCAGGAGCTCTTCGCCGAGGTCCTCGCCGTGGCTGACGTGAGCGTCGACGACGGCTTCTTCGACCTCGGCGGCGACAGCATCACCTCGATCCATCTGGTGAGCCGAGCGATCGCCGCAGGCGTGCGGCTGACCCCGCGAGATGTGTTCGAGCAGCGGACCGTGGCCGCGCTCGCCGCGCTGGCGGCGGCCCGCCCGGCTCCCGACACCCCGCACCGGGACCAGGAACCGGCGGTCGGCGAGCTGCCGCTCACCCCGGCCCTCCGCCGGCTGCGCGAACGCGGCGGCCCCATCGGCTCGTTCAGCCAGTCCGTCCTCCTCGTCACGCCGGCCGACGCCGACGAGAAGCGTCTGACGCGCGCGCTCCAGGCCCTCGTGGACCGTCACGACGTCCTGCGGATGCGGCTGAGCACCGACGACTGGACGGCCGAGATCCTGCCGCCGACAAGCGTCGACGCGGGCGGGCTGCTGGAGCGGGTGGCGGTGTCCGACGCGGCTGCGACGCCCGAGCGACGGTGCTCTGCACAACTCGATCCGGAGCAAGCGAGGTTGCTGCGCGCCGTGTGGTTCGATGCCGGGCCGGATCGCACCGGTCGTCTCCTGCTGACGGTCCATCACCTCGCCGTGGACGGCGTCTCCTGGAACATCCTGCGCACCGACCTGGCCGCTGCCTGGCGCGAGACGGAGCTGTCCGCCCCGGGCACCTCCTTCCGGCGCTGGGCCCTGTTGCTGGAGCGGGAGGCGCTGGAGCGGACCACCGAACTCGACGTATGGCAGCGGATGCTGGAGCAGCCGGCCCCGCTCCTCGGCACCCGGCGCCCCGACCCGGAACGGGACGTGACCGGCGCGATGCGCCACCTCACCCGGGAACTCCCGGCCGAGGTCACCGACGAACTGCTCACCACCGTCCCGGCCGCCTTCCACGCCGGCCCCGAAGACGTGCTGCTCGCCGCTTTGGCCACCGCCTTCGCGCGCCGCTTCAGCCACCGGGCCCTCCTGATCGACATCGAGCGGCACGGCCGCGAGGAGATCGCCGAGGGAGTCGACCTGTCGGGCACCGTCGGCTGGTTCACCAGCGTCGCGCCCGCCCGGCTCGACCTCACCGGCGTCGACCTCGGCGACCGTGCGCACGTGCTGAAGAGCGTCAAGGAACAGCTGCGGTCCGTACCCGACCACGGCATCGGCCACGGCCTGCTCCGGTATCTCAACCCCGAGACCGGACCCGCCCTCGCCGCCCTCCCGGTCCCGGAGGTCGGCTTCAACTACCTGGGCCGTACGGCCCATTCGGCGGGCGGTGACTTCGCGCCCGCGCCGGAGTCGCTGCGGAACCTGGGCGCGGCCCATGACGCCGCCATGCCCGTCGCGCACGGTCTGGAGATCACCGCGGTGAGCACCGCCGACGGCCGGCTCGACACCACCTGGTCCTGGGCCCCCGGCATCTGGTCCGAGGGCGACGTCCGTGCCCTCGCCGACCTCTGGTGCGAGGAGCTGACCGCCCAGGCCGCCGGCACCCCGGCAGGCGGACACACGCCGTCCGACCTGCCCCTGGTGTCCCTGTCCCAAGCAGAGATCGACGAACTCGAAGCCGAGTTCGGAAGCGAGTGGAGGTAACCCACGGTGACTCGGTCCGGTTCCGGAATTGCCGACATCCTGCCCTTGTCGCCGCTGCAGGAAGGCCTGCTCTTCCATGCCCTGTACGACGACGAGCAGGCCCCCGACGTCTACGCCGCCCAGCAGCTCCTGGAGCTGACGGGCCCGGTCGACCCGGCCGCCGTACGCGCCGCCGGACAGGCCCTGCTCGACCGGCACCCCAACCTGCGTGCCTGCTTCCGGCGCCGGCAGACCGGAGCGCCCGTGCAGATCGTGCCCACGGACGTCGAACTGCCCTGGGCCGAGGCGGACTTGTCGGCGCTCGGCGAGGAGGAGCGGGACAAGGAGTGGGAGCGGCTGCTCGACGAGGAGCGCACCCGCCGTTTCGACCTCGCGAAGCCGCCGCTGATCAGGTACCTGCTGGTGCGCCGGGCCCCGGACCGGTACTGCCTCGTCATCACCAACCATCACATCCTGCTCGACGGGTGGTCGAAGCAGTTGCTGGTGCGTGAGTTCAGCGCCCTGTACGCGGGCGAGCACCCGACGTCCCTGCCGCCGGCGCCCGCCTACCGGGACTACCTTGCCTGGCTGGCCCGGCAGGACCGGGACGCGACGGAGGCGGCCTGGCGTGACGCGCTGGACGGTGTGGCCGAGCCCACCCTCCTCGCTCCCGCCTCGAACGCCTCGAACACCCGGAACGCCGCGAGTTCCACGACCGTCCTCCCGGCCGAACTCGTCGTCGAACTCCCCGAAGAGCTGACCCGGGCCGCCGAGACCACGGCCCGCTCCCTCGACATCACCCTCAACACCCTCGTCCAGGGCGCCTGGGGCGTACTGCTGGGTCGCCTCACCGGCCGCACCGATGTCGTCTTCGGCCAGACCGTGTCCGTCCGCCCGCCCGAACTGCGGAACATCGCCTCGATGGTCGGCTTCTGCATCAACACCGTCGCCACCCGGGTGAGCTGGGACGAGAACGCAGCCGTCGCCGACCTCCTCACCGGCCTGCAGCACCGGCAGACGGGCCTGCTCGCCCACCAGCACCTGGGCCTCGCCGACATCCGGCGGGTCACCGGCACCGGCGGCGAACTCTTCGACACCCTGCTCGCCTTCGAGAACCACCCCGGCTCCGCGGGCCCCGGTGCCTCCCGGGTCACCGAGCTCCCCGGCCGAGACGCCACGCACTACCCGCTGACCCTCGCCGTCCTGCCCGCCCACCGCCTGGCACTCCGGCTGTCGTACCGCCCGGACCTGTACGACGAGACCGGCGCCCGCACCCTCCTCGACCGGTTCGCCCTCGTCCTCGAAGCCCTGGCCGCGGACCCGTCGCGGCGCCTCGGGGAGGTGGAGATCCTGCTGCCGGGGGAGCGGGAGCGCCTGCTCGGGGAGGCTCCGGCCCTGGACGCGGGGGAGGCCACCCTGACCGAGCTGTTCGCGCGCCAGGCCGCCCGCACCCCCGACGCGAGCGCCGTGGTGCACGACGGCACCCGCCTCACCTATGCCGAACTCGACGCCCGCGCGGAGCGGCTGGCCCGGGTGCTCGCGGCACACGGCGCGGGCCCGGAACGCCTGGTCGCCCTCGCGCTGCCCCGCTCCGCCGAGCTGGTGGTGGCCGTACTGGCGGTACTCAGGACCGGCGCCGCCTACCTGCCGATGGACCCCGAGTATCCCGCGGACCGGCTCGCCTTCATGCTGGCGGACTCCAACCCGGTCCTGCTCCTGACGACCGGAGAGAAGGCCGCGGACCTGCCTGCCTCAGAGGTCCCGGTGCTCACGCTCGACGGGCCACTCCCCGAAGCGCCCGCGGTTTCACCGCGGATGACGGGCGATCACCTCGCCTACGTCATCTACACCTCCGGCTCCACGGGCCGGCCCAAGGGTGTCGCAGTACCGCACCGGAACGTGATCCGGCTCTTCGAGTCGACCCGGCACTGGTTCGACTTCGGCCCCGACGACGTCTGGACCCTGTTCCACTCCTATGCCTTCGACTTCTCCGTCTGGGAACTGTGGGGAGCGCTGCTGCACGGCGGCACGCTCGTGATCGTGCCGTTCGAGGTGAGCCGCGAACCGGAGGCGTTCCTGCGGCTGCTCGCCCGCGAACGGGTCACGGTGCTGAACCAGACGCCATCGGCCTTCGGGGAACTACAACGCGCTGACTCTGAACTGCCCGATGTGTCACAGGACTTGAGCCTGCGCCATGTGGTCTTCGGCGGCGAGGCACTCGACCCCGCGCAGGTGGCCGACTGGTACACACGCCACCCGCAGGACGCGCCCGTCCTGGTCAACATGTACGGGATCACGGAGACCACCGTCCACGTCACCGGACTCCCGTTGAGCCAGGGCCGGTTGAGCGGCATCGGCCGGACCGTCCCCGACCTGCGCGCGTACGTACTGGACGTCGGCCTGCGACTCGTTCCCGCGGGCGTGACCGGTGAGCTCTACGTGGCCGGTGCGGGTCTCGCGCGCGGCTATCTGGGCCGGCCGGGCCTGACGGCCGGGCGGTTCGTGGCGGACCCGTTCGGGGAATCGGGCCAACGCATGTACCGGACGGGCGACTTGGCGCGCTGGTCGGCGGACGGTGAGCTGGAGTACGCGGGCCGGGCCGACGACCAGGTCAAGATCCGCGGCTTCCGCATCGAGCTCGGCGAGGTCGAGGCGGCGCTGGCCGACCACCCCGAGGTGGCGCAGGCGGCCGTGCTCGTCCGGGACGGACGCCTGGTCGCGTACGCCGTGTCCGAGACCGCGCCCGACCCGGCGGCACTGCGCAGGCACGCGGCCCGGTCACTGCCGGACCACATGGTGCCCTCGGCCGTCGTCGTCCTGGACCGGCTGCCGCTGACCGCCAACGGCAAGCTGGACCGTGCCGCCCTGCCCGCCCCCGCCCTCGCCGCAGTGACGGGCGCCGGGCGGGGCCCGCGCACCCCGCAGGAGGAGATCCTCTGCGGCCTGTTCGCCGATGTCCTCGGCCTCGGCGCCCACCAAGTCGGCCCCGACGACGGCTTCTTCACGCTGGGCGGCGACTCCCTGCTCGCCATGCGCCTCGCCGACCGGATCAGGGCCGCCCTCGGCACGGCACTGCCCGTACGGGCGATCTTCGAGACACCGACGCCCGCCGGACTCGCGGCCCGCGCGAGCGACGTCGAGGACGAGCGGCGCCCCGAGCTCGCCCGCCGGGACCGACGTGCGGAGCCGCTCCCGCTGTCGTACGCCCAGCAGCGTCTGTGGTTCATGAGCCGCCTCGACGGCGGCCACACCACCTACACCGTGCCGTGGGCGCTCCGCGTCACCGGCCCGCTCGATCGCGAGGCGCTGCGGAGCGCCCTCGCCGACGTGGTGGCCCGCCACGAGCCGCTGCGCACGCTCTACCCGGACGTCCAGGGCACCCCGCACCAGCGGATCCTGCCCCCGGACGAGGCGCAGCCTTCCCTGCCGGTCGCCCCGGCCGCGGAGGCCGAACTGCCCGCCCTGCTCTCGCAGGCGGCCGGACACCGCTTCGACCTGGCCAACGACGTCCCCCTGCGCGCCACCTTGTACCAACTCGCGCCCGACACCCACGTCCTGCTGCTTCTCGCCCATCACATCGCGGTGGACGGCTGGTCCATGGCGCCGCTGATGCGCGACCTGGAGACGGCGTACGAGGCACGGTCGGCGGGGCGCGCCCCGCAATGGCTGCAACTGCCCGTCACCTACGCGGACTTCGCGTGCTGGCAGCGGGAGCTGCTCGGACCGGAGGACGCGACGGACAGCCTGATGTCACGTCAGACAGACTTCTGGAAGGAGGCGTTGAGCGGCGCTCCCGAGGAGCTGACTCTCCCCACCGACCGCCCCAGGCCCGCCGAACCCAGTGGCCGAGGGGACCGTGTCGCCCTCGCCCTCGACGGCGAACTGCACGCCGGGCTGGCCGACCTCGCCGCCTCCTCGCGCGTCACTCTGTTCATGGTGCTCCAGGCGGGGCTGGCCGCGCTGCTGACCCGGCTCGGTTCCGGCACCGACATCCCCATCGGCACACCCGTCGCGGGGCGGACCGACGGCAGGCTCGACGACCTCGTCGGCTTCTTCGTCAACAGCCTCACCCTGCGCACCGACACCTCGGGCAACCCCACCTTCCGCGAACTCCTGCACCGCACCAGGGACTTCGACCTGGCCGCCTACGCCCACCAGGACGTGCCGTTCGACCTCCTCGTGGACGCCGTCAGCCCCGAGCGGTCTCTCGCCCGCCACCCCCTCTTCCAGGTCATGCTGGCCTTCACCGGCCACACCACCGAGCCCGCCCTCTCCCTGTCCGGCCTGCGCGTCACCCGTGAGCCCGTCGAGACCGGCGCCGCCCGCTTCGATCTGTCCCTGTACCTCACCGAGCACCGCCGTTCCGACGGCTCGGCCGCGGGCATCGAGGGCGTCGCCGAGTACAGCACCGACCTGTTCGACCCCGACACGGCTCAGCAACTCGTCCGCCGGCTCGTGCGCCTGCTGGCCGCCGTCGCCGGGGACCCCGAACGGCGCATCGGTGACATCGACCTTCTCGACGACACCGAAATCCTGCGGATCGCCGAGTGGAACACCACGCCGGACGAGGTGCGAGCGACATCCCTCGCCGAGCTGTTCCGGGACCAGGCACGGCGGACTCCGCACGCCCCGGCGCTCAACGAGCTGTCGTACGCCGAACTCGACGCCCGAGCCGAGCGGTTGGCGCGTGTCCTGGCCGGACGCGGGGTCGGCCCCGGCGACGTCGTGGCCGTGCTGATGCCGCGCTCCGTGGACCGGATCGTCGCGATTCTCGCGGTGGCGCTGACCGGGGCGGCCTTCCTGCCGGTGGACCCGGGGCTGCCGCGTGAGCGGATCGACTTCATGCTCGGCGACGCCCGGCCGGCCCACGTCCTGCGGGACCTGGCGCTGGACGGCGTACCCGGCGACCTGCCGACAGCCCACGACCCGCGGCAAGCCGCCTACGTCATCTACACGTCGGGCTCGACCGGCGTGCCGAAGGGCGTCGTCGTCGCGAACCGAGGGCTGGCGGCACTGGCACACACCCAGATCGAGCGCTGCGGCCCCGACAAGCGCTCCAGGGTGCTCCAGTTCTCCGCGCCCGGGTTCGACGCGTCGGTGATGGAACTGCTCATGGCGTTCGCCGCGGGCGGGACGCTGGTGGTCCCGCCCGGGACCGGCCCCCTCGTCGGCGAACCGCTACGGCGGACGCTGACGGACGAGTCCATCACCCACGCCCTCATCCCGCCCGCCGCGCTCGCGACGCTCCCTACCGCGGACCTCCCCGAGCTGCGCACCCTGGTCGTCGGTGCCGAAGCGTGCCCGGGGGAGCTGGTCGCCCGCTGGGCGCCGGGCCGGCGCATGGCCAACGCCTACGGTCCGACCGAGTCGACGGTGTGCGCGACGATCAGCGTGCCGCTCTCCGGCGACCAGGCGCCACCCATCGGACGCCCGGTCACCGGGACGCGGGCCCATGTGCTGGACGCCTGGCTGCGGCCGGTCCCGCCCGGTGTGGTGGGCGAGTTGTTCCTCGCGGGCGCCGGTGTGGCGCGCTGCTATCTGGGGCGGCCCGGTCTGACGGCCGAGCGGTTCGTGGCGGATCCGTTCGGCGGTCCCGGTGAACGGATGTACCGGACGGGCGACTTGGCGCGCTGGTCGGCGGACGGTGAGCTGGAGTACGCGGGCCGGGCCGACGACCAGGTCAAGATCCGCGGCTTCCGTATCGAGCCCGGTGAGATCGAGGCGGCGCTCGTGTCCCACCCCGAGGTGGCGCAGGCGGTCGTCGTCGTGCGCGACGAGCGGCTGGTGGCGTACGTCGTCCCCGCCGCCCCCGGCTCCGCACCCGACCCGGCGGAGCTGCGCGGGCACACCGAGCGGTCGCTGCCCGACTACATGGTGCCGTCGGCCGTCGTCGTCCTCGACGTCCTGCCGCTGACCCCCAACGGCAAACTCGACCGCAAGGCCCTGCCCGCCCCCACGGCAACCGTGACGCCCACGGAGCGGGAGCCGGCGACGCCTGCCGAGCGGATCCTCGCCGACCTCTTCCGCGATCTGCTCAAGCTGTCGGACGTCCCGCTCGACCAGGGCTTCTTCGCCCTAGGCGGGGACAGTATCTCCTCGATCCGGCTGGTGAGCCGGGCGGCCGAGGCCGGCGTGGTGATCACTCCCCGGCACGTCTTCGAGCACCAGACCGTCAGCGGCCTCGCCGCGGTGGCCCGCGGCCCCGTGGGTGCGGGCCGCACCGACGACGACGGAGTCGGCGCCCTGCCGCTCACACCCGTGATGCGGTGGCTGCTGGAGCGCGGCGGGCCGATCGACCGGCTCAGCCAGTCCGTCCTCCTGACCGTCCCGGCGGGCTGCCAACTGCCGCGCCTGACCGGGGTGTTGCAGGCCCTGATCGACCACCACGACATGCTCCGGGCCCGTCTCACGCCGTCCGGCGAACTCGACGTCAGTCCGGCCGGCCGGGTGCGCGCCGCCGACCTGCTCGACCGGCGGGAGACAGGTGACGACGTGAGGAACGACCTTCACGCGGTGGTGAGCGAGGAGTTCGAGCGGGCCGTCGGACTGCTCGACCCGCCGCCGGGGCGATGGTCCGGGCGGTGTGGTTCGACGCCGGGCCGGAGCGCGCCGGACGGCTGCTCCTCGTCGTCCACCATCTGGCCGTGGACGGGGTGTCCTGGCGGATCCTCGTGCCCGACCTGGAGGCCGCCTGGTCGGCGCTCGCCGAGGGGCGCGCTGCGAAGCTCCCGCCGGTCGGCACTTCGTTCCGCCGCTGGGCCGGGCTCCTCGGCGAGGAGGCGCGCAGGCCCGCCCGGGTCGCCGAGGCCGCGCTGTGGCGCCGTATGCTCGCCGTCCCGCGCACCGCGCTGGGCGCCCGCCCGCTGGACCCCGCCCGGGACACCGCCGCGACCACGCGCTCGCTGCGCCGCACCCTGCCGCCCGAGGCCACCGGCCCGCTCCTGACCACCGTCCCGTCCGCCTTCGGCACCGGCACACAGGACGTCCTGCTCACCGGCCTCGCCCTGGCCGTCGCCGACCGGCAGGGCACCGAGCACGTCCTCGTCGACGTCGAGGGACACGGCCGCGAGGAACTGGCACCCGGCCTGGACCTGTCCCGCACGGTCGGCTGGTTCACCTCCCTCTACCCGGTCCACCTCGACCTGACCGGACTCGACCTCGCCGACGCGCTGACCGCCGGACCCGCCGCCGAGATCGCTGCCCGGCGGGTGGGCGAGCGTCTGCGCGAACTGCCCGACCGTGGCGTCGGCTTCGGCCTGCTGCGCCACCTCAACCCCGAGACGGCGCCCGGCCTGGCCGAGCACCCCGACCCCGAGATCGGCTTCAACTATCTGGGCCGGTTCACCGCACCCGACAGCACGGGCGAGTGGACCTTCGCGCCCGAGTCCTCCGCCCTGGGCAGCGGTGTCGACCCCGGGCTCGGCGCCGCGCACGTGCTCGACCTCAACGCCGTCGTCCAGGACTCCGACGACGGGCCCCGGCTGGTGGCCGACTGGTCGTGGGCGGACGGGGTGGTGACCGAGTCGGAGGTACGGGGCCTGGCCGACGCCTGGTTCGTGGCGCTGAGCGCCCTCACCGAGCGGGCATCGGGGGCCGCGGTCCTTACCGGGACCCCGACCGGGACCGCGCCCGCCGAGGACGCCCTGTCCCCGGACTTCCTCTCCCCGGACGAACTCGACGAACTCGCCGCGGGCCTCGACGGCTGACCCGACCCGAAAGAGAGCACATGACCACGCAGCCCGCCGCACAGATCGACGTCCTGCCCCTGACCCCGCTCCAGGAAGGCCTGCTCTTCCACGCCCTGTACGAGCACGAGCGGGACGCCCGGGACGTCTATCTGGTCCAGCTGGTCTTCGAACTCGACGGCGCCGTGGACCCCGACCGGCTGCGCGCCGCCGCCCAGGCCCTGCTGGACCGGCACCCGACGCTGAGGGCGGCGTTCCGGCGCCGTCGCGGCGGGCAGCCCGTGCAGGTCGTGCCGCGCGGGGCCACGCTGCCGTGGACCGAGGCCGAACTGACCGGACCCGGCATCGACACCGAGCAGGAGTGGGCCCACCTGCTGGACGAGGACCTGGCCCGCGGCTTCGACCCGGCCACGCCCCCGCTGCTCCGCTGCACCCTGGCCCGCACCGGCGAGCGACGGTACCGGCTGCTCATCACCCACCACCACATCCTGCTCGACGGCTGGTCGGTCTCCGTCCTGCTGAGCGAACTCCTCGCCCTGTACGAGGCCGGCGGTGACCCCGCCGCCCTGCCGCCCGCTCCGCCCTACCGCACCTTCCTGGACTGGCTGGGCCGCCGGGACCGTACGGCCGCCGAGGCCGCCTGGCGGGAGGCGCTGGCCGGAGTGACGGAACCGACCCGGCTCGCCCCGCACGCCCCGGACGGCCGCGGTTCCGGCGACCTGGCGCAGGCCCGCACGGAGCTCGCACCGGAGACCGGCGCGGCCCTCTCCGCGCTGGCCGCCCGCCTCGGCGTCACCGTGAACACGCTGGTACAGAGCGCCTGGGCGATCCTGCTCAGCCGTACGACAGGCCAGGACGACATCGTCTTCGGCGCCACCGTCTCCGGCCGCCCCGCCGAACTGCCGGGCGTCGAGTCGATGGTCGGCCTGTTCATCAACACCATCCCCACCCGCGTCCGACTGCGCCCCGACGAGCCGCTGAGCGGCCTCCTGCTGCGGGTCCAGGAGGCATACGTCCGCCTGCTCGACCACCAGCACCTGGGCCTCGCCGACCTTCAGCGGGCAGCCGGCGTGCCCGAACTCTTCGACACGCTGGTCGTGTTCGAGAACTACCCGATGGACCGGCGCGAGGCGGACGACGGCGACCGCATGCGGGTCGTGGGCACGGGTGGGCGCGACGCGACCCACTATCCGGTGACCCTGGTGGCGGTGCCGGGCCCCCGGCCGCGTTTCCGCCTCGCCTACCGACCGGACCTCTTCGACGCCGACTGGGCCGAGGCCACCCTCGACCGTCTGGTACGGCTCCTTCAGGCCATGGCGGCCGACCCGGACCTGCCGCTGGGCCGCGTCGCACTCGCCCCGCACCAGGAGGACCCGCGCCCGGAACCGGCCCCGGCGACCCGCACCCTCACCGACCTGTGGGCGGCCCAGGTCGCGGCCACCCCGGACGCGGAAGCCGTGCTGGACCGCGGCGTCAGGCTGACGTACCGCGAACTCGACGACAGCGCCGAGCAGTTGGCCCGGCGGCTCGTGGCCCTGGGCGCCGGGCCCGAGCGTGTCGTCGGCATCGCGCTGCCCCGTACGGCGGAGCTGGTCGTCGCCGTCCTCGGCGTGCTGAAGTCCGGCGCCGCCTATCTGCCGCTCGACCCGGCCTATCCGCCCGACCGCCTCGCCTACATCGTCGAGGACGCCCGGCCGGTCGTCGTGCTCGCCACGGACGAGACGGCCAGGGTGCTGCCCGAGGAAACGCCGGTCTTCACGGGCGATGTGATGGACCATCAGGAGACTGTTCCCGCACCGGCGTTGTACTCCGACAGCATCGCGTGCGTCATCTACACCTCCGGCTCCACCGGCCGGCCCAAGGGCGTCGCGGAGACCCACGGCAGCATCGTCGAGTTCGTCGAGTGGACGCACACCGCGCTCGGCCCCGAGCGGCTGGCCAAGGTGCTCCTGTCCACCTCGCTCAACTTCGACGTGTCGGTGTTCGAGATCTTCTCCCCGCTGCTGTGCGGAGGCCGTGTCGAGATCGTCGAGAACCTGCTGGCACTCACGACGTCGGGAGGCCGGGACGCGACCCTGGTCAGCGGGGTGCCCTCGGTGATGGCCACCGTCGTCGCCGACCGACCCGAGATCTTCCCTCAAGTCGTCGCGCTGGGCGGCGAGCCCATTCCCGAACAGCTCCTCGCCGACCTTCAAGCCGCCTTCCCCGAGGCCGCGATCGTGAACTTCTACGGGCCCACCGAAGCCACCATCTACGCGACCGCCTGGCAGTCCGACGTCGGCCCCCACCCCAAGGAGGGTTCACCGCCCCTGGGCGGCCCCCTCGCCCGCAACCGACTCCGCCTCCTCGACCAGGCCCTGCAGCCTGTGCCCGAAGGGGTGACGGGCGAGGTGTACATCGCGGGCGGCGGACCGGCCCGCGGCTATCTCGGCCGGCCCGGGCTGACCGGGCAGCGCTTCGTCGCCGACCCGTACGGCGGGCCGGGGGAGCGCATGTACCGGACCGGCGATCTCGCGGTGCGCGACCGCGACGGACAGCTGCGCTTCCTGGGCCGGGCCGACCACCAGGTGAAGATCCGCGGCTTCCGCGTCGAACTCGGCGAGATCGAGGCCGCGTTGGCCACCCACCCGTCCGTGGCCAAGGCGGCGGCCGCCGTACGCGAGGACGTACGGGGCGAGCAGCAGCTGATCGCCTATGCCGTACCGGCCGCGAAAGGGGCCGCCGAAGCCGACGTGCTGCGCGCACACCTGACCCGCACCCTGCCCGCCCACATGGTCCCCGCGGCGATCGTCGTCCTCGACGCGCTGCCACTCACCGCCAGCGGCAAACTGGACCGCACGGCCCTGCCCGCACCCGGCACCCCGCCCCCGACCCGCAGTGCTCCGCGCACCGAGCGGGAGGAGAAGCTGCGCGCGCTCGTCGCCGACGTCCTCGGGCTCGACCCTGCCCGCATCGGCGTCCACGACAGCTTCTTCGCCCTCGGAGGACACTCCCTCCTGGTACCCAGGCTGACCACCCGGATCCGGACCGAACTCGGCGCCGAACTCCCCGTGCTCGCGGTCTTCGAGACACCGACCGTGGCCGCGCTCGCCCGCCGGACGACCCGTGGCACGGACCCGGACACGGGCACGGCCACCGGTACGGCAGCCCTCGCCACCGTCCTGCCGCTGCGCACCCGCGGCGACCGCGAGCCGCTCTTCTGCCTCCCACCGGCCTCCGGTCTGGCCTGGGGCTTCGCCGGGCTGACCCGGCATCTGGACGCCGACCGCCCGCTGTACGGACTGCAGTCCCGCGGACTGGAGCCGGGGGAGAAGCGGCAGGACAGCCTCGCCGGGACGGTCGCCGAACACACGGCGCGCATCCGCGAGATCCAGCCCGAGGGCCCGTACCACCTCCTCGGCTACTCCATGGGCGGCCTCGTCGCCCACGCCGTCGCCACGACGCTGCAGGCGGCCGGGGAGCAGGTGGCGTTGCTGGTGATGCTGGACTCCTTCCCGGGCGCATGGACGAGTCAGGGCCCGCGCCCCACCGACCGGTCGGCGGTACTGCGCAGCCTGCTCGCCATCCTGGGGCGGGAACTGCCGCCGGAGAACGAGGAACTGACGAACAGTCGGTTCGGCGAGCTCGTGCGTCGCGTACCCGACCTCCCTGGCAGCCTCGACGACGCCGAACTCGCGGCCCTGGTCGAGGTGACGGCGAACAACCGACGCCTGCTGGAGGAGTTCACCCCGCTGCCGTACGACGGCGACCTGCTGTTCTTCAGCGCCGCCCAGGATCCCGACGCGCACCCGGATCGCCATACGTCCTGGCAGCCGTACGTGCGAGGCCGCGTCGACAACCACGACATCCCCTGCGCCCACGGCGAGATGACCCGACCCGGACCACTGGACCGGATCGGACCCGTGCTCGCCCGGCGGCTGAACGCAGCCGCACCCCACCCCACCCACAGGAGGAACTCCCCATGACCACCAACCCCTTCGACGACGACACCCTCGAGCACCTGGTCCTGGTGAACGACGAGGGCCAGCACTCGCTGTGGCCCGCGTTCGCCGAGGTGCCGGCCGGCTGGACCGTCGTCCACGGTGCCGCCGCCCGCCGGTCGTGCCTGGACTACGTTGAGGAGCACTGGACCGACATGCGTCCGAAGAGCCTCATCCGGGCCATGGGCGCATAGGGAACAGCGGAAACGGGAGGAGACCGGGATGACCACATGGCGGACGATCGCGCCGCAAGAGCTCGACACGCTGAACCTGGCCGATCCGCGGCTGCACGCCGAGAGCGACCTGTCCGCCGTGTGGCGCCACTTGAGGGAGCACCGGCCGGTCCACTGGAACCCGGCCACCGACACGGCCCCCGGCTTCTGGGTGGTGACCCGGCACGCCGACGTCACCTCCGTGTACCGCGACAGCACACGCTTCACCTCCGAGGGCGGCAACGTCCTGGAGACGCTGCTCGCCGGCGGCGACTCCGCGGCCGGCCGGATGCTCGCCATCACCGACGGGGCGAAGCACGCCGGGCTGCGCCGCATCCTGATGTCCGCGTTCTCGCCGCGGGCCCTGGAGCCGATCGTTCACAGCGTGCGGCGCACCGTGACCCGGCTGCTGCGGGACGCGCTGGAGAAGGGGACCTGCGACTTCGCCGCCGACGTGGCGGCCGGCATACCCCTCGGCGCCATCTGCGACCTGCTCGGCGTACCCGACCGCGACCGGGCCTACGTGCTGAGCCTGACGTCCTCCGCGCTGGGCTCCCACGAGGCGGACAGTACGGCCGCCGATGCCTGGATCGCCAAGAACGAGATCCTGCTCTACTTCGCCAACCTCGCCCGCGACCGGCGCGGCAGCGGCCACGCGGACGTCATCGCGCTGCTCGCGGGCAGCGAGGTGAACGGGCTGCCGCTGGACGACGACGAGATCATGCTCAACTGCTACAGCCTGATCCTCGGCGGCGACGAGACGGCCCGCCTGTCCATGGTGGGCGCCGCCCTCGCCCTGCTGGAACACCCCGACCAGTGGCACGCCCTCAAGCGGGGCGACGCCGGCATCGACACCGCCGTCGAGGAGATCCTGCGCTGGACGACCCCCGCCCTGCACTCGGGACGCACCGCGACCACCGACGCCGAGGTCGGCGGCCGGCCGATCAGGGCGGGGGAGGTCGTCACCGTCTGGAACGCCTCCGCCAACCACGACGAGCGCATCTTCGAGGCCCCCGGCGAACTGCGCCTGGACCGCACCCCCAACAAGCACGTCACCTTCGCCTACGGCCCCCACTTCTGCCTCGGCGCCTACCTGGCCCGGGCGGAGATCGGGGCCGTACTGACGGGACTGCGCGACCTGGTGGCGGAGATGGAGCAGACGGGCCCCGCGAAGCCCGTCTACTCCAACTTCCTCAGCGGCCTGAGCGCACTGCCACTCGCCCTGAAGGCCGCCTGAACCTCCCATACGGGCCGGGGTGCCGGGCGGGTTGCGGATGTAGCGCAAGGGCGGTGTTCCGGCTGAGCGTCCGGGAGGCAGAAGAAGACCACCCCGCCTGACGGAAGGCGGGGTGGCGGTGGTCTGTCGATGGCTCAGGCAGGCCGTATCGCGCTGTGGATCGCCGACTCCCCGGCGTAGTGGATCGACTCCTCACGGATGGCCGCCCCCGGCCCCGGGGCGTGGATCATCATGCCGTTTCCGGAGTAGATGCCGACATGGCCGATGTGGAAGAGGACCAGGTCGCCGGGTTCGAGGTAGGCAAGGGCGATTCCCTGGCCGGCGGTCGCCTGCTCCTGTGCGGTGCGGGGGAGTGTGATGCCGGCGGCCCTCCAGGCGGCCTGGGTGAGGCCGGGCCCGTCGTAGGCCCCCGGGCCCGTC
Organism: Streptomyces sp. R28; assembly: GCF_041052385.1. Taxonomy (GTDB): domain Bacteria; phylum Actinomycetota; class Actinomycetes; order Streptomycetales; family Streptomycetaceae; genus Streptomyces. The sequence goes on along the minus strand of NZ_CP163439.1, from coordinate 1,081,653 downwards.
GTGCCCCAGACGCAGGGTTTGCCCAGCTGGGCGCGGGCGAAGTCCAGGGCGCGCACGGCTCGCGTGTCCTGCGGTGCCGTCGAGGTGAGGGCGGTACCCAGGTCGAGGGCCTGGCCTGTGGCGCCGGTCGCGAGGGCGTCGACGGTCGGGCTGGTCGTGGAGGGCCGGGCCGTCGTGCCGGGCGGCACGGTGGTGAGGTCGGCTGCGGACTGTGCTCGCAGGACCTGCCACTGTGTGTCGGCCGAGGGTTGGAGCTCGACCGGCGCAGTGTTCCACGTGTCGGCGGCGGGCAAGGTCTCGATCGCCGGGAGTGGAGTGCTCTGCGGTGCGGTGTACGCGGACAGCAGCTCCCGGGCGCGGGCGAGCTTGCGCTGGTTCTGCTCCTTGGCGGTTCGCAGCGAGGACCGCTGCTGCGGATCGGCCTTCGGTTCGGCCGCCGGCTCGGCCGTTGGTTCGGCGGTCGGGGCGGGCGGCGCGGGCAAGGCGAGGGCCGACCGGGTGCTCCAGTCGGTCTGCGCGGCCTCCTGCGGTGCCTCCGGGGCGGCCGGCAGGGCGGCAATCGGGCCTGCGGTCAGCTCCACCACGGCAGCCGTCCCCGTGACCTGAGGGGACGTCAACTCGGCGACGGGCGCGGCGGGTAGCTCCAGCGCGGCCCGGCCGGACGGCTCGCGCCCGCGGTCGGTGAGACCGTCCCCCGCACGCTCCGCCGGGCGGGCGCGCCGCGTCTCGGCGGGTCGCTCCGGCATTCTGTCGGCCGGCAGTGCCGCCGGGACGGTCGGACCCAGCTTCGAGCGGGCCACGTCGAACCACTGCCGGGCGACGTTGTCGACAGCGGGGTCGCTGCGCCTGCCCTCGTCACCTCGGGCCGCGGCGGCGGTTGTGCCGCCTGCACCCGTCGGCCGGTCGGCACGCCCGCGCGGCCCTGTCGCCGCGGCGCGGGTGGCGTTGAAGGTTCCCGTGTCGGACTCGGCCCGGTCGTAGAGGGAGCTGACGCGTCGGCTGACCTCCTCACGGCTCGGTGTCTCGTCTCCGAGCGAGGGGGCGGCGTTGGCCGTCTGGGCGAGCAGTGCCACCGAGGTGAGGGCCGCCGACGCGAGTGCGGAATTGCGTATGCCGGGGAGGCTCAAAGCCCCCGGACGCGCGCTGCGTTCCGGCGCCATGGGCGACGTACTCCTTCCGTGATCCGCCTACCGAGTCAGCGGTGGGTGTCCCCCCAGGCCGTTCGGGCACTGGGGGAGGGTTCGGGCGGACGGTTCCGGAAGGTGTGCCCTACGGCCCTTGCCCCGAAGGGCGGTTGGGCCGATTCACCCCGATTTTCGGTTGGGTCCCCGGCTCCGGTGACCACCCCTGCGGGTTGCCCCGGACTCGGCGGAGGTCGCACGTCCCGACGGGGTTCGCCGGAGGTCGTCGTGCGGCCTGAGGCGTAACCTAGCCAACTTGTGAGCCTCGTGTGAAGGTTGACATGTGAAATGTCCGATACGTTTTTGTGACCTTCGACGCTTCGGAGGCGCGGCCACCGGTTTCACTTCGCGCTGCGCTGACTCCGCCACGCCTCGTAGTGATCCAGGACCGTCTCCTCGATCGGGCGGTAGGTGACGCCCAGTTCGTTCACGCTGCGGCTGTTGTCCACCCGGAAGCGGATGCCGAGGTGTTTGCGCATGTAGTCCTGCGTCAGCCCGAAGGCCGGGCCGAGGACGCGTACCGGCCAGTGCGGGAGTGCGGTGCGCGGGAGGCGGAGGTCGCGGGGGTACCGGGTCCGGATGATGCGGGACATCTCGTGGAAGGACGTCATGGTCCGGTCGGCGACGATGTAACGGCCCTTGGCGTCCGGGTTCTCCGCCGCCGCGATGTGCGCGTCGGCGACCTCGCGCACGTCCGCCGTGGTGAAGCTGAAGTCCGGTGCGCCGTAGCAGAAGTAACCCTTGAACAGTTCCTCCAGCAGGAACAGGCTGCCGGACTCCGAGGCCGGAGTGAGGGAAGGGCCCAGGATCAGGCCGGGGTTGACCGACACCATCCGCCAGCGGCCCTGGGCGGCCTCCGCGTCCCAGGCCGCGCGTTCCGCGAGCGTCTTGGCGTAGTGGTAGGGGTTGTTCTCGACCGTGCTGGTGGTGTTGAAGTACCGCTCCGACAGCACCGCGTCGTCCATGGCGAGCACGTCCGCGTAGTCCCCGAAGATCGCGCCCACGGTGGAGGTGAGGACGAGCCTGTCGACCGTGGGCGTACGCTCGACGGCCGCCAGTACGTTGCGCGTGCCCAGCAGGGCCGGGTCGACCATGTCCCGGCGGCCGTCCTTGATCTTCTCCGGCATCCGGAACGGCGACGCCACATGGAACACCACCCGGCATCCGGTCATCGCCTCGTCGAAGGACCCCTTCTTCAGCAAGTCCGCCTCAAACAAGGACAGTTGGTCGGGGCGCGCCTCCTGCATCTCCCGCAGCGGCCGTACCTTCGCCGCGCCGGCCGTGCTGCGCACGGTGGCATGGACCCGATACCCGCGTTCCAGAAGCCGCTTGACCAGATGGCTTCCGACGAACCCGCTGCCGCCGGTCACCAACACGCCTGTCGAGCCGTCCGTGCCCACGCCCTCACCCCTCCTGTCGTGCGGTCGGGGTCACCTTATGGGGCGTCGAACAGCTATCGGCGTGCCAGTGCCGCGAAGGCCTCGTCCAGGACGTCCATGAGATCGAGGGCGCCCTCGGAGGCGGTCCAGTGGTCGAGGGCGACGTTCAGGCAGTCCAGGGCGGCGGCGGCCCGTACGGTCTGGGCGAGTGTCGCCGGCTCCGTGGAACCGGTGCGTTCCGCGAGGGCCCGGGCCAGAGCGGGGCGCCAGCCGTGCTGCTTCTCCAGCTGTCGCGCGCAGAGGGCGGGGGTCTCCCGCACGAGCCGGGTCATCGCGAGGGCACGTGCCGGGTCCTCGCGGTAGCGCTCGATCACGGTGTCCAGCGCGCGCCGCAGCGCCGTCCAGTCGTCCTCCTCGGCGGGCCGGTCCCGCAGGGCGTCGGCGGCCTGGTCGCCGTGGGCGTCGAAGGCGCCGAGGACCGCGTCCTCCTTGGTGCCGAAGTAGCGCAGGAACGTACTGCGGGACACTCCGGCCGCCGTGGCCAGGTCGTCGAGGGTGACCTTCTCGAAGCCCTCGCGCCGGAACAGCTCGAAGGCGACCTGGGCCAGTTCGGCCCGTACGGCCGCCCGGGCGATGTCTCTCGTGTTCGTACGTGCTGCTGCGCTCACGCCGCGACCCTATCCGTTCGCCAGCCCTCACTTGCAGTTCCGAAACTCGATAGCTAACGTGACACTGAGTTTCATATACGAAACTCCACTCCTCCACTTCGCCAGTGAAACGACAAAGGCGTGTACACCCGTGACCAAGATCCTCGGACTCATCGGCAGCGGCACGATCGGCAGCGCGGTGGCCCGCCTCGCCGTCGCCGCCGGGCTGGACGTCGTGCTGAGCAACTCGCGCAGCCCCGACACCCTCGCCGAACTCGTCGCCGAACTCGGCAAGCACGCACGGGCGGCCACGCCCGCGGAGGCCGCGCAATCCGCTGATCTCGTGGTGGCGACCGTCCCGCTGAAGGCCTACAACCGTCTCCCGGTCGCCGCCCTCTCGGGAAAGACCGTGATCGACACGATGAACTACTACCCTGAGCGCGACGGCCGCCTCGCCGAACTGGACGCAGGTGAGCTGACCTCCAGTGCTCTGGTCCAGCGGCACCTGGCCGACTCACGCGTGGTGAAGGCGTTCAACAACATCGACTTCCGGCGTCTGGCGACATCGGCCAGGCCCTCCGGAGACCCCGACCGCAGCGCGCTGCCCATCGCCGGCGACGACCCACGAGCCAAGGCCGAGGTGGCACGGCTGCTGGACACCCTCGGCTACGACGCGGTGGACATCGGGACGCTCGCCGACAGCCGGCGCAGCCAGCCCGGCACGGCGGTCTACGTACAGCCCTACATGGCGCCGCGGCCCAAGGGGCTGAGCCAGGAGGAGGCGCGGCGCTGGTTCTTCGAGACGCCGGGGGTCCCGGTCTACGCGGACCGCGTCAAGGAACTGATCGACAACCCGACCATCGAGAACTGAGGCCGACATGCGGGGAACACTCGTCGCCGTCCCCACCCCGAACGGCACCGCCGATTCCTACCTCGCCCGTCCCGACGGCAACGCCCCGCACCCGGCGGTGCTCATGTACATGGACGCCTTCGGTCTGCGCCCGCACCTGAAGGGGATGGCGGACCGGCTCGCCTCGGCCGGGTACACCGTCCTGGTCCCCAATGTCTTCTACCGCCACGGCCCGGCTCCCGTCGTGGAGTTGCCGGAGTTCATCAACCCGGCCGAGCGACCGGAGATCTTCCAGAGCCTGCGCCCGGCCGCGCAGACCCTCACCCCCGAGGCGGCCGTTCGGGACGCCGGGGTCTACCTCGACTGGCTCGCCGACTCCCCGCACACGGTCGACGGCCCGGTGGGCGTCACCGGCTACTGCATGGGCGCCGCCCTGGCCCTGCGCACCGCCGGGACCCATCCGGACCGCGTGGCGGCCGCGGCCTGCTTCCACGGAGCGCACCGCGCGACGGACGCCCCGGACAGCCCTCATCTGATCGCCGACCGCGTCACCGCCGAGCTCTACTTCGGCCACGCCGACCGGGACTCGACCAACCCGGCCGAGCAGATCGACCGCCTCGACAAGATCCTCACCGCGGCCGGCGTCCGCTACCGCGGCGAGGTCTACCCCGGTGCCCACCACGGCTTCACCCAGGCGGACACCGCGATGTACGACGCCGAGGCGACGGAACGGCACTGGGCGGCCCTGCTGGAACTGCTGGGCCGCACCCTGCCGTCGTCGTAAGCCTTCAGCTGTCACCAGCGCGGCAGCCGGTGTTCGTAGTCGGGTTGGATCCGCCGCATGTACCCGGTGTCGTCGCGGGAGCGCACCCCCGAATCGACGTACAGCCGGTGCAGCTGCTCCAGGGCATCGTGGTCGAGCTCCACACCGAGGCCCGGCCCGGTGGGGACCTCGACCGCCCCGTCGCGCAGCTGAAGCACCCCGGGGACGATCACGTCGTCGGCCGAGTTCCACGGATAGTGCGTGTCGCAGGAGTGGTCGAGGTTGGGGATGGCCGCTCCCACGTGGGTCATGGCGGCGAGGCTGATGCCCAGGTGCGAGTTGGAGTGCATGGACAGCGCGATGCCGAACGCCTCGCAGACCGCGGCCAGTTCACGGGTGCGGCGCAGTCCGCCCCAGTAGTGGTGGTCGGTGAGCAGCACCTGGATGGCGTTCTGCTCGATGCCCGGCTTCAGGTGCTCCCAGGCGATCACACACATGTTGGTGGCGAGGGGGAGCGGCGAGTCCTTCGCCACCTGCGCCATGCCGGGGATGGTCGCGGTCGGGTCCTCCAAGTACTCCAGTACGCCGTCCAGCTCGCGGGCGACGTACCGCGAAGTCTCCACGGTCCAGGCCGTGTTGGGGTCCAGGCGCAGCGGCTGCCCGGGGAAGGCCTCCGCCAGCGCCCTGATCGCGGCGATCTCCTCGTCGGGCGGGAAGACACCGCCCTTGAGCTTGAACGAGCGGAAGCCGTACCGCTGTTGCATCAGTCGTGCCTGCTCGACGATCCCGGCGGGGTCGAGTGCCTCGCCCCAGTCGTCGTCGACCGCCGGGCGGCCGTCGAGGGCGGGGTGTTCGGCCCACTTGTAGAAGAGGTACGCGGCGAACGGCACCGAGTCGCGGACCTTCCCGCCGAGCAGGTCGCTCACCGGCCGGCCCAGCAGCTTGCCCTGTGCGTCGAGGCAGGCGACCTCCACCGCCGAGGTGGTCCAGCCGCGCTCGTGGGAGCTGGGCACGGTGGGCAGCAGGGCGGCGTCGATCGCGGCCGCGACGGCGGTCGTGTCGAAGACGTCCATGCCGACGACCGCCTTCGCGGCCGCCTGAAGTCGCTCCAGGCGGGCGGTGCCGCCCGGCGACTCACCGAGGCCCACCGTGCCGTCCTCGAGGACGAGTTGGAGGATGACACGCAGGGCGAGCGGCTCATGGACGCCGACCGAGTTGAGCAGGGGCGGGTCGCGGAAGGCGATCGGGGTGACGATCAGCTCGCGGATCCGGGTGCCGACGGTGGTGCTCATGCGCGGACCGCCTCCAGGCCGTGGTCGATGAGTTTCGCGAGCCGGGAGACATGCTCCGGCGTGGGGTCGAGCAGCGGCGCACGTACGCCGCCCACGTCCAGGCCGCGCAGGGTCACCCCGGCCTTGACGAGGGCCACGGCGTACCCGGGGACCTCGTCCCGGAGTTCGACCAGAGGGCCGTAGAACTCGTCCAGGAGCCTGCTGGTCACCGCCTCGTCGCCTTCGGCCAGCGCCCGGTGGAAGGCCAGCGCGATCTCCGGGGCGAAGGCGAACACGGCCGACGAGTAGAGGTCGACGCCGATGCCGTGATAGGCGGGCGCGGTCATCTCGGCGGTGGGCAGGCCGTTGAAGAACTGGAAGTCCTCGGCGCCGGGAACGGCGCGTACGGCCCGGACGATGCGGTGCATCCGCTCGATGTCGCCGAGGCCGTCCTTGAGGCCGACGACCTTGGGCAGGGCGGCGATCTCGGCGGCCGTGGTCGCGGTGAGGCGGGCGGTGCCGCGCTGGTAGAAGATCACCGGCAGGCCGGTCGCGGCGGTGACCTCCTCGACGTACCGCACCAGGCCCTGCTGCGGCGCCGTCACCAGGTACGGCGGCAGCAGCAGGATGCCGTCGGCGCCGGCGCGTTCGACGCGGGCGGCCTGGTCGCGGGCGACCGGGGCCGGGCCGCCCGCGGCGGCCAGGACGGGCACGCGGCCCGCGGTCGTCTCGACCGCGACCCGCGTGGCCCGCTCGATCTCGTCGGGCGCCAGCGCGTGGAACTCACCGGTGCCGCAGGCGACGAACACACCGCCCGCACCGGCCGCGACGCCCCTGTCGATGTGCTGGGCGAGCCGTTCCTCGTCCAGTGACCCGTCCGCGGCGAACGGCGTCACCGGGAAGAACAGCACTCCTTGGAACTTCATGTCTCCCTCAAACGTGGGGGGTTGGTTCAGCCCTTGGTGGCCCCGGCGGCGATGCCGGAGACCAGCGAGCGCTGGAGGAGCAGATAGACGATCAGGCTGGGTATCAGGGCGATGACCGCACCGGCCAGCACCACCCCGGAGCCGACCTCGGGGTCGGTGCGCAGGATGGACAGGGCGACCGTGACCGTGTAGTCGGTGGGGTCCTTGGCGGCGATCAGGGGCAGCAGGTACTGGTCCCAGATCATGATGAAGCCGAGCACGCCGGCCACGCCGAGCGCGGGCTTGCACAGCGGCAGGACGACCTGCCACAGCATCCTCAGCTCACCGACGCCGTCGAGGCGGGCGGCCTCCTCGATCTCGGCGGGGATGTCCCGCATGAACTCGGTCAGCATCATCACCGAGAACCCCCAGGCGCCCAGCGGCAGGATCACGCCCCAGACCGTGCCCTTGAGGTCCAGGTGGAGCACGGGCACGTCACCGAGGACCAGCGACAGGGGGATCGCGATGACCTCCTCGGGGAGCATCAGCGTCATCATGAACAGCATCATGATCAGCGCCTGGCCGCGGAACCGGTGCCGGGCCAGGGCGTAGGCGGCGAGGGTGCACACCACGAGCTGGAGCAGGAGCCCGCCGCCCGCGATGACCAGCGAGTTGCCGAGGTAGTCCCAGATGCCGCGCTCGCCCGCCACCTCGAAGTTCAGCAGCGTGCTGTCGTGCGGCAGGAACGACAGCGAGGAGCCGCTGGGGTTGGGGGTGAGGGCGCCCGAGAAGATCGTCAGGAACGGGGCCGCGAAGACGGCGAGGGCGATCAGACAGAGCAGGATGCGCAGGGCCCAGGCGAGAGAGGGCCTGTCGTTCCAGCCGAGGGCGGTGTCGAAGCGGGCCGGGGTGGTCCGCCGTGCCTTGGTGTTCCGGCCGACCGGGGTGTCAGGGGCCGCCGGCCGGGCGGGGTCGATGACGGGGGCGCTCATCGCGCTTCTCCCCTCTTGCGGAGGTGGTTGACCGTGACGGTGAGGAGCAGCGTCACGCAGAGCAGCACGACCGAGGCCGCCGAGGCGCCGCCGATGTCGTTGCGGGTGAAGCCCAGGGTGTAGGCGCGCGTCATCCAGACGTCGGTTGACCCGGCCGGGCCGCCGCCGGTGAGGACGTAGACCTCGGTGAACACACGCAGTCCGCGGATCGTGGCGAGCGTGAGCACGATCATGAGCGCCGGACGGATCGCCGGGAGCGTGACGTGGCGCAGTCGCTGCCACAGCGAGACGCCGTCCATCGCCGCCGCCTCGTACAGCGAACGGTCCACGCCCGCGAGGCCGGCGAGAAGGATCACCATGTTGTACGGGGCCCAGATCCAGATGCCCATGGCCATCGTCGAGTACAGCGCGATGTCCGGGTTGTCGAGGAACTGGACCGGCCCGAGCCCGAGGAGGTGCAGGCCGCTGTTGAGGAGGCCGTCGGAGGTCGGGTAGTACATCAGCCGCCACAGTTCACCGACGACCGCGGTCGCGGTGACCGCGGGCAGGAAGACGGCGGTCCGGATGATCTTCAGCGAGCGGGCCTGGCCCTCCAGGAGCAGAGCGAGGACGAAGCCGAGCAGGATGGCGCCGAGCGACTGGCCGATGCCGAGGACGAGGGTGTGCCCGATGGCGTCCTGGAAGCGGTGGTCGGTCAGGACCCGGGTGTAGTTGTCGAGGCCGATCCACTGGTCGCCGAGGAAGGGCCGCACGTCGAAGAAGCTGAGCCAGATGCCCTTGGCCATCGGCCAGAACTTGAAGACGAGGGCGAGCAGCAGACCCGGCGCCAGGAAGAGCCAGGGGACGACGGCCTTCTTGCCAAGGACGCCGAAGACTCTGCCTCTGCGTGCCGCGGGTGTGGTCACGGTAGCGGTCATTTCAACAGGTCCTGGTCCTTGAGGTCGCCGGCGAGGGTCTCGTTGAGCTCCGCCAGCTGGGAGCGGACGTCACCGCCGCAGTAGGTGAAGATCGAGTTGAGCGCGTCGGCGGTGTCCTGCTTGATCGGCGCGAAGTCCGGCGCGTTCGGGAACTGCTGGGAGGCGTCCTCGTACGCCTTCTGTACGACGCTCCAGCGGGCGTCGGCACGGACCTTCGCCGCGTCCAGCGTGGCGTTCACGGGGATGCGGACGACGGGCTGGTTCTCGCCGGTCATGGCGAGCTTCTGGCCCTCGGCGGAGATCAGGAAGGCGGCGAGTGCCTGCTCCTGCTTCGCCTTCCCCGTCCTGGCGCCGAAGTAGATGTTCTCGCCGTCGGCCAGCACATCGCCGCCGGCCGGGCCCGCGGGCGCCGGGACGACCTCGTACTTGTCCTTGCCGGGGGTGGTGTCGAAGGTGGCGATGTTGTACGGGCCGGTCATGTACATCCCGGCGTTGCCGTCCTGGAAGTTGGTCGCCGTCGAGGTGACGGCGGTCAGGGCGCCCGGCTGGGTGACAGCGTTGTCACCGCAGAAGAGGTTGTCCTTCATCCAGGTCACGGTGTTCACCGCCGCCGTCGAGTCCATGGCGGGCCGGTAGGTGCCCTTGCCGTCCGGCTCGATGATCTGCGCGCCGCCCTGCCACAGGAAGCTCGCGCCCCACCAGGCGGCATAGCCGTTCTGGGCGCTGCCCGGCACGACCATGCCGTAGGTGTCGGCCTTGCCGTCGCCGTCCGGGTCGTCGGTGGCGAAGGCCTTGGCGACGGAGAGCATGTCCTGCCAGGTCGTCGGTGCCTGCAGGCCGAGCTTGTGCAGCCAGTCCTTGCGGATCATCAGGGTCTGGGCCTGACGGGAGTACGGGATGCCGTAGTGCTTGCCGTCGATGCCCACCGTGGAGGACCAGGTCTTGTCGGTGATCCGGTCGTGGCCCGCGATCGAGGCGGGGGCGATCGGCTTGAGGAGGCCCTGGCCCTGGTAACTGCCCATCAGGGCGGTGTCGTTGATCATGGCGTCCGGGAGGTCCTTGGTGGAGGCCCGGCTCTGCAGCTGCTGGTCGAAGTTGATGACCGGCTGGTAGTCGATCTTGATGCCGGTCTTATTGGTGAAGGCGGCGAAGACCCGCTCGTAGGTGGCGGCGGAGTCCGGGTTGCTCCGGGTCCACACCTCCAGCGTGTTCGGGTCGTCGCCGCCCGCGCTGCCGGAACCGGAGCCGCACGCGGCCGTTCCGAACGCGAGCGCCGCGGCGACGAGCAGGGCGGCCGGGCGGCGACTTCGTCGGCGATCCCGCATGGGCACACTCCGTGGTTCCATGGAGTTCATGTATGTGAACTCACTTCATGCATCTAAATGATCGGCCAAGCTACGAATCGTTTCAGCCGCATGTCAAGACATGGCAGCGAGATTTCATCGGCCCTATGGGGGTAGGCGTCGATGGGTCAGGTTCGCGTCACCCCCGGAAAACCAGCCACAGTGCGTTGTGTGCAACTCGCGGAGGCTGTACGCGCGTACGACCAGTCGAACAGTGGGGGTAAAGGGGTTCCGGTGACGGGTGGGGCCCGTCTGGCGCTCCGCCGCGGCACCCCTCGTGCAGGAACTGTGAACCAGCTGGCCGGGGCGCGCCGGTGAGATGTGCGGATGCCGGGAAGGGGTCTTCACCAAACCGCCCTCCGGGCTGGCCTGAAGGCGCCTTGCTCGGTCAACTTCGAACACATCAAGGTGGGTTGAGCACTTGAGCATCAGGAGTCACAAGCGCGCTGCTTGAGCCGTGCGGTCGATCGCCCACGGTGATGACGGGGGAAACTGGTGCGGTGCACGTGTTGACGTCGCCCTTGTGGGTGGCGTTTTCGTGCCCCGGGTCGGGAATGCCTCCCTCTGCCATCTCTTGGTGCCTTTGTCCGGTACCCGAGACAGGGAGTAGGAGGGGGAATGCCGATGAGCGCTGTCAGCGCCGCCAAGCCGTCGTATCCCGGCGTCTATGTCGAAGAACTTCCCAGCAGCACCCGCACGATCTCGACCTTGACCACGTCCGTGACGGCCTTTGTGGGCCACACCCGACGGGGTCCGCTCAACGAGCCGGTACGCGTCACCAGCTTCACGGAGTTCGAGCGCCGCTTCGGCGGCCTGAGCTCGCAGAGCGCCGTCGGCTACGCGGTCCACCAGTTCTTCGGCAACGGCGGCACCGTGGCGGTGATCGTCCGTGTCGCCAAGGCCGGCAGCGGCAAGGCCGCCTGCGTCACCCTCAAGTCCACCGAGGGCCACAGCGAGGGCCCGGTCCTCGAAGTGCACGCCAAGGAGCCCGGCCTCTGGGGCAACGGCCTGCGGGTCGCCGTCGACCACGACACTCCGTGCCCCGACGAGACGTTCAACCTGCGCGTCTACGACGCCAAGGGCGACGCCCGCGAGAGCTTCACCGGCCTGTCCATGGACCCCTCGCACGGCCGCTACGCGCAGACCGTGATCAACGCCGGCTCCAAGCTGATCCGCGTCGAGGTCGTCGGCGAGGGCCGCCCCGATCCGTCCGGCACCGTCTCCAAGCCCTTCGGTGACGAACTCCCGAACCTGGCAGTCGACTTGACCGTCAAGATCGGTGAGGTGGAGCGCGAGTTCACGCTCTACGACCCCGACTGCGACGGCGAAGCCCCGTGCAGCGTCGCCGAGTTGGCGCTGCTGCTGGAGCGCAAGCTGCGCGCCCTGCCCGACGCGCCCGGCAAGCACGCCTTCGCGGGCGCCGAGGTCACCGCCTTCGGCCGCCGTATCCAGGTCGTCGCCGGCTCCACCGACCCCGAGGACGTCGTCCGGTTCCTCGGCGAGTGCGCCAACGACCTCGGCCTCGAGGCCTCCGTCAACCCGCCCGTCTTCCCGCTGGAGGGCGGCGAGGACGGCGAGGCGCCCGGCCCGCGCGACCTCATCGGCAGCGAGGGCGACAAGACCGGCATCCAGGCGCTGCGCGGCGTCGCCGACGTCAACCTGCTGGCGCTGCCCGAGCTCGCGGCGTACGAGAAGACCGAGGACGCGCTCACCGTCATCTCGGCCGCCCAGCGGCTGTGCGCCGAGCGGCGGATCTTCCTGCTGGTGGACGCGCCGAGCACCTGGGTCAGCGTCGACTCCGCACGCGCCGGGCTCGCCGCCTTCGACGCCGTGCGCGGCAACCACGCGGGACTGTACTTCCCGCACCTGCAGCTCACCGACCCGCTCACGGGCCGACTGCGCTCCTTCCCGCCGTCGGGCGCGGTCGCCGGCGTCATCGCCCGCACCGACTCCGAGCGCGGCGTGTGGAAGGCGCCGGCCGGCACCGAGGCGCGGCTCGCGGGCGTGCACTCGCTCACGGTCAACCTCACCGACCGAGAGACCGGTCTGCTCAACCCGCTCGGCGTCAACTGCCTGCGGACCTTCCCGGTGACCGGCCCCGTGGTCTGGGGCGCGCGCACGCTGGAGGGCTCGGACGCGCTCGACAGCGAGTGGAAGTACGTGCCGGTGCGCCGGCTCGCGCTGCACGTCGAGGAGAGCCTCCAGCGTGGTCTGCAGTGGGTCGTCTTCGAGCCCAACGACGAGAACCTGTGGCAGCAGATCCGGCTCGCCGCCTCCTCGTACCTGCACACGCTCTTCCGTCAGGGCGCCTTCAAGGGCGGCACCCCGCGCGAGGCGTACTTCGTCAAGTGCGACGGCGACACGACGACCGCCGAGGACATCGAGAACGGCATCGTCAACGTCCTCGTCGGCATCGCACCGGTCCGGCCGGCGGAGTTCGTGATCGTCAAAATCCAGCAGACGTCCGGGCAGTTCGCGCTCTGAGCGCGTGGAATCGTGGAGAACTGAAGGAATCCGATGGCTGAGTTCACGGTCAACGCGCATCGCTTCGACCCGTACAAGAACTTCAAGTTCCTGGTCCTGTGGGACGGTCGTACGGTCGCGGGCATCAGCAAGATCAGTCCCCTGAAGCGGACGACGGAAGTCGTCAAGCACCGGCATGGAGGCGACCCGTCGTCTCCCCGCAAGTCGCCGGGCCGCTCCGAGTTCGAGGGCATCACCCTGGAGCGCGGGGTCACCCACGACCCCGAGTTCGACCGCTGGGCCAACAAGGTCTGGCAGGTCGGCGCGGGCCTCGGCTCGGAGGTGTCCCTCGCCGACTTCCGCAAGGACATAGTCATCCAGGTCCTCAACGAGGCCGGCCAGGTCGCCGTCTCGCACAAGCTCTACCGGACCTGGCCCAGCGAGTACCAGGTCCTCGGTGAGCTGGACGCCAACGCCAACGCGGTGGCCATCCAGTCGCTGAAGCTCGAGTGCGAGGGCTGGGAGCGGGACTACGAGGTGCCCGAGCCGCAGGAGCCGTCGTTCCTCAACCCCGCCTGATACGGCGGTAGTCGGGGGGAGTTCGGGACTCGTGGGAAGCGGGGGAGGAGATGGCGATCACCGGGGCGGCTGAACTGCTGGCCACCTGGGAGGCGGGCCTCGCCGAGGCACCGAACGGGCGCGCCCTGCTGCTGCACCGCACGGCCCGCCCGGACGTCGACGCCGCACGCCTGCCGGTACTGCCGGTGGGCGCGCGCGAGGCCGACCTGTTCGCGCTGCGCCGCGCCCTGTTCGGGGAGCGGATGCAGGTACGGCTGGCGTGCTCGGCGTGCCGGGAGGACATGGAGTTCGACCTGGACGCCGGGGAGTTCGCTCGGTCGCTGGGCGGGCGGGGCGGTTCGGTGGAGGGGCCGGTCGGTTCGGGGGACGGGGGCGACTCGTCCGCCGGGTCCGCCGGGCCCGTGGTGCGGGTGCGACAGGACGGCTGGGACGTCGAGTTCCGGCTGCCCGGTGTCGCCGACCTGACGGCGGCGGCCCGCGCTGCCGACCCACGCGCGGCCCTGCTCGCGCGGTGCCTCGTCTCGGCGGTGCGCGACGGGGCGGCCGTGGGCGCCGGTGACCTGCCGGTCCCGGTCCAGCGCCGGATCGCCGAGGCGGTCGAGGCAGCCGACCCCGGGGCCGACGTGACACTCAACGTCGCCTGTCCCGACTGCGGCGAGGCCACCCGCGCCGAGCTCGACATCGCCTCCTACCTGTGGACCGAACTGGACGCCTGGGCAAGGGACCTACTGCTCGACGTCCATCTGCTCGCCACCTCCTACGGCTGGAGCGAGCCGGAGATCCTGGCGCTCAGCCCGCTGCGGCGCCGTTACTACCTGGAGCTGTGTGCGGATGTCTGACGCCGAAGGGGCGCCGGTTCCCGACTTCCTCGACCGGCTGATCGCCCGGCACGCGCCGGTCGCCGCCGGTCCGCGTGCGGGTGTGGTGCGGGTACGGCCCCGGCTGCCGGGCCCGTTCGAGCGGGTGGAGGCGGTCCGCGGCACCGCGCCGGAGCCGGACGACGGCTCCGACCTGCTGTGGCCCTCCGCCACATCGTCCGCCGTACGCCCCGGGGAGGCGCCGCGTCCGGCGGCCGCGGCCCGGACGCACACGGAACGGGAGCGGACCGTCGTACACACCGAACGCGCCCCCGCGGACCCGGCACCGCAGCCCGCCCCGAGGGACCTGCCCGCGGTGCAGTTGCTGCGCCCCGTCGCGCCCGTCGCCGCGCAGCCGCGGCCGGCACCCGACGCCGCGCACCGGGCTGCGGGCCGTGGGCGCACGGAGCGGGGCGCGCCCCGGAGCCCGGCGTCCGAACCCGTCCCCCCGGGCACGGACGCCATTTCCCCCGCTGCCGTCTCGGCCGCGCTGCGGCCCAGCGCCGCGGACACCGCGGCGGCACGGGACGCCGTACGACAGGCGGCGGCACGGCGGCCCTCGCGGGCGCCCGAGCAGGTGGTGCAGGTGCAGATCGGGCGGCTGGAGGTGACGGCCGGACCGTCACCGTCCGGCGGCACCCGGCAGCGGACGACTTCGACGGGGCGGCCGGGGACGACCCTGAGCCTGGCCGAGTACCTGACGCGGGGGCGGGAGTGACATGACGGACCGAGGAACCGAGGAACCGACTTCATGAGCAACGCACTCGCCATCGCCCATGTCACCCAGGCCCTCGCCCTGCTGATCGAGTCCAACCTGGGGCCCGAGTTCGACGAGGCCGTGAAGGTGGAGCCGCGCAAGCCGCCGGCGGAGCCACCGGACCAGCCCACCATCAACGTGTTCCTCTACCAGGTCACGCCCAACACCTCGATGCGCAACAGCGACCTGCCGACCCGGGCGTCCGACGGCACGCTGATCAAGCGGCCGGCCGCCGCGCTGGATCTGCACTACCTGATCAGCGCGTACGGCGACGAGACGGAGCTGGTCGGGCAGCGGCTGGTCGGCTCCGTGGTGCGCACCCTGCACGAGATACCGATCCTGCCGAAGGACGTCATCGAACAGGCCGGTGAACGCCCCTACTTGGTGGGCAGCGACCTCGCGGAAGCGGTCCAGCGGGTGCGGTTCACGCCGACGGTGATGGACATCGACGAGACGTCGAAGCTGTGGGGGATGCTCTACCAGACGCCGTACTCACTGTCGGTGGTCTACCAGGCGACCCTCATCTTCATCGACGGCCGCGAGAGGCCGGTACCCGCTAAGCCCGTGGAGCGGCCCGAGGTGCGGGTGCTGCCGTTCGGGGCGCCGGGGGCGCCGGAGCCGGCGGTGGTCGGTGACGGTGCGTCAACCAACAGGTCCGGAGGCGACGTTGAGGTGGCCAACGGGACCGAGAAGGCCGAGAAGGCCGAGACACCTGAGAAGCCTGCCGCCCGGACAGCCGAGAAGGCCCCCTCCAAGGCGCCGGTGAAGGCGCCCGCCAAGACGGCAGCGAAATCGCCTGCGAAGGCGCCTGTCAAGGCTCCGGCGCGAGGCCGCAAGGCGGCACAGGCGAGCAAGCCGACGGGCGGTACCGCGCGCGGCACGCAGACGGACAGCGCGGCCGAAGGCACCGAGAACTGAGACGGCATGGGGACGACGGGGGCAGGTGAGCACATGGGGACGAACGAGCGGGGCACGCCGGGTACTTCGGCGACGACGGACGGACACGACGCCGACCTGACGCTGACCGTGGAGATGCGACGTGTCCTGTCCCGCATCGACGCCCACGCGGCAGGCGCCGGGCAGGCCGACGCCGAGCCCGGCGCGCCGAACGCCACCGGCTCCACGAGCCCGGCCCCCCTGGCCGCACCGGGCACCGCCCCCCTCGACGCCCTCGTCACCTGCTTCGGCCTCACCGCCTTCGAACGCGACCTGATCCTCCTCACCGCCGCCGACGAACTGGAGCCCACGACGGCAGCCCGCTGCGCCGCGGCCTGCGGCGATCCACAGCGGGCGTACCCGACCTTCTCGCTCGCCCTGGCCGCCCTCGCCGAACCGCACTGGAGCGCGCTCACCCCCGTGGCGCCGCTGCGACGCTGGCGGATCGTCGAGCTGGACGACGAGACCCGGTTGACGACCTCCCGGCTGAGGCTCGACGAACGGATCCTGCACTTCCTGCTGGGCTCGCCCTACCTGGACGCCCGCCTCCACGGCCGCCTGCGCCGCACCTCGGTGCCCGAGCGGCTGACACCGTCGTACGACCTGGCCGCGAGCCGTGTCGCCGAGGGCTGGACGACGGGGGCGAGCCCGCAGGCGCCGCTGCTCGTCGAGGTGACCGGCGGTGACCTGCGCAGCCGCGCCGAGATCGCCGCCGCGGCGGCCGCGCGGTCCGGGCTGGGGCTGTACGCGATGGGCGCCGAGGACGTACCGACCGACCCGGCCGAACGGGACCGGCTCGCCCGGCTCTGGCAGCGCGAGGCGATCCTGCTGCCCGCCGCACTGCTCGTCGAGGTCGGCGAACAGGACCGCGACCAGCGCGCGGCCACCGAGGCCTTCCTGGCCGGGGCCGCCGTACCGGTCGTCGTGTCGAGCGAGGACCCGCTGCGCACGGACCGGGCGCACGGCGCACGGGTGGCCGTGCCGCGCCTCGACGACGAGGAGCAGGTCGACCTGTGGGCGCAGGCGTTCCACCCCGTCGCCGACCTCGACGACGGTGAACTGCGTTCCCTGGTCGCCCAGTTCCAGCTGCCGCCGCACGTCGTACGGTCCGCCGCCGCGACCGTACGCCGCCGGCTGCCGTACGAGGACGAGCTCGACGCCGCCGAGCTCGCCTGGCGGGCCGGGCTGGAGGAGGCCCGCGTCGGTATGGACGAGTTGGGCCGCCGGATCGAGCCGGAGGCCGGCTGGGACGACCTCGTCCTGCACGAACGGCAGACCGCGGTGCTGCGCGAGATCGTCGCGCACGTACGGCAGCGAGCCACCGTCCACCAGGAGTGGGGATTCGCCGGCACCCTGCGGCGCGGCCTCGGCGTCACCGCGATGTTCGCCGGCGGCTCCGGCACCGGCAAGACGCTGGCCGCCGAGGTCATGGCGAAGGAACTCGGCCTCGACCTGTTCGTCGTCGACCTCTCCCAGGTAGTCAGCAAGTACATCGGCGAGACCGAGAAGAACCTCCGCCGGGTCTTCGACGCCGCCGAACGTGGCGGTGCGCTGCTGCTGTTCGACGAGGCCGACGCCCTGTTCGGCAAGCGCAGCGAGGTCAAGGACAGCCACGACCGGTACGCCAACCTAGAGGTCAGCTACCTGCTGATGCGGATGGAGGCCTACCGGGGCCTCGCCATCCTCACCACCAACATGAAGAAGGCCCTCGACACCGCCTTCATGCGCCGCATCCGCTTCGTCGTCGACTTCCCGTTCCCGGCCGAGCACGAGCGCGCCGAGATCTGGCGGAGGGTGCTGCCGTCGCAGGCGCCGGTCAAGGACATCGACCCCCGGCTGCTCGCCCAACTCACCGTCGCGGGCGGCTCGATCCGCAACATCGCCCTGTCCGGTGCCTTCCTCGCCGCCGAGGAGGGCGACCGGCTGCAGATGCGGCACATGCTGGCGGCGGCCCGTACCGAGTACCTCAAGCTGGAGCGCTCCCTGACGCCGACGGAGGTGCGGGGATGGGTGTGAACGGGGAGTCCCGCGGGGACCGGGAACCACGTGAGATCCGGGTGGAGATCGGCGAACTCGCCCTCCACGGCTTCCGCGTGGACCCCGAGCGGGTGTCGGCCGCGTTCGAACACGAACTGACCCGCCTGGTCCGTACCCACGGCGTTCCGCTGGCCGCGGACGGTGCCCTGACCCTGGACGCGCTGACCGGCCTGCCACCCCTGCCCGCCGGCCTGTCCGCCCGCCGCCTCGGCCAGGAACTGGCCCGCGCGGTGCACGAAGGGCTCAGCGGCCACGGGGAGGTGACGCGATGAGCAACCAGTCCCAGGACGCCCATGCCGAGCAGGCCGCCGAACAACGCCGCCGCAAGCGCAAGGAGCGTGCCGCCAAGTCCCGTGCGCCGGAGCCGAAGGACATCGTCAGCGGTGCGGGCCAGCCCCTGGACCCCGGCGTACGGCGGGAGCTGGAGGAGCAGCTCGGCCACGACCTCAGCCGCGTACGCCTGCACACCGACCGCGACGCCGGGCAGCTGACCGAGCTGCTCGGCCCGACGCGGTCGCCGTCGGCCAGGACATCTTCTTCCGCGAGGGCGCTTTCAAGCCGGGCACCGACGAGGGCCGCCGCCTGCTCGCCCATGAGCTCCTGCACACCGTGCAGAACCCGCACGGCCTCGGCACGTTGCGCGCCGGGCGTGAGATGGGCGCGGTGAGTCTGCCGCAGCAGGCGATCGAGCGGGAGGCGGAGTCGGCGGCGCAGGATCTCGTACGTCCTTCGGCCACGGGGCTGGAGGAGGCGGCGGCCGACGTGGCGGAGGACCAGGCCACCCCGGGCTGGCTGCGCTACGCCACCGTCGACGCCGACCGCAACCGGGCCGAGGCCATGGACCCGGCGACTCTCGTCGACCGGATCGCCAACGGTCTCGTACGTTCCCTGCGCGGCGACCCCCAGGACCTGTCCCAGCGCACCCGCAAGCAACTCGCCCGGCTGCCCGAGGAGTTGCTCGACGGTGTCCTCGTCCGCCTGGAGAACCGGCTGCTCGCACCGGAGCACGACCGGGTGCTGGACCTCGTCGACGAGATCGACGCGTACGACGACCATGCCCAGGACCTGCCACGCGACGCGCACGACGCGCCCGGGATCGAGCCGGACACGGCCCAGGAGGTGCGCACCGAGCGCGAGAACACGCTGCGGGAGGTGGCGGAACGGCGGGCCGAGGAGGAGCGGCCGGGCCTGGCGCCCGGGCCGGAGAAGGAGCACGACGCCGAGGAGGGTGCGACCGGCAGCACTCCGCAGAACGGCGGCACTCCTGAGCACGGGACCACACCGCAGGGCGGCGGCGCCCCGCGTGAGTCGGAGGCCTCCGGAGGGGGCGCGGCCGGGGCCACCGGGGCCGCCCGGTCCTCTGGCGCCGGGACCGCGCAGTCCTCGGGCCAGGGTTCGGGCTCGGCCGCCGCAGCACCGCAGAAGGAGCAGTCCGCGTCGTCCGGGGGGAAGTCGGGGGGTGGACAGCAGGGCGGTGAGAAGAAGTCCCAGGACTCCGCGGCCGGTGAGAAGCAGCAGGCCGGCAAGGAGGCCACCGAACAGCAGGAGACGCCCACCGCGAGCAAGGAGCAGTCCGCGGCGAAGAACCGCCCGGGCGCGGCCGAGGCCATGGTGGCGGGCCGGCAGCTGAAGCAGCAGGACAAGAAGGGGCAGGAGAAGCCCAAGGGCTCGCCGACCACGTCCGGCCAGGACAGCCAGCTGTCGGGCAGGTTCAGCACCCTTGAGGGGAAGCGCAACCAGGACGTCGAGGGCCTCGAGGAGGAGGCAGAGGAGGACCTGTCCGGATCCGGCAGCGAGTCGGAGGTGGAAGCAGGCGGCGAGGAGCCGAGCGCGTGGGACATCAAGCTCCGGCCCGAGGACTTCCTGCCGCAGCAGGACCTCGACGCGTCCGGGGTTCCGACCGTGGACGGGCTGGACCCGAACTCCACCCCGGCCCTTCCGACCTTCTCCGCCCCGCCGCCGACCAAAGCCGAGGAGGTCCAGGCGCAGCGGGACGCCGAGGACGTGGAGGACGCGGCGGCGGAAGCCGAACCCGTGGACGACCTCGACACCTCCGCCGAGGCGGAGTCGGCGGCACCGGAGACCGAGGGCGGTCCCGAGGACGACGGCGGCTTCGGTGGTCTCGAACTGGAACGCGCCGCTGCGGCGCCGCCCGCGTCGAGCTCGGCACCCCGGGACCCGAAGGCCGGAGACGACCCCAAGCTCGGTGCGGTCGTGGCGCAGCGCACGGTGCAGGAGGCCCCTGGCGCGAGGGACGGGAAGTCCGAGGGGGGCAGTGCGGCCAAGGAGCCGGCCGCCAAGGAGGAGAAGGGCACCGCTGCCGGCGGAGACAAGGCGTCGGCCGCGCCGGAGAAGGAGTCCCCGCAGGCGACGGGGGGCCGGGCCGCGCAGACCGACGCCGGATCCGGAGCGAAGGAGTCGGCGGGCGGAGCGAGTACGGAGGCTACGGGTTCGCAGAGCGCGGGGCCCGAGCAGGAGGCGGCCGGTGCCGCGGACGGCCCGGGTGCTTCGGGTGCGTCCGGCGGGTCCCCTTCCCCTTCTCCCTCCGCCGAGCCGTCCGGAGCCTCGGGGGCAGGTGCTGCGGGCTCGTCGGACACGGCCGCGACGGGCGGCGCGACGCAGGAGAGCACGCCCCGACCAAGCGCTCCCACGGAGGCCCCGGCGACTCGTACGGAGCCTCCGGCGGCGCCCAAGTCCGCACCTGCACCCGTCTCGAAGGCTGCTCCCGCGGAGAAGAGCGCGCCGGAGACCGCGCCGTCGCCCAAGGCGGCGGCATCGGCCGGCCGTTCCACGGGCGGTGGCGGTGGCGGCGGTGGAGGTGCGGCCGCACCGGCCCGCGGGAAGGGCAGGAAGGACTCCGGAGCGGCCCCGAACCTTTCAGGCGTCTCCCCGGAGGCCGGTCTGTCCACCGCCTCGAAGCTCAAGCCGCACAAGGCGCTTCAGGCCATGGGCGGCGTGGGCGGTGCGGTGGACCGTACCGTCGGCGACGAACACAAGACGCTTGCCTCCGCTCCGCCCTCCATGCAGCGACCGGCCGGCGCGCCGCAGACCCTCGCGGGCAAGCCGAAGACGGACGCCCCGGCCGAGTACTCGCAGGATCCGGCCCAGCAGGCGCAGGAACCTGACAAGGAGAACGCCGAGGTCACCGGCGAAAAGGAGCCCGAGGGCCAGATCGAGGCCGAGAAGGCCGAGGAGCCGGGCGGCTGGGACACCTTCAAGATGGCCCTGGGCTTCATCGGCGGCAAGATCGTGAACGGGGTCGCGAGCCTCTTCGGCGCCGACGAACCCGTGGTCGACCCGCAGGAGTTGGCCGCCAAGTTCGCCGGCCTGCCGACGAAGGACGAGGCGCTCAAGCAGGCGCACGCGGGCAACGCGCCGGGCGTCGAGATGCAGGGCGGTGCCGAGCAGACGTCCGGCGAGCAGGGCAACCACGTCGACGCCAAGGGACAGGAGACCGTCGGAACCGCCCAGGACGACTCCGGTCGCGGGATGGGGGAGGATCAGGTCTACCCCAACGCTCCCAAGGAGCAGATGTCCGCGAAGGTGCCCGGGCAGGGGGGTGGCGGCGAAGGCGTCGGCGCCACCGGCGGGGGCGCGACCGGTGCCGTACCGCCGGAGGCCGCCTCCGAGGTGGCGGAGCACGAGCGCGGTCCGCAGTTCCAGGCCGCGTTCAGCGAGGGGCAGAAGGGCGTCTCCGAGAGCCGTCAGGCCAAGGACCGCGACTTCCGCGACTCGCAGGCGAAGCACAAGCAGCAGGTCGACGCCGAGATCAAGACCAACACCGAAACCCAGGCGGGCGAGCGGGACAAGGCCATGGCCGATGTCACCGCGCAGCGCGAGGACTGGCGCACGGAGCAGGACAAGGAGCTCAAGAGCCTCGGCGACAAGAAGACCGACCGGCAGGAGAAGGTCCGCCAGGACGTCAAGGACGAGGAGAAGAAGACAGACGACAGAGTCGACACGGAGAAGGAGGGCAGCGACAAGAAGGTCAAGGAGAAGGCCGACAACGCGGAGAAGGAGGCGGACCAGAAGAAGAACACCGCTGCCGAGGACTCCGGTAACTGGCTCTCGAAGGCCTTCGAATGGATCAAACAGAAGGTCATCGAGATCAAGAACGCGATCGTCAAGGTCATCCGCGACGCGCGTGACGCTGTCATCACCTTCATCCGCGACTTCAAGAAGAACGTCGAGGAATGGATCAACGCCGCCCGTAAGGCCATCGTCGACGCGATCAAGAACCTGATCAAGGATCTGATCGTGTTCGCGAAGGCCATGGTGCGGGCGATCATCGACCTGGCCAAGCGCATCCGGAACCTGATCACGTCGCTGATCAACGCGGCCATCGCGCTCGTCAACAGGCTCGCCGCCGCACTGAAGCAGGCGATCAGCGATCTGCTGGACGCCATCGGCAAACTGCTGAGCAGCATCCTCGACATCCTGAAGAAAGCCCTCCTGGACGTCATCAAGGCGATCGTGGACGCGGTCAAGGCGGTCCTGGACTTCGCCGCCGGACTGCTGAACGCCCTCGGCGACTTCATGCTCATCGCGGTCGACTTCCTCTCCGACCCGGGAGGCTGGCTGAGCGGCGCCAAGAACTCCGCCGTGGACGGCGCGAAGAACCACCTGTTCCGCGAGGTGAAGGCCGCCGTCAAGGAATGGTTCCAGTCGAAGATCGAGGAGATCATCGGCGTCCCGAAGGCCATCCTCGACAAACTGATCAAGGGCGGCATCACCCTCGAACAGATCGTCAAGGAGACCTGGGACGCCATCGTCCCCCAACTCCCTTTCATCATCGGCGAGATCGTCATCACCAAGGTCATCGCCAAGCTGATCCCGGGCGCGGGCTGGGTGATGGCAGTCATCGACGCCATCCGCGTGGCCATCGGCGCCCTCGGCGAGATCCTGCGTGCGATGGGGGCGGTCCTCGACTGGCTCAAGGCCGTCCGCAGCGGCGGCGCGGGCATCCTCTTCGCGAAGGCGGTGGCCGCGGGCATCGTGGCGTTGCTGGAGCTGGCGTATGAGGCGCTGCTGAGCGGGATCGGCAAGTACGTGGCGAAGGTGGGGCGGCGCTTCAAGGGCATCGCCGAGAGGCTGGGCAAGGGAGGCAAGAGCGACGGCAAGGCGCCGGCGGCCGGCGGCTCCGACGACAGGGGTGGCAGGAACGAGGACGGGAGGCCCGCGCACGGCCAACCGCAGTCCAAGCCGCCGACGGTACGTCCCACTTCCGTCCTCCCCAAGCCGGGCAAGGGCACGGGGCCGGGCCCGGGCGCGAAGCCTCATGCGAAGCTCGACCCCAAGGCGGACCCGAAGAAGCCCACGACGAAGACACCCGGCAAGGACACGACTCCGGGCGCCGGCAAGCCGAAGGACGACAAGCCCAGGAACGACAAGACCGGGGACGCCAAGAAGCCGACAGCCACGGACACATCGAGTCGGCCGAAGGACAAGCCGGATGACAGGCCGGGCACCCGCCCCACCCCGGCGCGGAAGCCCGACTCGAAATCCGACCCGGACGCGACGCCGAAGCCGAAGGACACGGACGCCAAGTCCCCGGACAAGCCGAAGGACGACGGGGGCACGCCGAGCACAACCAAGCCGAGAGACGGCAAGGACGCTCCCACCAAGGGCAAGGATCAGGACCCCACCAAGCCCAAGGACTCGGACAAGCCGAAGGGCGACGACGGAAAGAAGACCAAGGACGACGACGGAAAGAAGACCAAGGACGACGAGCGCAAGAAAACCAAGGACGACGACGGCAAGGCCCCTCGGAAGGACAAAGACCGGGTCAAGGAGAAGCAGGAGAAGAAGGACCAGCGGAAGAAGGAGGAGGATCAGTCCAAGGACGACAGGTTGGACGAGATCGTCGCGCGCATCCGCCGAATCCTGAAGGAGCGTCTCGAGCCGGGAATGCCGGAAACGGCTCATGACCAGCTGCTTGCCGCCCTGCGCCGTCATTATCGCCTGACGAGCCTGACCAAGAAGGGGGACCCCAAGTTCAACATCAGGGCGACCCTCAATCCTGCAGAGGACGTGATCAACGGGTTCTCGCAAGGGATGAAGGATTATCTCGAGCAACAACGGCTGCCCGACCCGGAAATCACACCTCAGCCGAAAATGGGTACCGCGCCGGGCGCGGAGACCAAGGCGACATATGTGAACGCCGAATGGGCCGCTAGGAACGGGGAGGTGCCAAGCGGCCAGTACACCGAGGGCTTCACCTATGTGGACGATCACAGTCTCAACGCCCCCGGAAAGCCCCAGTGGGACCGAATGCACCTCATACCCAGGCAGGTTGGTGGTCCCGCCAAGACGTCGAACTTCGTGCCGGCGCTGAACTCGATCAATCGCCCCTTCTATGTGAACTTCGAGAAGTTTGCGGCCATGACGTTCGGGTCGATGAACAACAACCCGGAGAACGTGGGCTGGTATCAGGTGGATCTGACGTCCTGGCAGGGAGGCTCCCCGTACAACTACCCGGGCCGACCGGTCGCTCCGGAGAAATATGCGGCGGGAGACTATCCGCCAGGGTTCCCCAGGACCTTCAAGGCCTCGTGGGGCCTCTACGGCAAGAAGGGGGGCGCAGACGGCCGCAGCCGCTCGGACTGGAAGGAATTCGATGCGATCACCAGCGCGACCCTGAATATCCCCGCACCGCCCGTGCCTGGCAGCAGGCCGGCTCCGGTCAACATCAACACCGCGAGCGAGCAGGAGATCCGAGGGGTACTGAAGCAGAAGGGCAACTTCATCCCGGCCCTCCTGGAAGTCAGGGACAAAGAATTTACCAGTGGGCTCCCGAACCGGTCGCAGCCCTTCAGTGGAATCCGAGACATGCACAATAAGCTGAAGGTCTGGAAGTCGTCCAATGGTAAGCCTGTGTACACCCTCGATGAGATCATGAAACACGTTGCAGATCTTCACCAGGCCGGGCGCTTCACATTTTAGGCGGAAAGGAGCGGAGGAGGGCAATGTCAACGCTTACGCAGAACGAACAGTTGCATCTGGATTCTCTCAACGAGATCGAAAACTCCCCTCAGCTGGAATCGCAATGCAGTGGAACAGAGCTGGACATGCCGCTCTCCATTATTTTGCCGGAGGAATACAATGAATCATGGGAGGGGGTGCGCTTCAGTGAAGACATGTTGAGCTGTTATGTGCGCTTCTATGAGCTCGGCGCCGCATGGAGGACCGTCGGAACACTTCCGGATGTCAAAGGTGAGTTCAGCCTCATCAACTTTAACGATGCCCTTGAGTCCAGTGATCCCGGGACGGAATCAGGAACGACTGACTTTCAGCGTGAGTTCCTGTCGCAGTTGTGTCCCATAGATCGAACGCCCAGGTCGGGTGCGGGAATCCAGACCTACATCCGCATGCAAGCGGACGTCGATGAGCTTGAACTCTGGTACAGCGACATCGCGGACATCGGGCAGTCCCCGTATCCGCCAGGATTTATCAAGCTCGACATCGGCTACTGTGAGTACCTGAAAGCGCTGCTTCTCACGAAGGGTACTTACGGCTGGCAGTACCTATTCGCAGACATCTCGCTGGCGAGGCGAGATTTTTTGGATGGCGCAAACAACCTCAAGAACATGCTCCAGGTGTTTCCCGAGCTGTTTCCGGACCGCGACTATTCTTCCCTTCGAACCCGCCTCGAGGCCCGCCTGTGACCCGCTACGCCGACATCCCCAAACCCATCCGCTCCGGAATAGTCGTAGTCAACCCCGACACCGGCACCCCCCAGCGGATCATCGTCCTGCAGTTCAACCCGGACACCCTGGAGCGCAGCGTCGCCCCCCAGTCCGCCGGCGACAGCGGCGACTCCGGAAGTGGAGGCACCGGTAGCGGCGACCGCAACGAGGCCCTCCGTCTGAAGGGCCCCGCTCAGGAGACCTGGAAGTTCACGGCCGAGATCGACGCCACCGACCAGTTCGAGGTCGCCGCCCCCGACGGCATCCACCCGCAGCTCGCGACCCTCGAAATGCTGGTGCAGCCGACCGTGGCCCAACTCCGCGCCGCGAGCAAGCTGTCGCAGAAGGGCGCCATCGAGATCAGCCCGATCGAGATGCCGCTCACCCTCTTCACCTGGGGCAGCAAGCGGGTCATGCCGGTCCGGCTGACCGAGCTGTCCGTCAACGAGTCCGCCTTCGACGTGAACCTCAACCCGATCCGCGCCTCCCTCAGCATCGGCATGAAGATCCTCACCGTCAGTGACCTCCCCGCAGGCCACCGCGGCGCCGACCTGTACATGGCCCACCTCGCCCAGAAGGAACGCCTCGCCGCAGCCGCGCGCGGCGGTGGCCTCGGCTCGCTCGGGCTCAGCGGAAGCGGCTTCGGGACCGGGACCAGGACCGGAACCGGAACTGGAAGCAACGTCGTGTTCGGAAGGGGCTGAGCAGAACACCATGGCTGACATCGAGCCTTACGAGAGTGCCCTGGACGCGATACCGGGTGCTCATCCCTACCCGCGCACCAGCCGGTACCACGACGCCGAGATCGGCATCCATCGCCGACCCGACGGCACCGAAGTCCGGTACACCAAGCGCCGGTTGCTGCCCCCGCTCGACCAGACCCCCGACGGCGACCTCACCCAGCCCCACACCGTCGGCGCCGGCGAGCGCCCCGACCTGCTCGCGCAGCGCTACTTCGGCGACCCCGCCCAGTGGTGGCAGATCGCCGACGCCAACCCCGTACTCGATCCACGGGAGTTGACCGACGAGGCCGGGCGCGTCATCGACATCCCGCTCGCCGGCGGGTTCCCGGGCGGCAGGGGAGACCGGCGTGTTTGATCTGCCCGTGGGGCAGGGCCCCGTCCACATCACGCTCCTCATGGGGCCCAAGCTGGCCCGGCCCGTCCCGGCCGAGGTGACCGAGGCCCTGCTGTCCGCCCAGATCACGGCCACGGCGGGGGAGCGCAGCGGGTTCCAGCTCGCCTTCGACCTCACCAAGAACGGGATCATCAGCCGGCGGCTCCTGCCCGAGGGGTTCTTCGACCCCAAGACCCGGCTCATCGTCACCGTCACCGTCAAGGGCACCCCGGACGTCCTCTTCGACGGGCTCATCGTCCGGCACGAGGTCGGCGCCAGCAACCAGCCCGGCCACTCCACCCTCACCGTCACCGGCGAGGATCTCACCCTCCTCATGGACCTGGAGGAGCGCACCGCCCGGTACCCCAACCTGCCGCCCTCCGAGCGGGTCCTGGCCATCCTGCGCCGCTACTCCGACTACGGCATCCGACCCGACGTCTACACCGAGAAGGTCACCCAGCCCCCGCACCAGGACCTGCGTGTGCACTACCAGACGCAGACCGACCTGCAGTACGTCACCGAGCTCGCCCGCGCCAACGGCTACACCTTCTATCTGGAGCCGGGGCCCAACCCGGGTCAGTCCTCCGCACGTTGGGGGCCCGAGGTGCGCCTCGGCATCCGGCAGCACGCCCTCAGCGTCAACATGGACGCCAACTCCACAGTCGATCAGCTGACGTTCGCGTACGACGGGACCGCGCGCGAAGAGCCGCAGGCCCGGTGGCAGAACCCGGAGACCCGGCAGTCCGCCCTGCTCCCGCAGCCGTCCATCAGCCCGCTGCGCCCGCCCCTCGGCAAGCGGCCCACCCCGGCCCTGAAGCGCAGGACCCTCTCCGGCACCGCCAAGCAGCAACGTGAGCAGGCCGAGGCGGAACTCCTCGCCCGGGCCGCCGTGTCCGCCGACGTCGTCTCCGGCTCCGGTTCGCTCGACGTCATCCGGCACGGCTACATCCTCCAGCCGCGCCAGCTCGTCGGCGTACGCGGCTCGGGACGGGCGTACGACGGCGACTACTTCGTCAAGTCCGTGACGCACAACCTGCGTCCGGGCTCGTACCAGCAGAACTTCACCCTCTCCCGAGAGGGCCTCGAAGCCCGCAGCGACTACGTACGGCCGTAGCGGCCAACACACCCACCACCAGGAGCAGTTCAGCATGGCGGCACCCAGCAATCGCTACCTCGGCAAGTTCCGCGGCCGGGTCGTCAGCAACGACGACCCGTTGCGCATCGGCCGGATCACCGTCGAGGTCCCGGACGTCCTCGGCGACGAGACGTCCACCTGGGCGCTGCCCTGTCTGCCGTTCACCGGACCCGAGTCGGGGCAGTTCGTGGTGCCGCCGCCGGGCGCGGGCGTGTGGGTGGAGTTCGAGCAGGGGGATCCCAGCTTCCCGGTGTGGACGGGGTGTTGGTACGGCGCCGCCGAGGAGCTGCCGCCCGACGCGCGGCGTGAGCTACAGGCGGGCGCGGTCAACAAACCGGTAGTCGTGCAGACCCCTCAGGCGCACAAGCTCGTCATGAACGACACGCCCGGCGCCGAGCAGGGGATTCTCCTCCAGGCACAGGGCGGCGCGTACATCCGCATCACGAAGGAAGCCGTGGTCATCGCGACCGGCGCGGGAGCGGAGATCATTCTGCGCGGCCGTGAAGTGACCATCAACGAGGGCCAGTTGACCGTGCTCTCCAAGCGATGAGAAAGACGGGGGAACAGAGAACATGCCCGGGAGTCTGCTCGATGCCGACGCCGTGATCGGCTGCCCGCACGGCGGTCGCGTCATCGCGGCCACCACACCCTCCGGCGGCGTCCGAGCCGGTGGCGCCGCCGTCGCCACGGCCGCCCACAGCTACGTCGTCACCGGCTGCCCGCACACCGTCGACGGGGTGCCCGCACCGTGCGTGACGGTCCGCTGGACCGCGGCCGGCACCGGCATCACCGTCGACGGCTCGCCCGTGCTGCTGGACACCTCCGCGGCCGAGTGCTTCACCGCGGCGTTCGTGCCGCAGGGGCCGCCCGTCGTCCAGGCCGCGCAGCGAAAGGTCACCGTCCGATGAGTCCCACCAGCCGGGGAACCAGGCCCCGTTCCGACATCGCGTTCCCCTTCCGCGCCGACCGCCGGGGCCGTACCGCGCACGCCACCCACGGGGAGCACGTCCACGACCTCATCGAACAGCTGCTGTTCACCAGCCCCGGCGAGCGCGTGATGCGCCCCGACTTCGGCTGCGGGCTCCTCGACCTGGTCTTCGCGCCGACGAGCCCGGAACTCATCAGCACCCTCGAACTCTCCGTCCAGGCCTCGCTCCAGCGCTGGCTCGGCGACCTCATCGACGTGGAGGCCCTCGACGTGATCAGCGAGGACAACGTCGTCCGCGTGTACCTGTCGTACGCCATACGCGCCGACGGCACCCGGCGCGACGACGTGTTCGAAGGGAGGGCCACGGCATGACCGGTACGACCACCACCTCCCGCCGGACGAAGGTCCGCGCCGCTCAGCTGGGCGGAGTCGACTCCGTAGAGGTCGGCGACGACGGGCTGCTGCTCACCGTCACCTTCCTCGGCAAGGCACCCCACGGCCTCGGCCCCGAGAACGTCCGCATCGACGGCGGCCGCCGCATCACCGGCATCACCGCCGTGGACGTGAGTGTGGAGCGCGAGGAGGACCCGGAGCTCGACGACAGGCTCTACGTCACCCTGGACAAGGCCGGCGACACCTCCCGCTACCGGCTCGCCCTCGTCGAGACCGACCCGTACGGCCGCCCCGGCACCGAGCCCTTCCGCGGCTTCGACCAGCGCTACCACAGCGCGACCTTCGCCTTCCGGCCCGACTGCCCAACTCCCTTCGACTGCAAGGAAGATGAGCAGCCGTCCTCGGACTTCCCTGCCGCGCCCGTCGTCGACTACACGGCCCGCGACTACGACACCATCCGCAAGCTGCTCCTGGACCGGCTCGCGCTCACCACCCCCGACTGGGTCGAGCGCAACCCCGCCGACCTGGGCATGACCCTGGTCGAACTGCTCGCGTACACCGGTGACCAGATCAGCTACCAGCAGGACGCGGTCGCCACCGAGGCCTACCTCGACACCGCCCGCCGCCGGGTGTCCGTACGGCGGCACGTCCGGCTCATCGACTACGCGATGCACGACGGCTGCACGGCCCGCGCCTACGTCGCCGTCCAGACCGCGGGCGACCACACGCTCGCCCCGGGCACCTACCGCTTCGCCTCCGTCGACGTGCGCACCCTCGACCCGCACGACCGCCCCGAACCCGGCACGGTCATCGACGAGGCCGACCTCGGCGACCTCGACGAGCGCGGCTCGGTGGAGGTCTTCGAACCCGTCGTCACCGCCGACCCGTTGGAGCTGCGCGTCGCGCACAACGCGATCGGGTTGTGGACCTGGGGCGGCGAGGTGTGCACCCTCCCGAAGGGCGCCACCTCCGCGACCCTGCGCGACGAGTGGGTCGACCCGGAGACCTGCCGCGAACGCCGACTCGACCTGAAGCCCGGCGACTTGCTCGTCCTGGAGGAGGTCAAGGGCCCGCGCACCGGCACCCCTGGCGATGCCGACCCGAGCCACCGCCAGGCCGTACGCCTGACCTCCGTCACGCCCGCCGTCGACCGCATCGAGGACCAGCCGGTCCTGGAGGTCACCTGGACCGCCGAGGACGCCCTGCGCTTCCCGCTCTGCCTGGCCACCCGCGGCGGCCGTGACTGCCTGCCCGTCGAGGACGTGACCCTCGCGCGCGGCAACGTCGTCCTCGTCGACCACGGCCGCACCCTGCACGGGCTCCCCGAGACGTTCACCGTCCCGCAGGTCCCCGCCGTCGTCGCCCCCTGCGACGCTCCGGCCTTCGGCTGCCACGACCGCGACGAGGGCAACGCGCCCGGCCGGCTCATCAACTCGCTCACGGACCAGGCGGAATCCGGCGACGCACTGACGCCCGACGACATCCGCGAGCTCTTCGAGGTCGTCGGCGAGTCCGCCACCAACCGGGCCGGACTCGGCCTGGAACGAGCCGGTCAGCGCCACGAGCGGGTCGTCCCCGGCACCGCATACGCCCAGGCGGCAGCGCTACGCACGTTGCTGGCCCAATCCGTCTACCCAGGCATCCAGCCCCGCTTCCGTCCCGTCCTGGGCCGTGCGCCCGTGGTCCAGGCGGCGCCCTTCCCCGACCTCGGCACCGTCGCCGCCGGGCAGGCCGAGCGGATCGCCGCGATTCCCGGCTGGGTCCGGCAGCGGCTCGTCGAGCTGTGGCGCAGCGCCCGCGACCGGGACGGTCTCGGCGATCAGGAGATCGCCGAACTCGCGGTGATCTACGGCCTGAAGATCCTGGAGCGGATCGAACTGCGCCGCCATCCCGTCCGGGCCCTGCGCGAACTCCTGCACCGCAGCGACCAGTTGCTCGACCCCAAGTTGCGCCGGATCGAGGTCCTGACGGCCCGCGCCCGCGCGGGCACCGTCCTCGACGGGCACATCGCCTGGGAGATCGCGCACAGCTGGGGCCCGGCGTACGCGGCCGGACTGCACCCCGACGAGCCGGTGCTGCGTGGCTCCGCGACCGCCGCGCTCGACCTGGACCCGCGCCGCGCCCTGCCCGCCGTACGCCTCCACGGGAGCGACGACGAGGACGCCGTATGGGCGCCGCGCCGCGATCTGCTCGACAGCGGCCCGCGCGAGAGGCACTTCGTCGGCGAACTCGAGGACGACGGGCGTCTCGCTCTGCGCTTCGGCGACGGGCGGCGCGGCGCCAAGCCGACGCCCGGATCCCGCCTGGCCGTGCACTACCGGCTCGGCGGCGGGACCGCCGGCAACGTCGGCGCGGAGGCCATCAACCACCTTGTCGTCCAGTCCGACTGCGAGCCGCCGCCCGCCGCCGTGGTCCGCAACCCGCTGCCCGCCAAGGGCGGAATCGAACCCGAACCCGTCGAGCAGGTACGCCAGTTGGCCCCGCTCGACCTGCGTCGCACCCGGCTGCGCGCGGTCACCGCCGAGGACTACGCGGCCCTCGCCACCGCCCTGCCCGGCGTGCAGCGCGCGGCGGCGGAGCTGCGCTGGACCGGCAGCGTCCAGGAGGCGCATGTCGCGATCGACGCGTCCGGCACCGGCGCCCCGTCACAGGAGTTGCTGGCCTCCGTCGCCCAGTCCCTGGAGCCGTACCGTCGCATCGGCCACGACCTCGTCGTCGGCGCCGCGCGGCTGGTCCCGCTGGACATCGCGCTGACCGTGTGCGCCAAGCCGGGCCACCAGCACGGGCAGATCCTGGCCGAGCTGTACCGGGTCCTCGGCAACGGCCGACTCGCGGACGGACGCCTCGGCTTCTTCCACCCGGACGCGCTGACCTTCGGCGAACCGGTACGGCTCACCCGCCTGGTCGCCGTCGCGGCCGCGGTCCCCGGCGTGGAGAGCATCCAAGTGGCCCGACTGCACAGGCTGTTCGAGCCGGACCGAGGAGAGAGGGAGGACGGCGTGCTGCGGCTCGGCCCGCTGGAGATCGCCATCTGCGACAACGACCCGGACCGGCCGGAGAACGGCCGGCTGGCGATTTCCCTGGGAGGTGCCCGATGACCGGGGGAGCGATGACCGAGGGCACGATCACCGACGAGTGCACCTGCGGCGGCGCCTGCCGCGACGGCCACGACGAGCGCCTCGCCCCGGCCCCGGTGCACAATCCGCCCGGCCGCACGGCCCTCGACTACCGCGTCGGCGAGTACGGCTCCTTCCTGTCCGCCCTCCTCGACCGGCTCGCCTCACCGGCGTACCCGGCACTGGACGGCCTCACCGTCCGCACCCCGGACGACCCGGCGATCGGCCTGCTCGATGCCACCGCGGTCCTCGGCGACCTGCTCACCTTCCACTCCGAGCGCATCGCCGACGAGGCCTACATCCGTACGGCCAACGAGCACCGCTCGCTGGTCCTGCTCGGCCGCCTCGTCGGCCACCGGCCGCGCCCCGGCGTCGCCGCCGCCACGCATCTGGCGTACACCCTGGAACGCGACCCGCGCGCCGAGGCGCTGCCGGTCACCATTGTGCGCGGCGCCCGCAGCCACAGCGTGCCCGCCTCGGCCGACGAGCAGTCCCTCACCTTCGAGACGAGCCGTGACCTGACGGCCCGCTGGGACTGGAACGAGCTGAAGGTACGCCGTCGGCGCCCATCCCTGGTCACCCCCGAGGACCTGGAGCGCCGCTCGGAGATCTTCGTCGAGGGCACGGCCAACTCCCTCCAGACCGGCGACCAGCTGCTCTTCGTCTTCGGTGAACAGGCGGGCGGGGAGCGCAAGTTGCTGCCCGTCGCCAAGGCGCGCGTCGACCGGGACGACGAGATCACGGCGATCTCCCTGCCGAAGTCGGCCCCGCCGACCCTGAAGGAGCTGGTCGACGAGGTGCGGCGGTGGACCGCCGCCCCCGCAGCACCGGGGGAGCCCGGCGACGAGCCGCCGACGCCGGAGGTCCCGAACCCGCGCCCGGTCAGCCGGCTGATCGAGGACTTCGAGGACCAGGTCCTGGCGCCCCTGCGGGACGACCTGGACGGCATCAAGAGCCCCGAGCGACTCGCGGCCCGTCTGGCGGAGCCCGTCGCACGGCTCGGCGAGGCGCAGGTGCTGGCCGAGCCGTACGAGGACGTGGCCGCGTGGTTCGAGCAGCTGGAGGCGGTACTCGCTGAACTCGCAGAGCGAGCAATGCAGTTGGCGCCCGCCCAGCCCGCCGAAGACGGGCTGACGCAGACGCGGACGCTGAAGAGCGCCGTCGATCCTCGCTCGGCCGCCCTCCAGACCCTGGGCGCGGTCCTCCCGGCCCTGCGCGCGGCCACCCCCGCGCCTCACGGCGGCACCGGTGCCCAGCGTCCGGGCGGCGACACCGCGCGCCTGCTCTCCGCGCTGAACCCCGCCCTCGGCAGCCTCTACCCGGCCTGGCGCAAAGCGGCGGCCCCGCCCCCGGCACCGGGCAGCTCCTGCGCGAACTGCTCGCCATGCGGGTCACGGCCGCCCCCTTCGGCGCCACGGCCCCGCTCAAGCCCGTCCAGGACGACCGCGGCCGGGTCATCCGCACCGCCGACTGGCCGCTCACGGGTGCCGTGCTGGCGAGCATGCGGGTCGTGTACGACACAGCGGGCCGGACGCCGGTCCGGGCCGAGTTCCAGTACGTCGAGGGCAGCAGCTCCGACCAGCGCGCCGAGAACCTGCCCGTCGTCCAGCCGCTGACCTTCCCGCTCGGCACGGGCCAGGTCGAGCTGTCCGTGCGCTCCGGCCAGGACCGCGACCTCAGCTGGCTCAACCGCCGCCCCACCGACTCGCAGGACCCCGGCGTCACGGCCCGCTTCCACTCGGGCCTGCCGGAGCGCGCGCTCTTCGTGTCCCGGCCCGACGACGAGGGCCTGGTCCACGTCGGCATCCACAACGGCACGTCGGAGCAGATCTCCCTGCGGCCGAACACCGGCGAGCAGTTCACGCACGGCGAGTACGAGGTGAGCCTCAGGTACACGGTGGGGACCACCGAGCCCAACGTCGAGGTCGTCATCGCGAGCAAGCCGGAGCCCCTCAACCGCAGCATCCTCCAGCTGGACTCGGTCCACACCGGCATCACGGTCGGCAGCTGGGTCGCGATCCAGCGCCCGGCCAAGGGTGCGCAGGGCGGCATCCCCGGCGATGCCAAGCTCGCGTTCGTCACCACCCAGGTCGTCGCGGCGCGTACGGCGGCGTACACCAACTACGGCATCACCGGCCGCGGCACCGAACTCACCCTTGCCGCCCCTTGGTTGGACGAGTTCGACGTCCTGCTCTCGCACGTCCGCGACACCACCGTGCACGCGGCCGGTGAGCCGCTCCGCCTCGCCGACGAACCGCTGGGCGAGGACGTCCACGGCAACGAGGTCGAACTCGCGGAACTGTACGACGGGTTGCGGCCCGGACGTACCCTCATCGTGAGCGGCGAGCGAAGTGACGTCCCAGGGACGACCGGGGTCCAGGCCACCGAGGTCGTCACCATCGCCGCCGCCGACCCGGCCGTCGACCCCCAGCTCCCCGGCGACCACGTCCACACCCGCCTGACCCTCACCGCCGACCTCGCCCACCGCTACCGCCGCGAGACGGTCAGGATCCTCGGCAACGTCGTCGAGGCCACCCATGGCGAGAGCCGCGAGGAGGCCATCGGCAGCGGTGACTCGGACCGCGTGAACCAGACGTTCGCGCTGTGGCAGTCCCCGCTCACCTGGCTCGCCGACGACAATCCGCTCGGCGCCACACCGGTGCTGGAGATCCGGGTGGACGGCGTGCTCTGGCACGAGGTCGACAGCCTCGCCGGACGCGGCCCGGGCGAGCGCGTGTACATCACCGGCTCCACCGCCGACGGCCGTACGACGGTCACCTTCGGCGACGGAATCAGCGGCGCCCGGCTGCCCTCCGGCCACGAGAACATCCGCGCCCCCTACCGCTTCGGCACCGGCAAGGCCGCCAACGTCGCCGCCGACCGCATCACCCAGCCCCTCACCCGGCCGCTCGGCGTCACCCAGGTGACCAACCCGCGCCCCGCCAAGGGCGGCGCGGACGCGGACGGACCCGGCCTGACCCGCCGTACGATCCCGCTCGCCGTCTCGGCGCTGGACCGCCTGGTCTCCGCGTCCGACTACGAGGACTTCGCCCGCTCCCGCGCCGGCATCGGCCGGGCCGCCGCACGCGAACTCTTCGACGGGCGGCGGCGCGTGCTGCACGTGACGGTCGCCGGCACGGACGACGTGCCGATCGACGGCGACTCGGACACGCTCAGGGCCCTGCGCGGCGCGCTCACCGAGTACGGGGACCTCAACCTCCCCGTACGGGTGGACGTACGTGAGCTGGTCCTGCTGCTCGTCGCGGCCAAGGTGAAGGTCGCCCGCGACCACGCCTGGGAAGTCGTGGAGCCACGGCTGCGTCAGGCACTCCTCCGCCGACTCGGCTACGAGGGACGCGAGTTGGGCCGACCTGCCCGTCTCTCGGACGTCCTGGCCACGGCCCACTCCGTGCCCGGCGTCGACTACGTCGACGTCGACGTCTTCACCGGCGTCCCCGCGTCCGCGATGCCCGAGGAACTCACCGGGATCCTCACCGACCCCGGCCCGCCGAAGGCATCGGTGGCGGCGCACCCGGCGACGTACGACGAGAAGGTCCACACGGTCCGCGTCGCGAACGGCGAGACGCTGTCGGAGATCTGCGCCAAGTACGGAGTCCCGCTCGCCGAACTCCTGCGCCTGAACCCCGACATCACCGACACCCGCCGCCTGGCGAAGGGACGGTCGGTGTTCGTCTTCCGCGGTATCCGCCCGGCCCAGCTCGCACTGCTGTCGCCCAGGGCGGCGGACACCCTGATTCTGACGGAGGTCAAGTGATGTCTGCGAACCCGGCGGATGTCCATTTCGAGACCGCGACCCCGGCGACGACGTCCAGGGAACCCGACGGGCTCGCCGAACTGCTGCCCCGCTGGCACCTGCTGCGCGACGCCGAGGAGGGCGAGCCGCTGCGCGCCCTGCTCGCGGTGATCGCCGAGCAGCTCGACCGGGTCCGCGACGGCGTCCAGCAGGGCTACGAGGACCTGTTCGTGGAGACGGCCGCGCCGTGGGTGCTGCCGTACCTCGGCGACCTGGTCGGCTACCGCACCCTGCCGGGCTACGAGCGCGTCCTCACGACCGGTCTGCACGAGGGCGGCCGGGCCGCCCTCGCCGAGGCCGTCGCCCCGCGTGCCGACGTCGCCGCGACGGTCGCCAACCGCCGCCGCAAGGGCACCCTCCACCTCCTGGAGGAACTCTCCGAGCAGGTCACCGGCTGGCCCGCCCGCGCCGTCGAGCTGTCCCGGCAGGTCGCCCACACCCAGCCCGTGAAGCTGTACGGCGACACCGGCGTCCACCGTGGAGAGCGCGGCCGTCTCGTCGACCTGCGCGACAACTCCGCCCTCGACCTCGCGGGCGGCCCCTTCGGCGCGACGGCGCGCACCGTCGACGTGCGGCGCGCCAACTCGCGCCACCGGCAAGGGGGTTGGACGCCCGCCGGAGTAGCGCTCTTCGTCTGGCGGCTGAAGGCGCACTCGCTCACCCAGTCCCCGGCGTACTGCATCGACCGCGCCCGCAACCTCTACACCTTCTCGATCCTGGGCAACGACACCCCGCTGGTCACCAAGCCGTTCCCGGAGCCGTCGCCCACCCACATCGCGACCATCGACAACGTCCCGGCGTTCATCACCCGCCGCCAGCTCCACGACCGGCTCACCGACTACTACGGCCCCGGCAAGAGCCTCGTCATCCGGCGCGACGGAGAGGACCAGCCCGTACCGCCGTCGGACATCGTGGTCGCCGACCTGTCCGACTGGCGCTACCGCCCGGGGCGCGGCCAGGTCGCTGTCGACCCGGAGCTCGGGCGGATCGCGTTCGGCTCGCGGTCGGCGCCCCGACAGGGTGTGTGGGTGGACTACCACTACGCGTTCGCCGCCGACATGGGCGGCGGCGAGTACGACCGCCAGGACCGCGAGCCGCGTCCCGACGCCGAGGTCTACCGGGTCGGGCCGGGGCAGCCGTACCGCCA
Organism: Streptomyces sp. R28; assembly: GCF_041052385.1. Taxonomy (GTDB): domain Bacteria; phylum Actinomycetota; class Actinomycetes; order Streptomycetales; family Streptomycetaceae; genus Streptomyces. The sequence continues at coordinate 1,044,442 of NZ_CP163439.1, read as the reverse complement.
GATCATGGACGCCTACCGGGCCTGGCAGCACGACCGCCGCGCCGACCGGACCGGCCCCGCCGGCATCATCGAGATCACCCACAGCGGCGCCTACCAGGAGCAGCTGGACTTCGACCTCGACCCCGGCGACCGCCTCGAAGTCCGCGCGGCCGAAGGCACCCGCCCGGTGATACGCCTGCTCGACTGGTACAGCAACCGCCCCGACGCGCTCAACATCCGCGCGGTGTCGGAGGACTGTGCCCCGCACGAGCGCCCGCGCATCGTCCTCGACGGCCTGCTGGTCGCCGGACGCGGCATCAACGTGACCGGCTCCGTGGGCGCGGTCGTCGTACGGCACTCCACGCTCGTGCCCGGCTGGTCGCTGGAGCCCGAGTGCGAGCCGCACTCGCCCGAGGAGCCCAGCATCGTCCTGGAACGCACCACCGCATGCCTCCAGGTCGAGCACAGCATCCTCGGCACGATCGAGGTCATCGGCGACGAGGTGAGCGAGGAACCCCTCGACATCCACCTGCGCGACAGCATCCTCGACGCGACGGGCAGCGACCGCGAGGCCCTCTCCGCACCGGACTGCCGCCACGCGCACGCCGTACTGCATCTGCACCGCACCACTGTGATCGGCGAGATCCACACGCACGCCGTGAAGATCGCCGAGAACTCGGTCTTCACCGGCCGGCTCCACGTGGCCCGGCGCGGCATCGGGTGCCTGCGGTACTCGTACGTGCCGGCCGGGTCGCGCACCCCGCGCCGGTACCGCTGCCAGCCCGACCTGGCCGGGCCCGAACAGGCTGGTCGCGTACGGCCGTTGTTCACCTCCGAGCGCTACGGGACGCCCTGGTACGGGCTGCCGGCCGACCGGTGCGCCGAGGAGATCCGGCGCGGCTCGGACGACGGCGCCGAGATGGGCGCCTTCCACGACCTGTACCGGCCGCAGCGCGAGGACGGCCTCAGGGCACGGCTCGCGGAGTACACCCCGGCGGGCACGGACGCCGGGATCTTCTTCGTGACGTGATGCGTGACGTGGTTGATGACATGAGTCGCGACGAGAGCGCCGCCGCCGTAAGCCCTACCCGCACTTTCCTGAACCAGGGGGACCCCCTTCATGCACGCTGATCTCTCCCGCCTCACGTTCCGCCCGGAACGGCGCTATTCGGCGGTCATCGCCCAGCAGGGCCGCGTCCAGCTCGACGCCGACCTCAACGAGCAGGCCGCGATCCAGCTCCACCAGGCCCGCACCCTCGCCGCCGACCTGATCGGCCGGCACGGCGGACCGCGTGACGCCGCGGGCTTCAAGATCGACTACGTGGGCGGCAAGCACGACATCGACACGCTGCACATCCAGGGCGCCGCTACTACGTCGACGGCATCCTGGTCGACGCGACCCGCCCGGCGCCCGGCGTGCCGGTCCCGGACGACGACGCCGACGAGCAGGACGCCGCCGCTGCGCCCGCGCACTGGACCTACTGGGACCAGCCCGACGGCTTCCGTGACCCGGAGAAGCCCGGCGACCGGCTGCCCTCGCCCGCCACCTCGCCGTTCGTGGTCTACCTGAACGTGTGGGAGCGTGCCGTATCCGCCGCCGAGGACCCGGCGTTGCGCGAGGTCGCGCTCGGCGCGGCGATGCCGGACACCGCCGCCCGCGTGAAGGTCGTCTGGCAGGTGCTGCCGCTGTCGCTGGCCGCGCTGGACATCGAGGAGACCGACCCGTCCAAGGAGGTCGTGCGGGCCGCCTTCGACAAGTGGGCCCGCAAGCAGGCCACGCCCACCGCGCGCCTGGCCGCCCGCAGCGAGCGGCCCGACCACGCCGACGAGGACCCGTGCCTGGTGAAGCCGGACGCCCGTTACCGCGGCCAGGAGAACCAGCTGTACCGCGTCGAGGTCCACGCGGGCGGCGAGGCGAAGGACGCCACCTTCAAGTGGTCCCGCGAGAACGGCTCCGTGGTCTTCCCGGTCGACGAACTCGACGGCACCTGGGTGCAGTTGGCATCCCTCGGACACGACGACAAGCTGGACCTGGACGTCGGCGACCACGTGGAGCTCACCGACACCGCCTACGCCTCCCGCCTCGAACCGCTGCCCCTGCTCCGGGTCGAGGAACTGGACCTGCCGGGCCGCCGGGTGCGCCTGTCCGCCGAGCCCGACCAGGCCGTCGGACGGCTGCCCCGCCTCAACCCGTTCCTGCGCCGCTGGGACCACCACGAGGGACCGAAGCGCAAGGGCCGTACGACGGCTCTGAAGGGCGGTGCGGTTCCCGTCGCGGAGGGGGAGTGGCTGCCGCTGGAGGACGGGGTCGAGGTGTACTTCGCCAAGGGCGGCGGCTACCGCACCGGCGACCACTGGATCATCCCCGCCCGCACCGCCACCGGCAACGTCGAGTGGCCCAGGGACGCGGCACGCCGCCCGCTGCTGCGGGGCCCCTTCGGCATCGCCCGCGGCTTCGCGCCGCTTGCCCTCGTCAAGGGCGAGGGCGGCACCGTCGACCTGCGCCTGGCCTTCAACCCGCTGGCCAGCAGCATCCCGGCCGCCGACGAGGCGACGCTCGCGGCGGAGGAGCAGGCGCGCCGCGAGGAGCAGCTGGCGGAGGACCCGTCGCGCGGGAGGTCGCAGACCACCGCGGATGCGGAGTCGGCGGCGGAGGGAGACGAGTAATGGCCAAGCCCCTGAGTGCGTCGAAGATGGTGGAGATCCTCCGCGCGGAGGGTCTGACGGTCCACGAGGTGCGCAGCTGGCGCACCCACAACCGCAACAGCAAGGGCGCCTGGGGCCCGGTGAACGGTGTGATGATCCACCACACCGTCACCAAGGGCACCGAGGCGTCGGTGAACATCTGCTACAACGGCTACTCCGGCCTGCCGGGCCCGCTCTGCCACGGCGTCATAGACAAGAAGGGCGAGATCCACCTCGTCGGCAACGGCCGCGCCAACCACGCGGGACTCGGGGACAGCGACGTCCTGCGCGCCGTGATCAACGAGTCGAAGCTGCCGCACGACAACGAGGCCGACACCGACGGCAACGCCCACTTCTACGGTTTCGAGTGCATCAACCTCGGCGACGGCAAGGACCCCTGGCCCGAGGCGCAGAAGGAAGCCATCGAGAAGGTGTCGGCCGCGATCTGCCGCCACCACGGCTGGAGCGAGCGCTCGGTCATCGGCCACAAGGAGTGGCAGCCCGGCAAGCAGGACCCGCGCGGCTTCACCATGGACGGGATGCGCAAGCGCATCGCCCAGCGGCTGAAGGGCGGCGGTGGCGGTGAGCCCGCCCCCGACCCGAAGCCCGTGCCCAAGCCGAAGTACGTGCCGTTCCCCGGCAGCGGCTTCTTCCACATCGGTCAGAGGTCCCCGATCATCACGGCCATGGGCCGCCGCCTGGTCGCCGAGGGCTGCGGCCGCTACGAGGAGGGCCCGAGCCCCGAGTGGACCGAGGCCGACCGCCGCTCCTACGCCGCCTGGCAGCAAAAGCTCCACTTCAAGGGCAAGGACGCGGACGGCATCCCGGGCAAGGTCAGCTGGGACAAGCTGAAGGTGCCCGACGTGGGCTGAGTGAACGGCTGAGTGAACGGCCTCCACCGGAGCCGCCCTGAATACCCCGAGGAGGTATTCAGGGCGGCTCCGGCTTGTGGAATGGGTCTTGCTCGGCACCGGAAAACAAGCCACACTGGTACCGAACGAATGGTCGGTTGGGAAGCCGGAAGTCGGAAGCTGGTATCGATGACGGAGCAGCTGCAGGAGCACTTCGATGCGACGATCTCGCGCGACCAGCGGATCGAGCCGCGGGACTGGATGCCGGACGGCTACCGCAAGACCCTGATCCGCCAGATCGCGCAGCACGCCCACTCGGAGATCATCGGCATGCAGCCGGAGGGCGAGTGGATCACGCGCGCGCCGTCGCTGCGCCGCAAGGCGATCCTCTTCGCCAAGGTGCAGGACGAGGCCGGGCACGGCCTGTATCTGTACTCGGCGGCGGAGACCCTGGGCGCCGACCGCACGGACCTGACGAACCGGCTGATCGAGGGCCGCCAGAAGTACTCGTCGATCTTCAACTACCCGACCCTGAGCTTCGCGGACGTCGGTGTGATCGGCTGGTTCGTGGACGGCGCGGCGATCTGCAACCAGGTGCCGCTGTGCCGGAGCTCGTACGGGCCGTACGCGCGCGCGATGGTGCGGATCTGCAAGGAGGAGTCCTTCCACCAGCGGCAGGGCTACGAGCTGCTGATGACGATGATGCGCGGCACCGAGGCCCAGCGGGAGATGGTGCAGGACGCCGTGAACCGCTGGTGGTGGCCGTCCCTGATGATGTTCGGCCCGCCCGACGAGGCCTCGCCCAACTCCGCGCAGTCGATGGCCTGGAAGATCAAGCGGCACAGCAACGACGAGCTGCGCCAGCGGTTCGTGGACATGACCGTCCCGCAGGCCGACAAGCTCGGCGTCACCCTGCCCGACCCGGAGCTGCGCTGGAACGCCGAGCGCGGCCACCACGACTTCGGCACCCCCGACTGGGACGAGCTGATGCGGGTCATCAAGGGCGACGGGCCGTGCAACGACCAGCGGATGGAGCGGCGCAGGAGCGCCCACGAGGAGGGCGCCTGGGTGCGGGAGGCGGCCACCGCCCACGCGGCCAAGCAGGCCGCCCGTGCGGAGAAGGGAGCGGTGGCATGACCTACGAGCAGACGCCCGAGCAGACGTCCGAGAAGTCCTCCGGGAAGCAGGACTGGCCGCTGTACGAGGTGTTCGTGCGCGGCAAGCGCGGGCTCAACCACGTGCACGTCGGATCGCTGCACGCCGCCGACGACCGGATGGCGCTCACCCACGCACGCGACCTGTACACGCGGCGCAACGAGGGCGTGTCCATCTGGGTGGTGCGCTCGGAGCACATCGCCGCCTCGACCCGCGACGAGAAGGACCCGTTCTTCGCGCCCAGCGCCGACAAGGTCTACCGCCACCCGACGTTCTACGACATCCCCGCCGACGTCCCGCACATCTGAAGGAGAGGGCATGAGTGACGACCACGTCTATCTGACCCTCGCCGAGGGACACGAGGACGACGCCCGCTGGGCCTACGGCACCGGCTTCGAGGACCCCCTGCACGGCGTGGACACCACGGTGCCCGAGGGCATCGACGCCGGCGAACTGGCGGCCCTGTGCGTCGCGCTCGCCGACGACGCCCTGGTCTCGGCCCAGCGCCTCGCCGAGTGGATCACCCGCGCCCCCGAGCTGGAGGAGGAGGTGGCGCTGGCCAACATCGGCCTCGACCTTCTCGGCCAGGCGCGCCTGCTCTACTCCCGCGCCGGCCAGGCCGACGGCTCCGGACGCGACGAGGACGCCTACGCCTACTTCCGCGACGCCGGCGACTTCCGCAACGTACGCCTGGCCGAAGTACCGGGCGGCGACTTCGCGTTCTCGATTGTGCGGCTCCTGCTGCTCTCCAGCTGGCGCCTCGCCCACTTCGAGCGGCTGGCGGCCCACCCGGACCCGGTGCTGGCGGCCATCGCCGCGAAGGGCGTCAAGGAGCTGGCCTACCACCGGCAGTACGCCGCGGAGTGGGCCGTGCGCCTGGGGGACGGCACGGACGAGTCGCACCGTCGGACGCGCCGGGCCCTGGAGCAAGTCGCCCCCTACGTCGGCGAGTTGTTCACGGCGTACGACGTACGGGACGAGGTAGTCGCCGTGCTGCGCCAGGTCACCGCGGCCGCCGGACTGCCCATGCCGGTGTACCGGCCGCTGCCGGGATCCGGCCGTGACGGCGAGCACACCGAGCATCTCGCCCCGCTGCTGGCCGAGTTGCAGGGCGTGGCCCGCGCCCACCCGGAGGCGACATGGTGACCACCCTGCTCGACGCACGGCGCGCCCGGCACATCGCCGAACAGGTGCCGGACCCCGAGCTGCCCATGCTCACCCTGGCCGACCTGGGCGTCCTGCGGGGCGTCGAACTGACCGAGGACGGGACGGTCGTCGCGAGCCTGACCCCGACCTACTCGGGCTGTCCGGCCATGGCCGAGATGCGGGCCGACGTCGCGGCGCGGCTGCGTGCGGACGGGTACGCGCGCGTGGAGATCCGTACCGTCCTCGACCCGCCCTGGACCAGCGACTGGATCACCCCGGCCGGCCGCCGCAAGCTGGCCGAGCACGGCATCGCCCCGCCCGGCCCCGCACCCCGCGGCGGCCCCGTCCCGCTGGTGCTGTCACCCACCCGGCCGGCGGTGTCCTGCCCGCGCTGCGGCTCGGCGGACACCGAGGAGACCTCCCGCTTCGCCGCCACGTCCTGCAAGGCGCTGTGGCGCTGCCGCGCCTGCCGCGAGCCGTTCGAGTACGTCAAGGAGATCTGAATGGAAGGCCTGAGGGAAGCACAGCCGGCTGCCGCGGCACGCCCGCGCACCCGCCGCCGTCCGGCCTTCCACGCCCTGCGCGTCGCCGCCGTGACGCCCCTGTGCGCGGACGCGGTCGCCGTCGCCTTCGACATCCCGGCGGAGCTGGCCGAGGAGTTCGCCTTCGCGCCCGGTCAGTCGCTGACGGTGCGGCGCGAGATCGACGGGCGGGACGAGCGGCGGTCGTACTCGATCTGTTCGCCGGTCGGGTCGAGCCCCCGGATAGGCGTACGAGTGGTGCCCGGCGGCCTGTTCTCGTCCTGGCTCGTCGAGGACGTACGTCCCGGCGACATCGTCGAGGTGATGGCCCCCACCGGCGCCTTCACGCCCGACCTCACCACGCATGGCCATCACGTACTGATCGCGGCGGGCTCCGGCATCACGCCGATGATGTCCATCGCCGAGTCCGTCCTGGCCGCCGACTCCCGCTCGACGGTCACCCTCTTCTACGGCAACCGCCGCACCGACACGGTGATGTTCGCCGACGAGCTGGCGGACCTCAAGGACCTCTATCCGGCCCGGTTCCAGCTGGCTCACGTGCTGTCCCGCGAGCCGCGGGAGGCCGAGGTGCTCTCCGGCCGTATCGATGCCGACCGGCTGTCGACGCTCATCGACGCGCTGGTCGATGTACGCGGCGCCGACCACTGGTGGCTGTGCGGCCCGCACGGCATGGTCCGGGACGCGCAGCGGGTGCTGGAGGGACTCGGCGTCCCGGCGGAGCGGGTGCATCAGGAGCTGTTCTACGCCGACGACGAGCCGGTACGGGAGGCGCACCACGAGGAGGCCGGCCCGACGGGACCCGTCAGCGAAGTCACCATCACCCTCGACGGCCGTTCCACCACCGCCGCCCTGCCACGGGAGCGGACCGTCCTCGACGGCGCCCAACGCAGCCGCCCCGACCTGCCGTTCGCCTGCAAGGGCGGGGTCTGCGGCACCTGCCGGGCCCTGGTCACCGACGGCAAGGTGGACATGCGGCGCAACTTCGCGCTGGAGGCGGCCGAGGTCGCGGCGGGATACGTCCTGACCTGCCAGTCGTACCCGGTCTCCGAGACGCTGACGGTGGACTACGACAGCTGACCGGCGGCGAGCGCCGATCGGCATCGGCCGGAAGAGTGGAGTGGCGAGGAAAGCGAAAGGACTGATTCAAGAAGGAGTTGAGAAGGAAGTCCCTTCATGGCCTCGCCACCGCCGACTCTAACAGTCACGCAGGGACCAGGTCGCGCAGATTTTCGAGGGCGACGATCCGCGACTCCGGGTGCAGCCCGTCGGGACGCCGCAGGCCGATGTAGGTGACGGGACCTTCGGGGACCGTTGCGCCGTCCCACAGGGTCGTCGTCGTGGCGTCCATCAGACCGGTGAGGTAGCGGACCGTCAGCTGCTCGCGCTCCACGATGCCCCGCAGCAGCGTCGCGACCGAGACCCGGTTGTCCTCGACTCGGTTGGCCGCCGGGTGGCCCTTGAGGTACAGGTGCAGCCACTTGGCACGCCACCGGCCGTCCGGCCCGCGCAGGAACGCCAGTGGCAGCGCGACCCGACCCGGCCCGCGCAGCTCCGACTTCATGCGCACGGTACGCGGCTCGAAGGGGCGCCCCTGCTGCTCCGCCTCGCGCAGCATGAACCCGAAGAAGGACTCCTCGACCTCCTCGAAGCCCTCCCCGGCGTAGATGTTCACCTGCGGGACGATGAAGTCGCCGCGCACCGCGCCCAGGCGCAGGTTGATGAACTCCGAGGCGCCGTCCGGCGCTTCGGTGACGTCCCCGGAGTGCTCGCCCTCCAGGTCCTTGAGGCTGGTGTACGCCAGCCAGCAGACCGTCGCGTAGTCGGCGTCCAGCATCAGCGCCGACAGGTCGTAGTCGGTGCGGTGGCTGTTCTGCTTCCAGTACACGAAGAAGCGCAGCAGCTCGCCGTCCACCGGCGACACCGAGCCGCGGGGCAGCACGCCGAGCCCGGCCGCGGTCGCCCGGCCGCTGAGCGGCAGCGCGACATCGAGGACGTCCGGGTCGATCAGCAGGTGGCCCGGAGCCGGGAGCCGACGCCGTACCTCGGCGTCGAGCGCCGCGACGAGGCGCTCCCGCTCGGGAGGCAGTACCGGAGGACGGTCGTCCTCGGTGACCCAGGCGCGGCCGAGCCGGTTCACGAACACGCGGCGCTCGCCGGTGTCCTGCGCCCGGTTGGCGAGGTGTTCACGGACCGACAGCACGACCCGGCCGGACACCTCGGCCACGACTTCCTCGGCGACGTCCGCGACCGTCGCGCGCTCCTCCTGGTCGAGGGAGTGGCGCAGCAGCCGGTCCAGGGAACGGAACAGCTTGCCCGGCGCGGACCTCAGCAGTTTCACCGCGCCGATGATGTCGTTCATGCCGAGCAGTTCCTCGACCCGGCTGTCGAAGGAGCGGGCCTCCTTCTCGCCCCGCGCGACGGCGAACACGTGGGCGGCGTGCGGCCACTGCGGGTACTCGTGCGGGTGCAGCCGCTCGCCCAGCCGCTTCCAGGCTTCGCGGTGCGCGTGGACGTCCGCGAGCTTGGCGGGCTGCGCGGCGACCACCGAGTCGAGTCCCGCGAGCAGAGCACGGCGCACCGGCCGGGACAGCCCCCGCAACCGCGTCGGCTCCAGCAGCGTCACGTCACCGTCCGACCACGCGCAGGCCAGCCGCAGCACATCGGTGACCGTGTCCAGCAACAGCGCCGAACCGGCCCGCAGACGAGCCCGGTTGATCACGGCCCGGTTCTCCCGGACCGGGATCTCCTCGGGCTGCGGCCCGTCGACGCACACCCCGGCGAGCACCTCGAGATCCGGCAGGGCGTCCTCGCCGAGCGGGGTGCTGCTGCCCGCCAACGCCAGGTACAGGGCGGTGACTTCGGCGTCCGCGTCGCCGCCGAGGTGCAGCACCGTCACACGGTCGCCGGCCGCCGCGATCAGCTCCTCGTGGTGGCCGAGCATCTCGGCGTACGTGTGCTGGTAGCGGCCGTACGACGGAAGGGTGAGCAGGTCGACGACACCGTCGCTCAGCTGCTCCAGCACGCTCGCGCGCGACGCGTCGTCGGCGATCGCCTCGGCGATGCAGCCCGTCCAGAAGTCGTAGGTGTCCGGCACGTTGGCCGGGAAGTCGATGAAGTACGTGTTGTGCCGCACATGGTCGCCGACCATCTCGCGGACCGTGCCCAGCGTCCGCACCGCGGTGTCGAGGACCGTGCCCTCGGACAGCCCCGACAGACGGGCCAGCAGCTCCGCCGAGAGCTTGAAGCCCACGGACATCAACGCGGCGTCGAACTGCCGTGCCGCGACGGCGCCTTCGCCGGCGGGTCCCGCGGGGGAGGGGAGACGGTGGGTGTGCCGGACGACCAGGGGTTCGAGACGGTGGACCATCCCCGGATGATCCCGCATGCGTACGTGAGTTCGCATACGGGTTTTCCACGGCGAACACGGTTTTCCTCACGCCTCGCACTAGTCGTATGTGCGGACATTCGGCGGGTATCGCTCGCGGTTCGGCCGGGCATCGATAGGTGGCGGGGGTCGAGGGTGAGAGGGGAACAATGCCGTCGTCGTCGATGCGGTTGACCGATGCACAGTCACAGCCGGTGCTCAGTCCGCCGGCGCCCGTCGCCGTCTTCCTGGTGGTCACCATCGAGCCGGGCGGCGAGCCCGAGGTGCGCGATCTGCTCGCCGGCCTCGCGGGGCTGGTACGGGCCGTCGGATTCCCCAGTCCCGACGGCGGCCTGTGCTGCGTCGCCGGAGTGGGGTCCACGGCGTGGGACCGGCTCTTCGGAGACCCGCGGCCCCGGGAGCTGCACCCCTTCAAGGAACTGGAAGGATCACGGCACCGCGCCGTGTCGACCCCCGGCGACCTGCTCTTCCACATCCGTGCCGCCCGCACGGACCTGTGCTTCGCCCTGGCCGCCGAGATCATGAAGCGGCTGCGCGACGCGGTCACCGTCCAGGACGAGGTCCAGGCATTCGCCTACTTCGACTCGCGCAACGTCCTCGGCTTCGTCGACGGCACCGAGAACCCGGTCGGCCAGGCGGCGGCCGAGGCGGCGGTCGTCGGGGACGAGGATCCCGTGTTCAGCGGCGGAAGCTACGCCGTCGTCCAGAAGTACCTGCACGACGTCGACGCCTGGGAGGCCCTGGCGGTCGAGGCCCAGGAGAAGGTGATCGGCCGCTCCAAGCTGACCAACATCGAACTCGACGTGCCCGGCTCCCACAAGGACGTGAACACGGTCACCGGCCCGGACGGGGAGGAGCTGGAGATACTGCGCGGCGCCATGCCGTTCGGCAGGCCCGGACACGGCGAGTTCGGCACGTACTTCATCGCCTACGCCCGGACGCCGGGGATACCGGAGGCCATGATGCGGAAGATGTTCCTGGGTGGCCCGGAATCCGGACCCGACCGCATCCTCGACTACTCGCGGGCCGTCACCGGAACCCTCTTCTTCATCCCGCCGGTCACCTTCCTGGAGTCGATTCAGGAACGGTCCGTGACGGACTGAGCCGAAGGGAGGCGTGGGCGGGTTCACGGGCCGGGCTCAGGCGGACGGAACCCGCCCACGGCGAGACCGTGAGGGCGAGGTCAGGGGCGCTCTGCGGCGCGCTCCGCGTTCCGCTCCTTCAGACGGGCCGCCTCCTTGCGGACATCGGCCTGGGTGGCGCGCTCCTTCTGCAGCCACTCGGGCTGCTCCTGCTTCAGCGCCTCGATCTGCTCGGTGGTGAGGGGCTCCGTGACACCGCCGCGGGCCAGGCCCGCGATGGAGACGCCGAGCTTCGCCGCGACCACCGGGCGGGGGTGCGGGCCGTCGCGTCGCAGGTCGAGCAGCCACTGCGGCGGTTCCGCCTGCAGCGCGTTCAGTTCCGCGCGCGTGACGACACCCTCCTGGAATTCGGCGGGGGTGGCTTCGAGGTAGACACCCAGCTTCTTGGCCGCGGTCGCGGGCTTCATGGTCTGGGTGCTTTGGTGCGACGTCATGGTCTCAAGGGTATCGACCGGTTGAGCCGCCGCCGACCACGGCCGGTAACCTGGCCAGGTGACAGGCTCGGAAGCACCTCGTTCGTCCTCGGAAGCAGCCGCTTCCTTCCGGCTCGTGTACGTCCCGGGAGTGACACCCTCGAAGTGGGTGCGGACCTGGAACGAGCGCTTCCCCGAGGTCCCCCTGACCCTCCACGCCGCCACTGCCGCCGAGGCGTCCGACCTGCTGGGGAACGGCTCCGCCGACGCCGGGTTCGTACGGCTCCCGGTCGACCGTACGCTCTTCAGCGCGATCCCCCTTTACACCGAGACCACGGTCGTCGTCGTCCCCAAGGACCACGTCATCACGGCGGTGGAGGAGGTGACCACGGACGACCTGTCCGACGAGGTCGTCTTCCACCCCCTCGACGACGTCCTCGACTGGGAGCGGCCGCCGGGGCAGCCCGCCGTCGAGCGCCCCGCGACCACCGCGGACGCCGTCGAGCTCGTCGCGGCGGGCGTCGGCCTGCTCGTCGTACCCCAGTCGCTGGCCCGTCTCCATCACCGCAAGGACCTCACCTACCGGACGCTCGTGGACGCCCCTCAGTCGAGCATCGCCCTGTCCTGGCCGGAGGAGGCGACCACCGACCTGGTCGAGGACTTCATCGGCGTCGTCCGCGGCCGCACGGTGAACAGCACCCGGGGCCGCACCACGTCCCAGACCCCGGCCGCCCCGGAGCAGCCGAAGCGCAAGCGCCCCGAAGGCACCGGCAGCCCCCGCCGTCAGCCCGGAACCGGCCGGAGCCCCCGCGGCGGCTCCGGCGGCGCCAAGGGAACCAAGGGAGCCAAGGGCACCGGCCGAGGCAAGCCCCGCCGCCGTTCGTAGCGCACGGCACGGGCCTCAAACGGTGGGCTCCGTGAGCCTGCGCTGCAGGTCGCGCAGGTCCTTGCCGATGTGGGAGCGGACCTGTCGGGCCATGAGCGGCGCCGCCAGCCGGTAGAAGCCGCCGTCGCCGCCGCGCACCCGGATGCGGGCGAGGGTGCCGTCCGGGTGCGGGTCGAAGCCGTAGGTGACGTGCATCGGCATCGGACCGGCCACGGACACCATGTCCAGCAGCCGCGGGAAGTCGTACGACGCCACGCGCAGCACGTAGTCGATGCGCCGGCCGAGGAAGTACGCCGTCCGCGTGACCTCGGCGCCGACCCCGAAGCCGCCCGCCTCGGCCTCGCGGGTCAGCTCCGCCGTCCGGATGCCCTGCGTCCACTCCGGGTCGTGGCGCCAGTCCATGGCGTACCCGGCCACCTGCTCGGGAGGGAGCGGGATCACCCGCTCCGCCGATACATCGATCGTCATCGTGCCAGGATCACCGCGCCGGGCGCGCGCCGCACGTGCTGCAGGGCCCCGGGTCCCGGACCCGGGGCCCTTGGGCGGGCGGCGGCTCAGGGGGCGTACGTGGCCCGCTCCGCCGTCCGCAGGACCGTCCGGCCGTCCGCCTGGCTCAGCAGACCCGCGGTCACCCACGCGTTCACGGTGGACCGCACACGCGAGACCAGCGCACCCTTGCCGCTGAAGGGTGCGCCGGCCCAGATCTCGTCCAGGAGCGTGGTGCCGTCGGACTTCGCGGGATTGGCGACGCCGGAGTCGGTGGTGCCGAGGATCACCCGGGGTTCGGAGCGCCGGAAGTAGGCGTGCGTCGGGTCCTCGGTGCCCTCGAAGAAGGGGGCGAACTCGGTGCCGCCCAGGGTGTAGTGGAGCGGTTTGCCGGACACCGGGGTGAGGGACGGCAGCAGATCGCCGGAGAGCCCGGCGTTGCGGTACAGGCCCAACTGGAGGTAGTCGGTCGAGGAGTTGCGGGCGACCAGGTTGACCGGGCCGTAGAACAGGGTCTGCAGGGACGGATCGTCGAGGGCCTTCTCGACCCGGAGCCGGAACGGCAGGGTGACGCGCACGGTGTCGCCGCTGCGCCAGGTCCGGGACACGGTGAAGTAGCTGCCCGCGGCCGGAGTGCCGCCGACCGCGCTGCCGTTGACGGTCACCTTGAAGCCGCCGGTCGCCCAGGACGGTACCCGCAGCTTCAGCTCGAACGACGTGCTGCCCCCGCCGATGGTGATCGTGGAACCCTGCTCCCTCGGGAAGTCCGTGCGCTGCGTGACCGTGACGCCCTTCGCGGCCCAGGTCAGCGTGGACGGGCTGTACAGGTTGACGTACAGAGCACTTCCGTCGGCCTTCTTGAAGTACACGGAGTCCTGGTACTTCGTGGCGCTCTCCATGCCGGTGCCCTCGCAGCAGGTCGTGCCCTGCTTGGGCGTGTAGTCGCGCACGTGCCCGGGCTTCAGGCCGATGAAGTACGTGACGAGCGGCTTCTCCGCGTCGGCCTTGTCCTGCTTGGAGCCGAGCACCTGGTTGTACAGCGCCCGCTCGTAGTAGTCCATGTACTTCGGGTCCTGCTCGTGGAAGAACAGCATCCGGCTCAGCTTGAGCAGGTTGTACGCGCAGCAGGTCTCGGCGTTGGTGTCGCTGATCGTGCCCGCGATGACCCCGCGGGCCTTCCAGAACTCGGCCGTGCTCGTCCCGCCGATGCCGTACATGCGCTGCGGGACGACCATGCCCCAGAAGTTCTTCGCGGCCGTGAGGTAGCGGCTCTCGCCCGTCGCGTCGTACAGCCGGACGTAACCGGTGAAGATCGGGATGTGCTGGTTGGCGTGCAGGCCGTCCAGGACGTCGTTGTTCGCGGCGCAGGCGTGTATGAGCCTGTCCAGGTCGAACAGCTTGGCCAGGGCGAGGTGTTCGGCCTTGCCGGTGATCGAGTGCAGGTCGACGATCGTCTCGACGATGCCGCCGAACTCGCCGCTGGAGAAGATGCCCCACATCCGCTGGAGGGTGGCGTCGGGCAGCTTCGACAGCCGTGAGTACATCCAGTCGCACATGCCGGACGCGAGGTCGAGGGCCCGGGCGTCGTCGGTGGCGAGGTGGGCGTCCAGCAGGCCCTTGAGGATCTTGTGCGCGGTGTAGTAGGGCGCCCACACCTTGGTGTAGTCCCCGCTGGTCATCGACTCCAGTTCGATGAACTGGGTCTCCGGGTACGCGGCGAGGAACCCGGGGTGGCTGGGCCCGCCCCAGGTGCGGCGCAGGGTGGCGGTCAGCCCGCGGCCGGAGGCGTCCGCGAACGTGCCGCCGGTGGTCTCGAAGAAGTCGTACGACGCCAGGTCGCCCCGGCCGGCCGCTGTCGCGGAGGCCGGGTCGCTCTGCAGCGCCGTGATCTCGCCGGCGGTCAGGGCCCGCGACCAGACGTTGAACTCGTCGTAGGCGCCCGCGAACACCGGATCGCCGGAGAAGTTCGAGCGGCCGAGCCAGTTGTTCGCCAGGGTGCCCAGCGCCGAGGGGTTGAGGGTCATCGACGTGTTCCGGGCGACGGCCGTGCCGTTGACGTACAGCGTGCCGGTGCTGCCGCTGATCGTCACCGCGAGGTGGCTCCACTGGTTCAGCGGCAGTGCGGCGGTGCCGTCGAGCCCCTGCTCGCCGCCGGGTCCGTCGGTGGTGAGGGCGAACCTGGGGACGCCATTGGCATTGCGCCCGGCCAGATACATGTACCGGGTGTTGTTGTTGCCGAAGTCGAAGACGCGGGCCCAGTCGGCGCTGTGGGTGGGCTTCACCCAGGCCGACAACGTGATCGCCGGGGCACCGCCGAGCACGGCGGCCGGCAGGTCCACGTACTGGTACGAGCCGCGCACGTTCTCCTGGGCGGTGCCGAACTTCCCGGCGACGCTCAGCATCCGAGGGTCCCGGCGCAGCGCTTCACGCACCTCGGTCAGCGCCCCGACCATGATGCCGATCTTGTCGGCGTAGGCCTGGTCCCCGGTGCTCGCGTACGCCTGCGACAGCATGCTCAGGAAGTGGCCGGTGTAGTGGCCGCGGAGATTGCCGTTCGCCTCGCCGTCCAGCCCCTCCCAGCCGCCCGGGGCCACCGCGCCGCCCGTGGAGAGCCCGGCATTGGCGCGGAAGACCTGCAGGAGCCGGTTCACGTCATGGCCCCGGCCGTGATCGAGCATCAACTGACGCTTCCCGGCGAAGATGCCCGGCCTGAGGGCCACCTCGTCCAGGGCGAAGGGCTGGACGGTCCAGGCGGACGGGGCGGCTGCCACGGTCTGCGCCGCCTGCACGGCGGCCGCAGCCTGAGCCCCCGCAACGGCGGCCGAGGCCCGGCCTGTTGCCGCGAACGAGACCGTGGGGGTCGCCGCCGCCAGAGCCGCGGCTTGGAGAAGGGATCGTCTGGAGAGGGGCGGTGCCATGGGGGGCTCCTCAACGAGGTCGACGCTTGTCCGAAATCACGAACGTTGTGCGAATGGTCGACCAGACGTTATGCGTGGGGTGAGGGAGCGTCAACGGTGCTGACGGGATTGGCGCTCAGGAACCGGGAGGGCGGGGCACGCGCGCCAGGGCGGCTCTGATGGTGTCGGCCGGGTCGGGGACGGGGATGCCGAGTTGGTTCAGGAGGGAGGTGATGTGGCGGATGCCGGTGCGTTTGCGGAGGGCTGTCTTGTGCAGGTACTGGAGTGGGAAGTTACCGGCCTCCGGAACATCCCCCTCGCTCAGTTCGTCAGCGCGGATGAGTCTCAAAGCCTCGCTGAAGGAGAGGCCTTTGGGGAGGCTGTCGTGCGAGGTCGCGATGTTGCAGGCGTGCAGGCGCTTCGCGATCGCCGCGGGGCGGTCGCCCAACTGCCGTGAGGCCAGGATGACTTGGCTGAAGGGGACCGCGTCGTCGGTGTTGATGAACCACCAGTTGAACGGGCTGCCCTCCCACAGTATTTCCCTGTCCAGCGAGGTGGGCCGACGGGGCACCTCCAGCGCGATGTCGAACCCGTAGGCACGCAGGCGGCGGAGCTTGTGGCGAAGATCGTCGAGGTCCTGGACGCCGCTGAAGACGCTTCCGTAGGACAGTGGCCCCGGAGGAACGAGGAACTCGCCGTAGACCTCGTCGTCAAGAGCCGAGAGGTCGTCCAAGGAGGCATCGGCGGGGAACGGTTCGGGCAGGGCGAACCCGAGGGCGGCGAGCCTGGCCAGTACCTCCGTCGGCTCCAGCTCGAGTTCACTCGCCGCGTGCAGAACATGGCCCGGGGGTGGTGTCCGCGCCCGGTCCAGCCAGGGAGACTCACCGGTCACGTTCCGGCTCAGCAGGGAGAGGGTCTGCGGCGTCGGATGGTCCGGCAGCCGGGCGGGGTCGCTGCGCAGCCCGTGGGCGGCGAGCCGTCGGCAGACCTCGGCTACGGGTATTCCGAGCCGGATGCTTGCGTCCGCGATGTGCCCCGGCGGCACCACGACGTCAGGATCCAGGCAGCCGCGGGCAGGGCTCCCCGGCTTCCGCCAGAGCAGTTCGTCCTTCTCTGCGGCCTGACACAAGATCACCACCTGCTCCGGTACCTCGGCCCCGAAGTCCCGCAGAAGTTCGGCCGTCGCGGCGACCGAGTCGGTGGTACGGGCCACCGCTTGCATGAGGTCGGCGGAGTCGAGCGGCTTCTCCCGGATGAGGCTCTCACCGTACTGCGTCCTGAAGGCGTGGCTGTTCGCCGTGGTGAGTTGCGCTCCGGGCGACCATTTCCGGGGATCGGTGTCCGAAAAGCCCAGCGCGGCCAACTGGGCGGCCACGTCACGCGAAGAGCGCTGGAGCGTGTCGGCGGACTGTGCGATGTCGCTCAGGGCGTGGGGCGCACGGCGCCACCTTGGTGAGTCGGCGCTCTGTTGGTCGTGCAGGAGCAGCCACTGGTCGGAGGGCGTCGGCCGGAGGACCGGACGGTGGTCGTCGATCTCCGGACAGACCTCCGACAGCTTCCGAAGAGCGCGCGCAGGACGGCGGGCGAGGAGTCGCCAGACGTACACGTGGTCCGGTGCGTCCCCGTCCACGTGAGCCCATGGACCGCCACCGTAGGTGTTCTCTTCGCGCGGCTCCCTCGGTACGAGAGTGAAGTCTCCCGGAAAGTAACCGGTCTGTGGACCACCGAACTCCATCCCCTTGAAGGTGAGTTCCCGTCCGCGGGAGAAGAGCGCGCGGTCCACGACGTCCGCCAGCGCCGCGCTGTCCTGAGCCACACGATTCAGCCACCAGAAGTCCGGCAGCCCCTCCGCGCCCTCCGCCAGAACACCGCTCGCCTCCTCCAGTAACTCCCGCACCGCGGCGGTCACATCGTCCAGCACATGCCTGCGGTCCACCGACAGCCTGTCCGGAGCCGACGGACCGCGCAGGTTCACCACCGCCCCGGTCAGCCCGAGCCCCGTCGCCGAGAAGACCCCCTTGCGCACGGTCGGCTCGACGACCACGCCGTCGACCAGTAGCGCACCGCCGTTCTGGCACCAGACGACCTGCGCGCCCCGGGGATCCTCGGCCCAGGGCAACTGCTCGCCGTACGCGTGGAGTCCGGTGTCGGCCCGGTCGGGCCGCTCCCGCTCCTTGAGCAGTCCGGGCTCCCAGTCACTGCTCAGCCCGCCCTTGCGGGCAGCGGTCGGGAACTCCGCGATGGCGAGCACCCGTTCCAGGACGTCGATCACGGACCAGCTCTCCGGTTCGACATCGGAACGCAGATACAGCCGGACGCGGGTACCCGGTTCGCGCCCCCGCGCCTTGGTCTGCACGATGCGGAAGAGGTGCCCCGGACCGCAGATGGACACCTCGTACACGGGCCCGGGAACACCGTCGGCGTCCATACGGCACGTCGTGACCCGGATCTCCTCGGCGAGCATGAAGTAGCTGAGCACACCGATCCCGAACCGGCTGTTCGGGTACAGCTCCACCGGCGGATCCAGCCCCTCCCACCGGGCCCGCTCCAGCTTGAACTCCAGCTGCTCCGCGAAGCGTGCCCCCGCGTGGGAGAAGACACCGCGCAGTTCGGCCTCTCCCATGCCGATGCCGTCGTCCCGGCAGTCCAGATACGGCCGGCCCTCCTCGTCGGTGTCCTGGACGAACGAGATGCTGCCGGTGTAGGCCGCGCCGGAGGGGCCCGTCGTGCGGTCGAGGTACTCCTGCCGGGCGCGCCGGTAGCGGCAGGCGTCGAGCGCGTTCTGGTACAGCTCCCGGACGGCCAGGTCACGGTCCTTGTACAGCTCGATCCCCATCGCCAGATCGAGGACCCGGCGCCCGTCGCTGCGGAACCTCGCGTACCCGTCGAAGGTGCCGCGGCTCGGCAGCACGCCGCCGGCGGACAGCCGGGTCGGGAGGTCCGGCATGGCCTCGTTGACGCGTTCGCGGGCGGTGCGCCGGACCGCGTGCAGCAGGGTGTCGGCCCGCTCCGTGTACTCGCGCAGTCCCTCGACGACCGCTTCGTGACGGCACTCCGCGCGCAGTACGGGAAGATCGCGCGAGCCTCCCCACTCCACCGCCGTGAGCGTGCGGCGCAGCTCGGCGAGGTCCACCGGGTAGGGGATGGCGAGGTGCTCGGCGACGATGTCGGGCAGCGCCGTCATCTCGACGGACATGCCGTACGCCAGGGCCAGCAGCAGGGCGACACGCTGGAAGCGGATCTGCTGATGACCGGGGCCGCAGCGGACGCGGTCGTCGGCGGGCAGCAGATTCAGGAACTCCGGATGGCACACATCGGGTCCCCGGCGCAGCGCGTGCAGCAGGACCGTCACCCGGTCGGCGGCCAGCGCACCGCCCAACTCGGCTGCGGACTCGCCCAGTTCGGCCAGCAGGGCGGGGACCGAGTCGGCTTCCGAGAACTCCTCCTGCTGGGCCAGCCAGCGGTGGCAGAGCCACCAGCCGACGAGCGGTTCGGCCTCCGGCTCCCGCAGGGCACGCTGGACGAGCGCGTCACTCTCCTCCGCGAAGAGCTCGTACGCCTCCCTGAGGGGTCCGGCGCTCGGGTCGGGGTGCAGGGACCAGGGACGGATCTCCGCGAGCCGTGCCGCCCGCCGCAGGTAATGGACCCGGTGGAGGAGGGGGAACAGGACGAGGAGGGCCGCCTCGGCCGGGTAGAGGTCCAGGCCGTCCTGGCCATGGGATGGCTCGCCGAGCAGCCAGTCGATGTTGTCCAGGAACACGGTCGCGATCCGCGAGTCGCACCAGGGATCTCGCTCCAGCGAACGTTCCAACTCGTCCCGCATGTCGGCCAGTCGGGTCGCCGCAGCCGCGACGTGCCGACGGTGATGGCCGGTGTCCCGGCCGGGCTGCACGTGCTGCCAGACACAGGAGCCGGTGGCCCCCAGCACCCATGCGTCCGACGCGGCGGTTTCGGCCGCCGACGGCGAAGCGGCCGCGTGGAAGTGAAGCTGCCCGATCGAGCCGGCTTGGACAACCGTTCCCGCAACCGTCTGCCCGCCCACGACGTTGCGGGTGCCGCCCTCCGTCAACCTGCCGCTCCCTTCTGACATTTCCCCCGAATCTAAAGGAGCGACGCCCGGGTGTCGGCCGGATTCCGACGAATGAGCAACCTCAGCCGTCGAAGGACAGCTCGAAGGCTACGGATTGTGGTGCGTGAGGACGAAGTCCAGTGCCGCGCTCACGTTCACCAGCCCCGCCCCGGTGGCCTCGTCGGGGCCGCGTCGGGCCGGGATGCCGAAGGCGTTCTTGCCGGTGGTGACGTCGGTGGCGGTTCTGGCGAGGGCGTCGATGACCTCGTCGGGCGTGAGCCCGGGGCGGGCCTCCAGGAGCAGTGCCGCTGCCCCCGCGATCTGCGGTGCCGCCGCCGACGAGCCCGAGAACAGCGCCCAGCCGTCGTGGGGCGAGGTCCCGTCGTCCGCATCGCTCTCCTCGACGTCGATCGTGCAGCCGGGCGGAATCGGGAGCATGAGGTACTGGGCCAGGGGCGCCAGCCCCACCAGTCCGGAAACCGTGGGGACGACGACGCCGTCGAACCAGGGGCTGGCGTAACCGCTCGTGTAGTCCGACGCCCGCAGCTCGCCCTGCGGACCGGAGAACACCCCGCCGACCGACAGCACTCCGGGAACCTGCGGCTCGATCGAGAAGTGGCCGTTGCCCGCGGCGAAGACGACGACGATGCCCTCCTCCAAGGCGTCCCGGATCTCCAGTGCCCACAGCCGGTCGAGTTCAGGCAGTGGTCCGTCCTCGGGGAAGGGGGTCCGGGTGCCCCAGGAGTTCGTCAGGACCTGCGGTTGTCGCGCCTTCGCGCGCAGGAAACCTCCCATGGCGGCGATGAGAACGCCTTCCGGGTTGCTCGCCCGGTACGGGCGCAGACGCACGCCGGGCGCCACGGCGAAGATGTTCGCCGACTCACCCGTGCCGTGCCCCACGGGATCCTCCGCCGCATCGGTCCCCGGTACGACCGCCAACGTCCGCGCCACGTCGTAGTCGTGCTCGGTGAAGTACGCGTGAGGGGCCTGTCCCGTATCCACCATGGCGACCTTCACACCCCGTCCCAGGCGGCCCTGCTGATGCGCGGGCGTGGCGTTGAGCAGGCGGGCGACGTCGTCGGGAAGGGTGAGATGGAAGTTCGCGACGAGTGGCGGGTCGGCGGTTGCCGGGTGCAGCCGCATGGGCACGCGCGGCTCCTCGAGCGCGACCGCCTCGATGGCGTCCTCACCGGGTGCGGCGCCGATGCCGAGGGCTCGGGGCTGACGGTCGCCGATGATGTCCAGGTGCGTCACGGAACGCTCTCGGCCCATCTCGACCCGCTGGCGCACTTCGTAACTCATGATCCTGCCGGTGGTCAGCTGTTCGTACGCCGCAGGTGAGCCGGCCACGGCGAATCCCAGGCGGCTCTCGGCGGTCACCGTCAGGCCGGCCTGGCGGGCGTACTCCTTGGCCCGTTCCCGGACACGCTCCTCGGCCCGGAACGGCGCGGCCGACTCGAAGCGCCTCGCCTGGGTCATCGGTACCCCGCCCTGCGACCGCGCGGCCACATAGCCGTACACGGTGTCCGGAACGTTCTGCTCGTAATCGGGCGTCTTCGCAGCAGCCATCGGTCCCTCCGGGAAGGTGGAGCTCGGGACGCATGCGTCACGGCAGCCGGCCACGTGCGCCGAGCATGGGTGTCGGCAAGGAGGTGACGGACCTCGCGATGTTCGCGAGTGCCTGTGGAACGGCTCGTGCGCGAGCGCGTACCAGGCTCAATCCTCCCATTGGTTGCCTACCTCTGCAAAAGGTGCTAATCGGAAGCGCAGTTGGCAGGTTGGCAGGTTGGCAGGTTGGCCGGTTCGCCAGTCGGTCGAGGTGGCCGGTGAGTCAGTTGGCTCAGTCGGTCAGACAAGGGCGGTCAGGCAGCGGTCAGGCAAGGGTGGTCAGGAGGAGGCCGTCGACCGTACGAGCCAGTCATACGCTCCCCGTGCCGTGAACTCCCCCTGACCGCCCCGCAGTAGCAGGCCGGCCGTCGTGAACGCCGGGGCGTTTGCCTGCGCGGCCACGTACGGGATCGCGATGCAGCGCATCCCGGCCGCGTGCGCGGCGGCGGCGCCGGGGGCCGCGTCCTCCAGGACCACGCAGTCGCCCGGTGCCGTGCCGAGCCGGCGGGCCGCCTCCAGGAAGACGTCGGGGGCGGGCTTGCCGCGCTCGACCTCGTCGGCCGAGACGACGGTGCGTAGATGGGCGTCCAGACCCGTGCCGGCGAGGATCGCCGTGATGGCCCGGTGCGACGAACCGGACGCCACGGCCATCGGGACCCCCTCGGTCGCCAGCAGCTCCACGAACGCGCGCATCTCGGGGTAGGCGCGCGTGGCGGTGCGGGCGAGTTCCAGATAGCGGCGGTTCTTGGCGGCGAGCAACTCGTCGACGGAGGCGCGCAGGCCGTACTCCCGCTTCCAGAGCGTGACCGTCTCGAACGTGCTGATGCCGACGTACCGCTCGTGGTCCGCCCACGTGAAGTCGGGAACCCCGTGTTCGGCGAGGAGCTGCCGGCCCGCCTCGTAGTAGTTGGGCTCACTGTCCACGAGCGTTCCGTCGAGATCGAAGATGACCGAAGTGCCGCTGAGACCGCTCATGGACCCAGGATGTCAAAGGTCATTTCCGGGCCGCCCGCCCGATCGACTCCACCAGCGGGAGCAGCCGGTGAGGGACGCGCTCGCGCAGGGCCACCTCGGAACGGGTGCGGACCACGCCGGGCAGGCTGATCAGCTTCTGGATCACGTCCTCCAGGTGTGCGTTGTCGCGGGCCACCACCCGGGTCAGCAGATCCCCGCCGCCCGTGATCGAGAAGGCCTCGACGATCTCCGGCACGGCGGCGAGCGCGTCGCCCACGTCGTCGAGATGGCCCTGGGTGACCTCGATGTGCACGAAGGCCAGCACCGGGTGGCCGAGGGCGGCGGGGGAGAGCGTCGGCCCCGTGCCGGTGATCACGCCGTCCCGCTCCAGCCGGTCGAGCCGGGCCTGCAGCGTGCCCCGTGCGACGCCGAGGATGCGGGCGTACTCGCGCACGCTCGTACGGGGCTGTTCCAGCAGCAGTCGCAGGATGCGGGTGTCGAGTTCGTCCACGGCCATGGCGTCGGCCTCTCCTCGTCCGTGGTCCGTTGGCTCGCTGGTGGACGCCCCAGGACCGAATTATCTGTACCAATGGCCCAGCGTATTCGACGTCACTTGAGCCAGTCGCCAGGTCGGTGCTGCAATGGGACCGTCGATGGCGCTGCGGACCTCCGCGGCGCCTTTTTCATGCCGGTACGGAGGGGCGGAAAGCAGTGCTGAAGAGGGTGTTCCTGGCGCCGGACCCGGGCGGGGCTCGGCTGCGCTTCGCCGTGCGGGCCGTCCTCGGCATCGGGCTCGCGGTCGTCGTCTGCGCACTGGCCGGACATTCGCTCGTCGGCGCCGTCACCGGCGGGCTCGCCGCGCTGCTGGCCCTGTTCACCGTCACCGACGCCACGGTCCGCGGGCAGGCGGTCACCACCGCGCTGCTGCCGGTCGTCGGCTTCCCCGTCCTCGCGGCGGCGGCCGAACTGCACGACCACCCCGTCGCCCGCGACCTCACCTTCCTCGCCGTCGTCGGTGCCGGTGTGTACGCCCGCCGTTGGGGGCCGCGCGGGCACAGCCTGGGCGTGTTCGCGTTCATGACCTTCTTCGTGGCGCAGTTCCTCCATGCGACCCCGCGACAGCTGCCCGAGCTCTACGCCGCCGTACTGCTGTCCCTGCTCACCGCGTCCGTGGTGCGCTTCGGGCTGTGGTGCTACGAGCGCCGCCTGCCCCCGGCACCCGTACCCGCACCGCCGGGCGGACGCGGCCTGGCCCGGGTGACCACGCGCCAGGCGATCCAGGCCACCGCGGGCGCGGGCTTCGCCCTGGTCATGGGCCAGCTGGTGTCCGGGCAGCGCTGGTACTGGGCCGTCGGCGCCACCTGGTGGATCTTCGTCAACACCACCTCACGCGGCGAGACCCTGGTCCGCGGCTTCCGCCGGGTTCTCGGCACGGTGATCGGCATCGGCCTCGGCCTGCTCGTCGCCGTACCGCTGGAGGGCGCGGGAATCCCGACGGCCGTGCTCCTCGCCGTCTGCGTCTTCGGCATCTTCTACACCGCCGCCGTCTCCTATACCTGGATGATGCTCTGCGTCACCGTGCTCGCCGAGCTCCTCTACGGCCTCCTGGGCGTCCTCGACCCCGCCCTGCTTGCGCTGCGGCTCGCCGAGACCGGCGTGGGGGCGTTCGGCGCCGTGCTGGCCGTGCTGCTCGTCCTGCCCGTCACCACCCACACCGTCACCGACGCGTGGATCCAGCGGGCCCTGCGCTGCGTCCACGCGGCCACCGCCGAGGCCGCCGCCCGCCTCGCCGGTGACCAGACCGCCGACCCGGCCTCGCGCGTGGCCGAACTGGAGCAGCTGCTCGGCCGGGTACGGCTCTCGGTCGCCCCGCTCGTGCACCCGCTGAACCCGATGCCGGCCCGCAAGAGGCGCGCCCGCCGCGTCCTGGCCCTGCTCGACGACTGCGCCCGGGAGATCCGCGGCCTGGCCGCCGTCGCCGCCGACCCGGAGGCCTCGCACGACGCCCGCCTCGCCGCCGCGTGCTGGCGCGTCGAGGCCGCGGTCGAGGCGCTCACCGGCGGCACGGAGATCACCGCCCCCACCGAGCAGCCGACGGCGGCGGACCCCGCACTGGCCCATCTGCACGGCCTGGAGCGGGCCCTGGCCGAGCTGGCCCAGCCGCTGCGCACGCCGTCCGGTTCGCGGCTCGTCGGAGCCTGAGACGCCGGTCGAGCGGGACGCTCTCGGGTGCGGAAGCGGGCCGAGGCATGTGCCGGGCACCTCGGGGATGTCACCCGTGGCGGCCGGATCCGCCCGATCGTCACCGTGCCCGGCGGCATGTCGGACGACGTGGTGCTCGAAGTGCCGCTCAGCCACCCCGCGTACACCTGGTGGAGCGGCATCCCTCTCACCTGCACACCCCGAGGCGAAGGTACGTGCGGAGGGCGGGGCGGGACATGACCGCATCGCCCACGATTCGGCGACTTGGTCTAGACCGATGATGATCCACTGCTACCGTCAGCCCGACGGCACCCGACCGGAAGGGGACAGCGGTGGCAGACGTCGGCAGGCGGGAAGGGCGAGAAAGGCGGGAAGGGCGGGAAAGGCTGGGGAGGCGGGCAATGCGGGCCTACATCGGGTCGTTCACGGCGGCCGGAGGCCAAGGCATCACCATGGCGTCCGTGGCCCCGGTCAGCGGCGCGCTGACCGTCCTGAGCGGCGTGGACGACCTGCCCGACCCCGCGTACCTGGCCCTGTCGCCCGGCGGCGACATGCTCTACGCGGTCAGTGAGACCGCCGACGGCGCGGTGGCCGCCTACCGCCTGACCGGGGGCAAGCCGGAGCTCATCGGCTCACCGGTGCCGGTCGGCGGCAGCGGACCCACGTACCTCAGCCTGTTCGCCGGCCACGTCCTGACCGCCAACTACGGCTCCGGCAGTGTCACCGTGGTGCCCGTCTGCCCCGACGGCGCCCTCGCGGACGCCCCGTCCGCCGTCCTCCAGCACACCGGCTCGGGCCCGCACACGCCACTCCAGCAGGGCCCGCACGCCCACCAGGTGCAGCCCGACCCGAGCGGCCGCTGGGCCGTCAGCGTCGACCTCGGCACGGACTCGCTACGGGTGTGCACGCTGGCCGACGGCACACTCGACGTACACCGGGAGATCGCCCTGCGCCCCGGCTCGGGCCCCCGCCACCTGGCCTTCCATCCGGACGGCAGGTACGCGTACGTCCTCAACGAACTCACCCCCACCGTCACCGTCTGCCACTGGGACGCCGACGACGGCACGCTGAAGCCGCTGGCCGAGACGCAGGTGCTGGCGGGCGCCCCGGCCGGCGACGCCTACCCGTCGGGGATCGTGGCCTCGCCCGACGGCCGTTTCGTGTGGACCGCGACGCGCGGCGAGGACGTGCTGTCGACCTTCGTCGTGGCGGGAGAGGAGCTGCGGCTGGTGGGGACGGTGACCTGCGCCGGGCACTGGCCGCGCGCGATCACCGAGGCGGGAGGCTTCCTGTACGTCGCGAACGAGCGCTCCGGAGACGTGTCCTGGTTCGCCGTGGACCCGGCCACGGGGCTCCCGCGCTACGAGGGCTCGATCGAGGCGCCCGCGGCGTCCTGCGTGGTCATCGGCCAGGTCGCCGACGAGGCGTGACCGTAACGCCGAAGGGCCCGCTCGGGTGAGGAGCGGGCCCTTCGGCGTTACGGCTGTGAGGTGCGTGTCAGCGGACCGGCGTGCCCTGCGGCTGCTGCGGGGCGATGCCCAGCGCCGTCGTGTACTTCGACAGGGCGAGCTTCCCGATCGCCGGGTACGGGCCGAGAGCCTCGGCGGCGGAGCAGCCGGCCTCCCGGGCGGCCTCCGCGATCAGGCTCGGGTCGATCTCCGGCCCGATCAGGTACGGCGCCAGCGCCAGCTGCTGCGAGCCCGAGGACCGCAGCTGCTCGGCGACGGCCATGATCGAGCCCTCCTGGTCCAGGGCCGCCGCCATCACCGGCACGGCCAGGCGCGCGGCGAGCAGCATGCCGGTGATCCCAGCCGCCTGCACGGCCTCCTCGCCGCCCACAGAGGCGAGGATGATGCCGTCCGCGGCCGTGGCCACGGTGAACAGCCGGGCACGGTCGGCGCGGGCCAGACCGGCCTCCGACAGGCGCACGTGCAGCGCCTCGGCGAGCAGCGGGTGCGGGCCGAGCACGTCGGTGAGGTCGGCCGCGACCCGGCTGTCCATCACGGCCTGGCGGATGACACGCAGCAGCGCGCCGTCCGGACCGGCCAGCAGCGGCACGACGACGGCGACGGGGCCCTCCGGCTCCTTGACCTCCACACCCGCGGCGATCGCCTGCTCATAGCGGGCGGCGCGCTCCTCCGCGGCGTGCACCAGCACGGACTGGACCGTGAGGAACTCCACGTCGTCACCGTCGACGTACCCGATCCGGGCGTCGAGACCGGGGAGCTCGGAGCGGGCGATGCTCACGACCTCCTCGGCGAGGCCACGGGTGGCGGCGCTCGGCGTGCCCGGCACCGCGAGGACGAGCGCGGGCGCGCCCTCGGGAGCCGCCAGGGGCTCGGGTCGGCGGTGCCGCCCGGGCTGACGAGGTCGCGGCATTCGTACTGGCAGGCCGGACGCGGGCCCAGTGGGGGAGCTCATGGCGACGCATGTTACTGGCTTCCTGGGCTCCCCTGTTCGGGGAGGGGGCAGGTGAGCGGTATCCGTCCATATTTGTCTGATTGAGTTACGTGCGGTGCGGAAGCGGACGGCGTAGGTGGATCAGTCCCTCTTTCCGGTCATCACGCAGAGCATCGCCTCGTCACTCGGCAGAGTGAGCGCGCCCGCCGCCAGATCGGTCGCGATACGTACCGCCCCCTGCAACGGATCCCCGGCGGCCGGCACCCGCCGCGCATGCGGCAGCCGCTTCGACAACTCCTCCTCCAGCGGTACGAGAAGCGGGGCACCCATCTTGAACAGGCCGCCGGTGAGCGCGACTCGGGGCGCTCCGGAGGCCGGGCAGACGGCTGCTGCCGACTCGGCCATGTGCCGTGCGGCGGCCCGCAGGATGTCCGCGGCCACCGGGTCGCTGTCGGCGCACCCGGCCACGTGGGGTGCGAAGGAGGCGAGGACCGCGGGACGGTCGGGGCGCGGATAGAGCTTGCCGGGCAGCCCTCGCACCGGGCCGAACAACTCCTCGGCGCGGACCAGCAGCCCGGCCGACCCGCCGGGCCGTCCGTCGTGCGCGCGCAGCGCTGCCTCCAGCCCGGCCCGTCCGATCCAGGCACCGCTGCCGCAGTCGCCGAGCAGATGCCCCCAGCCGTCCGCGCGGCGCCAGTGCGTCAGATCCGTGCCCATCGCGATCAGTCCCGTACCGGCGGGGACCACGGCGCCGGGTACGGGTCCGAGGGCGCCGACATAGGCGGTGACGGCATCGGCGACGAGGGCGAGGCGGCCGATGCCGAACTCCCTCTCCATCGCGGCGGGCAGTTCGGCGCGCAGACCGTCGCCCAGAGTGGCGAGCCCCGCGGCACCGACCACGGCCGTCCCCAGCCGAGCGACACCGGACTCGGCCACCAACGCCCGCACCATGGGGACCAGTTGCTCCATCAGGTGTCGGGGTCGATACCCCGGTCCCCGGTACGCACCGGCTCGCGGGACTCCCGCCGGGCCGGCACCTCACGGTCGGCGGCGCCGACGACGACGCGCACCCCGGACCCTCCGGAGTCGACGGCGAGGAATCCGGGGGCGTCGGTCACGGCAGGCGCCAGTCCACCGGTTGTCCTCCCTGCCGGATCAGCAGGTCGTTGGCCCGGCTGAACGGGCGGGAGCCGAAGAAGCCGCGGTCGGCGGACATGGGGGAGGGGTGGGCGGACTCCACCGACGGCAGGTTGCCGAGGAGCGGGCGGAGGTTGCGCGCGTCACGGCCCCAGAGGATGGACACCAGCGGCTTGCCACGGCCGGCCAGCGCACGTATGGCCTGCTCGGTGACCTCCTCCCAGCCCTTGCCCCGGTGGGCGGCCGGCTTGCGCGGGGCCGTCGTCAGCGCCCTGTTGAGCAGCAGCACGCCCTGCTGGGTCCACGGCGTCAGATCGCCGTTGGACGGCTGCGGCAGCCCGAGGTCGGTGTTCAGCTCGCGGTAGATGTTGATGAGGCTGCCGGGCAGCGGACGCACCTCGGGCGCGACCGAGAACGACAGCCCGACGGCATGTCCCGGTGTCGGATACGGGTCCTGTCCGACGATCAGGACCCGTACGTCGTCGAAGGGCTGCTGGAAGGCCCGCAGGACGTTCGGCCCGGCCGGCAGATAGGTGCGTCCCGCGGCGATCTCCGCGCGCAGGAAGTCGCCCATCCCGGCGATCCGTTCGGCCACGGGTTCCAGGGCCTTCGCCCAGCCCGGTTCGAGGATTTCATGCAAGGGTCGTGGTGCCACGGGCGTCACCCTACTGCCGTACCGGCAGCGGTGATCAACCAGTGGCCAACGCCGCCCTGTAAGCCACGGCGGCCCGGACGGTCCGGACGGCTCACGCGATCACCGCGGCCCGCACGCACAGCACGTCCGGCAGATGCGACGTCAGCTGCTGCCAGCTGTCGCCGTCGTCGGCCGACGCGAACACCTCGCCGTTGCGGTTGCCGAAGTACACGCCCGCCGGGTCCGCGTCGTCCGTGCACATCGCGTCACGCAGCACCGTGCCGTAGTGGTCCTCCTGCGGCAGCCCCGCCGACAGCGCCTCCCAGGTCTTGCCCGCGTCCGCCGTGCGGAAGACACGACATCGGTGGTCGGCGGGCACGCGGTCGGAGTCGGCGTTGATCGGGAACACGTACGCCGTCTCGCCGCGGTGGGGGTGTGCGGCCGCCGCGAAGCCGAACGTGGACGGCAGGCCCTCGCCGATGTCCGTCCAGTGCGCGCCCGCGTCGTCGCTGCGGTACACGCCCCAGTGGTTCTGCAGATAGAGCCGGTCCGAAGTCGCCGCGTCCTGCGCGACCTTGTGGACGCACTGGCCGAACTCCGGGTTCGGATCCGGCAGGAACACCGCGGAGACACCGGAGTTGGAAGGCGTCCAGCTCGCGCCGCCGTCGGCCGTCTTGAACACCCCGGCCGTCGAGACGGCGACCGTCACGGACTGTGGGTCGCGCTTGTCGGTGATCACGGTGTGCAGGCCCTCACCGCCGCCGCCCGGCACCCACTTCGACCGGGTCGGGTGCTCCCACAGCGGGCGCACCAGTTCGAAGCTCTCGCCGCGGTCCTCCGAGCGGTACAGCGCGGCCGGTTCCGTGCCCGCGTACACCACGTCCGGCTCCGCGGCCGCCGGGTGCAGCTGCCACACCCGCTCCAGGGAAGCCTCCGTGTCCTTCGGGAACTTGACGGCCGGCTGGGCCGGTTCGGTCCACGTTCGGCCCAGGTCGTCGGAGTGGAAGACCGACGGGCCCCAGTGCGCGCTGTCGCCGCCCGCCAGCAGTCGCGGACGCTCGCTCCGCGTGTCGATGGCGACCGAGTACACGGCCTGGGCGTTGAAGTAGGGACTCTCGTCGAACTCCCAGGTGCCACCTCGCCTCCGCCCGATGAACAGGCCCTTGCGCGTGCCCACGGCGAGCAGTACCTCGGTCATGCCGATCACCTCCGCGACGTCTTTGTCCCAGACACCGGCCAGTCTGCACCCCGGCACTGACAGTCACCTCTGGAAAGGCTTGCATCGCAGGTCAGGGCGGCGAGGATAGCTCGCCGTGGCGGACTTCGGGGCGCTTTCGCGAAGACGCCCGCGGTGGCCGCGTGACCCGTGCCACGGTCGATCCCGGTACGTGCCGTGAGCATCCGCCTGCCGTCCCCCGTATGGGAGGGAGGTCGGTCCGGCAGGTTCGTGCGCTGATGAGGAGGAAGCCTTCGATGGCGTTCCGTGGTCCGAAGGTGTGGCTGTGGCGTTGGCGGCGCAACCCGCTCAAGCGCCGGGCCGATGCGGTGGAGGCGTGGGTGCTGCTCGCCGCCTGGGCGCTCGCCGTCCTCGCCGGAGTGCTGGCGGGCCTGGCGACGGCCGGCACCGTGGAGCAGGGGATGGCCCGGGAGCGCGTCGAGTGGCGCCCCGTCGTCGCCCTGCTCACCGAGCAGGCGCCGGGCACGACCGACTCACGCTCCGGCACGTCCAGCGGCGCGAGTGTGTGGGCGAAGGTCCGCTGGAGCGCGCGGGACGGTTCCGCGCACACCGGCCAGGCCCGCGTCCGGCCCGGCAGCGGCGCCGGCACGCCGGTCACCGTCTGGACGGACCCCCAGGGCCGCCTGGTGACCCAGCCCGCCACCCCGTCCGAGGCCCGCTCACGAGCCGCGCTGGTCGGCGGCCTCGCGGGCCTGTGCGCCGGATCCGTACCCTTCATCGCGGGCCGCGCCCTCCGCAGCCGCCTGGAGAGCCGGCGCATCGACCGGTGGGGCTACGAGTGGGCACGCTTCGGGCCGCTGTGGGGCGGGCGGACGACGGGGTGAGGGCTGCGCGAGGGATCAGCGAAGCGTCGCGGCTGCGGCGCCCGTGAAATCGGGCCTGTGAAGTACCGTGGCTGCCCGGCCCGCCGGATCGCGCCGTACGGCGCCTCGGTGGCGCCGGGCACGACACCCGGCGATGGCCCTTGCCCGCGAAGGGCGCGGCGACACGCAGGCCCACATCGGCCCACGCGGCAGCCCCGGCCACTCGGCTGCGCGCCCCAGGGACGAGCCCGGCGGTGCCCCACCCGATCAGCGTTGCCCGACTCAGTGCCTCGGCGCCGTCCGCCGCCCGGCCACCCCGGACCGCACCTCACGCCCCACCTCACACCCCACCCGGCAGCGCCCGCCCCAGGATCCCGTCCACATCGACGGCATCCGGCAGCGTGCCGAACGCGTGCCCCCAGTCGCCGCCGAGCCGGCTCGCACAGAAGGCGTCGGCAACCGCCGCAGGGGCGTGTCGGACCAGAAGGGAGGCCTGGAGGGTCAGGGCCATCAGCTCGACCAGGCGCCGGGCACCGGCCTCGGAGCCCTGGGCCAGCCGGCCCTTCAGGCGGGTGACGGCCGCGTCCAGCCGGGCGTCCGCCCCCTGCGCCAGGGCGAGTTCGGCGAAGAGCGCCTCCGCGGTGCCCGGCTCCCTGCTCAACGCCCGCAGTACGTCGAGGGCGTTGACGTTCCCCGAGCCCTCCCAGATCGACAGCAGCGGAGCCTCGCGGTAGTGGCGGGGCATGCCCGACTCCTCGACGTAGCCGTTGCCGCCGAGGCATTCCAGGGCCTCCGCCGTGAAGGCCGGGCCCCGCTTGGTGACCCAGTACTTGCCGACGGCGGTGGCGATCCGGCGGAACGCCGCCTCGGACCCGTCCACGTCGTCTCCGCGCACCGCCCGGTCGGCCGCGCCGGCCAGCCGTAGCGTGAGCGTCGTGGCGGCCTCGGACTCCAGCGCCAGGTCGGCCAGGACGTTGCGCATCAGCGGCCGGCCGATCAGCCGTGCCCCGAACGCGCTGCGGTGCCGTACATGGTGTCCCGCCTCGACGAGCGTCTTGCGCATCAGCGTCGCCGACGACATCACGCAGTCCAGCCGCGTGCAGTTGACCATCTCGATGATCGTTTTGACTCCCCGCCCCGCTGGCCCCACCAGCCAGGCGACGGTCCCGTCGAACTCGGGTTCGGAGGAGGCGTTGGAACGGTTGCCCAGCTTGTCCTTCAGGCGCTGGATGCGGAAGGTGTTGCGGCTGCCGTCGGGCAGGACGCGCGGCACGAGGAAGCAGGACAGGCCGCCCGGCGCCTGCGCCAGCACCAGGAAGACGTCGCACATGGGCGCCGAGGTGAACCACTTGTGCCCACGCAGCGTGTACACGCCGGGCTCGGCGGTCGGCGTCGCCACGGTGGTGTTCGTACGGACGTCGGAGCCGCCCTGCTTCTCGGTCATCCCCATGCCCGCCAGCAGACCCGGCTTCTCGGTCGGCACGCGCAGCTCCGGGTCGTACTCCCGGCTGGTGAGAAGAGGCTCGTACACCTTCGCGAGCTCGGGCTGCCGACGCAGCACGGGGACGGCGGCGTACGTCATGGACGTCGGACAGCCGTGCCCCGCCTCGGTGTGCCCCCATACCAGCCCGCCCGCGGTCCGCGCGACATGGGCGCCGGGCCGCTCGTCCGCCCACGGCGCCGCCGCCAGCCCCTCGGCGACCGCGACCCGCATCAGGTGGTGCCAGCTCGGGTGGAACTCGACCTCGTCGACGCGATGGCCGTACCGGTCGTGCGTTCGCAGCACGGGCTCGTGCCGGTTGGCCAGCTCGCCCCACTCCTGCGCCTCGACGCTCCCGGCCCGCAGGCCGAGCCGCCGGATGTCCTCCTCGGCCCACCCGGCACCCTCGCGGCGCAGTCCTTCGAAAAGGGCCGTGTCCTCGGACGCGTCGTACGGGGCCAGGGGAGGGGGCTGGTTGGTGACGTCGTGGGTGGCGTAGTGCCCGGACAGCTCCGGCGTTGCTCCGGGTCGCTCCAGCGGGACTCCGGGCTGCTCCTGCGCGGGTATCGAGACCATGCCGTCAGTGTTGCACTTTGGCTGCGGTTGCAGCAATCCTGTAATGCATCGGCAATCCTGTCATACGTCCCCGTCGCCCTGCCACGTACAGTCGTCGCCATGCAGAACAACGGATCACCGCAGGCCGACGAGGTGGAACTGCGCCCCCTGTCCGCCCGGTCGGTCGTCCTGAGTCTGCTGCTGGGGCTGCATCCGCCCGAGCTGCCGGTGAAGGACCTGGTGCGCAGTGTGGAGCCGTTCGGGATCGCGGGGTCCACCCTGCGGGCCGCGCTCAGCCGGATGGTGGCGGCCGGCGACCTGCGGCGCGCGGACACGGTCTACCGGCTCAGCGACCGGCTGCTGGAACGTCAGCGACGGCAGGACGACGCCGTCCACCCCGAGACCGTGCCCTGGGACGGTGACTGGGAGATGGTGGTGGTCACGGCGACGGGCCGCGGCCCCGCCGAACGCGCCGAACTGCGCGGCGAGTTGACCCGGCTCCGGCTCGCGGAGCTGCGTGAGGGCGTCTGGCTGCGGCCGGCCAACCTGCTCCGCCCCCTGCCGGACAGCCTCGGCCAGGTCGCCGAGCGCGGCACGGCCCGCCCCGACCGCCCCGCGCGCGAGCTCGCCGCGAACCTGTGGCCGCTGCACACGTGGGCCGGCACGGGACGCGCCCTGCTCGACCATGTCGCCCGTGTGCGGCACCCGTCCGAGCGCTTCGCCGCCTTCGCGGCCGTCGTACGGCACCTGCTCGCCGACCCGGTACTGCCACCCGAGCTCCTTGCGGCCGACTGGCCGGGTGAGCGGCTGCGGGCGGCGTACGCGGACTACCGGCGGGAGTTGGCGGCGGAGGCGCGCGCGTGACGGCCGGGAGCCGGCCGAGGGCGTACACGCGCGTGCCCGCCGTTAGCCGACCGACGGCGTACGCGCGCGTGGCCCCCGGGAACGACGCGGCGGCCGTCCGAAGCGCCGTGCGGGGACGCTTCGGACGGCCGCCTTCACCGTGGGGGGTTCGCCGGCGGCTGTGGGCTACCGGTAGGTGATGTCCGACGTGGAGTACAGGCAGTTCGTGCTGTCCGGACCCGTACCGACGGCGGTGTTGTTGTTGTACTTCTGGCAGGGGACGACCTTGCGGCTCGCGTCGTTGAGGATCGTGATGCCGCGCAGGGTCGCCACGTCGCCCCGGTTGACGTTGATGCCGACGAGGCGGGCCGTGGACCCCGTGCCGGTCACCTCGATGTTGCTGAGGTTGACCTTGCGCGTGTACTGCGTGGAGCAGTCGCCGCAGGAGCGGTACAGCGTCTTGAACTCGCTGACGGCGAAGTTGGAGATGTTCAGCGTGCCGGGCCCGTTGTGCTGGAAGACCTTGTCGGCGGGCTTCTTCGCGCCACCGCCGGTCACCGTGTAGGTGGAGCCGCCCCGGAAGGTGGCCGCGTCCTCGCCGACGTCCTCCCACCACACGTTCTGCAGCGTGCAGTTGCCCTCGCAGTGGATGCCGTCGGCGCCGGGCGCGCCGATGATGACGTTCTTCAGCGTCGCGCCGGCGGCGAGCTCGAAGATCGGGTCCTGGCCCTCTTCCTGGCCGTCACCGGCGAGGTCGCCACTGCCGTAGTAGCGGACCATGCCGCCGTCACGGACACCGGACACCTTGATGGTCGAGCTCACCGGCTGGCTGCTGCTGGGCCTCGGCCAGGTGGCGGCGCTCGCCGGCGGGGCCCCGAGTGTCGTGATCATGACAGATGAGAGTGCGGCCAGGCCGCCGGTCAGCGCGCGCCGACGGGCGCGGGGCTTTGCTGGTGAAGTCATGTCCCGATGCCTTCTTCCAGTTGGGGGGTGGTCAGATCTTTCCTGCGCCCGCGCCGGACGTCACCGAGGCGACGACGGTGGACGCGGACTCGGCGGTGTAGCTGTAGGGCGGGGCGGTGAAGGTGCCGACCCGGGAGATCTCGGTCGCGGCTCCGCCGAGATCGTTGCCCCGCAGATTGGCGTAGCCGTCCACGTCGCTGCTGCGCTTGGTGGTGACGGCGACCTTGGTGTCGCGGAAGACGTTGTTCTCCACGAGCATCTGGGCGCCCATGCGCGAGTGGCAGGCGGTGTCCGCGCCGGCCACGTAGTTGTTGTAGAAGTGCCCGGTGCCGAAGCGCAGGCTGGGGATGCGGGAGTAGACGTTGCTGAAGTAGTTGTGGTGGTACGTCACCTTCAAGTGCCCGGTGTCCTCGCTCGCGTTGTTGTCGCTGTGACCGACGAGCGAGCCCTTGAAGTGGTCCTTGAAGGTGTTCCAGGAGACCGTGACGCTGTCCGAGCCGTGGTTGATGTCCAGCAGCCCGTCGTAGTAGTCCTTGTCGTGATCGCGGTCGGCCGAGAAGGCGTTGTGGTCGATCCACACCTTCGTCGACGCCTGGACCGTGATGCCGTCGGACGGCGCCACCGGCTTGCTGATGTTCAGGTTGCGGACGACGACGTTGGTGACGTTCTTCAGTCGCAGTCCGCCGCCGGTGAACCCGGACGACGAACCGGCGCCCAGGATCGTGGTGTTGGAGCCGACGTCGACCTGACCGCTCAGCGAGATCAGGCCGTTGACCCGGACGACCTTGGCGGTGTTGCCGGTCACCGCCGTCTTGAAGGCGCTCAGCGTCGAGACGGTCACCGCCGAGGCGCTGCCGCCACCGGTCGTCCCGGCGCCGAACCCGACCGGCGAGGTGTCGGCCGCCCCGGCGGGCTGCGGCAGGACGAGGACGGCCGCGGCGGCGAGAGCGGCTGCGGCGCCCGTCACCAGCGCGGTTCTTTGCGAGCGTGCACGTGGGGGGAGAGTGCGCATGCGGGTGCGTCCCTTCGGGAGGACTTGCTCGATCATGTACCTGAACGATGTGCGTCATGCAGAACGCCGCGCGCGGGCAGAGTGGCTGTGTGGGGGTGCGGCAGTGCGGCTCGGTCAGCCTGCTGAACGGAACGTAGGGGGCAAGCGCTTTCTAGTCAACGCTTTGCGCAGAAGAATCCGGTCAGCCCTGGTGGGGGGTAAGGGCCCCTCTCGGTGCCCTCCCGGCGCTCTCTCCGTGCCCGGTGTGGGAGCGCTTCCATGATGAGCGTGTCCATGCCACGATGCTCTTCCGGACGCTTTCCCTGCGAGAGGGCGAGTCAATGCCGACCCCCCATAGGCGTACGTTGATCAGCGGGCTGGCGCTCATCCCGCCGGCCTTCGGCGCCGCGGCCGCATCCCCGGACCGCGCTGCCACCGGCGGCCTGGTGGCGGACCGGGCCGACCCGTTACCCGGCTCCTTCACCTGGTCCTCCAGTGGCCCGCTGATCGCGTCCAAGCCGGACGCGGGGCACCCGATCGTCTCCGTCAAGGACCCGACGGTCTTCCGGTACGACAACCGCTGGCAGTCCACATGACGTCGGCCGACACCTCCGGACGGTGGAGCCTGGCCCACATCAGCTTCACCGCCTGGTCCCAGGCGGCCGCAGCACCCCAGACGTTCCTCGACACCAACCCCGACATCGGCAACCGGAACGTCGCCGCTCCCCAGGTCTTCTACTTCGCCCCGCAGGAGAAGTGGTACATGGCCCACCAGACCGGGCCGCTGTCCTTCTCGACCACCAACGATCCCGCGAATCCGGGAAGTTGGGGCGCGCCGCGGAACCTCTTCGACGCCGAACCGCCGATCGTCACCGAGAACGACCTCTTCGAGGGGAGCAACGCCTACCGCCCCGGCAGCAGCGGCAAGTACCTCATGCTCGTCGAGGCGCCGGCGACCGGCTCCGGCCGGCGGCGCCACTTCCGGGCCTGGACGGCGGGCAGTCTGTGCGCGGCGTGGAAACCGCCGGCGGAGACCGAGGCCGACCCCTTCATCCGGTCCACCCACGTGACCTTCGGGCCGGGACAGCCCGCGTGGACCACGGACTTCAGTCACGGCGAGATGACTCCCAACTCCCCTGGAGGCTCGGCCTGCTGACCCGGACGAACATCTCCTGCCGACCCGCTATCGACAGCGCCAGAAGGGACAAGGACGTGCCCACCCCCACCGGCACCACCGCGAGAAGGCCGCTCCGCGCGCCATTCGCCGCCGTCTTCGCAGCGCTCCTGTCGCTGCTCGCGGCCCTGCTCGTCACCGCCCCCGCGGCCGCCGCCCGCACCGAGGCCGCCGACGTGGTCCCCGCCGCGACGCTCACCGAGGTCACCGACTTCGGCACCAACCCCAGCAACCTGCGGATGTACGTGTACGTGCCGGGCAACGTCACCGCCAACCCGGCGGTCCTGGTGGCCGTGCACTGGTGCACCGGCTCCGGCCCTGACATGTACAACGGGACCGAGTACGACACGCTCGCCGACCAGTACGGCTTCATCGTGCTCTATCCGTCCGTCACCCGCAGCAGCAAGTGCTTCGACGTCTCCTCGCCGCAGGCGCTCAAGCGCGGCGGCGGCAGCGACCCCGTCGGCATCAAGTCCATGGTCGACTGGGTCACCCGCACCTACGACGCCGACACCAGCCGCGTCTTCGCCACCGGCATCTCCTCCGGCGCGATGATGACCAACGTCCTGCTCGGCGACTACCCCGACGTGTTCGCCGCGGGCGCCGCCTTCTCGGGCGTCCCCTTCGGCTGCTTCGCCACCACCGACGGCTCCGAGTGGAACAGCGCCTGCGCGAACGGCACCGTGACCCACACCCCGCAGGAGTGGGGGAACCTGGTCCGGGGCGCCTACCCGGGCTACACCGGCCCCCGGCCGCGCATGCAGCTGTGGCACGGCACCGCGGACGATGTCCTGCGCTACCCGAACTTCGGGGAGATGATCAAGCAGTGGACGAACGTCCAGGGCGTCAGCCAGACCCCGGCCGCCACGGACACGCCCCAGTCCGGCTGGACCCGCACCCGCTACGGCGGCACCGGTGACCGGGCCCCCGTCGAGGCGATCAGTCTCCAGGGCGTCGGCCACAACCTGTACAGCTCCGGCATGGCGACCCGGGTGCTGACCTTCTTCGGCCTCGACAGCGGCGGCCCCGCACCGCAGCCCCAGCCCCAGCCCGGCGCGTGCAAGGTGAGCGCCACCACCAATGCCTGGAACACGGGCCTGACCGCCTCCGTGACGATCACCAACACGAGCACGACGGCGATCAGCGGCTGGCAGCTCGGCTTCACCCTGCCCGCCGGCCAGGCGATCACCAACGGCTGGGGAGCCACCTACACCCCGGCCTCCGGCGCGGTGACGGCGACCAGCGCCTCGTACAACGCGGCGCTCGCGCCAGGGGCGAGCATCAGCATCGGATACCAGGCGAACCACACCGGCAACAGCGCGGCGCCGGGCGCCTTCACGCTCAACGGCACGGCCTGCACGGCAGGTTGACCTAGGCGCACCTCTGTGGGGCCGGGGGCGAGAGCCTCCGGCCCCACAGAGATCCGCCCGCCCCACGCGCTCAGCCTCCGCCGCGGGCGCCCCGGCACGGTATGCCGGGGCGCCCGCAGGCGGATGACATGCCGTTTTGCGGGAACCCGGGCCCCACGAAAGGCGATGTCACAGCACGACCGGCTGAGGGTGAGCGATGGTACTGGGACTCCTCACACGCACCGTCACACGTCCGGCGGCCACCGCGGCCGGACTGGTCGCGGCCGGGCCCCGGCTGCTCGCCAGGGGCGCCGCCCCCGCGGTGGGAGCCGCAGCGGGGGCCGTGGCAGGGACGGCACGGGCCGGCGTACGGGGCGTGGACTCCGCGGCGCGTGTCGCGCGGGTCGCCCGCAACACGCTGCCCGGCCGCCCGCACCCCTGGCGGTCCGGCACCCGGACCCACCTCGCGCTGCGGCCCGAGGAGCCGGACCGCGTACGGCGGGCGGGCGGGACGGAGCGCGTGGCGCACCGGGTCGCCGCGGCGCTGGCGGAGCGCCCCGACGTGGCCCTCGCGTACTGGGACGGCGGACTGAGCAGGCTGGTGGTGACCGCCGTCGAGGACTCGGTCAGCGATCGCGTGGTGGAGAAGGCGTCCGAGATCGCGGCCCGGCACGGTCTGGCCCAGACGGACGAGGCGGTGGACGACATCGTGCACCCGGCCGACCCCGCCGGAGTACGGGCCGCCGCCGCGACGCTCGCCGTCGACGGGATCGGCATCGCGACCGCGTTCCTCGGATACGGCCTGCGCCTGCCGTCCTCACCGCGGGCGGTGACCGCGCTGGTGACGCTGGCGCGGGAGAACCCGCGCTTCCGCGGCTGGCTGCGCGCCAGGCTCGGCCGCTCGCGCATGGACCTGGTGCTCGCCGCCGCGAACGCGGCCGCCCACGGTGTCGGCCGGACCCCTACCGCCCTGATGCTCGACAGTGCGCTGCGCGCGCTCCAGCTGGCGGAGACGGTGGCTCGGGTGGCGGCGTTCGACAGGGTCCACGACGAGGTCTGTGCGCCGGAGCGGGGCAGCGTGGCCGGGGACCACCGCGCGCGCCCGCCCCTGCGCACCTCCCCGGCCCAGGAGTACGCCGCGCACGCCGAGACCGGGAGCCTGGTGGGCGCGCTGGCCACGCTGCTGGTCAAGCACGACGGCACCGAGGCGGCGGAGGCGGTGCTCGCCGGCTCTCCCAAGGCCGCGCGCTACGGGCCCGCCGCCTTCCACGCCGTACTGAGCTCCGCGCTGTCCCGCACGGGCGTCCTGGTGCGCGACACCGAGCGGCTGCGGCAGCTGGAGATGGCCGACACGGTCGTCCTGCATCCGAGCGCGCTGCGCACTCCCGGCGCGGGCGCGGACCCGTGGACCGAGGACGTGCTGGACGCGGCACGGCGCGCGGGCCTGCGGGTCGTGATGGTGGAGGACCCCGCCCTGGCCGATTTCACCAGCCTCGCCGACCAGGTGGTGCGCGACGAGCGGTCGCTGAGCGATGTGGTGAGGGGGCTGCGCGGACAGGACCACGGCGTGGTCGTCACGGTCGCCCGGCCGGGGCCGGACGACGAGGACGTACTCGCCGGGCTGCTCGCCGGTGATGTGGCCGTCGCCCTCACCGACCAGGACGGGACCGTCGTCTGGGGCGCGGACGTACTCGCCCTGCACGGGCCGGCCGATGTGTGGCGGCTGCTGCGGGCGGTACCGGCCGCGCGCGGCGTCGGCCGCAGGTCGCAGACCCTGGCCCGGTCCGGTGCCGCTCTGTCCGGGCTGCTGGTGGCCATCGGCAAGTCCCGGCGTGGCCGCCCCACGCCCTGGCCCGGACTGCGGCACACCCCGGTCGACGTGAGCGCGGCCTGGGCCCTGCTGACCGGCGTGCGCAGCGCCCTCGGGGTGTCGTTCGCCCGCGCCCCCCACCCGCGTCCGCGCGTGGCCTGGCACGAACTGGAGCACACCGAGGTCCGGGACCGGCTGGAACACGAACAGGGCCCCGAACAGACCGTGGCCGAGCAGGCCACCGGCCGTGCGCGCAAGACGATCCGCACGATGGGCAGGCAGCGCGTGTTCGCGCCGGTGAGCGGGCCGCTGCGGCTCGCCCGGGCCGTTCGCGGCGAACTCGACGACCCCCTCACCCCGGTGTTGGCCGTGGGCTCGGCCGCCGAGGCGATCCTCGGCTCCGTCGTGGACGCCCTGCTGGTCGTCGGCGCACTCGACCTGAACGCGCTGGTCGGCGGCGTCCAGCGGATGCGGGCCGAGCGGGCGCTGTCCGGGCTGCTGGCGAAGCAGACGCAGAAGGCACGTGTCACGACCGAGGAACCGGAACCCGAGCCGCACCTCGTGGACGCCGCCAAGCTCCGGCCGGGCGACCTGATCGAGCTCCGGGCGGACGACGTGGTGCCCGCCGATGCCCGTCTGGTGTGGGAGGACGGCCTGGAGGTGGACGAGTCCGCGCTGACCGGGGAGTCCCTGGCCGCCGACAAGGCGACCGACCCGACGCCGGACGCGGCCGTGCCGGACCGCCGCTGCATGGTGTTCGAGGGGACGACCGTGGTGGCCGGGCACGCCCGGGCCGTCGTGGTGGACACCGGGGACCGGACGGAGGCCGCCCGGGCCGTGGCCCTCGCCTCCCGCAAGCCGCCGTCCGCCGGAGTCCAGGCCAGGCTGCGGGAACTCACCGACAAGGCCCTGCCGTTGACCCTGGCGGGCGGCGCCGGGGTGACCGCTCTGTCGCTGCTGCGCGGCACGCCGATCCGCCGGGCGGTGAGCGGCGGCGTGGCGGTGGCCGTGGCCGCCGTCCCCGAGGGGCTGCCGCTGGTGGCGACCGTGGCGCAGCTCGCGGCCGCCCGCCGGCTGAGCCACCGTGGAGTCCTCGTCCGGGCGCCGCGCACCCTGGAGGCGCTCGGCCGGATGGACACCATCTGCTTCGACAAGACCGGCACCCTCACCGAGAACCGGCTGCGCCTGGTGCGCGTGACCGACGCCGACGGCACGGTCCGCAAGCCGGACGAGGGCGACGCCACCTTGCGCGTCGCGGCCCGCGCCTGCCCGCAGCTCAACGGCGGCTCCGACCGGCCCGTGCACGCCACCGACGAGGCCGTCCTGGACGCCGCGGGCCACGACCCGCAGTGGACCCAGACCGAGGGCCTGCCCTTCGAGGCCGGCCGCGGTTACGCCGCCGCCGTCGGCCGGGCCGAGGACGACACCCCCGTACTCGTGGTCAAGGGCGCCCCCGAGACGGTGCTGCCCGCCTGCGCCGACCTGCCGTCGTCGGCCTCGGAGACGGCGCAGCGGCTGGCCGGCGACGGACTGCGCGTCCTGGCGGTGGCCCGGCGCCCCCTGGACGCGGCGGACGAGGCGGCGCAGGTCCTGGAACAGCCCCTGGCGGAGCTGGAGTTCACCGGTCTGCTGGCCCTCGCCGACGTCCCGCGCGACACATCCACGGCCCTCGTCGAGGGACTGCGCAAGGCGGGCGTACGCCCCGTCATGCTGACCGGCGACCACCCGCAGACCGCCCGCGCGATCGCCGCGGAACTGGGCTGGCCCGAGGACACCGGGGTCGTCACGGGTGATGAGCTGGCCTCCGCGGACCGGGAGGAACGCGCCCGGATGCTGCGTGACATGGGTGTCGTGGCCCGGGTCGCGCCCGAGCAGAAACTCCAGGTCATCGAGGCGCTCCGGGACGCCGACCGGGTGGTCGGCATGGTCGGCGACGGAGCCAACGACGCCGCGGCCATCCGCGCCGCCGACATCGGCGTCGGCATCAGCGCCCGGGGCTCCGCGGCCGCCCGCAACGCGGCCGACCTGGTCCTCACCGACGCCGACCTCACGGTCCTCATCGAGGCCGTCGCCGAAGGGCGGGCCCTGTGGCACAGCGTCGCCGACGCCATCGCCATCCTGATCGGCGGCAACGCCGGCGAGGTCGGCTTCGGCCTCCTCGGCACCCTCCTGTCGGGCGCGTCGCCCCTGTCCACCCGCCAGATGCTGCTGGTCAACCTGTTCACGGACCTGTTCCCGGCCATGGCGGTGGCGGTGACGCCGAAGGAGGCGGAGGCCGGGGGCGCGGAGTCGGCGGTATCGGCCGACGGCCAGGCCGGCCACGGCGACCCCCTCGCCCCCGAAGGCACCGAGCCCCTCGGCACTTCCCTCCTCGGCGCCCCTCTGATCAGCAAGATCCGGCACCGCGCCCTGACCACCACACTCGGCGCGACGTCCGCCTGGCTGGTCGGCCGCTTCACCCCGGGCACGGCCCGCCGCTCCACCACGATGGCCCTGTGCGCGGTGGTCGGCACGCAGCTCGCGCAGACCCTGGCCG
Organism: Streptomyces sp. R28; assembly: GCF_041052385.1. GTDB lineage: Bacteria > Actinomycetota > Actinomycetes > Streptomycetales > Streptomycetaceae > Streptomyces. The sequence continues at coordinate 1,002,130 of NZ_CP163439.1, read as the reverse complement.
CCCGCCGGGGCAGCCCGCTCGTCCGCGTCACCGCCCTCGGCTCCGCGGCCGCGCTCTTCGTGCTGGTCGAGACGCCAGGCCTCAGTCACCTCTTCGGCTGCACACCGCTGGGGCCGGTCGCCTGGACGGGCGTCGCCGCGTCCATCGCGCTCGCGGTGGCCGGCCAGCGCGCCGTGCCGTACCTGGAACGGGCCGTTCTGCGGTATCTGCCCACGGGATGATCCGGCCGGCCGAGGCGGGTGTGCCAACCGGGGGGGGGGCGGTCAAACGGACCGGTGGTACTGGTCCGGCACATGCACGTCCCCGCCCAGCTCCCGTGCCGCATGCCGCGCCCACGACGGGCTGCGCAGCAGCTCGCGGCCGAGCAGGACGGCGTCCGCCTCGCCGTTCGCGACGATCTTCTCGGCCTGTTCGGCGTCGGTGATCAGCCCCACCGCGGCGACCGGCAGCGAGGTCTCGGCCTTCACCCGAGCGGCGAACGGCACCTGGTAGCCGGGACCGACAGGGATGCGGGCACCGGAGGCGTTGCCGCCGGTGGAGACGTCGAGCAGGTCGATGCCGTGGGCCTGGAGGTCGGCGGCGAAGCGGACCGTGTCGTCGGCGGTCCAGCCGTCCTCGTCCAGCCAGTCGGTCGCCGAGATGCGGAAGAACAGCGGCTTGTCGTCCGGCCACACCTCCCGTACGGCGTCCACGACCTGGAGCGCGAAACGCGTGCGGTTCTCGTACGAGCCGCCGTACTCGTCGGTGCGGTGGTTGGAGTACGGGGAGAGGAACTCGTTGATCAGATAGCCGTGGGCGCCGTGGATCTCAGCGACCTCGAATCCGGCGGCGAGGGCCCGGCGCGCGGCGTCCGCGAACTGACCCACGATCTCCTGGATCTCGGCGACCGTCAGCTCACTCGGCACCGGGTGCCCGTCGGCGAACGCGACCGCGCTCGGCGCGACCGGCTGCCACCCGTGCGCGTCCGGCCCCACCGGCCCACCGCCTCGCCACGGCTGGTCGGTCGAGCCCTTGCGGCCGGCGTGGGCCAGCTGGATCGCCGGCACGGTGCCCTGCGACACCAGGAAACGCGTGATCCGGCGGAACGCCTCGACCTGCGTGTCGTTCCAGATGCCCAGGTCGTACGGGGAGATCCGGCCCTCGGGGCTGACCCCCGTGGCCTCGACGATGATCAGCCCCGTGCCGCCGGCCGCACGGGCCGCGTAGTGCGCGAAGTGCCAGTCGTTGGGGGCGCCCATGTCGGGGCCGTCCGGCGCGGCCGAGTACTGGCACATCGGGGGCATCCACACCCGGTTCGGGATCGTCATATCGCGCAGGGTGTAGGTCTCGAAGAGCGCACTCACGGCGGACTCCATTCGTCACGGGGACCAGCGGTCGACTCGTACGATAGGCATCGTAGTACGGGAAGTGTCAAACTACGAGAGATCTCGTACAATGAGGGAAGTCGAGTGAAGTGAAGTGGAGCCGCCGTGACCAGCCCCGCTGTCAGCAGCCGAGACCTCCCGCACCCCGCGCGTGAGGAGATCCGTCTGGAAGGCGTGCTGCACGCGCTCTCCGACCCGATGCGGCTGAGAATCGTGCGAGAGCTCGCCGCCGTCGGCGACGAGCTCTCCTGTTCGCACTTCGACCTGCCCGTGACCAAGTCCACCACCACGCACCACTTCCGGGTGCTGCGCGAGAGCGGTGTGCTCCAGCAGGTCTACCGGGGCACGGCCAAGATGAACGGCCTGCGCAAGGACGACCTAGACGGCCTCTTCCCGGGACTCCTCGACTGCCTTCTCGACGCCGCCGCCCGCCAGGCCGTCCGCCTCGGCGGTGCCTGAACCGGCCTTCGCGGGCAGGTGGTTGAAGAGCAGGTTCAACACGATCGCCGTCAGGCAGCCCGCGCTGATCCCGCTGTTCATCACCGTCTGGAACCAGTCCGGGAACTTCGCGTAGACCGTCGGCACACCGACCGGCAGCACACCCATGGCCACGGAAACGGCCACCACCGTCAGATTGTTGTTGCCCTTGAAGTCCACCTGGGTGAGGGTCCTCAGGCCGCTCGCCGCCACCGTCCCGAACATCACCAGACCGGCACCGCCCAGTACCGGCGCCGGTATCGCCGCCACCACCGCGCCCAGCTTGGGCAGCAGGCCGAGCAGCACGAGAATGCCGCCCGCCGTCGCGACCACCCAGCGGCTGCGCACGCGGGTCATGCCGACGAGCCCCACGTTCTGCGCGTACGCCGTGTACGGGAAGGTGTTGAAGACACCGCCCAGCACCGTCGACAGGCCGTCGGCGCGCAGGCCGTCCGAGAGGGAACGCGGCGAGATCTTGCGGTCCGTCATCTCCCCGACCGCGATGAAGTCGCCGGTCGTCTCGGTCATGGTCACCAAAGCCACAACCAACATCGAGAGGATCGCCGAGAACTCGAAGGTGGGCGCCCCGAAGTGGAACGGCGTGCTGATCCCGACCCAGTCCGCGTCCCCGACCCCACCGAAGTCGGTGAACCCGAACGGCACCGCCACTGCGAGCCCGACCACGATGCCGATCAGCACGGCGATCCGGCTCAGGAACACCGGCGCGAACCGCTGCACACCGAGCACCACCGCGAGCACGAACGCGGCCAGCGCGAGGTTCTTCGGCTCCCCGAAGCCGGGTGAACCGACGCCGCCCGCCGCCCAGTTGCCCGCCACCGGCAGCAGCGAGAGGCCGATGATCAGGATCACGGTGCCCGTGACGAGCGGGGGGAAGAATCGCAGGAGCCTGCCGAAGACCGGCGCCAGGAGCACGATCGCGAGCCCCGCGACGATCACCGAGCCGTAGATCGCGGGCAGTCCGCCACCCGTGGTGCCGATCAGCACCATCGGCGACACGGCGGCGAACGTACAGCCCTGCATGATCGGCAGCCGCACGCCGAACCGCCAGAAGCCGATGCACTGGATGAGGGTCGCGATGCCGCACACCAGGAGGTCGGCGGTGATCAGGTACGCCAGGTCGGCGGGGGACAGTTTCATCGCGCCGCCGACGATCAGGGGTACGGCGAGCGCGCCCGCGTACATCGCAAGTACATGTTGGAGGCCGAAGGCGGCCAATTGGCGCGCGGGTGGGACTTCGTCGACGGGGTGTACGGGCGCGGTTGTGGTCATGGGCGAGACCGTAATCTCCTTGAACAGTTTGTTGATTTCGGAGGCGTTTCCGGTGCGTGTCCCGCCTAAAGGGCGCTTCCGTGCGCAGCGTTCATCAGGGACTGCCAGTCAGGGAGCTTCACCACACCCCTGCCCAGCGACGCCCCCAGCTCCGCCTCCGCCCGCTCGATGGCGCACCAACCCGTCCACTCGACCGGCTCGATCCCCTCGGCGCGCAGGGCCGTGAGCGGGTCCTCGGGCAGTTCCCTCCGCGCGAGCGCGGACGCGTCCTCCAGCAGGGACGTCACCGTCTCCTTCGCGCACGGGCGGTGGTGCCGATCACCCCCGTCGGGCCCCGCTTGATCCAGCCCGCCACGTACTCGCCCGGCGCCACCGCGCCCTCGCGCAGTACGCGACCGGCGAGATGCGGCACCGTGCCGGTCGCCGGGTCGAACGGCAGTCCCGCCAGCGGTACTCCGCGATAGCCCACCGAGCGCAGCACCAGCTCGGCCGCCATGTCCTCGTACTGGCCCGTGCCCGTCACGCCACCCTGCCCGTCGGGTGCCGTCCGCTCGAAGCGCACCGCGGCCACGCGCCCCTCCTCGGCGAGGAGTTCGACGGGGCGCAGGAAGAAACGCAGCCGGATGCGGTGGCCGGCGTCCTGCGCGGGGGACTCGGCCCAGCCGCGCAGCACCTCCACGTTGCGGCGCTGCGCGGCCGGCAGTCCGGAGGGGTCGGCGTAGGCCGGATCCAGCGCCAGCTCTGCCGGATCCACGGTCACCTCCGTGTCGGGCAGGGTGCCCAGCTCCCGCAGCTCCTTGGTGGTGAAGCGGGCCTGTGAGGGGCCACGCCGCCCCACCATGCTGATGTCGGCCACCCGGCTCGCGGCGAGGGCGGTGAGCGCTGCCTGCGGCATGTCGGTGGGGCTCAGCTCGGCCGTGCCCCGCGCCAGCATCCGCGTGACGTCCACCGCGACGTTCCCGACGCCGATGACGACCGCCGACCGCGCGCCGAGCACGAATCCGTCGTCGACGGCGTCCGGGTGGGCGCTGTACCAGGACACGAACTCGGTCGCCGACCAGCTTCCCGGCAGGTCCTCGCCGGGAATCCCGAGGTGCCGGTCGGTGGCGGCGCCCACGCAGTACACGACCGCGTGGTACAGCTCCCGCAGCCGCTCGATCGGCATCCCGCCCGGTCCGACCTGGATGCCGCCGAGGAAGCGCACCCGCTCGTGCTCCAGGACCGCTCGCAGGTTGTTCTGGAGGGACTTGATCTTCTCGTGGTCCGGCGCCACCCCGTAGCGCACCAGGCCGTACGGGCACGGCAGCCGGTCCAGGACGTCGACGGACACGTCCGGATCCTGCTGTACGAGGCCCTGAGCGGTGTAGCACCCACTCGGGCCGGAACCGACGACGGCGACACGCAGCACGGCGGAACTCCTTGTCCGAGGGGCCTGCGGGGATCTTCGGGGATCTTCAGAAGTCGCTCTCGAGTCCAGCATCGCACCGCGGCCGCTCCGCTGACAGGGTGCTGTGCGCCGTACGGGAAGCGTGTTCGTTCGTATGGAATGTGATCATGAGGTTACGTTGCGTGTGTGCTGGAAGCATCCTTTCTTAATCTTTCCGATCGCCCTGTGACGGACGGTGCCGTGTCCGTGTGGCCCGCGTGGGAAGTGCGGGACGGTGCCGGTGCCACGGCGTGGTTCGAGGTCCGGCTGGAGTTCGGCGACGGCGCCCACGTCGACGCGCTCGCCGTGGTGGCGGAGGGCTGCGTCTCCATCGAGGACGTACGGGCCGAGCCCGCGCTGTCCCTCGACGACCTGACGGCGCTCGCCGACTGGATCGAGGCTCCGCTCTTCGACGCGTGCGGGATCGGGACCGAACCCGATCGCGAGGACCTCGGGCCCAGCCCGGATCGGACGGCCTGGCCGGGAGGTGTCGAGGGGCAGTGGCTCGTCGCGCAGAAATACCGTGCGGCGCAGGAGGAGGGGGCCGACCCCGTCCTCGCGGTGATGAGCGCGACGGGACACGGTCGCCGCAAGTCGCTCCGGCTGATCGGCCAGGCGCGCGACGCGGGCTTCCTGACACGGCGCCGAGCTCCCCGCTGAGCACGGCCTCGGCGGCGGACCGAGCCGACCGGGTGCGTCAGAGCATGTCCCGCATCCGCGCGATCTCGCTCGTCTGCTGAGCGACCACCTCGTCGGCCATCTCCTCGATCGCGATGTTGTTGCCCTGCCCCTTCACGTCCGTGGCCATGGTGATCGCGCCCTCGTGATGGGTGATCATCAGGGTGAGGAAGAGCTCGTCGAACGCTGCTCCCCGCGCGGCGCGCAGCTTCGCCAGCTGTGCCTCGGTCGCCATGCCGGGCATCGAGGCGTGCTGGTGGCCGTCGCTCTTGTCGGCCTTCTCGGCCTTGCCGTGCTTCTTCAGCCAGCCCTTCATGGCGTTGATCTCCGGCCCCTGTGCGGCGGAGATCCGCCCGGCGAGGGCCTTGACCTTCGCCGACTCGGCCCGGTCCGGGGCGAGTTCGGTCATCTTCAGGGCCTGGGCGTGGTGCTCGATCATCATCCGTGCGTAGGCGACGTCCGCCGAGTTGGGGGAGTCGTCCTCGGCCCGCTGCCGCGCGGCCTCCTCGGCGGACAGCATCCGGTTCGACTCGCCGGGCTTGCCCGGCGCGATCACCGAAGGCCCGCTCTGTGCGGCCGACTTGGGATCGGAGTCGGAGTCGCAGCCGCCGAGCGCGAGCACGGCCAGGGCGGCCAGTGAGGCCGTAGCGAAGCGAGCCCGGCGGAGGGTCGCCTTCGTTACATGTTCATGACCCACCCTTGAAATGTGCATGCGGACGACCATACTCGGGCGTGCGCGAACCGTTCCAGTGCGAACGGCACAAGGGAGGAAAACAGTGATCCTGTTCAGCAATCCTCGAACACGGCGCAGACGCCTGGCAGTTGCCGCTGCCGCCGCCGGACTTCTCGCCGCGCTGCTCACCGCGCAGCCGGCCGCCGCGACCCCCGACCCGGGGGACGGCCCTGTCGCCGAGCAGGAGGTCTCCGAGGGAACCCGGGCCGAAGTGCGGGAGGCTCTCGCGGACGGCGAGATACCCGGTCAGGACGAGATCGTCCACTCCGACAACATCAAGCACCTGGCCAACGTCCCCAAGGACGCGCTGCCCGGCACCAATTCGGACCTCGCCTTCCAGGGCAGGTACGCCTTCGCCGGCAACTACGACGGCTTCCGTGTCTTCGACATCAGCGACCCGACGGCGCCGAAGACGGTCGCGCAGGTCCTGTGCCCCGGCGCGCAGAACGACGTCTCCGTCTCCGGCAACCTGCTGTTCCTGTCCACCGACTCCTCGCGCAGCGACAGCAGTTGCAACAGCACCACACAGCCCGTGACCGAGAAGTCCTCCTGGGAGGGCATGAAGGTCTTCGACATCAGTGACAAGTCCAACCCGAAGTACGTCGCCGCCGTGGAGACCGCCTGCGGCTCGCACACCCACACGCTGGTGCCCGAGCGCAAGAATGTCTACATCTACGTCTCCTCGTACTCGCCGAACGCCACCTACCCGGACTGTCAGCCGCCGCACGACGGCATCTCGGTGATCAAGGTGCCGCGCAAGGCCCCCGAGAAGGCGGCGGTCGTGGGTTTCCCGGTGCTCTTCCCCGGTGAGGGTCCCGACGGCGGCGGCAACCCGGGTGCGCCCACCAACCCCGGCGTCTCGAAGACCACCGGCTGCCACGACATCACCGTGCTGCCGTCGAAGGACCTGGCCGCGGGCGCCTGCATGGGCGACGGCATCCTGTTCTCCATCGCCGACCCGGAGCACCCGACGGTCATCGACCGGGTCCAGGACAACGTCAACTTCGCGTTCTGGCACTCGGCAACTTTCAACCAGAAGGCGAACAAGGTCGTCTTCACCGACGAGTTGGGCGGCGGCAGCGCGGCCACCTGCAACGCGCAGATCGGCCCGGACCGCGGTGCCGACGGCATCTACGACGTCGTCGGCAAGGGAGACAAGCGCAAGCTCGTCTTCCGCAACTACTTCAAGATCCCCCGCCACCAGGCGGACACCGAGAACTGTGTCGCCCACAACGGCTCGCTCATCCCGGTCAAGGGCAAGGACATCATGGTCCAGGCCTGGTACCAGGGCGGCATCTCCGTGTGGGACTTCACCGATTCGGCCAACCCGAAGGAGATCGCCTACTTCGACCGGGGCCCGGTCAGCACCGACACCATCAGGTCGGGCGGCTCGTGGTCGGCGTACTACTACAACGGCTACATCTACTCGAACGAGATCGCCAGGGGCTTCGACGTCCTGAAGATCGACGACCGGCGCACGGACCCGGCCCGCTGGGTCAAGACGCGTGAGCTCAACGTCCAGACCCAGCCGGACTACTTCGACTGACGGTCCTGGTCCCCGGGGGTGGCCCCGGTGGCGAAGTACCGCGACAGATCCGTGTCGCACGTCCCGCCGGGCCCGGCCTCCGAGTCCGGCGGGGCTCCACTCTCCCACTCCAGCCGGTAGCGCTTGAACAACTCGGCCCGCAGCACCGGCACGGGCATCGGCACCCCGGGCACCAGTGCCGCGTAGACCGCTCCCATGAGCAGCGCGCGCAGCATCGGGTAGTCGGCGTCGACGTCCCGCGAGCCGTACCGTACGCAGGTGTCCCGCAGCAGCTCGGCCAGGCGCCGCTGCTCCGGGCACTGCACGAAGCCCTCGGACTGCAGGATCCCCGCCATGTGCTGGCGCATCAGCACGGGCCGGTCCCGGGCCAGGCCCAGGATCGCGTCGATGACCCGGGCCATCCGCTCCCGGCCGTCCTCGGTGCGCGGCTCGCGCTCCAGAGCCTCCTCCAGCGTGCGGTGCATCAGCCGGTGCACGGCGGACTGCACCAGCTGACGCTTGCCGGGGAAGTAGTACGACACCAGGCCGCGCGCCGAGCCCGCCCTGTCCGCGATGTCGCCCAGCGTGGTGGCCTCGTAGCCGCGCTCGCCGACCAGCTCCACCGCGGCCTGCAAAAGCCGCTCCCGGGAACGCCGCCGCAACTCTTCATTGACCGAGGCGCTGCGCGGGGACATGCTGGAACTCCTGCGTTGACTGGCTATCAGCCAACTATACTCAGCAGGTCCGGCCCGGCCTATGTGCGGCCTGGTCGGGGTTGCCGTCTGCCCTGGGCGACGCGGGGGATCGTCCAGGGCGGGCTCGACCCCTGAGCCCGGATGGTGGCCGGAGGCTACTTGTCCGTCCGGGCAGCAGCGCTCACGAGATCCAGCACCGGCCGCAATCCGTCCGGCCGCTGAGCCGCCGGTAGGTGGTCCACGAAGTGCACCGCGCAGCCCAGGGCCGCAGCACCACCGTCCGCCCGCCGGTTGTCGCCGACCATCACGACGTCACGCGGATCGGCGTCGAGCTTCGCGCAGGCGGTCGCGAAGAGGCGCGGGTCGGGCTTCTGGATGCCGTGTTCGTACGACAGCACGTACGCGTCCACGTACGGATCGAGTCCGTGCTCCCGGAAGACCGGCCGCAGATCCCAGCCGATGTTGCTGACCACTCCGATGCCGATGCCCCGCTCGCGCAGCGTCCCCAGCACCTCGGCCGCATCCGGGTACGGGTCCCACGCGGCCGGTGCCATGTGGCGGTCGTAGAGCACGTCGTGCAACCGGTCGTCGGGGAGCTGCACATGCCGGGAGAGTCCGGTGTAGGCGGCCCGGTGCAGCTCCGCGCTCTTGTCCCGCACCCCCCAGACGCTCGCGACGTCCTCGGGCAGCCAGGAGGGATCGATCCCGCCCGGCAACGCCCCCATCACCTCCAGCGCCTGCGCCGCCTTGACCAACTCGGCCTCGGCGAGTTCCACCTGGGCCTCGGCGAGCGCTCCGCGCAGCCAGGACTCGGTGGACTCGACACGGAAAAGGGTTCCGGAGAAATCGAACAGAACTGCGGTCATGGCGCGGATCCTACGGGGCCGCGTTCCACCGCGCGGGAAGATCGCCGCAACAGCGCACGCGGACGGTTCAGCTCCGCTGACGGGCGTGCACCCGCACCGCCAGCACCACGACCAGCGCGCCCAGCAGCCAGCCGCCGACGACGTCCGTGGGCCAGTGGACGCCGAGCCACACACGGGTCAGACCGACACCAGCCACGGAGATCACAGCCACGGCGGCGGCCGTACGCCACAGGGCGCGTGCGACGCCGTAGTGGTGCAGGAGCCACAGCAGCAGCCCGCACACGACCGTGGCCGTCATGGCGTGGCCGGAGGGGAAGGCGGCGTAGTGGGCGGAGTCGACGGGGTCGGGCCAGACGGGGCGTGGGCGGTCGACCACGGCCTTCAGGGTCTGCTGGATCGCTGTGGCGAGCGCACATGTGGCCACCAGCCATACGGCCGTCCAGCGGGCAGCTCTGCGCCACACCAGCCAGATCGCGACCGCCGCGGCCAGGATGCGCATGGTCCACGGATCCCAGACCCAGTCCGTCAGGATGCGGAACGCCTGCGTGACGCCGGCCTCGTCGACCGCCCAGCGGTGTGTGGTCTCGGCGATGTCGCCGTCCAGGTTCATCAGCGGGTACCACCGGACCGCGACCAGGGCGAGCAGCAGCGCGGAGCACAGGGCCAGGACACCGGCCCAGCGGGCGGTGCTGCGCTCGGCCGGCGGGTGGGGCGGGGACTCGACGGACTGCGTGTGCATACTGTGATCCTCGCCGACCGATGGGGCCAGAGGCCAATGCGGGGGTGGGTTTGCGACGCCCGCCACAGGAGAACCCGGCTGTTCCCGGGGCGGGCATCAGGGTAGGGAGCCGGCCCCCGGGCAGCAGCCCGGCCGTCCCGGCGCCCCGCTGCCACGTTGTCCCGGCGCCCGCCGCCCGGCTGTCCCGGCGCCCGCGGTCCCCTGTCCCAGTCCCCACGGCCCCGGTGCGAAGCCCACCAGCACCGGCATGACCGGCACCAGCGCGGCCGCCGCCGTCGTCAGCCGCCGCCGTCGGTGCGCCGTGAGCCGGTCCGGGGGAGTCGGCAGCCGGTTCACTCGCCGGGGCCCTGCCCCTGCGAGGTCGGCCAGGAGCCGAACACGCCCCGGTCCTCGTCGAGTTCGACCAGGCGGTGCATCTGGTCGCGGAACGCGGCGAACACAGCGGCACCTGCGGAAACCCGCCCGCCGCCGTGGCCGGGTAGTGCGGCAGCCAGTCACCAGGCGCCCGGGTTCAGAGGGTCAGGAGCATCGCCACCATCGCGATCCCCATCGACAGCCGGCAGGCCCGCGCCAGCTCCGGCCGGTCGCCCCACCCGAGGCCCCCGCCACCCGCGGCGACGGGCACCAGCCGGACGCCGGACAGCAGTACGTACCCCATGAAGTACAGGAGCAGAGCGCCCGTCACGAGAGGGACCCCGGAACCGCCGTGCCCGCTCTCGTGGCCGGGTGAGGCGGCCATCGCGACCGCCATGTAGACCATGGCCGAGGCGCCCACCAGGTGGTGCAGATGGTGTGCACCCGCCCGCGCCGACCACAGGGCGTGCAGCGCGGCCGCGCCGAACACGGCCGCGTAGGCGGGCCAGGCCCACGACGGCGGCGTGAACCACGCGGCGGGCACCGCCATCGCCGCCATGCCGAAGCCCATCAGCGCCTCGCCACCCGCGGCCCGGCGCTGCTCCTCGACGTGGCTGCGCATCCGCAGCAGACAGTAGGCCCCGGTCGCCGCACACAGCGCGACCAGCAGCCAGCCGTGCGAAGCCGGTCCGTGCACGCGCACCCTCCCCGCTCGACGCTCTCGGACAGTGCGTCGATGCCCGGGACGTCCGGTGCGCACGCGAGCGCAAGGGTGTACACGGGGAGCATTCGGCGGAGCACGGCAGGTAGCGGCAGGTAGCGGCAGGTCCCCCATGTATTTCACAGGTAAAACACTTGCTAAGGTGATGGGTGTGAAACTGCTGACGGGTACGAGCACTCGCCTTCCGCTCGCCGGAGTGCTGCGCCTCGGCCGGCCCCCGGAGATCTGGTTCAAGCCCGCCCTGAGCGTGGTCGTCGCCGTGGCCCCGCCCAACCTCGCCCTCCTGGTGCTCGACCGGCTGGACCTGGCGATGTACACGATGGCCGGGTCCCTGTGCGCGCTCTACGCCCACAACCGCCCCTACGCCGCCCGGGCCCGCGCCCTGGCGTGGGTGGTGCTCGGCATGCTCACCGGTCTCGCCACCGCACTGGTCGCCGCCTCCCTCACCGCGAGTGCCGTCGTACTGGTCACCGTCGGCTCGGTACTGGCCGCCGTGCAGAAGGTCCTCTGCGACGCGACCCGCATCGGCCCGCCGGGCAACGTGGTCCTCACCTTCATCAGCTCCGCCGCTCTGTTCGCCCCGCAGTCCCTCGCCCAGATCCCCGGCCACCTCGCGCTGGCCGCCGCTGCCGGCGCCTGGGCCTGGCTCGTCGGCATGGCACCCGGCCTGCTGCGACCGCACGGCCCGGAGCGCCGGGCCACCGCGGCCGCCCTGGACGCGGCCGCCGCGTACGTCGAGACGGGCGGCACGGGCGAGGACCGTGCGCGGGCCCACACCACCGCTGCCGCCGCCGTACAGGCCGCCCGGCAGTCGCTGTACTCCGCGGGCCGCCCCTGCGAGACCCGCCGCGCCCTCGAACGCCTCGTCGTCCGCGCCGAGGTCGCCCTCGCCGCACCGGCCGACGCCGACCCCGGGCTGCTGCGCACCTGGGCCCGGCAGGTGCGCGGCAGCCGACCTGTGCCGGAGGTCGACGACCTCGCGGGCCTCGGCACCGAACTCTCCTCACCGTCCCGCCCGTTGTGGCGCCGCCTCGGCCCCCTGGCCCCGCTCGCCGTGCGCACCGCCCTCGGCTGTGCCCTCGCCGGTTACCTCTCCCTCGCCCTGGGGATCGGCCGCCCTTACTGGGCCCTGGTCACCGCGGCCTCCCTCTACCAGGCGAACCTCACCCTCACCTGGGGCCGTGGTGTCCAGCGCGTCGTCGGCAACCTGCTCGGCGTCCTCCTCTTCGCCGCGCTCGTCCCCGTCGCCCACACCGGCGAGGTCGCCCTCGTCCTGTGCTGCCTGGCGCTCAACTTCGGCGCCGAGGCGCTGATCGGACGCAACTACTGGCTGGGCAGCGTCTGCGTGACCCCGTTGGCGCTGCTCATCACCGAGTTCACCGGGTTCCAGGAGCCGGGGCGGCTGATCACCGAGCGGGTGGTGGACACCCTGGTCGGCGCGCTGGTCGGACTGGCAGCCGCCGTGGCCGTGCCCGACCGGCGCCGGCAGCGGGTCGTGCGCGCCGAGCGGACCGGACCCCGTACGCTCGCGGCGACGGGGCGGAGTCAGGGGCCGTGCCCGGACCAGCGCACAGGCGACACGACGGAGGGCGTACGGCCATGACGGGGACCAACGGCGGGCCGACCGGGACGAGACGGGACACGGTGGCCGCCGTGGTCCGGCAGTGGCAGGCCGTCCATCCCGACCTCGACACCGCACCCATGGAGATCATCGGCCGCATCAACCGCTGCGCCGCCCTCCTGCAGCAGGCCGAGGACGCTCCGCTGCGCCGGGTGGGCCTCAGCCGCCCCGAGTTCGACCTGCTCGGCGCGCTGCGCCGCACCGGCCATGAGCTGACCCCCAGTGAACTCACCCGCGAGACCTTCTCCTCGGGCGCCGCCGTCACCAAACGCCTCAAGCAGCTGACCGAACGCGGCCTGGTGGAGCGCCGCGGCGACACCCGTGACCGCCGCGTCGCCCACGTCCGTCTCACGGACGCGGGCCGGGACCTCGTCGACGGCGTCCTGCCCGAGCAACTCGCGTACGAGACGACCGTACTGTCCGGCGTCGACCCGCAAGGGCAGGGCGAACTGGCGGTTCTGCTCGGCGAGTTGCTCGGCCAGCTGGAAGGCCGGCTGGGGACGCCGCGCGGCTGACCGGACCAGGGCCCGTCACTTCTCGTCGGCCGCCCGGTACACGCCGAACATCGCCCCCTGCGGGTCCCGCAGCACGGCGATGCGCGGTCCCTCGGGGACGGAGGTGGCCTCCATGAGGACGGTGCCGCCCGCCTCCGTGGCGTCCGCGGACGTCATGTCCACGTCGTCCACGGCGAAGTAGGGCAGCCAGTGCGCCGGAACCTCGTGCGGGAACTTGTCGTCCATCGTCACCATGCCGCCGAAGTCGGCGCCGTCGATGCCCCACTGCGTGTAGTGCTCGGAGGCGTTGACGCTCCAGCCGAACACCGTGGTGTAGAACTCCACGGCCCGTTCGGGTACCCGGGTCAGCAGCTCCACCCAGCCCAGCGAGCCGGGCGCGCTGAGCAGCCCCGCGCCCGTGAAGGACCGCGCCTGCCACAGCTGGAAGGCCGCACCCGTCGGGTCCATGGCGACCGCGAAGCGGCCCACGTCGAACACGTCCATCGGACCGACCAGCACCGAGCCGCCGGCCTCCGTCACCCGCGCGGCGGCGGTGTCCGCGTCCGGCACCGCGAACGACACGTTCCACGCCACCGGCTGACCCTCCTGGTACAGCGGCGTCAGCGCGGCCACCGCCGCGTCCCCGAGGTGGGCGATCGTGTAGCCGCCCGCTTCCTGGCGGGGATCGGTCTCGGCGCGCCAGCCGAACAACCCCTCGTAGAACCGCTTCGCCGCGGCCAGGTCGTCGGTCCCGAGCTCGGTCCAGCAGGGCCCGCCGGACACCGGCTTGTCGAGCTTCATGGCGTTCCTTCCGCAGACAGGCCCCTCCAGCACGCTAAGCCCCGCCCCGGGCCCCGGCCATCCGGCGAAACCCCTGGAGGCGGGCGCCGCCACCGCCGTACCCTCTCTCCCGTACCGCACCGCATGGCGGCCTCCCGACACCGTTCTCCGACCGGAGGTCCCGCATGCCCGCACTCGAGGTGCGCCCCTTCCGCCGCGCCGACCGCGACCAGCTCACCGACCTGATCAACACACTTCCCCACTCTCGACTTCGCTCGAGCGGGGGGACCCCCATCGCCGCCGTCGTACCCGGCGCCTCCGTCTCCGTGAACACGGTGCTCAGCGCACTGGAGCGGCAGCCGGACGAGTTCATCACCGACCCCTGGGTGAGCGAGCGCGTGACCCTCGTCGCCGAGCAGCGCGACCACGTCGTGGCCGCCGCTCATCTGCTGCGCTACCGGGCGGACGACGAGGTCGGCCCGGACTACCGGGACATCGGCGAGATCGACTGGTTCGTCCACCATCCGCCGGCCTCCTTCCGGCCGGACTCCGACGAGGCCGCGGACCTGCTGATGAGCGCCTGCCTGGCCCGGCTGGCCCGCTGGAACGTACGCGCCCGGTACGCGAGCGGCGAGCTCCCCGCCCCGGCCGTCTACGGCGTGCCCCGCAGCTGGCCGCACATCCGCGCCGTCTACGAGCGGGCCGGCTTCCGGCATGTCGGGGACACCGAGGTGATCCTGATCGCGCACGTGGCCGACCTGCCGCACCGCGATCCGCGGCAGGGCGTCACCGTCGACCGCACGCTGGGGGAGTGCGGCACCCGCCTCACGGCGTACGACGACTGCCGCGCCCTCGGCTTCGTCGAGGTCGACACATCCCTGTCCCGGCCCGAACGCCACCCCCGGGGCACCGGCCTCGCCGACATCGGCAACCTGCACATCGACCCGTCGGCGTACGGGGCGGGCCTGGAGCACTGGCTTCTGGGGCAGGCCGCCGACTGGCTGCGCCTGTGCGGCGTCGACCGCCTCCTCGCCTACGAAGCGGCGACCGACCGCACGATGATCGACCACCTGACCTCGGCCGGCTTCCGGGAACCGTCCCGCACCGACCGCCGCTCGCAACACCACCCGGAGTGAGTCAGATCCCCGGCCGGTACCGCAGCGGATGATCCGCCGGCACCTCCACCAGCACGATCCGCGTCCCGTCCGGATCCTCGATCCACATCTCGACCAGCCCCCACGGCTCCTTCACCGGCGGCCGCACGATCTCGACCCCCTTGCCCCGCAGCTCGTCGTGCGCCGCCACCACGTCCTCGACCTGCAGCCACAGCTGGACGGCCGGGGACGGCGGGGCCTCGGAACGGCCGGAGACCTCCAGGAAGCCACCGCCGAGGAAGTAGACGGTGCCGCGCTGCCGCCCCGTGCCGAACTCGCGGTAGACGGCGAGCCCCAACTGCTCGCCGTAGAAGGCACGGGAACGCTCGGGGTCGGTGGGGTGGAGGAGGGTCCGTCCGCTCAGTACGTGCACCATGCAGCCGGAGCCTAGTCGCGCGTTACGCTCAGCGGTGCCCGAGCCGCGCCCGAGAGTGGAGATGCGCACCATGGAAACCGCCGCGACGCCCGAAGCCACCGGACTCACCTTCCGCGACGCCACCGACGCAGACGTGGACGCGCTGGTCGCGCTGATCGAGTCCGCCTACCGCGGGGACGCCAGCCGGGCCGGCTGGACGACCGAGGCGGACATCCTCCAAGGGCAGCGGACCGACCCGGAGGGCGTGCTGGCGGTCATCAAGGCCGCCGCCAGCCGGGTGCTGACGATCGAGCGGGACGGCCAGGTCGTCGCCTGCTGCCAGCTCGAACACCGCGGCGACCACGCCTACTTCGGGATGTTCGCGGTCAGCCCCGCACTCCAGGGCGCCGGCCTCGGCAAGGTGATCATCACGGAGGCGGAGCGGCAGGCCCGCGAGACCTGGGGCGCGACCGAGATGCACATGACCGTGATCTCCGTACGGAATGACCTGATCGCCTGGTACGAGCGGCGCGGCTACCGCCGCACGGGACGGATGACCCCGTTCCCGTACGGCGACGAGCGCTTCGGCATTCCGCAGCGCGCCGACCTGCAGTTCGAGCTGCTGGTCAAAGAGCTCGCGTAGTCCTTTGCGGGTGGACAGCGCCCCTGAAGGGGCGCGGGGCTGTGTTGGATATGTGGCCACCGCCGCGCGGGCGCGACCAGCCACGACGGCGCAGCAGACGATCGACGGCCCACGTGGCACCACCCACGGCACGACCCAGCGGAGCGCTCACGCCGTGAAGCGGCCGGTGCGCTTGATCTCCGGGTAGTCGGTGGTCGCGCCGTCCAGTTGCAGCGCCCGTACGAGACGCAGGTGGTCCTGGGTGTTGACCACCCAGCCGATGATCCTGAGGTCCGCCTTGCGGGCGTGCTCCACGACCTCCAGGGTGAGCCGGCGGACGTTGAGGCAGACGGTCGCGGCGCCGACCGCGACGGCGCGGTCCACGATGTCGGTGCCGTAGCGGCTGGCGATCAGCGCGGTCCGTACCCCCGGCACCAGGCGGGCGATCTCGGCGACCGCGTCGTCGTGGAACGAGGACACCTCGACCCGGGAGATGAGGTCACGTCCGGTCATCACCTCGGCGAGCGCCCGTGCCGCCGCGACGTCCTTGATCTCGGCCTGGAGCGGCGACTTCACGGCGTCCAGGACCTCTTCGAAGACCGGGACGCGCTCGCCGCGGCCCGCGTCCAGGGCACGCAGCTCGGCGAGGGTCTTGTCGGCGATCGCGCCGGTGCCGTCGGTCGTGCGGTCCACGTCGGTGTCGTGCATGACGACGAGGGCGCCGTCCTTGCTCAGGTGGAGATCGAGTTCGATGACGTCGAGGCCGGCCTGCTGGGCGGCGACGAAGGAACGGAGGGTGTTCTCGGGTTCGACACCCATGACTCCGCGGTGACCGATGGTAAGGAAGTTCAAGATTCAACTCGCTTCCGTCGACGGCGGCTCGGCGTGCGCGCGAACCGGAGCGGAGTGTTCGCACGGCAGGGCCGCAGCCTAGTGGCCCCGGCGCGTGATGAACCCCACGTGTACACAGGGTTTGCGGCGATGGACATGGCGTGCCTGGGGCACGCGCCCTCGGGCGGTCACCCTGGCGTGGGCGAGTCCCGCAGGGATTGACCGGCCCGGCGCGGTCCTGTGCCGACCGGACCCCCGTATGCCCACGCGGGGCCCGAGTATGCGCCGTCTCGGTGGCCGACAGGAAAAAGTGCGGTGACCATGAGGGTGCACAGGATAATTTCCGGAGGCTCCTCTTGCTGGGAGAAACCTCGTATGTATACGGTCTCCTTACGTGAGGTTCTCCCGTGGAGGATGGGGCATGACGGAAATTCTTGTGCAGGCGGCTTCGGGGGAGCAGGTTCCTCCCGCGACCAGGGTGGTGGAGCACCCGGCGTGGCCGGTGCTCAAGGATGCCGTGGAGCGGATCCGGCCATGGCAGTCCAAGGACGGGTCGATCGACTTCGAGGCCGAGGGTGCGCCCGGGCGCGCGGACGCCGAGGCCGCCGTACGGCGTGTCGTGGAGGCCGTCGAGGAGCTCTCCGCGCTGCTGCCGCACGACGCCGCGTACCACCAGGCCCTGATGAAGGACCTGAGCCGCTGGGCCGAAGGCGGCTTCGAGGTGCCGGACTTCCTCGACTCGCTGCTGGCCTTCCAGCCCGCCGCGAACCGCGCGGACGGCCTGCAGCACCTGGTCGTCTTCCCGATGTACACGCAGAACGGCAACCCCGACCGCAACCTCGAGGCGGTCGTGCTGCGCATGGTCTGGCCGGACTGGCTGGCCGAGCTGGAGCGCACCCGCTACGACAACCCGCTGTTCTGCGGCATCAAGTTCGAGGACTTCACGGCCGGCTACGACACCAACTCCGCGGTCCTCTTCCCGGAGACCATCGCCGTGCGTGAAGCGCCCGAGCGGTTCACCTGGGGCGGCATCTTCTGCGACCGCGAGGCCGCCCGCTTCCGCCGCGTCACCGACGCCGCCGTCGACATCCTGGGCCTGGAGCTGCCCGAGGACATCGCCGCGATGGTCCACGACCAGAAGCGCTGCGAAGAGGCATTCGTGCTGTGGGACATGGTCCACGACCGCACCCACAGCCACGGCGACCTGCCGTTCGACCCGTTCATGATCAAGCAGCGCCAGCCGTTCTGGATGTACGGCCTCGAAGAGCTGCGCTGCGACCTCACCGCCTTCAAGGAGGCCGTGAAGCTGCAGGACGACGGCGTCCCGCAGGCCCGTGACGTGCAGTACGCGGTGCTGTTCGACCGAATGTTCCGCTTCCCGGTCACCGGCGAGCGCGTGCGCAACTACGACGGCCTCGGCGGCCAGCTCCTCTTCGCCTACCTGCACAAGCACGACGTCGTCCGCTGGACCGACAACAAGCTGTTCATCGACTGGCAGCGCGCCCCGCAGGTCACCAACCAGCTGTGCGCCGACATCGAGACGCTGTACCGCGACGGCATCGACCGCCCGAAGCTCGTCCACTGGTTCGCCGGCTACGAGCTCGTCTCCACCTATCTCGCCCCGCACCCGGGATCCCGCTGGGCCAAGGGCCCGGACGCCCTCGACCTGACCCAGCCGCCGCGCAAGCTCGTCGATGACGTGCTTCCGGACGAGTTTCCGCTGAGCATGTTCTATGAGGCCCTGTCCAAGAAGCTGAAGAACGTGATCGCCTCCACCAAGGGCATCACGGCGGACAGCGCCGAGCGGGTCGCCGCGTGAGCGACCGCACCATTACTGCTCAGGAGGCGAAGAAAATGGCGGGGAACGGAGCACTCAGCGGTGCGGTGATCGCGGTGGCCGGTGCGGGCGGGCCCGCAGGCCAGGCGGCGCTGCTACGGCTGGCCGAGGCGGGCGCGACCGTCATCGGCTCGGACAACGACCCGGAGCGGCTCGCCGAGGCCGTGGACGCGGCGAGCTACGCGCACGGCGGTGCCACCGTCGTCGGCGACACGGTCGACCTGCTGGACCGCGAGGCGACCCGTGACTGGGCCACCCGGATCGAGAAGGACTTCGGCCGCGTCGACGGCCTGGTCCACCTCGTCGGCGGCTGGCGCGGCAGCGAGACCTTCGTCAAGACGAGCCTCGACGACTGGGACTTCCTCGAACTGCTGCTGATCCGCACCGTGCAGCACACCTCGCTGGCCTTCTTCGAGGGCCTGCAGCGCAGCGACCGCGGACGGTATGTGCTGATCAGCGCCGCCGGCGCCTCGAAGCCGACCGCGGGCAACGCCTCGTACGCCGCCGCCAAGGCCGCCGCCGAGGCCTGGACGCTCGCGCTGGCCGACGCCTTCCACAAGGCCGGGGGCCCCGACGGGCCGACGTCCGCGGCTGCCATCCTGGTGGTGAAGGCGCTGGTGCACGACGCGATGCGCGCCGAGCGACCCAACGCGAAGTTCGCGGGCTTCACGGACGTCAAGGACCTGGCCGATGCCGTCGTCGGCGTCTGGGACAAGCCCGCCGCCGAAGTGAATGGAACCCGTCTGTGGCTGACCGAGAAGCCGTGAACCCTCCGAAGACCGACGCCCGTCGTCATCACGACCCGGACGTCCGCGGTTTCGCCAGTGACAACTACGCGGGGGCCCACCCCGAGGTGCTCGCCGCCCTGGCCCTGGCCAACGGCGGGCACCAGGTCGCGTACGGCGAGGACGACTACACCGAGAACCTCCAGCGGATCGTCCGCAGCCACTTCGGCGCCACCGCCGAGGCGTTCCCGGTGTTCAACGGCACCGGCGCGAACGTCGTCGCGCTCCAGGCGGTCACCGACCGCTGGGGCGCGGTGATCTGCGCCGAGAGCGCGCACATCCAGGTCGACGAGTGCGGGGCGCCGGAGCGCGTCGGCGGGCTGAAGCTGCTCACCGTGCCCACGCCCGACGGCAAGCTGACTCCCGAGCTGATCGACAAGCAGGCGTACGGCTGGGAGGACGAGCACCGGGCGATGCCGCAGGTCGTCTCGATCACCCAGAGCACCGAGCTCGGCACCCTCTACACGCCGGACGAGATCCGCGCGATCTGCGACCACGCCCACGCGCACGGCATGAAGGTGCACCTGGACGGCGCCCGGATAGCCAACGCGGCCGCCTCCCTGAACGTCCCCATGCGGACGTTCACCAACGCGGTCGGCGTCGACATCCTCTCCCTCGGCGGCACCAAGAACGGCGCGCTGTTCGGCGAGGCGGTCGTCGTCCTCAACCAGGACGCCGTCAGCCACATGAAGCACCTGCGCAAGCTGTCCATGCAGCTCGCCTCCAAGATGCGCTTCGTGTCGGTGCAGTTGGAGGCCCTGCTCGCCAAGGACCTGTGGCTGCGCAACGCCCGCCACGCCAACGAGATGGCCCAGCGGCTGGCCGAGGGCGTCCGCGCCGTGCACGGCGTCGAGATCCTCTACCCCGTGCAGGCCAACGGCGTGTTCGCCAAGCTCCCGCACGACGTGAGCGAGCGCCTGCAGAAGAGGTTCCGCTTCTACTTCTGGGACGAGGCAGCGGGCGTCGTGCGCTGGATGTGCGCCTTCGACACGACCGAGGAGGACGTGGACGCGTTCGTGGCGGCGCTGAAGGAGGAGATGGCCCGCTAGGCCGTCCCCTCCCTCAGTTCCCGCAAGACCGCTCAGCCGTTGACGACGATCGCGGCGCTGTTGTTGCGCAGGTTCGGGTCGAACTTCCTGATCTCCAGCTCGGGCATGTCGTTGACGGTGCTGACGGTCGCCCGCGCACCGCGTACCACCCGCTCGATCTGCAGCGGGATCTCGAAGGTGTGGGACGCCCGGTCGTGCAGCCAGATGGGCGTCGCGCAGAAGTAGTAGGTCGCGGGGCCCGGGTCATCCGGCTCCGACGACCAGCAGTTGTCCATGTCGAGGACCTTGGTGCCCTCCGGCGCCTGGAACCGCACCACGGCGACCGGGGCGCCCGCGCCCAGCGACGCCACCCACGCCGGGCCGCGGTTGTACACCGTGACGCGTGCGGTCACGGTGTCGCCGACGGCCCCGCGCACCTTGCTGCCGGTGAGCTTCAGGTCGGCGGTGTTCCTGGCATCGAGGATGACGGCCCGGTAGTTGTCCGAAAGGTCGAGGTCGTCCTCCCCGGCGGCGGCCCGCTGCGCCGCCACGGGCCGCAGGTTCAGCTCGGAGCCCGTTCCCGGGGTCCACGTCCCGTCGCCGCGCGCTTCTGCCAACGCCTCGTCGGAGTACGGCAGTACGGAGTGGTCGAACCGCTCGTACAGCGCCTTGCGCCCCACATGGAGCCCGGTCACCAGCTCGTACTGCTCACCCGGAGCCACCGCCTCGTCCAGCACGCACAGCGCGGACGTACCGGTGGCGTGCTCCCGGTACTCGCAGTTGGAGTGCCGGTCCTCGAACCGCAGCCCGTACGACGCGTTGAGCCACAGCAGCGTACGGTCCACGGCACGATTGCCGTTGTTGGCGACCGTCGCCCGCACCTGGGTGTTCGTGCCGGGCGTGAGGCCCCGCTGGTACTCGGCCTGGCTGAGCCCGAGGTCCGGGCCGTCGCCCAGGGTGATCCGGGTCTCCGCCGGATACGCCGTCAGCTCCCCGGCGGCGGCCGAGTAGCGCACGTACCCGGACGCGCTGAGGTCGGCGTCCGGCAGCGCGCCGATTCCGAGCCGGGCCGCCGCCACGCCGTCCGTCCCGGCCGAAATCGCCGGGAAGTCGCAGACCGCCTTGACCGCCGACTCGGGCACGCAGTTCGCGGGCCACGACACCCGCGCGAAGGACGCGATCTCGCTCGCGTCCACGGTCAGTCGGCCGGCCGGCACACCGTTGTCGGTGTTGTCGTGGGTGACCCGCACATCAAGGGGGCGCTCCCGCGCCCCGCCGTCCGCGTCCGGCGCGGGCAGCACCGTCTCGGACGGTACGTTGATCCACAGCTGGTCGGACGAGGCATGCACGGGCCCGGCCCCGACCGCGGCCAGGGCACAGCCGGCGACCGCTGCTCCGAGCAGGCGACGATGCTTCATGACTTTCCCCCTTGTCGACGCTCTGTCGGAGGCCAGACCCGCGGCCCGGGGGACGGGTTGTAGCCGGATGTCTGGTTGCGGCGATGTTCAGCCGTTCTCGGCCCCGTGCAGTCGGCGTGCGGTGGCCGGCATGTCCTCGTCGGAGACCTTGGTGCCGCCGATGGGCTTACCAGGCAGAACGGGGGTGCCGTACGGCCGGCGTGGCCACGTGGAGCTCGGAGCGGAGCACGGGGACGAGACGGGTTGGCTTCGACGAGCTTGTGCGCGTCGGTGATCACGCCGGACTCGTTTCACGAGTGCGTTTCATAGTGCAGGGGGAAGGAACCGAGCAGGGCATCGGTTGCCTGGCCGGCCGGCTCGCCCGCACTCCTTGAAATGGCCCGGCTCGCCGCCCAACCATCCAACAGGCCGACGGCACCGCTTCCCCTACCTGGTAAGGAACCACGCCATGACCACCCCGCACGCCTTCCCCCTGACGCCCACCCCTGTCCATGTGTCCGACGAGGTCCTCGATGACCTGCGCACCCGTCTCACATTGACCCGTCCGCCGCTGGACGAGGGGAACGGGGACTGGTCCTACGGCGTCCCGGACAGCTATCTGCGTGAGCTGGTCGCCTACTGGCCCGACGGCTACGACTGGCGCAAGGCCGAGGCCGCCATCAACGTCTACGAGCACTACCAGGTGAGCGTCTGCGGTGTCCCGGTCCACTTCATGCGCAAGCCCGGCCGCGGCCCTCGCCCGATCCCGTTGATCCTCACCCACGGCTGGCCGTGGACGTTCTGGCACTGGTCGAAGGTGATCGACCCGCTCGCCGACCCGGCGGCGTTCGGCGGTGACCCCGCCGACGCGTTCGACGTCATCGTGCCGTCCCTGCCCGGCTTCGGTTTCCCCGGCCCCCTCACCGGCTTTTCGGACGTCAACTTCTGGAAGGTCTCAGACCTCTGGCACACCCTGATGACCGAGACCCTGGGATACGAGAAATACGCCGCCGGGGGCTGTGACATCGGCGGAATCGTCTCCAGCCAGCTCGGCCACAAGTACGCCGACGAGCTGTACGGCATCCACATCGGCTCCGGGCTGCCGCTCGACTTCTTCAGCGGCCCCCGCGCCTGGGACTTCGCCCGGAACCGGCCCCTCACCGACGACCAGCCCGCCGACGTCCGCGCCCGCATCATCGAGCAGGACCACCGCTGGGCGTCCCACCTCGCCGTGCACATGCTCGACGGCGCCACCCTGGCCCACGGGCTGAGCGACTCACCCGCCGGACTGCTCGCCTGGCTGCTGAAGCGCTGGACCGCCTGGAGCGACAACGGCGGGGACGTCGAGTCCGTCTTCACCAAGGACGACCTGCTCACCCACGCCACGATCTACTGGGTGAACAACTCCATCGCCACGTCGATGCGTTACTACGCCAATGCCAACCGCTACCCCTGGGCCCCCGCCCACGACCGCACCCCGGTCGTGCAGGCCCCGGTCGGCCTCACCTTCGTCACGTACGAGAACCCGCCCGGCATCCACACCGCCGACGAGCGCGTCCGGGCATTCAAGACCGGCCCGCAGGCCGACTGGTTCAACCACGTCAACGTCAACGCCCACGACCACGGCGGCCACTTCATCCCCTGGGAGAACCCCGACGCCTGGGTGGGCGACCTGCGCCGCACCTTCCACGGCCGCAGGCCCTGAACGACCCTGCGGGCGCGTCTGGCGACGGGCCGGGCGAGCGTTGCCTGTCGGCATGGAGGTGCTTGAGCCAGGCCGGCAGTGCCGAAGTCGAGCCGGGTCGCCCCGCTACTGGTTCGCCACGAAGTCCCCACTGCATACCTATGCGGAGAGCGGAAAATAAATTGACCCAGGCCTGCGCTGACATCTACGCTCAACTGCCATGCAGATGATCCAGCAAACCGCCGACCTGTCCGCGTACTTGGCCGCTGACGAGGCGATCGACCATCACCACCCGCTCGTCCGTGAGACGGCTGCGAGGCTCGCCGACGGCGTGGCGGACTCGTATGAATATGCGCGGGCGGCGTTCGAGTTCGTGCGGGACACCGTTGCCCACTCACAGGACTCCGGCGATCTCCGCGTCACCTGGCGCGCCTCCGACGTCCTGGAACAGGGCACCGGCATCTGCTACGCCAAGGCCCATGCGTTGGCCGCGCTGCTGCGGGCCGAGGACATCCCGACCGCGCTGTGCTACCAGAAGTTCGAGGTGGTACACGGGCTGGTCGCCGTACGGTTCAACGGCGCCTGGCATCGGCAGGATCCGCGGGGCAACAAACCGGGTGTGGACGCCCAGTTCTCACTGGACGGCGAGCAGCTGGCATTCGAGCCCGATCCTGCGTCAGACGAGATGGATTGTCCGGTCCTGTACGCCGCACCCCACCCGGTCGTGCTCGACACCCTCAAGGCCGCCCTCGACCGGCCACATCTGTGGCGGACACTCCCCACCGCACTCTGAAGTTCAGCCCGGGGGCACAGATCGCGGTCCGTCCTCGGCCGGCGGTCCAACAGCGCGCCCCGAAGGGGCGCGGGGTCGTATCGATATGCGCCTCCGCCGCGCGGGCATGACAAGCCACGACGCCGCCGCAGCCGACCGACGACACATCGCGGCACTACCCAGCCGCACTACCCAGCGGAGCGCCTAGCGGGCGTCGGCCTCGCGCACCTGCTCCGGCGTCGGTGCCGTACCGCCGAGGTGGGCCGGCATCCACCAGGTGTCGTCGGCGTCCTTCGGGCGCACCGGGTAGGCGCGCTGGGCGGCCTCGAGGAGTTCCTGGACGCGCTCGCGCAGCTGCCGGGTGATCGCACCCGCGTACTTGTCCTTGGACGCCTCGATCGCCTCGCCGACCCGGATCGTGATCGGGGTGTGGCTGCGCTTGAAGTTGCGCGGGTGGCCCTTGGTCCACAGTCGCTGGGTGCCCCACACGGCCATCGGGATCAGCGGCACGCCGGCTTCCTGGGCCATTCGCGCGGCGCCCGACTTGAAGCTCTTCAGGGTGAACGACTGTGAGATCGTGGCCTCCGGGAAGACCCCGACGATCTCGCCGGACCTCAGCGAGTCCAGGGCGTGCGCGTACGCCGCCTCACCCTGCTTGCGGTCCACGGGGATGTGCTTCATACCGCGCATCAGCGGCCCGGAAATCCGGTGCCGGAAGACGGACTCTTTCGCCATGAAGCGAACGAGACGTTTCTGCGGGAGCGCCGCCAGTCCGTTGAAGACGAAGTCCAGGTAGCTGATGTGGTTGCTCACCAGCACAGCTCCGCCCGAGCGCGGAATGTTCTCCGACCCTTTGCAGTCGATCTTGAGGTCCCACGCCTTGAACAACGTCTGGGCGAAACCGACGACGGGACGGTAGACAAGCTCTGCCATGGACGGGGTGGACCCTTCCTTCTGTGCCTGGGAAGGAAGCTCCCAGTGGAAAGTTACGCAGCCGTAGGTTTACGGCTTGTCGCAGATCGTGCCCCAAGAACGCCCGAGGGCCAAGCCCAAGTGCCGGTGAATGGCGAGATCCTCGTCACGTCCACCCCATGATCCACCTCGGATTTTGAAGCCGCCTTTACTCCGCGCGCACCGTCACCCTTCGCACGAGCAGGTACATCTCGCACCCCAGGCAGTAACCGAAGGCGGCGTTCAGGAAGGCCGCCGCGAGCGCGGCCCCGGTCGCGGCCAGCGCCAGCCAGTCCGGCCCGAGTGCGTACCCGGCCAGTCCGATGCCCGCGAAGACCAGCCCCACCGCCTGTGCGAACCGCGGCGGTTCCGGTGCCTCGAACTCGGTCGGCGGCCCGATCCGGGGGCGTACGGCCTTGCGGAACAGCCAGCCGTACGGCGAACGGCCCACCCCGCCCGCCGCGCCCAGGGCGAACGCCAGCGTCTGCCAGGCCAGCAGCCAAGCGCTCCCGGTGACCAGAACGACCGCCAGTACCACGGTCGTCACGGCCGCCCCGAAGCGCGGCCCCCTCACGTCGATGTCCATGAATCAAGCATTCCGCATCGGACAGGCTTCGGGGAGTCGGGAATCTTTGCAGTCTCGTGAAGGGTTGAGCAGGGTGATGACCGGACTTGTGGTGTGCGTGGTGGTGCTCGTCGCGGCGAGCGCGTACGGAGTGCTGCATCAGCGGCGGAGCGGGAGAGTACGGGTGCGCGGGCGGGACGACGGAAAGCGGCTCGGGGCGGCCGAGTTGGGCGAGGCGCTGGGCGAGCGCGCCACCCTCGTGCAGTTCTCCAGCACCTTCTGCGCACCGTGCCGGGCCACCCGGCGCGTGCTCGGCGAGGTGGCCGGCATGGTCCCGGGCGTGACCCACGTCGAGATCGACGCCGAGGACAATCTGGACCTCGTACGCCGGCTCGACATCCTCAAGACGCCGACCGTGCTGGTCCTCGACGCCGACGGCAACGTCGTACGGCGGGCCACCGGTCAGCCGCGCAAGGCGGACGTCATCGCCGCACTGGGCGAAGCGGTCTGAGGGGCCGTGATGCCGAGGGTGAGTCATCTCCCACATCCCGGAACCCACTTGACTGTGTGTGCCACCTATCGTCAGTCTGACCGTATGCCTGAGGAACTCCTTCTCTTCGGCCGGGCCCATGTCGACCTGGCCCGCACCGCGAGCGCGCGCTGTCCGGGCTGTTGAACGGCCACGGACCCGCACATCTCCCCTCGCAGAAGGACAACTCCATGACGGCCACGTCCGGCCTCGGCACCACCCAGCTCGCCTCTCCCGACCTGCTCCGCTCCGTCTTCCGGCGCCACGCGGCCGGAGTGGCGGTGATCACCGCCCGCGGCGAGACGGGCCCGGTCGGCTTCACCGCCACCTCCCTCACCTCCGTCTCCGCCGAGCCCCCGATGCTTTCCTTCGGCGTCGGCACCGGCGCCTCCAGCTGGCCGGCGATAGCCACGACGGACCACGTCGGTATCCACATACTCGGCGAGCACCAACAGGACCTGGCGGCCACCTTCGCCCGCAGCGGCGCCGACCGTTTCGGCGCGCCCACGGCCTGGCGCGAGGGCCCCGAAGGCGTCCCCGTCCTCGACGACGTCCTCGCCTGGATGGTGTGCCGGATCGTGGGGCGTGTGCCCGCGGGTGATCACCGCATCGTGCTGGCCGAGGTCCTCCTCGGTGACCCCGCCGGCCCCGGACGTCCGCTGGTGTATCACCAGGGCCGGTTCAACGGCCTGCGTGACTGACCTCACCGCACCGATGTGACCGAACCGGCCTTCCATCGTTCTGCGAAGCCGTCGGATTCCGATTACGCTGCGTTGCAAAGGTCACAGTTCAAAGCGCTTGCTTAGCGGGAACGAACTGGGTGTACTGACGAGTAATATTTCGCTCGGAGCGCGGGTCGTTCCGAGCGGGAACGGCCACTTGGGGCGCCTATGCTGCCTGCAAGTAGGCAGCAGAGAAATGTCGACGCAGTAGGAGAGCCGGCGTGAGCTTGAGGATCGTTGTCACCGTGAAGTACGTGCCCGACGCCACTGGCGACCGGCACTTCGCCGATGACCTGACCGTCGACCGGGACGACGTGGACGGTCTGCTCTCCGAGCTCGACGAGTACGCGGTCGAGCAGGCGCTGCAGATCTCCGAGAACTCCGACGACGACGTGGAGATCACCGTTCTGACGGTGGGCCCGGAGGACGCCAAGGACGCGCTGCGCAAGGCGCTGTCCATGGGTGCCGACAAGGCCGTCCACGTCGAGGACGACGACCTGCACGGCACCGACGCGCTGGGTACCTCGCTGGTGCTGGCCAAGGCGATCGAGAAGGCCGGCTACGACCTGGTGATCTCCGGCATGGCCTCCACCGACGGCACCATGGGCGTCGTACCGGCCCTGCTGGCCGAGCGTCTGGGCGTCCCGCAGGTCACCCTGCTGTCCGAGGTCTCCGTCGAGGACGGCACGGTCAAGGGCCGCCGGGACGGCGACGCCGCCTCCGAGCAGCTCGAGGCCTCCCTGCCGGCCGTCGTGTCGGTCACCGACCAGTCGGGCGAGGCGCGCTACCCGTCCTTCAAGGGCATCATGGCCGCCAAGAAGAAGCCGGTGGAGTCCTGGGACCTGTCCGACCTGGACATCGAGGCCGAGGAGGTCGGTCTCGAGGGTGCCTACACCGTCGTCGACGCCGCGGCCGCGCGCCCGGCCCGCAGCGCCGGCACGATCGTCAAGGACGAGGGCGAGGGCGGCAAGCAGCTTGCTGAGTTCCTCGCGAGCCAGAAGTTCATCTAAGGGTCTCTGGCCCGCTTGAGGCTCAACCCTCTTACCGCCCCTCAGACTTCGCAATCCGCAGGAGAGCAATCCCATGGCTGAAGTTCTCGTCTACGTCGACCACGTGGACGGTGCCGTCCGCAAGCCCACCCTGGAGCTGCTGACCCTGGCCCGCCGCGTCGGCGAGCCGGTCGCCGTGGCGCTGGGCAACGGCGCCGCCGACACCGCCGCCGCGCTCGCCGAGCACGGCGCGGTCAAGGTCCTCACCCACGAGGCCGCCGAGTACGCCGACTACCTGGTCGTCCCGAAGGTGGACGCCCTGCAGGCCGCCGTCGAGGCCGTCTCCCCGGCCGCCGTGCTGGTGCCGTCCTCCGCCGAGGGCAAGGAGATCGCCGCGCGTCTGGCGCTGCGCATCGGCTCCGGCATCATCACCGACGCCGTCGACCTGGAGGCCGGCGACGAGGGCCCGGTGGCCACCCAGTCGGTGTTCGCCGCGTCCTTCACCACCAAGTCCCGTGTCTCCAAGGGCACTCCGGTCATCACGGTCAAGCCGAACAGCGCTGCCGTCGAGGCCGCCCCGGCCGCCGGTGCGGTCGAGGCCCTGTCCGTCACCTTCTCCGCCCAGGCCACCGGCACCAAGGTCACCGGCCGCACGCCGCGTGAGTCGACCGGTCGTCCGGAGCTGACCGAGGCCGCGATCGTGGTCTCCGGTGGCCGTGGCGTCAACGGCGCGGAGAACTTCGCGATCATCGAGGCCCTGGCCGACTCCCTCGGCGCGGCCGTCGGTGCCTCGCGTGCCGCGGTGGACGCAGGCTGGTACCCGCACACCAACCAGGTCGGCCAGACCGGCAAGAGCGTGTCGCCGCAGCTGTACATCGCCTCGGGCATCTCCGGCGCGATCCAGCACCGCGCCGGTATGCAGACCTCGA
Source organism: Streptomyces sp. R28 (assembly GCF_041052385.1). Lineage (GTDB taxonomy): Bacteria > Actinomycetota > Actinomycetes > Streptomycetales > Streptomycetaceae > Streptomyces. The sequence goes on along the minus strand of NZ_CP163439.1, from coordinate 973,217 downwards.
AGACGATCGTGGCGATCAACAAGGACGCCGAGGCCCCGATCTTCGACCTGGTCGACTACGGCGTGGTCGGCGACCTCTTCGACGTCGTCCCGGCCCTGACCGAGGAGATCAAGACCCGCAAGGGCTGATCCCGCCCCGGGCTGAACGAGGCCCCCGTGACCGTCCGGCGGTCACGGGGGCCTCGTGTCATCCCAGGCTCAGGAACGCCTGCACGGGCAGGTGGTCGCTCGGGAACTGGCCGCCGTCCGAGAACGTGTTGATCGCCGCCCGGTGCGCCGTCACGCCGGGCGTGGACAGGATCCAGTCGATACGGTCGCCGTTCGGCGTCAGTGGCTTGTAGCCGTGGAAGGTCGCGTACAGCGCGCTGCGCTCGGGCGCGGAGTCCCAGGTGTCGACGAGACCGGCGCCGAGCAGCGTGTCGTACACCGTGTTCTTGTGGGCGGCGACATTGAAGTCCCCCGTCACCACGACCGGCAGGGCGCGGTCGAACCCGGCGATCCGCTGCGCGATGAGGGAGGCGCTGCGCTCGCGCGCGTACTGGCTCACATGGTCGAAGTGGGTGTTGAGGACGTAGAACTCCCGGCCGCCGTCGGCCAGATCGCGGAAGCGGACCCAGGTGACCATGCGGGCGAAGGCCGCGCCCCAGGTGTTGGAGCCGATCGTGTTCGGCGTGTCGGAGAGCCAGAAGTGGTCGTACGCGGTCGGACGGACGCGGCGGGAGTCGTAGAAGATCGCCATGGATTCGTCGCTGCTGCCGTGCAGTCGGCCGGTGCCCACCCAGTCGTAGTGCGGGCCGAGGTCGGAGTCGATGTCGAGCAGCTGCGAGAAGACGCCCTCCTGGGTGCCGATGACATGCGGGGCCTCCTGGCGCAGCAGCTCGCGCATCACCGGTCTGCGCACGGCCCAGCTGTTGGGCTCGGTGGTGCTCGCGAAGCGCAGGTTGAAGGACATGGCCTGGAGGCGCCGGCGGGCCGGGCGTTCGCCCGCCGAGGCGGACGAGGCGGACAGTGCTGTACTGGAGAGGGGCGCGGTGACCGCCGCGGCTAACGCGGCCTTCAGGCCCAGACGGCGCGTGACTCGGCTGTGGTTCGGCACTTCGGGCTCCTTCGGTGGGAACTGCCGGGCGAGTCGTGCGGGGCGTGCGTATGGAAGGGTGATACCGCGTCCTGAGATGGGCGTGAACATGGCGAGATGGTGGAGTGACTCCCCGTGGACACGGTGTTGACCAGGGGGAAGGTCCCCGGATAACTTCGTTCTACGGAATGTTGATTTCGTATAGCGGAAATCAGGAGGATGCGGGATGGGTCAGGGCCAGCAGGAGAAGGTGGCGACGAGCCTCGCGGGCGCCGTCAGCGAGGAGATCAGCGCCTCCCTCGCGCCGGTCGACGCCGAGCTGGAGCGCCGCTACCCCGGAGACCCCGGCGGACGCCAGCCCGTCCACACCGTCTACGTCCCCGGCGACGTCTTCGCCGCCGACACCATCCGTTCCTGGGGCGACCAGGCACTCGCAGCCCTCGACGAACACGCCCCGGACGCCGCGTCCTTCGCCGCCGTCCTCGGCCTGTCCGACGAACTCGCCGAGCCCGTCCACGCGCGCGTGCGCGCCAAGCTGGAGCGCGAGCCCATCGAGGACCTGCGCGTCGACTTCGAGGACGGGTACGGCCCCCGCCCCGACACCGAGGAGGACGAGGCGGCCGCCCGCGCGGCACGGCTGATCGCCGAGGCGTACGAGAACGGCACGGCGGCGCCGTACATGGGCATCCGCATGAAGTGCATGGAGGCGCCCGTACGTGACCGGGGCATCCGCACCCTCGACATCTTCCTCACCGGCCTGATGGAGGCCGTCGGCCTGCCCGACGGGCTGGTGCTCACCCTGCCGAAGGTGACGTACGCCGAGCAGGTCGCTGCCATGGTCCGGCTCCTGGAGGAGTTCGAGAAGGCGCGCGGGCTCGAGCCCGGCCGGATCGGCTTCGAGATCCAGATCGAGACCAGTCAGTCCATCCTCGCCACCGACGGCACCGCCACCGTCGCCCGGATGATCCAGGCCGCCGAGGGCCGAGCCACGGGCCTGCACTACGGCACCTTCGACTACAGCGCCTGCCTCGGCGTCTCCGCCGCCTACCAGGCCAGCGACCACCCGGCCGCCGACCACGCCAAGGCGATCATGCAGGTCGCGGCGGCGGGCACCGGCGTACGCGTCTCGGACGGCTCGACGAACGTCCTGCCGGTCGGCCCGACCGCCAAGGTCCACGACGCCTGGCGCCTGCACTACGGCCTCACCCGCCGCGCCCTGGCCCGCGCCTACTACCAGGGCTGGGACATGCACCCCGGCCACATCCCGACCCGGTACGCGGCCGTCTTCGCCTTCTACCGCGAGGGCTTCGAGCAGGCGGCCGCCCGGCTCGCCCGGTACGCGGGCCGGGTCGGCGGCGACGTCATGGACGAGCCCGCCACCGCCAAGGCCCTCGGCGGCTATCTGCTGCGCGGCCTGGACTGCGGCGCCCTCGACATCGCCGAGGTCGCCCGGCTGACCGGTCTGACCCGTGCCGATCTGGAGGGATTCGCGGCGCCCCGGCGCGGCGATCTGACGGTCTCCGCCAAGTAGCGGACCGGTCACAGCCGCTACCACCCGCCGGCGTTGTCACCCCTGCCCCGTAGTCTGTACGGCACACATTGACCAGTCACAGGTGTCACAGGAACGGGGCAGCGGTGTCTTCGGGGGAGTACGGACAGACGGACGAGGCCGGTCGGCTGCTGGCCGGGCGTTATCGCGTCGTGGCGCAGCTCGGGCGCGGCGGCATGGGCGTGGTCTGGCGGGCCCTCGACGAGGTCCTCGGCCGCGAGGTCGCAGTCAAGGAGCTGCGCACCTACACCGATGCCGACGGACCCGAACTCGCGGATCTGCGGCTGCGAATGCAGCGCGAGGCGCGGGCGGCGGCCCGGGTGCGGCATCCCGGAGTCGTGGCGGTGCACGACGTCACCGAGGTCGACGGACGCCCGCTGATCGTCATGGAGCTGGTCGACGGCCCGTCCCTGGACGACGTGCTGCGCGAGCGCGGCACCCTCGACCCGCGCGAAGCGGCCGGCATCGGCGCCAAGGTCATGGAGGCACTGGCCGCCGCCCACGCGGCCGGCGTCCTGCACCGTGACGTGAAGCCGGGCAACATCCTGCTCGACCGTTCCGGCCGCGTGGTCCTGACCGACTTCGGCATCGCCGCCATGGAGGACCCGGGCGACGGCGAGGTCACCAACCTCACCCGCACCGGCGCACTCGTCGGTTCCCTCGACTACTTGGCCCCCGAGCGCGCCCAGGGCGTCGAACCGGGCCCCTCCTCCGACGTATGGGCCCTGGGCGCCACGCTGTACGCGGCCGTCGAGGGCGCCGCGCCCTTCCGCCGTACGTCGACGTTCTCCACGCTCACCGCGATCGTCACCGAGCCGCTGCCGGAACCCCGCCGCGCCGGGCCGCTCGGCCCCGTCCTGCAGCGGCTGATGGACAAGCGACCCGAGTCCCGCCCCGAGGCCGGCGAGGCGCGGGCACTCCTGCAGGCGGTGGCGGAGTCGGGCGGCACCGACTCGCAGACGGCCACGCTGCGGGGACCGGCGGGCGCCGGGCCCGCGCGGGAGGAGACGGAGCCCGGCGTTCCGTCGGCGCCGCCGGTCGGCGGGCCACCGGAGGCAGCGGGTCCGCACGGCCCGGGACCCGGGGCGCCCGGAATGGCAGGGCCCGCCGGGCAGGCGTACGGCGGCCAGGGGCAGAGTGCGCCTGGCGCTCAGGGCTCGGACACGCCGGAGCAGGGTGTGCCCGCGTCGGACCTGCCCGGGGCACCGCGCTTCGGGACTGCCCGACAGGGCGCGCAGGGCACACAAGGGTCCGCCACTGCTGGACAAGGCACGCCGCCCGCTCAGGGCTTCGGCGCCGTCGGCCATCCTGGCTCAGCCATGCACGGACACGGCACCCCGGGGCAGCCGACCGCATCGCCGTACGGCAGCACACCGATGCCGTCCGCCCCCCACGCCTACGGCAACCCCACCGCGCCGCCACAGGACCCGGACGCCACCGGCCCCATGGTCACGTCCGCCGCCGCGCCCACCCGACGCAAGGGCCGCGCCCTGCTCGCCGCCGCGGCCGTGACTGTCGTCCTCGCGGCGGCCGGCGGCGCGGTCGCCCTGCTGAACGACAAGGGCGACACCAAGGCCGAGGCGCAGGCCACGTCGTCCGTCACCGCCGGGGACGCGTCCGCCCCGGCGACCGGCAGCCCCGACGCCGATCGGTCGGGTGACTCCGGCCTCGCCGAGACGGGCGACGACGAGAAGACCCCCGGCGCGACGAAGAGCCCGAGCCGCACGGCCGAGGCCGAGCCCGCCGACCGGCCCACCACCTCGTCCCCGACCAAGACCGCGGACGGCGGTGGCACCAACGGCGGTACCACGGGCGGCGGCTCCGGAGACGGCGGTACGACGGGCGGCGGCGGAACCACGGGCGGGGGCGGCAGCACCGGCGGGGGCAGCACCACACCGACCGCGTCCTGCTCCTCCATCGGCGGCGGCAAGTACAACTGCCAGGTCTGGAAGCAAGCCAAGTCGTACACCGCCTCCGGCACCGAGGTCGGCGTCCTCAACGCGGGCACCAACTACTTCTACTGCCAGCAGAATCTGGGCCGCCGCGAGACATCCGGCGAGTGGACCAACGTCTGGTGGGCCAAGACGGACGACGACAGCGGCAACACCAACGTCTTCATCAGCGACGTCTACATCGAGGGCGGCAACAACGACGAGCCGGTGCCCGGACTCCCGGTCTGCTGAACCCGTACGTACTTCTCCAGGCCGGAGACCGTCACCAGTTCCTCCTCCGCCAACAGCCGGGTGCCTCGCGCGCACAACAGCGCGTCGGCGCGTGCCCGCGCGACGAACTCCTCGGGCGTGACCCCGAACAGCTGTCTAAAACGGGCCGACGCCCCGAGGAGTTCGGTGAGCAGGGCCCGCTGACCCGGGTGGGTGCGAGGCACGCCGTTCCCGTCATGCAGCACCCCGTGGCGGTTGACGTACGCGAAGGCGCCCGGGAGCGCCGTGCCGTCCGCCAGGACGATCCGGACCCCGGGTGCGGTCAGCCAGGCGCGGCTGTAGTTGCCGTTCGGCAGGGGCACTCCCTCACTCGCGTCGATCACCGCGAGCTGCTCGGCGTCGAGCCAGGTGAGGAACAACTCCCGTACGACGGACGGTGCGTCGAAGGGGGAGGCCGACACGTATCCCATACGGCTCACATGCGCGGAGACGCCGACCTCGATGCCCGTCACCCGCGCCTTCACCATCGGGATGGGAGCCGTGATCCCGAACTCGGCCATCTTGTGCCGAAGCTGGCCCGGACAGGCGTTGGAGCCGACCGCGAGAACCGGCGCTCGGTCGTCGTACACCAGGCGGTCGAGGGGCAGCAGTCGATCCCCGTCGAGGAGGCCGGACTCCTTTGGCCACGCGCCCGGGTAGAGCAGGGGATGCTCGCGCGGCGCCTCGGCCAGGCCCTGCGCCTCGAGTGTGCGGTCCTCCACGGGCCGCTCAGTCCGCCGGCGGCAGCTCGCCCGAGCCGCGGGTGATCAGCCGCGTCGGCAGCTCGATGCGTTCCGGGGCGACCAGGGTGCCGTCCAGCTGCCGGAACAGGCGCTCGGCGGCGGTTCGGCCGATCGCCGCCGCGTCCTGGGCGACGACGGTGACGCCCGGCTGCAGCAGGTCGGCGAGTTCGATGTCGTCGAAGCCGACGAGGGCGACGCGGCGGGCCTGCTCGGCCAGGACCCGGATCACGGTGACCGTCACCCGGTTGTTGCCCGCGAAGACCGCGGTGACGGGGGAGGGGCCGGTGAGCATCTCCTCGGCCGCCCGGCGTACCCGCTCCGGGTCGGTGACACCCAGGGACATCCAGGAGTCCTCCACCGGTATGCCCGCGTCCTCCATGGCGGCCCGATAGCCGCGCAGCCGCTCGGCGGCCGTGTGGATGCGGGGCATGTCGCCGATGAAGCCGATCCGGCGGTGTCCGTGGGCGATGAGATGGGCGACGCCGTCACGGGCGCCGCCGTAGTTGTCGGACAGGACGCAGTCGGCGTCGATCTTCCCGGCGGGACGGTCGACGAACACGGTGGCGACGCCCGCCTTCAGCTCGGGCTCCAGGTACCGGTGGTCGTCACCGGCGGGAATGATCACCAGCCCGTCCACCCGCCGCGCGCACAGGGCCAGCGCCAGCTCCTGCTCGCGGTCCGGGTCCTCGGCGCTGGAGCCGTTGATGAGCAGCGCGCCGTGTGCGCGGGCGACCTCCTCGACCGCCCGGCTGAGCGGGCCGTAGAAGGGGTCCGCGAGATCCTCCAGGACCAGACCGACACTCGCCGTACGGCCCTTGCGCAGCACCCGCGCGCTGTCGTTGCGGCGGAAGCCCAGGGCGTCGATGGCCTCCTGGACGCGGCGCTCCGTCTCCGGGGTGACGCCCGGCTCCCCGTTGACCACGCGCGAGACGGTCTTCAGGCCGACTCCGGCACGCGCCGCTACGTCCTTCATGGTCGGACGGTTGCCGTAGCGGTTCTCGGAGAGGCGGTCGGATCGGCGGATGGTCTCGGGCACGATGCGGATTCCTGTCCTGTCGTCCACGGGGGATGCGTCGGTCCATGGGTTTGTATGAGGATGTGGCGTCGAGCATAGAGCCTGGACAACGTTGTCAGATCCGGGAGACACTGTCCACCGCAATCTCCGGCCTGCGCCCCCACCGCGAGACCGGTTCGCCCATTTCCCGTGGTTGACGGGGAGATCCGAATGGTTGACGGGGAGAACTGACACTGATGCACACCGACCTCGTGGCTGCGCTCGACATCGGCGGCACCAAGATCGCCGGAGCGCTGGTGGACGGCCACGGCACGATCGCGGTCCGGGCCCAGCGCGCGACGCCTGCGCGGGAGGACGGCGAGACGGTGATGCGGGCCGTCGAGGAGGTCGTCGGCGAGCTCACCGCGTCGCCCCTGTGGGAGCGCGCGACCGCCCTCGGTATCGGCAGCGCGGGACCGGTGGACGCCTCCGCGGGCACCGTGAGTCCGGTGAACGTGCCCGGCTGGCGCGACTATCCGCTGGTCCGGCGGGTCCGGGAAGCGGCCGGCGGTCTGCCCGTGGAGCTGATCGGCGACGGTGTGGCCATCACGGCGGCCGAACACTGGCAGGGGGCGGCTCGGGGCCACGACAACGCGCTCTGCATGGTCGTCTCCACCGGTGTCGGCGGCGGTCTGGTGCTGAACGGCCGGTTGCACCCCGGCCCCACCGGCAACGCGGGCCACATCGGTCACATCAGCGTCGACCTCGACGGCGACCCGTGCCCGTGCGGTTCGCGCGGCTGCGTGGAGCGCATCGCGAGCGGCCCCAACATCGCCCGACGGGCACTCGAGAATGGCTGGCGGCCCGGCCCGGACGGCGACACGTCCGCCGCCGCGGTGGCCGCCGCCGCGCGGTCCGGCGACCCGGTGGCCGTGGCCTCCTTCGAGCGGGCCGCGCAGGCCCTGGCCGCCGGTATCGCGGCCACCGCGACCCTCGTCGAGATCGACATCGCCGTGATCGGCGGGGGAGTGGGCAAGGCGGGCGACGTCCTCTTCACGCCGCTCCGCAAGGCACTGACCGACTACGCCACCCTGTCCTTCGTCCAGCGCCTGACGATCACGCCGGCCCAGATGGGCACGGACGCCGGCCTGGTGGGCGCCGCCGCGGCCGCCCTCGCGGGGAAGGCGGGGGCGACTGCGGCGGGGGTGTGAGGGCGCGGGGTAGGGCAGGAACGTTCACTCGGCGGAATGGGGCGGGTGGGGGCGGCTGGGCGCGGGTGAGCGGGGGGCCGGGAGCTCGGGGGGCCGGGAGACCGCACATCGGATCGGGTGGGCTGCTGGGAGCTGAGTGGCCGCGGGGGCGGTGGCTGGTGCGGGGCGAGGCGGGTCGAGTTGATTGAGTTGAGTTGAGTCGGCCGCGTGTCATCACGCCGATCCTCACGTCGGCCGGACCTCGGCCGGACCTCCGTCGGCCGGCCGAGGTTCGGCGCTCAGCAACTCATGCGGCACGGCGGCTTATTGAGGCTGGCGGTTGGAGCGGGCTGCGGGCTGCGGGGTGCTCCAGCCCACGGTCGGCTCAGCCTTGTGGGGGCGGCCGGGGTGCGGCCCGGTCCCGAGAGGGGCCGGATCGCAACCCATTGCCTTGCGGCCGCACTCTGGGGTCCTCGTCCGTGCCGGGCACGTCCCGGATTCAGGGGTGGGTCACCAGGCCATCTCACCGTGACGGTCGCGGAAGGTTCCGGTCGGTCCGTCCGCGCCGATGGTGGCGAGTTCGACGATCGCGTCGGTGCCCTCGGTCACCGTCTGCGGGCCGCTGTGTCCGTTGAAGTCGGTCGCGGTGTAGCCCGGGTCAGCCGCGTTCACCTTCACGTCCGGCCAGGACTTCGCGTACTGCGTGGTCAGCATGGTTACGGCAGCCTTCGACGCCGTGTAGAGCGGCGCGAGGTTCCTCGACTCGACGCGCCCGGCGTCATGGGTGGCCGCGAACGACCCCATGCCGCTCGACACATTGACGATCACCGGGCTCGCGGACTTGCGCAGCAGCGGCAGGAACGCGTGCGTCACCCGGACGATCCCCACGACATTGACCTCGAACACCGCGGACGCGTCGGCGGCAGTGAGCTGGTCGGCGGGGATGTGTGGCCCGAAGACACCGGCGTTGTTGATCAGGACGTCGATGCCGCCCTCGCGAGCCGTGATGTCGGCGGCGGCCGCGGCGACCGACGCGTCGTCGGTCACGTCGATGTGGACGAAACGGGCGCCGAGTGCGTTGGCGGCCGCCTGGCCGCGCTCTGGATCGCGAGCGCCGATGAGGACGGTGTGGTCGGCCTCGATCAAGCGGCGGGCGGTCTCGTACCCGAGGGACTTGTTGGCTCCGGTGATGAATGTTGTGGTCATGCGTCCACACTCGGCCCGTGCAGAGAGGACAACCAGTGCCCTCTGCGACGGTAGGACCGCCAGTACCAGGCACAACGGCTGTCCGGTGGACACAATGGTCGAGTGGACGAGACTCTTGGCACGGCATTGCGCCGCTGGCGCGACCGGCTTTCTCCCCTCGACGTCGGGCGCACTTCGCGGCCCGGACGGCGTGCGGTGGGGTTGCGACGCGAGGAACTGGCCGAGCTCGCAGGGCTGTCGGTCGACTATGTGGTGCGGCTGGAACAGGGGCGCGCCACGAGCCCTTCGGCGCAGGTCGTCGCGAGCCTGGCCAGGGCACTGCAGCTGCAGCCCATGGAGCGCGATCACGCCTACCGGCTGGCCGGCCTCCTGCCTCCCCAGGAGGGGACGATCTCCACGCATGTTCCAGCGGGGGGCCAGCGGATGCTGGCTCGCCTCGGGGACTTCCCCGCGGGCGTGTTCAGCGCCGACTGGACCCTGCTGTCCTGGACCCCCGCATGGGCAGTACTGCTGGGCGACCCCAGCGCACGGACCCACGACGAGCGCAACCTGGCACGGGCGGTCTTCGCCACAGGGCCCGGCCGGCTCGCGGCCTGGCCCGTGCTCCAGGACGGCGACGCCCTGAAACTCGCCCTCGTCGCCGACCTGCGCACGGCCCTCGTCAGCTACCCCCGTGACCGTGGACTGATCGACCTCGTCGAGGAACTGCGCTCCACCAGTGCGGAGTTCACCCGCCTGTGGGACGAGGGCGCGGTCGGTCCCCACGTCTCGGCCCGAAAAACCATCGTGCACCCCCAGGTCGGTGAGGTGACGTGCGACTGCGACGTGCTCACCGTCCCGGGCTGCGACGTCCGCCTCGTCGTCTACACGGTGGCCGCGGGTTCCGCCGATGCGGAAAAGCTGGAGTTCCTGCGGGTCACGAACGGCGTCCGCGCCGACGGCCCCGCGCCTCCGGGACCCAGCCTGTTCTCCACACCGTAACCATCGGGACGGCCGGACCCCGTCCAGCCGCCAGAGGTCAGGCCATCGTGGGCGTGCATGGAGCACCGGTGATCGCGCGCTCCGACCGGACCGGCCCTCATCTGTCCCCGATACCCCGTCGGTGACGTCGCTCGGACGGCCCACCCCTAGGCCCGGTCAGCGTGACAGACACCCGCTTGGCCGACGTACGCCCGAGGTCGGTGACCGTCGACGTCAGTTCCGCCGAGTGGCCCGCCTCGACCAACGAGCTGTCGTCCAGGCCGAGTTCGACGGCCGGCGGGTGCTGGTCGACCGCGACGACCTCGCGGTTGCCGAGGATGTCCAAGGCCGCCTCGGAAGCCGAGCGCAGGTCGGAGCCGATGAGGAGTTGGGCGGCCATGATCGCCCACATCGAGAAGTGCGAGGGGTACTCGGTGGGCGTCATGCCGCCGTTGCCGACCTCCAGCATGTCCGGGTCGCTCCAGTGGCCGGGGCCCGCGTACGGCGCGAGCGGCAGGTTCCTCTTCAGGATCGACGGCATCGAGTCCCAGTTGGCGCTGATGCCACCGGTCGTGCGCCACAGATGACCGACGTCGGCCGCCCATTGGCAGGGCTTGTTCTCGCCTCATTCGCAGATGCTGTCCACGATGGGCCGGCAAAGGTGGGATGACGCCATGTGCGCGTCATGGCGGGGGTGACGGTAGGGGGCTGTCGGACCGTGCGGGAAGCCGAGCGGGGGCGTGCGTAGTCCTGGGGGGTTCTGAGGGGCTCGGAGGGGTGGGGATTCTTTTTGAACATGTTCAACATCTGGGGTAGGGTCGTGTCCACACGAGATGGGGGAGTCGATGAAGATAGTGATCCCCGGGGGAACCGGGCAGGTGGGCACCATCCTGAACCGCGCGCTGACCGCCGCGGGCCACGACGTCGTCGTCCTGACCAGACGGCCCACGCGGCATGGGGAAGTCCGATGGGACGGTGAGACATTGGGTCAATGGGCCGAGGTGATCGACGGCAGCGACATTGTGATCAACCTGGCCGGCCGCAGCGTCAGCTGCCGCTACACCGCGTCCAATCTCCAGGCCATGATGGATTCGCGGGTGCGCTCCACCGAGGTCGTGGGCGAGGCGATCGCGCACGCCGCCCGGCCGCCCCGGGTCTGGCTGCAGATGAGCACGGCCACCGTCTACTCCCACCGCTTCGACGCGCCCAACGACGAGGCGAGGGGCGCCATCGGCGGCAGCGAGCCCGATGTGCCGGACTACTGGGGCTACAGCGTGCGGATCGCCAGGGCCTGGGAGCGGGCACAGGAGGAGGCCGACACGCCGCACACCCGGAAGGTCGCCCTGCGCTCCGCCATGGTGATGAGCCCCGACCGCGGCGGCGTGTTCGACGTCCTGCTGGGGCTGGCGCGCCTCGGCCTCGGCGGCCCCGTCGCGGGCGGCGCACAGTACGTCTCCTGGATCCACGACCGCGACTTCGTGCGCGCGGTCGACTTCCTGGTCGACCGGGAGGACCTCACCGGACCGGTGAACCTCGCCGCCCCTGAACCGTTGCCGCAGCGAGCGTTCATGCGGGCGCTTCGCTCCGCGTGGGGTGTCCCCCTGGGCCTGCCCGCGACGAAATGGATGGCAGAGATCGGCGCGTTCGCACTGCGCTCGGACACCGAGCTCCTCCTCAAGAGCCGACGCGTCGTCCCCGGCCGACTGCTCGACGAGGGGTTCGGCTTCGAGTACGCCCGATGGCCGGAAGCGGCCGCCGACCTCGCGCAGCGCGTGCGGCTGCGCCGGGTCCACCGGCGGTGGACCGGGCCCCAGACTCCCGCACTGTCCCGATTGTCCTGAGGTGGGGCGTGACTCCACGGTCCGTTTCGCAGTTGAACCGGCCATGAAGAAGCGCAGCATGCTTGCCATCGCCTCCCTCGCCACCGGATTCGTCGTCGCGGCGGTCACTCCGTCCCACTCGGCCGAACTCTCGGGTGCCCCCGGCACCGGGTCTCCCGCCGCCGGGCTGCCCGACACCGGTGGTCAGCCCAAGGTCGGCGGCCTGGACATGGGTGGTCAGAGCAAGCTCGGCGGGCTCAACACGGGCGGTCAGACCAAGGTCGCCGGGATCAGCGTGGACCGGGCCCTGGACACCGTCGGCACGGCCATCAACCGCGAAACGGACCGGGCCGTGAACAACGCCCCCCACGGAAAGAAGCGCTGACGAGCACACCGACCCGATCACGCGGCGCCGCACCCTCGCATCCGAGCGGGTGTCGGCGCCGTTGTCGTGCGCTCTCTACGGGAACTGGTTTCCGTGGCAGGGTGGAGCGGGCAAGCCACAGGGGGCCAACAGAAGAGGGGGAAACGTGATCGTCTGGATCAACGGCGCGTTCGGTGCGGGGAAGACCACCACCGCACGCGAACTGATCGAGCTGATCCCGAACAGCACGCTCTTCGACCCCGAGGTCATCGGCGGAGCGCTCGCCCATCTGCTCCCGCCCAAACACCTCACCGAGGTCGGTGACTTCCAGGACCTGCCGATCTGGCGACGTCTCGTGATCGACACGGCGGCCGCGCTGCTCGCCGAGCTCGGCGGGACCCTCGTGGTTCCGATGACGCTGCTGCGTCAGGAGTACCGCGACGAGATCTTCGGCGGCCTCGCCGCCCGCCGCATCACCGTCCAGCACCTGCTCCTCGCCCCGGCGGAAACGATCCTGCGGGAGCGAATAGCCGGGCGGGAGATTCCGCCCGAGCTGTCCGACGGAGAGATACGGATCCGACAGTGGTCGAACGACCACATAGAGCCGTATCGCGCCGCACTGGCCTCCTGGCTCACCGCCGACGCCTATCCGGTCGACAACGGTGGTCTGACTCCGTACGAGACCGCTGCCCGCATCGCCGAGGCCGTCGGCAGCGGTACGGTCCCCGTCTGCGACATCGTGCAGACGCCAGAGCCCACCGCCGAGACCGTCGCCTCGGGGGTCCTTCTCTTCGACGAGCAGGACCGGGTGCTGCTCGTCGACCCCACCTACAAAGCGGGCTGGGAGTTTCCCGGCGGCGTCGTAGAACGGGGTGAGGCGCCCGCGCGCGCGGGTATGCGCGAGGTCGCCGAGGAGACGGGGATACAGCTGGACGACATACCGCGGCTCCTCGTCGTCGACTGGGAGCGGCCCTTGCCCCCCGGGTACGGAGGTCTGCGCCTCCTCTTCGACGGCGGCCGCCTCGACTCGACGGAGGCCGAACGTGTCCTGCTGCCCGGACCCGAGCTGCGTGACTGGCGCTTCGTCACCGAGGAGGAGGCGGCCGAACTGCTGCCACCGGTGCGCTACGAGCGGCTGCGCTGGGCGCTTCGGGCGCGGGAACGTGGGGCGGCGCTCTATCTGGAGGCGGGCATTCCAGCGCCTTCCTGAGCCAGCCGCAGCGCGTCGTGCGGGAACGGGGCGAGCCTGCTCTCGTTCTGGAGCCGCCGGGCGAAGTCGCCCATCAAGGCGGCGAGCGGCGCGTACCGCTCGATGATGTCGGCGGCGGCCCGCGGGATGCCCTCGGGCCGCATGCCGTCGGCGCAGGCGCGCACGAACGCCTCGCGCTCCTGCAGGCCGTACCCGTACAGCGCGGTGGCCAGCCAGTTCACCAGGCGGGTGGTGGTGTAGACGCGGTCGTAGAGGCGGTGCCGATCGAAGAAGGCGCGCTCCTGAGGCGTGAGCGGGAAGCGGGCCGAAAGAGCGAGGCCGTAGTCGGCCAGGTAGAGCCGGCGCCCATCGGTGAGGATGTTCTGGAAGTGGGCGTCGAAGTGCAGGAGCCGGACCTCGTGGAGGAAGTCGGTGACGGCCGTGAGCTCCTTTTCCACGAAGGCGCATGCGGCGTCCGCGTCGTCCGTGCGCAACTGGGCGTCCAGCCAGTCGTGCAGGGTGTGCGGCACGTATTCCAGGAACAGCGCCAGGCTCGCGGACGCCGTCCGCAGCCCTTCGATGCGCTCGCGCACCTGCGGGTCGCCGCCCCAATAGGCGACGGCCCGCTCCACGTCGGCCAGCTCGTCGGGGAGGGGCTGCGGCGGCTGCGGCAGGATCCGCCAGTGGTGCGTCAGCGGGAAGCCCGAGAAGCGGTCGGAGACGACCCAGTTCGTCGTCATGGTGTGCACCGCGAGCTCCCGCCAGGCACCGAACCCTGGGCTGCCGATGCCGTAGTGGAAGTAGGCCGGCAGCCCGAGGAGGTTCGCCGTGGAGCGGAGGTTCTCCGGCCGCAACTCGACATCGGTGAGCGGGACCCGCTTCACGAAGACCCGTCTGCCGTCCACCTCGATCAGCGCCGAGCGCCCGCCGATCCCGGTGCCGAGCGGCGTGCCCGACTCCACGAGTTCCGTGACCTCATGGTCGCTGAGGAGCGCGAGAGACGTGGCGATGTCGGTGTGGGCGGTGAGGCGCTCGGTGCGGGTCATGCGCCCATACTCAGCCGAAGTCCCTCAGCCCGCCGCGTAATTGCGCAGGAACAGCGCCTCGGCGACCGACAGCCGCTCCAGCTCCTGCGGGGACACGCTCTCGTTCACGGCGTGGATCTGGGCCTCCGGCTCGCTCAGGCCGATGAGGAGGATCTCCGCGTGCGGGTAGAGGGCGGCGAGGGTGTTGCACAGGGGGATCGAGCCGCCCTGGCCGGCGTACTGCATCTCCTGGCCCGGGTACGCCACCGCCATCGCGTCCGCCATGGCCTGGTACGCCGGGCTGCTCGTGTCGGCGCGGAACGCCTGGCCCTGGCCTATCTGCTCGGTGCTCACCCGGGCACCCCATGGCGTGTGCGACTCCAGGTGGGCCTGGAGCAGCTTGGTCGCCTGGGCCGCGTCCACGCCCGGCGGCACGCGGAGGCTGATCAGCGCACGGGCGCCCGCCTGCACGGACGGGGTGGCGCCGACGACCGGCGGGCAGTCGATGCCGAGGACCGTGACCGCGGGGCGCGCCCAGATGCGGTCGGCGACCGTGCCGGAGCCGATCAGCTCGACGCCGTCGAGGACCTTGGCGTCCTGGCGGAACTGCGCCTCCTCGTACTGCAGCCCTTCCCACGACGACTCGCCGGTCAGCCCGTCCACGGTCGTCGAGCCGTCCTCGGCGCGCAGCGAGTCCAGCACGCGGATCAGGGCGCCGAGCGCGTCGGGCGCGGCCCCGCCGAACTGGCCGGAGTGCAGGTTGCCTTCGAGCGTGTCGATCTGCACGCGGACGAGGGTCATTCCGCGCAGGGTCGAGGTGACCGTCGGCAGACCGACGCGGAAGTTGCCCGCGTCGCCGATCACGATGGTGTCGGCCGCCAGCAGGTCGGGGTGCTGCTCGGCGTACCGCTCCAGACCGCCCGTGCCCATCTCCTCCGAGCCCTCGGCGATCACCTTCACATGCACCGGCACGCCGCCGTTCGCCTTGAGCGCGCGCAGCGCGAGCAGGTGCATGATCAGGCCGCCCTTGCAGTCGGCGGACCCGCGCCCGTACCAGCGGCCGTCGCGCTCGGTCAGCTCGAAGGGCGGGGTGCTCCAGGCGGCCTCGTCCAGCGGGGGCTGCACGTCGTAGTGGGCGTACAGCAGGACCGTCTTCGCACCCTCGGGGCCGGGCAGGTAGCCGTACACCGACTGCGTGCCGTCGGGGGTGTCGAGCAGCGCCACGTCCTCGAATCCCTCCGTGCGCAGCGCGTCGGCGACCCAGCGGGCGGCGCCTTCGCTCTCGCTCTTCGGGAACTGGTCGAAGTCCGCCACCGATTTGAATGCCACCAGCTCGGTGAGTTCCGCCTTCGCCCGGGGCATCAGGGAGGCGACGGTCTCGGCGACCGGATTCGACGACATGGGCACGCTCCTTGTGGGTGCGACGTTGTACGTATGAGTGCTGTGATCCTCCCACAGCGGCCTGCGACGATGCCCGCCGTAGGATGCGGGGGACAGCAGCAGACGGCGGCTTGAGCGGGAGCAGTAGACCATCGTGAGCAGCGAGAACTCTTCGGCGGACGACGTGCGGCAGGTGTGGGACGTCGTCGTGGTGGGCGCGGGACCCGCGGGCGCTTCGGCCGCCTATGCGGCAGCGGTCGCCGGGCGGCGCGTGCTGGTGCTGGAGAAGGCGGAGCTGCCGCGCTACAAGACGTGCGGCGGCGGCATCATCGGCCCCTCCCGCGACTCGCTCCCACCCGGCTTCGAGCTGCCCTTCCGGGACCGGGTGCACGCGGTCACCTTCTCGAACAACGGCCGCTTCACCCGCACCCGGCGCTCCAAGCAGATGCTGTTCGGGCTGATCAACCGGCCCGAGTTCGACCAGCAACTCGTCGAGCACGCGCAGAAGGCGGGTGCCGAACTGCGTACGGGCGTCACCGTGCAGCGCGTCGAGCAGCACGGCTCGGCGGTGCCGGACCGGCGCAGCGTCGCCGTCGTCCTGCAGGGCGGCGAGACGCTGCTCGCGCGGGCCGTCGTCGGCGCGGACGGCAGCGCCAGCCGGATAGGAGCGCATGTCGGGGTCAAGCTCGACCAGGTGGATCTCGGCCTGGAGGCGGAGATCCCGGTGCCGGAGACCGTCGCCGAGGACTGGCAGGGGCGGGTGCTCATCGACTGGGGCCCGATTCCCGGCAGTTACGGCTGGGTGTTCCCCAAGGGCGACACGCTGACGGTGGGCGTGATCTCGGCGCGTGGCGAAGGAGCGGCCACCAAGCGGTACTTGGAGGAGTTCATCGGGCGGCTCGGACTCGCCGGGTTCGAACCGAGCATCTCCTCCGGCCACTTGACGCGCTGCCGCGCCGACGACTCGCCGCTGTCCCGCGGGCGCGTGCTGGTGTGCGGTGACGCGGCGGGGCTGCTGGAGCCGTGGACGCGCGAGGGCATCTCGTTCGCGCTGCGGTCGGGGCGGCTCGCGGGGGAGTGGGCGGTGCGGATCGCCGAGGCGCACGACGCGGTGGACACCCGGCGCCAGGCCCTGAACTACGCCTTCGCGATCAAGGCGGGACTCGGCGTCGAGATGAGCGTCGGCAAGCGGCTGCTGACGGTGTTCGAACGCCGTCCCGGCCTCTTCCACGCCACCCTGACCGGTTTCCGGCCGGCCTGGAAGGCGTTCATGGACATCACCCGCGGCTCGACCTCGCTGGCCGAGATCGTCCGCGTCCATCCGATGGCCCACCGCGCCCTGACCGCGCTGGACCGCCGCCAGGCCCCGGCGGGCGACGAGACCACTTCCTGACGGCGGCCTGCCCTCACCTCGTGACGGCGGCCCGGGTCACTTCTCGACGGTGATCCGGAAGACGGGGTGGTCCGGGGCCGCCGCGATGATCTCCTCGTCGGAGGACTTCGCGGTGACCCCCTGGAAGTACTGGTTGACCTCCCAGCCCCACTTCTCCAGATAGGCGCGCACGATCGGGAGCTTCTCCGCGTCGGGAAGCTCCACCGCGGTGAACTCACGCACCTTGCGCCCGACGCGCAGCTCCCCGCCGCCGGCGGCACGCATGTTGCGCACCCACTGGGAGTGGCCTCGCGCCGAGACGAGGTACTGCGTGCCTTCATACGTGTGCGGGTTGACCGGGATGCGCTGCATCTGGCCGCTCTTGCGCCCGCGCACCGACATCTCCGCCGTGCCCGCGATGCTGAGCCCGTGCCGGGCCAGCCAGCCGATGACGCTGTTGAGGCGGACGTTCAGCGGGCTGCCCTTGAGGTAGTACGGCGACGTCATGGTGACCCCCGGAGTTTGAGAGAGCGGTGCTCTCGTTTGAGAGCAGTCTGCATGAGATCGGTGATCCGAGCAAGAGCACTGCTCTCAAATGTGTGCACTGCTCTGTTCTTATGGGAGACTGCCTCACATGAGCAGCACAGCACAGGGTGCACGCGCCCGCGCCAGGAGGGAAGTCACCGCGGCCATCAAGGACGAGGCGCGCAGACAGCTCGCGGCCGAGGGGGCCGCCAAGCTCTCGCTGCGGGCCGTGGCCCGGGAACTCGGCATGGTCTCCTCCGCCCTCTACCGCTATTTCCCCAGCCGGGACGACCTGCTGACCGCGCTCATCATCGACGCCTACGACTCGCTCGGGGAGAGCGCCGAGGCCGCGCACCGCAAGGCCGCCGCCGCCAGGCCCGTGCAGCGTTGGACGGCGGTCGCCGAGGCCGTACGCGACTGGGCGCTGCGGCACCCGCACGAGTACGCACTGATCTACGGCTCGCCCGTGCCCGGGTACACCGCGCCCGACACCACGGTCCCGCCCGCCTCCCGCGTCGGCCTCGTCTTCATCGGCATCCTCCGCGACGCCCACCGGGCCTCCGGCTCGGACTCCGGCTCCGGCTCCGGCCTCTCCGAACCGCCCCTGCCCGCCGAACTGCGCCCCGAGGCCGAGCGCATGGCGACCGACCTGGCGCCGGACCTCCCCCCGGCGAACGTCGCGGCCCTCGTCGCCTCCTGGGCCGAGCTCTTCGGGCTCGTCGGGTTCGAGCTGTTCGGGCAGTTCAACCGGGTCGTGGAGGACCGGGAGACGTTCTTCCGGCATGCGGTGGGCCGACTCGCGCACGGGGTGGGCCTGGGGGACGGGCAGCGGTAGGCGGACGCACCTCGTCAGGGCACTGGCACCGGCGGCGATGGCAGCAGTTCCGGGTCCTGACGCAGGATCCGTGTGTGCAGTGAGCGCAGTGCGGGCCCCGGGTCGGCGCCCAGGGCGTCGGCCAGTCGTCGCCGGGCCGCCTCGTACGCCGTGAGCGCGTCCGTCGGGCGGCCGGTGCGGCACAGGGCGAGCATCAGGAGCTCGACGAGGCGTTCCCGCAGGGGGTGTGCCGCGACGAGGCGGACGAGCTCATGGACGTACTCGAAGGCGCGGCCGAGTTCGATCTCCCCGGCGAGCACGGCCTCCAGGACGGTGAGGCGCTTCTCGGCCCAGCGCAGGCGCTCCGCGGCGAGATACGGTGCCCGGAGGCCCTCGGCGAACTCGCCGCGCCACAACTCCTCGGCGCGACGCGCGAGTTCGGCGGCCCGGCGGAGTTCACCCGCGGCCCGTGCCGCCAGCGCCGCGTCCACCAGCCGGCGCCGCTCCCGCAGATCGTCGGCCTCGACGCCGGTGAGTAGATAGCCGGTGCCGGTCCACGACAGCTCCGGCCCCGGCCCGAGCACGCGGCGCAACCCGGAGACGTACTTCTGTACGAGGTTGCGCACATGAGCCGGAGGTGCCCCGCCCCAGACGGCCTCGACCAGACCGCCGTACGAGAGCGGGCGGCCCTCCTGGAGCAGCAGTACGGCGAGGACCGCGCGCTGCCTGGGTGGGCCCAGCGGGATCTCCGCGCCGTCGCGCAACGCGCGCAACGGGCCGAGCACTTCGCAGCGCAGGCTCTGCGCCGTGCTGTCGGCCGTTCCCTCGGATACTCCCGCGGCTGTCCCCTCACCCATGCGTCGAGCGTATCCCGGGCCCCGCGTTCCAGTGGATCTTCCAGCGGTCGTTCCAGCGGGCCGGGTCACGGTGTGAGCCCCCCGACTCCCGGAGAAAGGCCTCCCCATGCTCACCCGGCTCGGCCGTCTGGCCGTGCACCGCAGTCGTGCCGTGCTGGTCGGTGCCCTGCTCGTCGTCCTCGGCCTCGGCGCGTACGGCGCCGGCGCCCAGGCCGACCTCGACCTCGCGCGCTGGAGCTCGCCCGGCACGGAGTCGGTGCGCGCCGGCGACGTACTGCGCGACGACTTCCGCACTGGCAACCCCAACCTCGCCCTGCTCGTCACCGCCCGCGACGGCGACGTGGACAGTCCGCGCGCCGAGCGGGCGGGACGCGAACTCGTCGCCGAGGTCGGCCGGTTGCCGCTGGTCACCGACGTCACCTCCTACTGGGACGCCGAGAGCCCCGCCCTGCGTGCCGAGGACGGCCGGCGTGCCCTGATCCTGGCTCGCCTCGAAGGCACCGCCACCGAGGCTCGCGCACAACTCGCCGCACTCTCCCCCGAGTTGACCCGCACCACGGCCGAGCTGGACGTCCGGGTGGGCGGCCAGGAGGAGATCTCGCGGCAGGTCGGCGAGGAGGCGCGTGCCGACTTCCTGCGTGCGGAGGCCTTCGCGCTGCCTGCTGTGCTGCTCCTGCTGATCCTCGTGTACCGGCGTACCGTGGCCGCCCTGCTGACCGTTGCTGTTGGCCTGCTCTCGGTCCTCGGCACGCTCGCCGGGCTGCGGCTCATCGCACAGTTCACCGAGGTGTCGACCTTCGCCGCGAACCTCGCTCTCGTCCTCGGTCTCGGTCTGGGCGTCGACTACGGCCTCTTCGTGATCAACCGGTATCGCGAGGAGCGGGCCGCCGGACACCCCCAGCAGCAGGCCGTGGTGCGGGCGAGCGCGACGGCCGGACGCACGGTCGTCTTCAGCGGCGTCACCGTCGCGGTCTCGCTCTGCGCGCTGCTGGTGTTCCCGTTCTTCTTCCTGAGCTCGTTCGCTTACGCCGGAGTGCTCGTCGTGCTCACCGCGGTCGCGGGCGCCGTTCTCGTGCTCCCGGCGGCCCTCGCCCGCTGGGGCCACCGGGTCGAGCGACCCACGGCACCCGCCTCCGGGTTCTGGCACCGCACAGCCCTCGCCGCAATGCGCCGCCCGCTGATCGCCGGCTCCGCGGTCCTGGCCGTCCTCCTCCTGGCCGCCTCACCCGTCCTCGGCCTGCGCTTCGGCCTCCCCGACGAGCGCACGCTCCCCGAGGGCGCCTCCTCGCGCACCACCTCCGAGACCGTGCACCGCGACTTCGCCGCCGAGCCCACGGACTCCGTCCAGGTCGTGCTCGGCGAACCGGCCGACACGCGCGCGTACGCCGCCGAACTCTCCCGGATCCCGGGCGTCTTCCAGGTCGACGCACCGAGCGGCGCCTACCGCGACGGCAGCCGCGTCGGCACCCCCGGCCAGGACCGGCTCACCGCACCGGACGGTCGCGTGCGCCTGGCCGTCGTACCCACGCAGCAGGCCATGTACGGCGACGTCCCCGCCTTCGTCGAACGCATCCGGGACACCCCCGCACCCGCTCCCACCCTCGTCGGCGGCTACCCGGGCGAGACCACCGACTTCCGTGCCACGCTGCTCGACCGGCTCCCGCTCGCCGTCGGCATCGTTCTGGTGGCGACGTACGTGATCCTCTTCCTGATGACCGGCAGTGTGCTGCTGCCGGCGAAGGCGACCGTGCTGAACCTGCTCAGCCTCGCGGTGATGTTCGGCTGCCTGGTGTGGGTCTTCCAGGACGGCCGGCTGTCCGGACTCCTCGGCTTCACGCCCACGGGCTCGATCGAACCGAGCATTCCGGTGCTGATGTTCTGCGTGGCGTACGGGCTGTCCATGGACTACGAGGTGTTCTTGCTGGCCCGCATCAAAGAGGAGCACGCGTGCACGGGGGACACCGAGCGGGCGGTCGGCGAGGGCATCCGGCGCAGCGCCCCGCTGATCACAGCACCCGCCGGCATCCTCGCGCTGTCCTTCCTGTCGTACGCCACTTCCGGCGTCGTCTTCCTCAAGGAACTCGGCATCGGAACGGCCCTGACCATCCTCGTCGACGCCACCCTCATCCGGGTCGTGCTGCTGCCGGTGACGATGCGGCTCGCCGGGCGCGCCAACTGGTGGGCGCCCCGGCGGCTGCGCGGGCTGCGGATCAGGGAGCCCCAGGCGGCGGACGTACTTCGCGGGGAGTACGTGTGATCACCACGCGCGGGTGACGCCGCCCGGCGGTCGTCGCGTCTAGCGTGGCGGACATGGACGAGCAGGACGTACGCCGGGTCGGCGGTCCGCAGATGTGGTGGCGGCACGGGCCGCCGTGGTGGAACCGCTGGGAGGACGAGGAGCACACGCCTCGCTGGCCCTGGCGCTCCACCGTGCTGATCACGGTCTTCGTGATGGCCGGTTCGAACTTCGCGGCCGAGGGCCAGGGGGACTACCGGGAGCATCTCGACCCCTTCGCGCGGGTGCTGCTGTTCGTGGCGTCGGGCCTGCTGTTGTGGCGCAAGCGGTATCCGGTGGCCGTCGTGTTCGGGACGTCGATGGCCGCCACGCTCTACCTGGGTGCCGGCTACCCCTACGGACCGGTCTTCCTGGCCGTGGCGGTGGCCTGCTTCAACGCCATCCTCACGGGGCACCGCAAGGCCGCCTGGGCGGCGGTCGGGGTGTTCTGGATCGGGCACGCCCTGGTGGCCCACTTGCTGTACCAGTGGCTGCCGCCTTCCGGTGACTCGGCCGCGTCCTGGGGGCAGGAGGGCGTGATCGCCGCCTGGGTCGCGGCGATCGTGGCGGTGTCGGAGCTGGCGAGGACCCGGCGCGAGCAGTGGGTGCGGGAGCGGGCCGAGCGGGCGCAGGCGGCGCGGCGGCGGGCCGACGAGGAGCGGCTGCGGATCGCCCGCGAACTGCACGACGTCCTCGCGCACAGCATCTCCGTGATCAATGTGCAGGCGGGTGTCGGACTCGCCCTCCTCGACACCGACCCCGAGCAGGCGCGCACGGCGCTCACCACCATCAAGGCCCAGAGCAAGGAAGCGCTCGGCGAGGTTCGCCAGGTCCTCGACACGCTGCGCACGCCCGGCGACGCGCCCCGCGCACCGGCGCCCGGCCTCGACCGGCTGCCCGAACTGGTGGAGCAGGCCGCGAGCGCGGGCCTCACCGTCGAGGTCGCGGGCGAGCCGCCCCGCCTGGCACCCGGCACGGACCTCGCCGCCTTCCGGATCATCCAGGAAGCCCTCACCAATGTCGTACGGCACTCGGGATCGCGGCACGCACGCGTGCACCTCGATCACGACGACGGGTCGACGCTACGGCTACGTATCGACGACGACGGTCCCGCGACCGGCGCCGACGCGGGCGGCAGCGGCAACGGACTCGCCGGAATGCGGGAGCGGGCGGCCGCGCTCGGTGGCACGATCGAGGCGGGCCCGCGTGCCGACGGCGGGTTTCGGGTGCTCGCCGTACTGCCGTTGAAGGCTTCCAACGAGGTGAAGGAGGAACGGTGATCCGCGTACTTCTCGCCGACGACCAGTCACTGGTGCGGGCCGGCTTCCGGGCGCTGCTCGACGCGCAGCCGGACATCGAGGTGGCCGGGGAGGCCTCCGACGGCGAGGAGGCCGTGCGCAAGGTGCGTGAACTGCGGCCGGACGTCGTCCTGATGGACATCCGCATGCCGCTCCTCGACGGCCTCGCCGCGACCCGCCGGATCACCGGCGACGGCGACCTGAAGGGCGTCAAGGTGGTCATGCTCACCACCTTCGAACTCGACGAGTACGTCTTCGAGGCCATCCGCTCGGGTGCCTCCGGCTTCCTGGTCAAGGACACCGAGCCGGAGGAACTCCTGCGTGCCGTGCGGGCGGTGGTCGAGGGCGACGCGCTGCTCTCGCCCGGCGTGACCCGCCGCCTCATCGCCGAGTTCGCCGCCCGCTCCAAGGAGCCCGCGGCCGTCGACGCCCTCGGTGAACTCACCGAGCGCGAGCGGGAGGTGATGGCGCTGGTCGGTATCGGGCTGTCCAACGAGGAGATCGCCCGCCGCCTGGTCGTCAGCCCGCTCACCGCCAAGACCCACGTCAGCCGCACCATGGTGAAGCTCGGCGCCCGGGACCGGGCCCAACTCGTCGTCCTGGCCTACGAGTCCGGGTTGGTACGGCCGGGCTGGCTGGGCTGAGAGTCCTTTCGGAAGCGGACCAGCACGCCGATGACCCGGGCGGTGAACAGGGCCGCCGCGAGCGTGGCGCCCGTGCCGACGAGCGCGCTGCGGACACCGCCCGACAGGTCGAAGACGAACGCCGGTCCGGCCACCGCTGCAAACAGCAAGGCCGCCGCGAACGCCGCACTGCACAGCGCGTATCCGATCTCGACAGTCATCGCGTCCCGGCGCGCCTGATCGCGCCGTCCCCCGTACCCAGTCATACGGCGAGTCTCACAGGGGTGTGCCCGGTGGGGCAAGCAGCCCCCGCCGGGCACATGGTGTGCAGGGCCTAGTCGTGGACGGGTACGCGGTCCGCTTCAGCCTGCTTCAGGGTGGCCTTCGCGACAACGACCGACTGCTGCCGGCGCCGCGGCCGCAGCCCCGTCAGTGTGATCAGGAGCCCGAGGATCGCGATACCGGTCACGACGGTCAGCCCGGGCCGGTAGCTGTCGAGTACGGCCTGCGGGGTGGCGTTCTCCGGGGTGTTCGCGGTGACCACCGCCGTCACGACGGCCAGGAAGATCGCGCCGCCCACCTGCACGGAGGTGTTGAGCAGACCGGAGACCATGCCCTGTTCGTGGTCGTCGACCCCGTTGGTGGCCTGGATGTTGAGCGAGGGGAAGATCAGCGCGCAGGCCGCACCGATGAGCAGCATGCTGGGCAGGATCACCGCCGCGTACACCGGGTCGAGGTCGACTCGCAGGAAGAGCGCGTAGCCGACGACCATGAGGGCGAAGCCCACCGGGATCAGACGGGGCGTGCCGAACCGGTCGACGACCGCGCCCATCTTGGTCGCGGACAGCGCCACCAACAGGCCCGCGGGCAGGAAGGCGAGCGCTGTCTGCAGCGCCGACCAGCCGAGCACTGACTGGAGGTACAGCGTGGCGAGGAACTGGAAGCCGATGTACGAGCCGAAGAAGGTCATGGCGCCGAGCTGGGCGCGGATCTGGTTGCCGGAGCGCAGCACGGCCAGTCGGACCAGCGGGCCCGGCGAGCGCCGTTCGACCAGGACGAACACGGTCAGGAGCGCGGCGACGGCGAGGAAGGACAGCAGCGTGCGGGCGGAGGCCCAGCCGACTTCGGGGGCCTGCACGACGGTGAAGACCAGCAGCAGCATCGACGCGGTGCCGAGGACGGCGCCGGGGATGTCGTAGCCCCTGTGATCCTTCTCGCGCTCGCTGCGCGGCAGCATCTTCAGGCCGGCGATGAGCGCGATCAGGGCGATGGGCGCGGGCAGCAGCATCGTCAGGCGCCAACTCGCCTCGGTGAGCAGGCCGGAGAGCACAAGGCCCATGGAGAAGCCGGTGGCCGCGCAGGTGGTGTAGATGGAGAGCGCCCGGTTGCGCAGCGGGCCCTCCGGGAACGTCGTGGTGATGATCGACAGCCCGGCCGGAGCTGTGAAGGCCGCGCTCAGACCCTTGATGAAGCGGCTGGCGATCAGCAGCGGACCCGAGTCGACGAGCCCGCCGAGCAGGGAGGCGAGCGCGAAGACGGCTAGGGCCACCAGGAAGACCTGGCGCCGGCCCAGCAGGTCGGCGGTCCGGCCGCCGAGGAGGAGCAGGCCGCCGTAGCCCAGGATGTAGCCGCTGACGATCCATTGCAGGGTGGAGGTGGACAGGCCCAGGTCGGCGCCGATGGACGGCAGGGCGACACCGACCATCGACACGTCCAGTGCGTCCAGGAACATCGCGGCGCACAGCACCAGCAGGGTGCCCCACAGCCGGGGGGTCCAACGTCCTTGGGACGCGGGGTTGGTGAGCGGAGAGGTCATGCCGAGGACACTACATGCGCATGCATGGAATGCAAATGCATTTAATTCTGATGCAACAAACTCTGTGTTCTGCTACGGTGCGCCCATGGCGGCGAACAAGGCCGAGCAGGCGCTCGTGGACCGGTGGCGGGACATCCTGGCGCTGCACGCGCGCACCCAGTGCGAACTCGACCGTGCGCTGCACCAACACGGCCTGTGCGCCAGTGACTTCGAGGTGCTGGACGTGCTGGCCGCGGGCTCGGCGCGGGGCGGCTCGGGAAGCCCGGGGAGTGACGCGGCGTTGCGCGTGCAGGAGATCTCCGAGCGGGTGCATCTCAGTCAGAGTGCGCTGTCGCGGCTGATCGCCCGGCTGGAGAAGGACGGTCTCGTCGAGCGCTGCATGTGCCCGGAGGACCGCCGCGGCGTGCGGGTGGCCCTCACGGCGAAGGGGCGCACGCTGCACGGCGAGGTGCTGCCGGTGCAGCGTGCGGTGCTGACGAGGATGCTCGTGAACTGAGCGGCGTACGCCCTGGGTTCAGCTCATGACGATGGCCGAGTTCTCGCGCCACAGCGCGGCCACAGAGGCGTCGCCGGTCACCGTCGGCAAGGGCAGCCGGTTCCACAGCGACAGATACAGGTGCGCGACCGGCCCGGCGATCTCGCAGTCGGCCCGGCCGGCATCGCCCCGCTCGGTCAAGGGCGGCTCCTGAGACAGCCGTACGGTCCACACCGCGTCGCCTGTGTCCGTCGCCCGCACCCGCAGCACCCGCGGCTCGGCGCTGCGGACCCGGCTCTTGGGCCGGGCATGGAAGGCGCGCAGCAACTCGTCGATGCCGTCCGCCGCGAAGCCGGCGTCGATCTCGCTCGGCTTGCCGCCGCGCGCCGCCTCCGCGTCGAAGCGGTGCACGGCCGTCTCGTGGGCCTGTCTGCGTGCCCAGAACGCGAGCGGCGAGGGTGCGGGCAGGAAGTGGAAGCACTGGACGTCGGGGGAGGCGGCGGAGAGGGTGGCGACGAGATGGCGGTGTCCTTCCCGGAACCAGGCCAGAAGGTCGGCACCGTCGAGGTCGGGCGGACCCTCGGGGGGATGGGGGGAGGTGCGGCCGTCGGCGACGAAGGACGCCGCCCAGCGGTGCACCATGCCCGTGTGCCGCACCAGATCCCGCACCTGCCAGTCCGGGCAGGTCGGCACCTTGGCATCGACCCCCGCCTCCTCGGCGGCCGCGGCGAGCAGCAGACCCTCGCGGTCCAGGAATCGAACGAACTCGGCTGTCTCCATGGGCTGAGTGTGCACGATGGAGCGCGGTCGAAGGGATGGGCTGGGTTGGGTTGAGGGGGGGGTGAGGGCGGGGCGGTCGACGTAAGGGTTTCGTCATCGGCGTCGGGGTACGGGGCGGCCCCGCGTTCCGTTGGAATGAGTGGTGGCGCACTGAGCGTCGACGGGCAACTCTCTGGAAGCGGGACGGATATGGGGCGCGTGCGGAAGGCGCTGGGCGGGCCGTGGTTCGGCGGAGTGCTGGTTCTGGCCGTCGCCGCGGGCGGGTTCGGGCTGTACTGGTTCCAGCCGTGGAAGCTGTGGCAGGACAAGACGGTGGAGGAAGCCTTGCCTCAGGCCGCCAGAACCTCGGCCCCGCCCGCGGCGGCTTCGTCCCCGGCCGACGCCGACGACGCCGCCGCCCCCGCCCCCGCGCCCGGACCGCGGACGCTGGCCGACGGCGAGCTGATCAGCCATGAGCACACGACGTCGGGCTCGGTGAAACTCGTGCGGCTGGCGGACGGCTCCCACGTCGTACGCCTGGAGGATCTCGACACCAGCAACGGGCCGGACCTCCGCGTGTGGCTCACCGACGCGCGGGTGGAGGAGGGGCGGGCGGGGTGGCATGTCTTCGACGACGGCGAGTATGTGAGCCTCGGCCGGCTCAAGGGCAACAAGGGAAGCCAGAACTACGTCGTGCCCGAGGAGGTCGACCTGTCCCACTACCGCAGCGTCACCATCTGGTGCGACCGCTTCGACGTGTCGTTCGGTGCCGCTGAACTCGCCCGCGCCTGAGGGCGGTTCACGGGCGCAGGGGGAGGAGACAGAACTCGTTGCCCTCGGGGTCGGCCAGGACGTCGTGGTCCTCGTGGCGGGCCTGGACGGTCGCGCCGAGGGTCACGAGCCGGTCGATCTCGGCCTCCGGGTCGGCGGAGACGAGGTCCAGATGCAGACGGTTCTTGACGCGCTTGGGCTCCGGGACGAGCTGGCACCACAGGCGGGGGCCGCCGCCGCGGGGTTCGACGAGCACGGTCGGGTCGTCCTCCGGGTCGGCGATCCCCTGGGCGCGCAGCCGGGTGAGCTCGGCGTCGTCGTACGGGGCGACGGCGTAACCGTCGAGGGCGGCGGCCCAGAAGCGGGCCGTGGCGGCCGGGCGGGCACAGTCGATGACGATGTCGTGGAGTCGCGCCATCGGGCCATGGTGTGCGGGGGAGGGTGAGAGTGGCAATGGCCGGGGCTCGGTCGGGGTGGCCGTCGTGCCGGGAAGGGCCTCCAGGCCCCTGTCGTTCGGAGCGTTCCGGCGTTCGTGGGGGCCGGCACACACGCCCTCAGGGGGTCCCCCCAGCCGTGTTGTCGTCCGTCTCCCTCACTCTCGGCTTCGTTGGAGCGGGAGAGGCCCCATCGCTCCGCGGCGCCCGCCGCGGTAGCGGCTGATGTCGCAGCCTCCTGCGCCTTGCAACTGCACGCTCCCGCCCGGCGCGAGCCGGCTTCGCCCGGTTCTCCCGGGGGCTGGGGCACCTCCCTCGCCCCCCCGCTCGGGTCGACCGGAAGGCACCGCGCCTCTCAGCCGCCCTGATCCACACGACAGGGCCTGGTCTCCCGCTCAGTCGGCTGCCGCGTGTCGCGTGACGAAGCCGATCAGTGCTGCTGCGGCCGCCAGCGCGGCGACGCTGGTCAGGGCGGTGGACAGGGAGAACCAGTCGGCCATGAACCCGATCGCGGGCGGGCCGAGCAGCATGCCGCCGTAGCCGAGCGTGGACGCGGTCGCGACGCCGCCGGGGCCGGCGAGCGTACCGGCGCGTTCGACGGCGACCGGGAAGAGATTGGCGAGGCCGAGCCCGGTCACGGCGAAGCCGATCAGCGCCGCCCACACGGAAGGGGTGAGGGAGCCGAGCAGCATCCCGGCGGCCGCGATGGAGCCGCCCGCGACCACGGTTCTGGTCCGGCCCAGCCGTTCGAGCAGAACCGTCCCCGTCAGGCGCCCGATGGTCATGGCCAGCGCGAAGCACGAATACCCCACGGCCGCGAGCCCCGGTGAGGCGCCGAGGTCCTGTTCGAGGTGCAGGGCTCCCCAGTCGGCCATGGCCCCTTCGCCGTATGCCGTGCACAGTGCGATCACCCCGAAGACGATCACGAGCCCTCGGGTGCGGCGGTCGAGGCGGCGCGGGGTGCTCTCGGCGGAGCCGTGGCGTGGGGCGTCGGGCGGCCGCGGTGGGTCGTGTCGCAGGAGAGTGGGTCCGGCGAGGGCGGTCACGATCAGCCCGATGACGGTCAGGCCGAGCAGGTGCCGCGTGGGGGAGAGGTGGCCGGCGACCAGTCCGCCCAGACCCGCACCGATCATGCCGCCCAGGCTGAAGGCCGCGTGGAAACTCGGCATGACCGGCCGCCGGAGGGCGGCGACCAGGTGGATGGCGGCGCTGTTGAAGGCCACGTTGATCCCGCCGTAGGCGGCTCCGAAGATCAGCAGGACGGCGCCGAGGGTCAGTGCGGAGTGGGTGAGTGGGGGGAGCGCGACGCTGAGGGAGAGCAGGACCGCGCATACGACGGTGACCTGGTGGCTGCCGTAGCGGCGGCACAGGCGTCCGGTGAGCATCATCGTGACCACGGCGCCGGCGGAGACGCCGAGCAGGGCAAGGCCGAGGGTGCTGGCGGAGGCGCCGGTCTGGTGCTTGATGGCGGGGATGCGCACGACCCAGCCGGCGAAGACGAAGCCGTCGAGGGCGAAGAAGACGGTGAGAGCGATGCGGAGTCGGGTGAGTGCGCCGAGTGCGCTGTCCGGCACGGCGTTGTGCGAACGGAGTTTGTTTATGAGCGGCACAAAGTCAGGCTAGGTGACTCGTATAGACGGGGCAAGGGAGCCCGACGAGTCCCTCACCTTGTTCCGATCACCAGGTCTCGATCACCGGGTCCCGATCACCTTGTTCTGGTCACCTCGTTCCGGTCACCTCGTTCCGATCGCCACGTTCCGACCCGGCGGTCCGAGCAGCGCCGACGGACCCGGGCGGGCCGGATCGCCGGCGAGGTCGTGGGTGCCCGCCTGCACCGACCGTCCCCGAGGTGGCACGTCCTTGAAGTGGGCGTCAGGCCCGCCCGTGTGCCTCTTGCGTGCGTCGCGACACCGAGTCGATGACCACCGCTGCGAACAACACCCCGCCCGTGATCATGAACTGGACCGCGGTGGGGGTGTCCGTGATCGCCATGCCCGAGGCGATCGACTGGATGACCAGCATGCCGAGCACTGCGGACCAGGTCGTACCCCGCCCGCCGAACAGGCTCGTGCCACCGATGACGGCCGCCGCGATGGCGTTGAGCAACAGGACGCCCGAGCCGGAGCTCTGGCTCACCGAGGTGATCCGCGAGGCCAGGAACAGGCCACCGATCGCGGCCATCGTGCCTGAGACGGCGAGCACCGCGGTCTGCACGCCCGTCACGTTGAGACTGGCGCGACGGGCGGCCTCGACACCGCCGCCGAGGGCGTAGACCTGACGGCCGTAGTGCGTGCGGCGGAGCAGGATGTCGAGCCCCGCCACCACCACGAGGAAGATCAGCAGGGCCAGCGGCAGACCCTGGAAGCGGTTGAGCAGATACGCCGCGGCGAACGCGATCACCGCCAGTGCTCCCGTGCGGACGACGATCGCCTGGAGCGAGCGGTGCGGCATGCCGACGGCTCTGCGGCGCAGCGCGTCCTGGTACGACACGAGGAAGACCGCGCCCGCGGCGACGGCCGCCAGTCCGTAGGCGACGGCGTCATGGGTGAAGTAGTAGTTCGTCAGCTTGGCGACGAGCCCGTTCTCGTCGAGGTTGATCGTGCCGCTGGTCCCGAGGATGTACAGCATGAGGCCGTTCCAGGTGAGCAGCCCCGCCAGCGTGACGACGAACGCCGGCACCCGCGTTCTGGCGAAGGAGAACCCCTGCACGGTTCCCGCCCCGGTGCCCGCGAGCACCGCGATGAGCAGGGCGAGCCACTCCGGCACACCGCTGTTGACGTTCAGCACGGCGAAGACGGCCGCCGCGAGACCGCTGATCGAACCGACCGACAGATCGAGCTCACCGAGCAGCAGCACGAAGACGATGCCCACCGCGATCAGACCCGTGCCCACGATGTCGACGCTGAGATTGGACAGGTTCGGGGGGGAGAGGAAGTTGTCGTTGAGGGACTGGAAGACGATCCAGACGACGGCGAGGACCAGGACGACGGGGAGCGAGCCCAGTTCTCCGGCGCGGACCTTGCGCCGGACCATGTCGACCGAGCTCTCCACGGCCCGGGCGACGGCCCGCTCGCGTTGCGGCCGGGGGGCCTCGGAGGGGTCGGTCCGTGCGGTGTCCGCCTTGCTGCGTATGCCTTTCACCACCCCGCCTCCCGGTGGGTCATCTGGCGGGGTACGTTCTCCGTCGCGCCGGTGACGGAGGCGATGATCTGTTCCTGGGACGCGGTGTTCACGTCGAAGAAGCCGTTGTTGCGACCGAGCCGCAACACCATGGCGCGGTCCGCGAGGGCCTTGACGTCGCCCATGTTGTGGCTGATGAGGACGATGCCCATGCCGCGGTCGCGCAGCTCGTCGACGAGGTCCAGGACCTCGGTGGTCTGCTCGAACCCCAGGGCCGCGGTCGGTTCGTCCAGGAGGAGCACCCGCGGGTCGCCGAGCAGCGAGCGGGCGATGGCGACCGTCTGGCGCTGGCCACTGGACAGTGAGACTACGGGGGCCCGCAGATCGGGGACGCCCCTGGTCAGGCGATCCAGCAGGTGTCTGGAGCGGCGCTCCATCTCCATCTCGTCGAGGAACCCGAACCTGCGGATCTCCCGCCCCAGGAACAGGTTGCCGACGACGTCGAGGTTCCCGCAGAGCGCGAGGTCCTGGTAGACGGTGGCGATGCCGAGCTCCCGTGCGTCATGGGGGCGCCTGATCTGGACCGTCCGTCCCTCCCACTCGATGACGCCCTTGTCCGCCGGGATGACGCCGGAGATCACCTTGACCAAGGTGGACTTGCCGGCCCCGTTGTCGCCCAGCAGGGCGACGACCTGGCCGGCGTGAATCTCCAGCTCGACATCGCTGAGAACCTCGACGACGCCGAATCGCTTGCACACGCCGCGCAGCGCCAGCAAGGGGGAAGCCGCCACGGGACACCATCTCCTTCCCCGGGTCCGACGGGGGCCGGACCTGGTCTCGGGGCACGGCCCGCTCAGGTCAGCCCGGCCTCGTCACAGGCGGCTCTGAGTCCGGGAGTGCAGATCTGCTCGATCGTGTACACGCCGTCCTTCACCACGGTGTCCTTGATGTTGTCGACGGTCACGGACACGGGGGTGAGCATGACGGCCGGAACCGCGTCGGCGCCGCGGGTGCTCACCTTGTCCGTGGCAAGGCGGTCGAGGCTCTCACCGCGTGCCGCGGCAACCGCCATGGTGGCGGCCGCGGAGGCCTCGGGTGCGAAGGGCTTGTAGACGGTCATGTACTGGTCGCCGTGCAGGATGCGCTGCAGGGCTCCGAGTTCGGCGTCCTGTCCGGTGACGGGTGGAAGCGGGTCGACCTTGTTCGACTTGAGGGCGGAGATGCTGCCGGCGGCGAGGCCGTCGTTGGCCGCGTAGACCCCGTCTATGTTGCCGGCGCCGAGGGCGGCGATGGCGCCGGACATGTTCATGTGCGCGTTCTCCGGCCTCCACTGGAGCGTGTCGTACTCCTTGCCGATCTCCACCCGGCCCTTGAGCACGAACAGCGCGCCCTTCTTGAACGACACCGCGTTGGGATCGCTGGGATCGCCGTTCATCATCACGATCTGGCGTTCGCTCCCGCCGCCCATGGCCTCGAGCAGCGCCCGGCCCTGGAGTCTGCCGACCTCCTCGCCGTCGAAGGAGACGTAACCCGAGATCGGCCCCTCGGCCAGGCGGTCGTAGGCGATGACCGGGATGTCCGCCTCGTTCGCGCTCCTGACCGCCGCGGCGAGGGACCTCGCGTCCACGGCCACGAGCACGATGGCGTCGATTCCCGCAGTGATCATCGAGTCCATCTGTTCCTGCTGGAGGGCCACATCACCCTTGGCGTTGGCATGCTCGACCGCGCAGTCGCCGCACAGCCCCTTGATCTTCGTCTCGAGCAGGGGGCCGTCCTGTGTCTCCCAGCGGGCCGTGGTGGAGTCCGGCAGCAGCAGACCGATGCTCGGCGTGTCTTCCCCGCTGGATTCGCTCCCGCCGCCCGGCGAGCTGTCGCCCGACGACCCGCAGGCCGCGAGGGCGACGGCCGTGCAGAGCACGGTCACGGCCATGGCCGCGTCCCGGGTGCGGGTCTTCATGTGAGAGACCTCCCTTGACCTTCGCCGTGCGTGGGGAGGGGGCGGTCACAGGGGTCCTGGCGGATCACGGTCGCCGCCCTCACACGCGGCTTCTCGCGTGCTGCCGGGAGAAGTCCGACCACGTCGTCAGTGTGACACCGGCTGCGGTGATCTGCGAACGGGGTGGGCCGGCCCGCGATCGGGTCTGCCGGGGAAGGCAATAGCCTTCATCTGTCCTGATTGCACACCTATGCGATTCTGGTGTGAGGGTGCCCCTATATCTCCATATGTCGGCACCAGTGGCATGGGCGGGAGGTAGGTAGCGGACATGCCTCATGACGGCCGTTCCTGGGCCGGATTTCCCGAGCTGCGGGCGTCCGAGGCCGGCGCCGCGGACATCGGTTCACCGCCTCCGGTACCGGAGGTCGCCGCGATAGACCGGGTCCTCAGGTTCGCCGGAGCGGCGCTGGTGGCCGTCTACGTGCCCGGCGCGGGCGAAGAAGAGCTCCGGCTGACGGAAACGGTCGGCTGCGCCCTCTCCGAGTACGGGCTGCCGGAGAGTCTGCCCGTGTCCGGTGGCTCACCGGCGGCCTACGTCTTCCGCACCGGCCGCCCCCTGTGGCTGAACCCTCCCGAACTCGCCTCCTATCCCGAGGGTGGGCCGATGCCGTCACGGGCGGAGCTGTCGCTCGGCGCGCTGCCGCTCGGGTCGGACGGCAGGCGGCTGGGCTGCCTCGTCGTCGTGGGCGCCGCCAGAACCGGCTTCGAGGCCGAGCACCGGCGCTTCCTCGAACGGTACGCCGACGCGGTCGCCGGCCTGCTCCAGGCGGGCGAAGGCCGACCCGCGCCGGCGTCGCTGCTCGGCCTCGCCCTGCGGAGTCTGCGTGTCGGCTCCTTCGTCCTGGTGCCGAACACCGGCCTGGTCGAGGCCGACGACACCCTCCTCGAACTGGTCGGCATCACGCCCGACGACTTCGACGGCAAGGCGGACACCCTGCTTGCGCACGCCCTTCCCGAGGACATGCACGCGCTGATGCCGGTCCTGGAGCCGTCCACCCCGGCGTTCGGGCGACGGGAGCTGGAGTTCCGCGTCCGCCGGCCCACCGGTGAGATGCGCTGGCTGAACCTGAGCTGCCGGCTGGTCGCGGGCGCCGACGACCGGCCGGACCAGGTGCTGGGCGTGGTGACGGCGACATCGGTACTGCGCCGGAGCGCCGACGACGTCTCCAGGATCCAGTGGCTGACCGCCGCACTCGACGATGCCACAGAGGTCCGTGACGTCGGCCGCGTGGTGGTGGCCGCGCTGCGTGAGCCGCTGGGCGCCGACCGGGTGGCCCTCGCCGAGCTGCGGGACGACCGGCTCACCGTCACCATGCTCGACCCGCCGCAGCCCGCCGCCTGGCCGGAGGCATGGCGCGCGCAGTGGCGCTCGGAGTGGCCGGACGCTCCCGTCAGCGCCCTGCCCACCCTGCAGATGGCGTTGCGGGACGGACGTACGGACCTGTGGCCCGCCGGTACGGCCTTCGAACCCGGACTCGTGGGTATCGGTACCGGAGGCCTGGCCGTCCTGCCGCTTCCCGCCAAGGGCCGGCCCGCCGGTGTGTGCCTGGTCGGCTGGGACCAGCCGCACGAGTTCGCGCCCGAGGAGCGCTCCCTGCTCACGGCCACCGCCGCACTGGTCGGCCAGGCCCTCAAGCGCGCCCACGCACACGACGCCGAGCAGGAGCTCGCCACGCTGCTGCAGCGCAGTCTGCTGCCCAGGCGCCTGCCCGAGCTGCCCGGCGGGATGGCGGTCGCCCGCTATCTGCCGGCCAGGCGGGGGCTGCAGGTGGGCGGTGACTGGTACGACGTGATCGCGCTCTCCGAGGACCGGGTGGCGCTGGTCATCGGAGACGTACAGGGGCACAGTGCCGGCGCCGCGACGATCATGGGGCAGATGCGTACCGCGGTCCGGGCGTACGCGGTGGAGGGGCACCCGCCCGACGTGGTCATGTCACATGCCAATCGCCTCCTCGTCGGCATGGAGACCGATCTCTTCGCCACCTGCTGCTATGCCGAACTGGACATGGACGGGGGCACCACCCTGTTCGTCCGGGCCGGCCACCTCGCACCGCTGGTCCGCCATCCCGACGGCCGGACCGAGGAGGTCCAGGTCGAGGGCGGGCTCCCGCTCGGCGTTCTCGCGGAGGCGGAGTTCCCCATGACCTCGGTCGCACTGGCCCCCGGCACCGTGCTCGCCCTGGTCACCGACGGCCTGGTGGAGTCCGCCGACCTGCCCCTGGACGAGGGGATGCGCCGTACCTCCGCCGCTCTCGCCGAGGCCGATCCGGCGGATCCGGGCCGGATGGCCCACGCCCTGCTGGGCGACGCAGGCCGCCGTGAGGACGACGTCGCCCTGTTGCTGCTGCGCTACGACGGGATGAAGACCCGGCCGACCAGGGCCGGTTGGGCGGTGTGGCGGCTGCCCGACGCCGTCATGCACGCCCGCCGCTTCACCGCGCGCACCCTGCGTCGGTGGAAGGTCGAGGAAGTGACCGATGCCGTGCTGCTCGTCGTGTCCGAACTGGTCACCAACGCCCTGGTGCACACTCAGGGACCGGTCAGCGTCGATCTGACGCTCCGGGCCGGCCGGGTACGGGTCAGCGTGAGCGACTCCTCGCCGCGCGCACCCGCCAAGCCCGTGATCGTGGACTGGGAGTCGACCGGCGGCCGAGGGCTCCTGCTGGTCGAGGCGATGTCCGAGTCCTTCGGCTCCGTGCCGGTGGCCGGCGGCAAGCAGGTGTGGAGCGAGATCGCCGTACCGCGGCACGAGCCGGCTCCGGCGGACGCGGGGCCGCGACCGGAAGGAGGGGGGCTGCCATGAGGATCCTGCCGACCCGTGCGCGGCGCGTCACCCGTGTGGGGCGCGTCATCAGGGTGCGGCGCGTCATCGGAACGCTCGTCGCGGGACTCCTGACGGTGTCCCTGGCCGCCTGCGGGGACGACGGCAAGGCAGGCGCGGACAGCTTCACCGTGGGCCTGCTGCTCCCGAGCCGCACGGTGCCCCGCTGGGAGCACTCCGACAAGCCGCTGATCGAGGAGCGGCTGAAGGAGCTGTGCCCCGACTGCACCATGCTGTACGCCAACGCCGAGAACGACGCGACGAGGCAGCGGCAACAGATGACCTCCATGATCACGAAGGGGGCCGGGGTACTGATCCTCGACGCCGCCGACACCAGAGCGGTGCGCTCCTCGATCCAGGAGGCCCGCAAGGCGGGCGTTCCCGTCGTCGCCTACGACCGGCTCGCCGAAGGCCCGATCTCCGCCTTCGTCAGCTTCGACGGCGGACAGGTCGGCAGGCTCCAGGGCGAGGCCCTCCTCGAGGCCATGGGCGACCAGGCGCATGCCCGCGACGTCGTCATGATGAACGGCGATCCCACCAGCCCCAACGCGGCGTGGTACCGCAGCGGCGCGCTGTCCGTCCTCAAGAACAAGGTGAGGATCGGCAGGTCGTACGACACCCTGGGCTGGAGCACCGAGAACGCCCACACCAACATGGCCGCGGCCATAGCGGCTCTGAGCCCGGAGCGGATCGGCGGTGTCCTGGCGGCCAACGACTCCATAGCCGCGGGCGTCATCACCGCTCTCAAGAGCGCCGGTGTCCGGCAGATGCCCCCGATCACCGGTCAGGACGCCGACCTCGACGCGGTACGGCGCATCGTCAAGGGCGAGCAGTACATGACGGTGTACAAACCGTTCCGGGCGGAAGCCACCGCGGCCGCCGCCATGGCCGTCGCCCTGGGGCGTGGCGAGGACGTCCGGGACATCGCCAGGACGAACACCGACAGCCCCACCACCAAGCGCATCCCCTCCGTCCTGCTCACCCCGACGGCGGTCACGGCCGACTCCATCGAGCAGACACTCGTCAAGGACGGCGTGTACACCGTCGACCAGATCTGCGTGGCGAAGCTCCGGGCCGCCTGCGAGAAGGCCGGACTCCTCCGGTGAGCGGGGCGACGGCCGTGCGCCGACTGTTGGGGTGCCGTCCGAGGTGCGACGCTGGGACGAGAGGTATCCGCCGAGGGAACTCGGGAGGGCACGATGGGACGTGACGTGCCGGCCCTGGTGTTCACGCGGGAGGACCGCCGCCGCTACCGGGAGAAGATGCACACCTGCCTCGATGTGCTGGCGCAGATGCTGCGCGAGTCGACGTTCGAGAGCGAGCGCCCCCAGGTCGGGCTGGAGATCGAGCTCAATCTGGTGGACGCCGACGGCCTGCCGGCGATGCGTAACACCGACGTCCTCCGGGCGATCGCCGATCCCGCCTGGTCGAGCGAGCTGGGCCGCTTCAACCTGGAGATCAACATTCCGCCCCGGCAGCTGACGACGGGTGGCCCCGGCGCGTGGGAGCAGGCGATCCGCGACGCGCTCAACCACGCGGAGGAACGCGCCTCGGCCGTGGGCGCGCACCTGATCATGATCGGCATCCTGCCGACCCTGGGGGAGGCGGACGTGGGCGAGTCCGCCCTGTCCGGCGATCCGCGCTACCGGCTGCTCAACGAGCAGATCTTCGCGGCCCGGGGCGAGGACCTGCGGATCACGGTGGACGGCGTGGAGCGCCTGTCGACGTACGCCGACACCATCACCCCCGAGGCCGCCTGCACCAGCACCCAGTTCCACCTCCAGGTCTCACCGAAGGAGTTCGCGGACTACTGGAACGCCGCCCAGGCCGTCGTGGGCGTACAGATCGCCCTGGCCGCGAACTCGCCCTTCCTCTTCGGCAAGGAGCTGTGGCGCGAGACCCGCATCCCCCTGTTCGAGCAGGCCACCGACACCCGCCCGCAGGAGATCAAGGCCCAGGGCGTACGGCCTCGTGTGTGGTTCGGCGAGCGGTGGATCACCAGCGTGTTCGACCTGTTCGAGGAGAACGTGCGCTACTACCCGGCGCTGCTGCCGCTGTGCGACGACGAGGACCCGCAGGAGATGCTCGACCATGGCGGCATTCCGCAACTGGGCGAACTGACCCTGCACAACGGCACGATCTACCGCTGGAACCGCCCCGTCTACGCCGTCACCGGCAGCGGGCCGCATCTGCGCATCGAGAACCGGGTCCTGCCCGCCGGCCCCACGGTGGCGGACATCATCGCCAACGGCGCCTTCTACTACGGCCTGACCCGCGCCCTGGTCGACGAGGACCGGCCGGTCTGGACGCGGATGTCCTTCTCGGTCGCCGAGGAAAACCTCCACACCGCGGCCCGCGACGGCATCGACGCCCGCCTGTACTGGCCCGGCATGGGCGAAGTGCCGGTCACGGAACTGGTGTTGCGGCGACTGCTGCCCCTGGCCCACCGGGGTCTGGAGCTGGCCGGCATCGACGCGGCGTGGCGCGAACCCCTGCTGGGCATCATCGAGCAGCGCTGCGTCACCGCCCGCAACGGCGCCCTGTGGCAGGCGGAGACGGTCCACCACCTGGAGAAGGGCGGCACCGCCGACCGGCGGGAGGCGCTGCGGCAGATGACCACGGCGTACATGGACTACATGCACCTGAACGCGCCCGCGCACACGTGGCCCGTGGACTGACTCCGCGCACTGCGACGCGGGTCAGCCGGCGGCGGGTCCCCTCCAGTCCCGCGCAGCCGTCAGCGGAACGGGAACGGGCCGCTGTGCCGAGGTCGTCAGCTCGATACGGCGCCCCTCGGCCGACGAGCGCAGGAGGGCGCTCATCGTCTCCAGCACATGCAGGGCGAGAGCGCCGTTCGCGCGCGGCGCCCGCTGTGCGCCGGCGGCGACGAAGTCGAGCAGGCCGACGCCCCGTGCGCCGTCGACGTAGCCCGCCGAGGGCGGGAGCGTGCGCCATTGCGTCGCGCCGAGTTCGAAGAGCCGTACCTCACCGTCGAAGTGGTTCGGATCCGGCACCGTGAGGGTGCCCGCGTCGCCGTGGACCTCGATCGGCGCGGCTGTGGTGGCCACGCCGTCGAAGCTCGTCGTGATCGTCGTCAGCGTCCCGCCCATATGCTCGAGCACGCCGGATACATGGGTGTCCACCTCGACCGGGATCCGCTCGCCCGCACGCGGCCCGGAACCGATGACGCGCTCGCCGCGCAGCCGCCCGCCCGCCCCGATCACGGCACGCACCGGACCGAGCAGGTGGATCAAGGACGCGAGATAGTACGGGCCCATGTCCAGCAGCGGGCCACCCCCGGCGGTGTAGTAGAAGTCGGGGTGAGGATGCCAGCGTTCGTGCCCCGGCGTGACCATCACCGCCGAGGCGAACTGGGGGCGTCCGACGCTCCCCGCCTCCACGGCCGCGCGAGCCGTCTGGATGCCGGTGCCCAGGACGGTGTCCGGCGCGCATCCCACGCCGACCCCTGCCTTCGCCGCGGCCTCCATCACGGCGTGCGCGTCGGCGAGGTCGGCGGCCAGCGGCTTCTCGCCGTAGACGTTCTTGCCGTGGCCGATGGCGCCGAGGGCGATCTCCGCGTGGGCCGCGGGGACGGTGAGGTTCACCACCGTGTCCACGTCGGGGCTGCTCAGCAACTCCTCGACGCTCAGCGCCCGGACGCCGGGCAGTTCGGCGGCGACCGCGGCCGACCGGGAGGCGTCGAGGTCGGCGACCGCGGTGACGCGTACGGCGGGATGGCCGACGAGCGTGTCCAGGTACGCGCGGGAGATGACGCCGAGCCCTACGACGCCGATGCGGTGCGCGTCGCCCACAGCATGCCCCTCTCGATGACGGTGCGCACGTTCGGGTTCTCCAGCACGTCCAGGCTGTGCCCGGGAGTCGCCACCATGACGCGTCCGGCACCCCACCGGCGGGTCCAGACCGCCGGTGACGTGACCGGCCGGTGCCAGGGCTGCCACGGCCGGGCGGGATGGGTGGTGGTGGCCAGCACGTCGATCAGGTCGTCGTGGAGCA
The DNA here is from genome assembly GCF_041052385.1 of Streptomyces sp. R28. Taxonomy (GTDB): domain Bacteria; phylum Actinomycetota; class Actinomycetes; order Streptomycetales; family Streptomycetaceae; genus Streptomyces. Next base: position 933,552 of record NZ_CP163439.1, on the reverse strand, counting down.
CCCAGTACTGCTCGGTGTGCAGCTCGAAGTCCTCGATGCCCGCTGTGATCGGGTGCTCGCGGCCCAACTCCGTGATGTTGATGACGTGCGGCAGGTAGTTGTCCTCCTGGGCGCCCTGGCGTTCACACGGCTCCTTGCCCGGATGGGTCGCGAACTGCCCTCCCACCAGGTGGAGATAGTCGGAGGAGGCGCGGAACGAGTCGGCGATGCCGCCGTGCCAGCCGGTGAAGCCGGTACCGGCCACGACCGCCGCGCTCAGCCCCGCCAGCTGCTCGGCGGTGATCTGCGACATCGTGACGCACTGCACGACGAGATCGATGCCGGCCATCGCGGCGCTGTCTGCGTAGACGTCGGTCGACTCCTCGACCCGGACGGCGTATCCGCTGCCGCGCAGGAAGGGCAGGAACAGCTCCGTGGCCTCGACCGGCCGGTGCCCCTCCCAGCCGCCTCGGACCACCAGGGCGTTCTTCCGCGTCATCTCGTTGAATCACCGTTCCAGTGGCCGACCCGTAGAACCGCTCCCTCACTATGCGCCGGGCGCCCCGCGCACCGGAAGGGGTGCCGGGATCACGAAAGTTTCGCCTTGGCGCCGACCGTCCAACAGGCCGCGGTGAAACGGACTTCCGAGCCCTGCACATACGGTTCGAACGCGGCGCGGACCGTTTCGACGACCCTTGCGCGGGTCTGCTCGTCCGCTTCGGGCAGCACCTGACCGACGGGGCCGAGCCGGGTGAAGTAACCGACCAGCTCCCGCTCGGGGAGCGCGCAGGTCACGTCGATCGGCCGGATGTCGATCCCGGACCACCCGCTCTCCTCCAGGACGCGGCGGACCCGGTCCGAGTCCGCGAACGCGAACTGTCCCGGCCCGTCCGACCGGCGCGCGGGGAGGTTCGGCAGGATCGGTGCCGCGGCGCGCTCGGCCGTCGTCATGAACGGATTCTCCGCGGGGCCACGCCAGGTGACGAAGCGGAGTCCGGCCTCGTCCCTGGCGGCGCGCCGAAGATTGGCGAAGGCCTGGACCGGGTCGTTGAAGAACATGACGCCGAAACGCGAGATGACGAGGTCGAAGGAGGCGGGTTCGAAGACGTGCTCTTGTGCGTCGGCGCGGATGAAGGACACCGGGGTGCCCTCCCGCTCGGCGCGTGCCCGCGCGGCGGTGATCATCGTTTCGGAGATGTCGACGCCGACGCAGTGACCCGCCGGACCGAGCCGTCGCGCGACGGCCACCGTGGTGCCGCCGGTGCCGCAGCCGACATCGAGCACGTGTTCCGCGTGCTCTGCGGCCACCGCTTCGAGGAGGAGATCCTCGAACGGCCTCAGTACCTCGTCCAACACCGCCTGTGCCTCGACCCAGGCGTGTCCGCCGGGCCCGTTCCAGCGGGCCGCCTGCTCGTCGTCACTTCCGCGCTCCATGCCCATGATCGTCTCCTGTGCTTGCGTGCCTGGGGCCTTGATGACAGCGTGCTACTTCAAGTCGACTTGAGGTCAAGCGGATGACACACCTGGACATCGCTGAGGTGGCGCAGCGCGCGGGGGTACCCGCCTCGACGCTGCGGTACTACGAGGAAAAGGGGCTGATCGCCTCCACCGGCAGGCGAGGGCTGCGCCGTCAGTACGACCCCGGCGTGCTGGAGCGCCTGGCGCTGATCGCGATGGGCCGGACCGCCGGCTTCTCGCTCGACGAGATCGCGCACATGTTCGCACCGGACGGACAGCCCCGCATCGACCGGCAGATGCTCGCGGCCAAGGCGGAGGAACTGGACCGAAGGATCCGCGAACTGGGCGTCCTGCGCGACTCCCTGCACCACGCCGCGGCCTGCCCCGCGCCGAGCCACATGGAGTGCCCCACCTTCCGCCGCCTCATCGAGGCCGCGGCGTCCGGCGCCGTGGCGGTGCCGAGGAGGCGGGCTCCGGGGGCCGCCGTGAAGCCGCTGGCTCCCGGGCGGCCGTGAAACCTCGGGTGAGGGAGCGGGGTGCCGGTCCCGGCGAGAACCGGGCGAAGAACCGGCCGAGAATCCGGCCTAGATCCAGCCCTGCTCCCAGGCACGGTGGGCGGCCGCATGCCGGGTCGGGGTGCCGAGCTTGGACATGGCGGCGGAGAGGTAGTTGCGGACCGTGCCGGGGGCGAGGTGGACGTCGGTGGCGATCTCGGCGATCGACGCGCCGGTGCGGGCGGCGCGCAGGACCTGAAGTTCGCGGTCGGTGAGGGGACAGTCGTCCTCGGTCAGCGCGGAGGCCGCGATGTCCGGGTCGACGTAGCGTCGGCCGTCGGCGATGTCACGGATGATCTCGGCCAGTCGGGCCGCCTGGGTCGTCTTGGGGACGAAGCCGCGTACGCCTGCGGCCAGCGCCCGGCGCAGCACGGCGGGTCGGGCGTGCCGCGTCACCATGACGATCTGCGTGGCCAGTTCGGCCCGGATCTCCTCGGCGGCGCGCAGCCCGTCGGTGGGCGGCATCTCCAGGTCGAGGACGGCGATGTCGGGGCGGTGCGCACGGGCCAGCCGTACCGCCTCGGTGGAGGTGGCCGCCTCGGCGACGACGGTGAGGTCCGGCTCCAGCGCGAGCAGGGCGGCCAGGGCGCTTCTGAGCAGGTCCTCGTCGTCGGCGATCAGCAGGCGGATCATCGGGCGGCTCCGTCCGCGGGGTTCGGCGATTGCGGCGATTCCTGCGCTTCCGTCGGCCCCGTGGGCCCCATTGACCCCGTCAACCCTGGCGGCCCCGTGGACCCCGGTGGGTTCGCCGGAAGCGCCGCCGCGACCTCGAAGCGGTCACCGTCGTGGGTCCAGGTCAGCTCGCCGCCGGCCGCCTCCAGCCGCTCGGCGAGGGCGCGCAGGCCCGTGCCCTCCAGGGCGGCGGGATGCTCCTCGGCGCCATCATTGCTCACCCGCAGGCGGGCGAAACCGCCGGCGATCCGGTAGTCGACCTCGGCGCGCCCGGCCCGGCTGTGCCGGAGCACGTTGGTGGTGGCCTCCCGCATCACCAGACCGAGGAGGTGGCGGGCGGAGTCCGTGAGGCGGGCGGCCGCGGCACCGGGGTCGACGGCCATCCGCGCGTCGATGTCGGCGGCGGCCAGCACCCGCGTCGCGTTGGTGATCTCGTCCTCCAGGGTCGTTCGGCGGTACCCCTGCACCACGGCCCGGGTGTCGCTGAGGGTGTCCGCCGCCAGCCGCCGTATCTCCTTCAACTCCGCGGCGGCACGCGCCGGGTCCAGCTCGACGAGCCGCGCCGCCAATTCGCCCTTCAGAGCGATCACTTGGAGGTGATGGCCTTGGATGTCGTGCAGGTCGGCGGCGAACCGCAGCCGTTCCTCCTTGACCGCCAGCTCCGCTTCCAGTCGCCGCGCCTCGTCCAGTCGCCGTGCCGTGTCCCAGGCCCACAGCGGGCCGAGTGTCACCCAGGCCGTGAAGGCAACCAGCCCGGCCGGGAACAGCGCGGCGTACGCCAACTCCCCGTCCTCCGCGACCAGGCTTGCCAGGCCCCCGGGCAGCGGTGCGAGGGCCACGGCGCCCGCGATCAGCAGCCGCCTGCGGTGCGGTGGGAGGTACGTCGCGAGGAGCGCCACCACCAGGGCGGGCGCGACCGGCCACAGCCCGTAGTCGCGCAGGGCGAGGGGGAGTGCCGCCAGCACGACTGCGGCCCCTGCGGCGGCGATCAGCAGGCCCGCGGGCGGTCCGTCGGGGGGCGCGTCGGTCACCGGCAGGAGCGCCAGCCGCCGGCTCAGCAGTACGACGCTCGCCCCCACCTCGACCGTCAGCGCGGCGGCGGCCGGGACGCGGGCCCACAGCGGGACGTCGCCGTCGAGGACCCACGCGCCGACGAAGACGGCCAGCACACCCGCGGTCATGCCCGGCACGGTCCACCACGTGTAGCGGCGCAGGCTCGTCAGCCCGGCCGCCCCGCGATCGATCGCTCCGTCCCCCACCCGGTCATTGTGGCCCAGGGCGCATGACAAATGTCATCCGAGGACGTGACAACTCCACGCCCGCGCATGGGGATTCGGCACTACGGGCGGACTTCGCCCAGGTCCAGCCTGGAGATGTCGGCGGATACCCCGCCCCGGTACCGAAGGAGAGCCGTCATGCAGGCACCCCACACTCACCCGACGGCGGACCGCCCGCACCCGGCTTCCGTGCTCAAGCGGCGCTGGCCCACGGCCCTGGCCGTCGTGGTCGTCACCCTCAACGTGATCGCATCCGGCTCCGAGGACGTGGCCGACGCCGTGGGCGGCTTCGGGGAGATCCTGCCGTTGCTGCCTCTGATCTACCTGGTCGTGCATCAGATCGGAAAGCCGCAGGCCACCTGGCCGGTGCTCGGGGCCGGGCTGGTGGCCGTGTTCGCGCTGCCCCTGCAGGACGTGGTCGCTCCGTCGACGGTCCTGGTCGCCCTCGCCCTGGCCGTCCTCCTCTGGGGCGCCGTCCGCGGAACTCCGCACGGCCGGGCCGGACTCGGGGTCCAGGCCGCCGGCGCGCTCGTCTTCGGCGGGCTCGCGCTGGCCGGGCTGGCGGTGGACCCGGACCTGGGCCGCTTTCTGGTGGCCGCGGGCTGGTTCTTCCACGGGGTGTGGGACTTCGTGCACCTGAGGCTCGACAAGGTCGTCTCCCGTACGTTCGCCGAGTGGTGCGGTGTCATCGACGTACTCGTCGCCGTCCAACTGCTCTTTCTGGTCTAGCCGGCCCGAAGAACGGCCGAGAAGCGCCGGGGCGGGGCCCGTAACCGGGCTCCGCCCCGTACGTTGCCCCCAGTGGTCTCTCCTGTCCGACCGCCAACTCCGTGCACTGGGAGCCCCCTTGGACACCGAAGACACCCCCGGCGCCCTCCGTTTCGGCCCGCTCTCCCGCCGCAGATTCCTCCAGGTGACCGCCACCGCCACCGCCACGGGTCTCGCCACCGCCGGTGCGCCGCACGCGGCCGCCGCCTCCGGTACGACCATCACCCTCTCCTTCACCGCCGCCACCGGCGGTTCCGCGACCCTCGCCCCGTCCGGTGACCGGCTGGTCGCCGAGATCCAGAACGTGCTCTGGTCCGTCCCGCGCAAGGGCGGCACCGCCCTCCCGCTGACCCCGCCCGGCCTCGAACCCACCCGCCCGCAGTTCTCGCCCGACGGCAGCCGTCTCGTCGTGTGCGCCTACCGCGGCGGAGGCTTCCACCTCTGGACGCTGCGGCCCGACGGCTCCGGCCTGCGGCAGCTCACCGACGGACCGTGGGACGACCGGGGCCCGGCCTGGTCGCCGGACGGCACCCGGATCGCGTTCGCCTCCGAGCGCGGCGGCGACAGCGTGACGGGAGCCCCGTACCGCATCTGGGTCGTGGACGTACGCACCGGCACGCCGACCCGGCTCACCGGGCACCCCGGGCAGCAGGGTCCCGGGCAGGACGGCCGCTGGGAGGACTTCGACCCGGCGTGGTCGGCGGACGGCGAGCGGGTGCTCTTCGTGCGGGCCGCCGTCACCGAGACGGGCACACTGCGCGCGACCACCATCGCGTCGGTGGCCGCCGACGGCTCGGGCCCGGTCACCACGGAGCGCACCGACGACTCCGGCGCCCAGCTCATGACTCCCGCCGTCTCGCCCACCGGGCGCCTCGCCCACCTGCGCACCACAGCCTCGCCCACGGCCTCGTGCGCGCTCGTGGTGGACGGGAAACCGGTCGCCGTGCAGGGCGACGTCCTCCCCGCGCCGCCTCGCTGGACGGACGGCGAGCGGCTGCTCCTGACGGTCGACGGACACTTCCGCCTGGTCGATCCGGACGCACCGGGCAGCGCCGAGGAGATCCCGTTCACGGCCACGCTGCCCGTGCACCGCCCCCGCTACCGCGCGAAGGCGTACGACTTCGACGGCGCCGGCACCCGCCCCGTCCGCGCGCTGCACCTGCCCGCCCTGTCACCGGACGGCCGCAGTGTCGCCTTCGCCGCGCTCAACGCGCTGTGGACCGCCGGCACGAAAGGGGGCCGCACACCCCGCAAGGTCCTGCAAGTCCCCACCACCCGCTATGTGTTGGTCCCGACCTGGACGCCCGACGGCAGGGCACTGGTGTACGCCGACGACCGCGACGGACTGTTCGCCGTGCGACGCCGCGAACTCGACTCCGGCGAGGAGACCGTGCTCGCCGAGGGCGGCCGTGTCTTCCCCGCGCTGTCGCCCGACGGGACGCGGCTGGCCTGCCTGGACATGTCCGGCAACCTCGTGGTGCGCGACCTGAACGACGGCACCGAACACGTGCTCGCCGCACCGCTCGGCGCGGGTGGGCTGCCCGGCCGCCCCAGTTGGTCGCCCGACGGCCGGTATGTGGCGCTGTGCGACCGCAACCGCCTCAACCAGCGCTTCCGTGAGGGCTACAACCTCATCCGCGTCGTGGACACGACCACCGCGAGGGCCGCCCTGCACGCCCTCGCTCCCCACACCTCGCTCTCCGACCGCTACGACTCCGGCCCCGTGTGGTCCCCGGACGGTCGCTGGATGGCCGTGATCGCCGAGTCGGCACTGTGGCTGCTGCCGGTCCGTGCCGACGGCACCCCGGACGGCGAGCCCCGCCGGCTCACCACCGAACCCGCCGACCACCCGTCCTGGTCCGCCGACGGCCGCACCCTGCTCTACCTCTCCGCGGGGGCCCTGCGCCTGATGGACGTCGGCAGCGGCAGGACCCGTACCGTCCGCGTCCCGCTGGACTACCGCAGACCATGCCCGGCGGACACGGTCGTGCACGCGGGCCGCTTCTGGGACGGCACCGGGCCGGAGGTCCGCGAGGACATCGACGTCGTGATCCGCGACGGCCGTGTCGCGGAGGTGTCCCCGCACCGCACCGGCCGCCCGGCCGCACACCGCGTCGACGCGAGCGAGCGCACCGTGATCCCGGGCCTGTGGGACGCGCACACCCACCCCTGGCAGACCACGTACGGCGGCCGCCAGACCGCGCTGCAACTCGCGTACGGCATCACGACGGCCGTCTCGCTGGGCGGCTTCGCCTACGAGCAGGCCCGCATCCGGGAGGCGGTCGCCGCCGGTGCTCTTGCCGGACCCCGGCTGCTGACCACCGGCGAACTCCTCGACGGGGCGCGGGTCGCGTACAGCATGGGCCGCGCCCACCGCACCCGCGAGGGCCTGCACCGCTCGCTGGCGCGCGGGGCTGCGCTGGACTGGGACTTCGTGAAGACGTACGTACGAGCCCCGGGCTGGGTGATGAAGGAGGCCGCGGACTTCGGGCACCAGCGGCTCGGCGTACGCAGCGGCAGCCATCTGTGCACCCCGGGTGTGCAGTTGGGCCAGGACCTGACGACCCATCTGCAGGCCACGCAGCGGCTGGAGTTCGGGCACGCCACCTCCGCGACGGGGCGCGCCTGCCAGGACGTCGAGGAGATCTACACCGCCACCGACTTCCACCTGGTCGCCACCCCGTTCACCGCGCTGTCCCTGCTCGGCGCCGACCCCGCGCTCGCGGACGACCCGCGGGTCACCGCGCTGATGCCGCCGTGGGACACCGCGCTCGTACGCCAGCAGGCAGGACAGCCGCCCACCGATGCCCAACTCGCCACGCTGGCACGCGAGATGGACGTCTACTGCCGGATCCTCGCGGGCGGCGGCCTGGTCGCGCTCGGCACCGACCAGCCGCTCGTCCCCGTGGGGCTGCACCTGCATCTGGCCCTGCGCGCCCTGCACCGTGCCGGACTGTCACCGGCCGAGGCCCTGCGCACCGCCACGCTGCTGCCCGCGCGCGTCTTCGGTGCCGACGCCGACCTGGGCACGGTGGAGGAGGGCAAGCTCGCCGACCTCACGGTCGTGGACGGCGACCCGTTCACCGACTTCGCCGCGCTGATCCGCACCGCGGCGGTCCTTCGCGGTGGCGTCCTCTTCGAACAGGCGGATCTGGTCGACGCCTTCGACAGCGGCACCGAGCGAAACGCGACCGAGGAGTGGCTGGAGGTGAGCCGCCGTATGCGCCGTGAGGGGTGCTGTGACCTCTGAGCGGGGCACGGTTCACACACACTTACTGGCACATCTGCGCAGGAGCATCACTCCGGCTGCACACAGCCTGTCCAAAGCCTCGTTAGCGTTCTGGCCATTCGATCACGCGCGCTAACGGAAAGACCGCAGATGGACTACTGCTCCTCGTGCCGTCGGCATCTCAACGGGGCCCTCGTGTGCCCCGGGTGCGGCGCCTACGCCCCGGACATCGCTCCCTCCGCGGCAGCGGGCTCCACCGTGTCGGCTCTGCCGGGTGCGGCGGCGACCGTGACGACGGCGTGGGAGGCTCCCGCCGACGACGCCTGGTACGACGGCTATTTCCGGGACGAGGCGGCCCCGCCGGCCGGCATGGCCCCGCCGGCAGTCATGGAAGAGACGGCGCCCATCGCCCCGGCCGCCGACGTGGACGGCGTCCCCGCCGCCCCGCAGGGCCGGGCGGCGCGGCGTCGCCAACGGGCCCGCTGGAAGAAGAACCAGCGCCGGGCCGTGGTGGCGACCGCCGTGGCACTCGTCGGCGGCGGTCTGACCGTCTCGGCGATGGACCGGGGGGCCGCCGACAAGGCCCTGGCGGCCACCGCGCCGGAGAACCCCAACACGGTGGCCGCGGAGCAGCAGGCCACCGAGCTCACCCGTCCGGTGTCCACTCCGCAGGACACGCACCGGTCCCCGCACACCAGCACCACAACTCCTTCGCATCTGACCCCGACCGACGCCTCGCGTTCGCAGGCCGTGCCCGACCAGCGCACCGCGCCCCAGGTCACCCGACCGGACGCCGCCGCGGCTCCCACTCCGACGGCGCCGTCGACCCCGCAGTCGCAGTCGCAGGCTCTGACACCGGCATCCGGGGGAACCACCGCCGGCGACAGCAGCGGTACGGCGGCCGAGCAGCAGCAGACACCGGCCCCTGCGGCAACCGAAGGCTCGGACACCGGCTCCGACTCCGGCTCCGGCACGGCCACGTCACCGACGAGCCCCGCACCGGAGGAGACCTCACCGGCGCAGCTCTGCGTGCTCAACCTCGTGTGCCTCGGCTGACCACGCGGGGAGCCGATGACCACGCCGGGGAGCTGACCCCGACCACCGGAGCGCACGCCACCTGAGATCGTCGTCACCCTCCCGCATCCGCACACAACTTCGCGGATGCGGTCATGCTGGAAGAAGCCGCATGCCAGAACCTGGCAGCGCACGGCACCAGCAGAGCGGGACGTCGCCCTCAGGAAGGAACAGTCCATGGTCGAGCAGGACGAGCGCTTCGATGTCGTGGTCCTCGGAGCGGGCCCCGGCGGCTATGTCGCCGCCATCCGCGCCGCCCAGTTGGGCAAGCGGGTGGCGGTCGTGGAGGAGAAGTACTGGGGCGGCGTCTGTCTGAACGTGGGCTGCATCCCCAGCAAGGCACTGCTGCGCAACGCCGAGCTGGCGCACATCTTCACGCGCGAGGCGAAGACCTTCGGCATCAAGGTGGACGGGCAGGTCACCTTCGACTTCGGCGAGGCGTTCCGCCGCAGCCGCAAGGTCGCGGACGGCCGGGTCAAGGGCGTCCACTACCTGATGAAGAAGAACAAGATCACCGAGATCGACGGCCGCGGCACCTTCCTCGACCCGCACACCCTCCAGGTGGCGGGCTACGACGGGGAGACCCGCACCATCGGCTTCGACCAGTGCATCATCGCCACCGGCGCCACGCCCAAGCTGCTTCCCGGCACCCGGCGCAGCGCGCGCGTGGTGACGTTCGAGGAGCAGATCCTGGCCGAGGAGCTGCCGCGGTCGATCGTCATCGCGGGCGCCGGCGCGATCGGCGTCGAGTTCGCCTATGTGCTCCACAACTACGGCGTGAAGGTCACCATCGTCGAGTTCCTGGACCGGATGGCCCCGCTGGAGGACGCCGAGGTCTCCGCCGAACTGGCCAAGCAGTACCGCCGGTTGGGCATCGACGTGCTGACCTCCACCCGGGTCGACGCCGTGGACGAGTCCGGCGAGCAGGTGCGCGTCACCGTCACCGGCAAGGACGGCACCCAGCAGGTCCTGGAGGCCGACAAGGTGCTCCAGGCGATCGGCTTCCAGCCGAACATCGAGGGCTACGGCTTGGACAAGACCGGCGTGACCGTCACCGAACGCGGCGCGATCGAGGTCGACGGCCGCTGCCGCACCTCGGTCCCGCACCTCTTCGCCATCGGCGACGTGACGGCGAAGCTGATGCTCGCGCACGCGGCCGAGGCGATGGGCATCATCGCCGCCGAGACCATCGCCGACGCCGAGACGATGGAGCTGGACTATGTGATGATCCCGCGCGCCACCTACTGCCAGCCGCAGATCGCCAGCTTCGGCTACACCGAGGCCCAGGCCCGCGAGCTCGGCCACGACGTCAAGGTGGCCAAGTTCCCCTTCACCGCGAACGGCAAGTCCCACGGGCTCGGCGACGCGACCGGCTTCGTGAAGCTGATCAGCGATGACACCCACGGCGAACTCATCGGCGCCCACCTCATCGGCCCGGACGTCACCGAGCTGCTGCCCGAGCTGACGCTGGCCCAGCAGTGGGACCTGACCGTCCACGAGATCGCCCGCAACGTCCATGCCCACCCGACCCTCGGCGAGGCGGTCAAGGAAGCGGTGCACGGCCTCGCCGGTCACATGATCAACTTCTGACCGTTCAGCCCTCGAGCCACCAGCGGGCCGCCGCCCAGGCGAACGCGTAACCGAGGCTGTTGACGGCCCAGTGCAGGGCCATGGGCGCCGCCAGGCTTCCGGAGCGGCGGCGCAGCTCGCACAGGACGACCCCGGCGACGGCCGTGGCGGCGATCGCCACGGCCACGGTCGGTGCCACGCCGGCCGGGCCGTCACCGAAGACGGAGCCGACCGCGGCGTTGGAGCGGTTGATGCCGCGGGACGGCATCAGGTGCCAGCACCCGAACAGCAGCGACGACACCCCGGTGGCCCAGGCGGTGCCGTGCCGCCGCCGGATCATGGCCCACAGCACGCCACGGAAGGCCGTCTCCTCCAGCAGCACGGTCCCGAAGGGAACGCGGCCGAGCGCCACCCACAGCAGCCGTCCCACGGACAGGTCCGCCGCCCTGGCGTCCCGGAACGCCTCGCGCCCGGCCGGCACGGCGAGGAGCAGCAGCAGGACGAGGAGGACGACTCCTGCCAGGACGGGAGCCCACCGCAGTCCCCGGCGCATCGCCGCCGCGTCGAGCCCCAGTTCGGCCAGGGTGAGACCGTCCCGGCGGGCGATCAGCAGCAGGACCGCCGTCGCGGCCACGCAGATGACCACGTACAGGGCGGTGCCCCGCGCGAGCCAGTTGTTCAGCAGGTTCGCGGCGGCGAGAACGGCGACAGCACATACGATCGGCATCCGGTTTCCAGCATCCCCCGCCGCGGCCCTGCCGTCGAAGCACCCCTCCCGGCCGCGGCCGAGTTCGGGACGCCCCCCCCGGTAGTGACCGGTCGAACCACACCGTGCGGCCGCTCGTGCCGAGCCTCCCGGCCGGGGCGGCCGCGCACAGGACCGCGGAGACGGCGGAGCCGCGGACGCTGTGGCCGACGAGGAACTGGCCGTCGGCGCAATGGAGTTCGGCGTATCCGGACGCCCAGTCTCGCCCCGGCGTGACATGCCGCTCGTCGACCGACGACCACCTCGTATCCGTCGGCCCCTGCCTGTGGCGCCGCGCCCTCCGGTTGAGCATCCTCAGTGGTACCGCGACCCCAGGGAGGCACCACCCATGCCGGCCAAGAACCTCACCGCCAACCGCTCCGCCCTCGGCCACCGCCTCGCCTACGCCCTGCGCCACCCCGACCGCGTACCCCGCCATCTGGCCCGCACCGCCCGGGACATGTGGCTGCGCCGCCGCCACCCGGACCACGTCTCCTACTACCGCGCCGTGATGCGCTCCGACACCCGGGCCGATCCGGACGCGGCGGTCGGCAGCCACAGCCGCGAACGGTGGCTGGCGCTCGGGGCGATGCAGTTCGACTACCTCGTCGGCCACGGCCTGCTTCCCGGGCACCGGATGCTGGAGATCGGTTGCGGCAACCTGCGGGGAGGCTGGCGGTTCATCCGCCACCTGGAACCCGGTCACTACTACGGCATCGACATCTCGCCCGACATACTCTTCGCCGCGCAGGTCACCGTCGCGGAGATGGGCCTGCAGCAGCGCCTGCCCACGCTGACCCCGGTGCGCGACCTGACGCTGCGGTTCCTGCCCGACGCCCACTTCGACGTGGTGCACGCGCACAGCGTCTTCTCGCACTCGCCGCTGCCGGTCATCGAGGAGTGCCTGGCCAACGTCGGCCGGGTACTGGCACCCGGCGGCTGGTTCGACTTCACCTTCGACCGCACCGAGGGCGAGGAACACCACGTCCTGCGGGAGGACTTCTACTACCGCACCGAGACCCTGCTGGCGCTGGCGGCGAAGCACGGCCTGCGGGCCCGCTTCATGGCGGACTGGGAGAAGCTCCCGCACGGCCAGTCCAAGATCCGGGTCACCCACGCGGTGTGAACCGACGCCTTGTCAGCAGTCCAACCGTTCCCGCCCAGTAGGTCATCTGTCCCGGACTCTTGACTCGTAAAGCGGTAGTGGCCATCCTCGTCGCACATCTTGCGAGGTCATGACAAGCCGACCCCGCCATCCCGCCGACCGAGGGACGTGGGCTGTGACCAGCGCCGTACGCCCGTACCGCAGACGCAAGAACGTCACCGTTGTGTCGCTCCTCCTGCTCGTGCTGTCCGTCGTACTCGGCCCCACGCCGAGTTCGGCGGCCGGAACCGACTGGTGGAACCCGACCGCGCGGCCCGCCCCCGACTCGCAGATCAATGTCACGGGGGAGCCCTTCACCGGTACCAACGCCAAGGGCGAAGTGCGCGGCTTCGCCGACGCTCACAACCACCTGTTCTCCAACGAGGCCTTCGGCGGCCGGCTCATCTGCGGCAAGACGTTCTCCGAGGCCGGCGTCGCCGACGCCCTCAAGGACTGCCCCGAGCACTACCCCGACGGCTCGCTCGCGATCTTCGACTTCATCACCAACGGCGGCGACGGCAAGCACGACCCGGTCGGCTGGCCCACCTTCAAGGACTGGCCCGCGCACGACTCGCTGACCCACCAGCAGAACTACTACGCCTGGGTGGAGCGGGCCTGGCGCGGCGGCCAGCGCGTGCTGGTCAACGACCTCGTCACCAACGGCGTGATCTGCTCCGTGTACTTCTTCAAGGACCGCTCGTGCGACGAGATGACGTCCATCCGGCTGCAGGCCAAGCTGACGTACGACCTGCAGGCCTACATCGACAAGATGTACGGCGGCACGGGAAAGGGCTGGTTCCGGATCGTCACCGACAGCGCCCAGGCCCGCCAGGTCGTCGAACAGGGCAAGCTGGCGGTCATCCTCGGGGTGGAGACCTCCGAGCCCTTCGGCTGCAAGCAGATCCTGGACATCGGGCAGTGCAGCAAGGCCGACATCGACAAGGGCCTGGACGAGCTGTACGCGCTGGGCGTGCGCAGCATGTTCCTGTGCCACAAGTTCGACAACGCCCTGTGCGGGGTCCGCTTCGACTCGGGCGGGCTCGGAACGGCCATCAACGTCGGCCAGTTCCTGTCGACCGGCACCTTCTGGAAGACCGAGACGTGCAAGGGCCCGCAGCACGACAACCCCATCGGCAACGCCTCGGCGGCCGAAGCCGAGCAGAAGCTCCCGGCGGGCGTGGAGGTCCCCTCGTACGACGCGGACGCCCAGTGCAACGTCCGAGGGCTCACCGACCTCGGCGAGTACGCCGTGCGCGGCATGATGAAACGCAAGATGATGCTGGAGATCGACCACATGAGCGTCAAGGCCACCGGCCGGGTGCTCGACATCTTCGAGTCCGCGTCCTACCCCGGCGTGCTCTCCTCGCACAGCTGGATGGACCTGGACTGGACCGAACGGGTCTACGGCCTCGGCGGCTTCATCGCCCAGTACATGCACGGCTCCGAGGGCTTCGTCGCGGAGGCGAAGCGCACCGAGTCCCTGCGCGACAAGTTCGGCGTGGGCTACGGCTACGGCACCGACATGAACGGCGTGGGCGGCTGGCCGGGACCGCGCGGAGCGGACGCCCCCAACAAGGTCACGTACCCCTTCAAGAGCGTCGACGGCGGCTCCGTCATCGACCGGCAGACCACCGGCCAGCGCACCTGGGACCTGAACACCGACGGCGCCGCCCACTACGGCCTCGTCCCGGACTGGATCGAGGACATCCGCCGCGTCGGCGGCCAGGACGTGGTCGACGACCTCTTCCGGGGCGCCGAGTCCTACCTCGACACCTGGGCGGCCTCCGAGAAGCACCAGGCCGGGGTGAACCTCGCGAGCGGCACGACCACATCGGCGAGTTCCTCGGAGTGGAGCCTGTTCACCAGCTACCAGCCGCACCGGGCCGTCGACAGCGACAGCGGCACCCGCTGGGCCAGCGACTGGAGCGACGACCAGTGGTACAAGGTCGACCTCGGCTCCACCCACCTGGTCAAGCGGGTCACCCTCGACTGGGAGCGCGCGTACGGGAAGGCGTACCGCATCGAACTCTCCACCGACGGCGTGAACTGGCAGACCGCCTGGTCCACGACCTCCGGCGACGGCGGCCTGGACACGGTCAGGTTCGCCGGCACACCGGCCAGGTATGTACGCATCCAAGGGCTGGACCGCGGCACCGACTGGGGCTACTCCCTCTACGAGGTCGGCGTCCACAGCAGCTGACACCCACGAGAGGGGCTCCATGGCACGGTTGCCGTCAGCCGAGCGGCGGCGACAGCTCACCGAGGCGGCGATCAGGGCGATGAGCCGGGACGGCGTCCCCAGGACGACGACCCGGTCCATCGCCGCCGAGGCAGGCGTGTCGCTGAGCGTCTTCCACTACTGCTTCGACTCCAAGCAGGAGCTGATCGAGTCCGTCATCACGACCATCACCGAGCACTACGTGACGGTGGTGAAGGACGCCCTACGGCCCCGAGCCACCCTCGAGGAGACCGTCCGGGCGGGCTTCCAGGCGTACTGGGACCATGTGCGCGCCCACCCGGACGAGCACATGCTCACCTACGAGCTGACCCAGTACGCCCTGCGCCAGCCCGGCTTCGAGCATCTGGCCCGCCGGCAGTACGAGCTGTACGCCGACACCTACGCCGAGCTCATCGAGCAGCTGCGACACGCCATGGGCCTCCGGCTCCACGTGCCCGTCCCCGTCCTGGCCCGCTACCTGGCCGCCATGACCGACGGGCTGACCCTCAACTTCCTCGTGCTCGGCGACGAGGCGGCCTGGAACGACACCCTCGACATGGTCGTCGCGCACATCGCCGGGCTGGTACGCGAGAGCTGACGGGGAGGTCATCCGCGTACGGCGGCCCGGTCGCGGACCGGTTCCGTCGTGCCCGGCGCGTCCCGACGGAAGAGCCACCGCAGGTCCGGCTCCACCACGAAGCGAAGGACGCGCCGGACGGGCGGAGTGCACAGCAGGGTCACGACCACGGCGGCGACGACGGTGACGACGACCGCGCCGAGCGGGCGCTGCACCCAGACGGGGTCGTACCAGCCCCAGAACTTCGCGCCCTGAGCCACGAAGCCGTGCAGCAGATAGCCGTACAGCGTCCCCGCGCCCAGCGCGGTGCACCACATCCGCCGGCCGGGCACCCAGGCGAGGAAGCAGGCCACCAGTACCAGCGAGCAGGCGAACAGGACCGGTGTCATCACGACCCCGTACCACGCGGGCGCGCCCAGCTGCTCGGCGCTGTCGCGGTGGTAGAACCAGCCGCCGGTCATCCGTGGCACGGCCCAGTACGCCACCACGAACGCGCCCGCGAACACGGGCACGGCCGCGATCCGCACCGCGCGGCGCCGGACCAGCCGGAAGTGCTCCGGCTTCAGGGACAGACCCAGCACGAAGTACGGCAGGAACTGCAGGGTGCGCTGAAGATCGAGGTCGTCGCCGATGGACGACGCCAGGGTGGCCAGCATCGCCACGACGAGCGCGAGCGGCACCGGCAGGCGCACCCGCTTCCACAGCGGGGTGGTCAGCCGCCACAGGAACAGCGCCGCCAGGAACCACGTCAGATAGAGCGGGTCCAGCAGGCTGATCGGCCGGTCCGGCTCCTGGTCGGTCCACCGGGTGAACAGGGTGTACGCCGTCTCGAAGACGACGTACGGGACGACGAGACCGGTCACCAGGCGCTTGAGCTGTTCCGGGCGGCCGTCGAAGCCGCGGGAGAAGTATCCCGATATGACGATGAAGGCCGGCATGTGGAAGGCGTACACGAGCATGTACAGCGCGCTGACGGTCCGGCTGCCGTCGCGCAGCGGCTCCCATGCATGGCCCACCGCCACCAGCACGATCGCCGCGTACTTGACGTTGTCGAAGAACGCGTCCCGCTGCTTCGAAGGCGCAGGTGGCAGCGGTGTGGCGCGAACGGGAGCGGTGTCCACCGACCCGCTCACCACACGGCCCCCCGGGCACCACGCGGGAAGCCCGCGCGCTCGCGGACGCGTCTTTCGGGAGTAACGGCTGTGACGGTGTGCTGAGACATCCCCCGCGTCTCACCACTTCCGGGCGAGGTAAACCTTCGCAGGTCAACCCGGCTCTTCGCACGGGAGGGGGGGCGTCGGCATTCGGCCGTCGGGGTGTGGTCGTAACCCGTGTGAACGCCCTGAATGGTGCGACCGGAAGGAATGACTGACGGTGGATCACGTCAAGGTCTGGCTCCAGTGGTGATGAAGCGTCAGCCGCCCAGGCCGTGACGGAAGGACTCACCTATGCGCTCTGTCCGCATGCTGCTCGCCACCGCGACGGCCACGGCCGCACTGGCGATCGCACCCGCAGCCTACGCCGTTACGGCGGGTGACTGGGACCACGAAGACAATTCCTACAGCAAGGAGCACGACAAGGAGGGCAAGCACGACGCGCCTCGCGGCGGGATGCACACGGGTGGCGGAGCGCTGACCGCCGTCACCGACGAGGACTCCGACTGGGGCGGGTCCAAGGACCCCAAGCCCGACAAGGAAGGCAAGCACGACGAGGGGGGCAAGCACGAGGACGGCGGTAAGCACGACGAGGAGGGCAAGCACGAGGACCCTCGTGGCGGGATGCACACGGGTGGCGGAGCGTTGGCCGCCGTGACTGACGAGGACTCCGACTGGGGCGGGTCCAAGGACCCCAAGCCCGACAAGGAAGGCAAGCACGACGAGGGGGGCAAGCACGAAGACGGCGGCAAGGACGACGAGGAGAGCAAGCACGAGGAGCCTCGCGGCGGGATGCACACGGGCGGCGGAGCGCTGGCCGCCGTGAACAACGGCGACGACTGGGGCGGCGCCAAGGACCCCAAGCACGACCCGGACACCTACCGGAGCAAGGACGGCGGGCACGACGAGGACTCCTGGGGCGGTGACCACGACAAGGGGTCCTGGAAGGAAGACGACCACGGGAAGGACTCGTGGGGCGGTGACCACGAGGACTCCTGGGGTGATGACCACGGCAAGCCGCACGGAGGGATGCACACCGGCGGCGGCGGCCTCGCCTCGCCGGGTGTCACCACCGGCGGACTGGCCGCGCTGGCGGTCGCCGGTACCGGCCTGTACGCGGTGCGACGCAAGAAAGCATCCGGATCCATGGCCTGACCCATGCCGCACGCCATAACCGCTGTGGCCGCCGCACGTGCGCCGCGCGTCGCGGCGGCCCCGCTCCCCTCCCCTCTGCTGTATCCGCTGCCGTGCCCGAGTGAGGTGGTGCCCGATGGCCGCCGGCCGTTCCTCTTCCCCCGATGCCGACCCGGCCCTGTGCGATGCCGGTTCCGTGGGCTCACGGCGGATAAGGCGCGCGGCCGCGGCGATGTTCTGGAGCGCGGTCGCCGTCATGGTGCTGATGGTGACCCTGCCGGGCGGCCGGGACGAAGCATCCGAAGCCCGCTTCGCGCCGCACGCCCCACCCGCGGTCGAACCGTACGCCCCACCGGCGACCGAATCGTCCTCGCCCGCCCACCGGCATGAGGGCAAGTACCTGGCCCGGTCCCGGCCGACCCGCCTGCTCATCCCGAAGATCTCGGTCGACGCGCCCTTCACCGACCTCGCCATCGGCAGTACGGGACAGCTCACGCCCCCACCGGCCCACGACACCAACCTCGTCGGCTGGTACGCCAAGGGCGCGTCCCCCGGTGAGGCGGGCACGTCGATCATCGCCGGGCACGTGGACACGGCGACGTCCGCCGCGGTGTTCGCGAACCTGAGCGAGCTGGAGAAGGGGGACCGCTTCCAGGTCGCGAGGGCCGACGGGCGCAGAGCGTCCTTCGTGATCGACAGCGTGGAGATGTTCGACAAGGACAACTTCCCCAGCCGACGCGTGTACGGCGACACCCCCGGGGCCCAGGTGCGGCTCATCACCTGCGCGGGGGACTACGACCGGCAGGTAAGGGACTACACCGCGAACCTGGTGGTCTTCGCCCACCTCGCCTGAACCGCCTTGTTCCGTACCGCTGCACCCCGCGCAGACCTCGTGTCTTACAGTGACTGCGACCAGTTCCGGTGACTGAACCTGTGAGGTAGTCGCGAACCATGCCGACCGAGACGTTTGAGTTCCAGGTAGAGGCCCGTCAGCTGCTCCAGCTGATGATCCATTCGGTCTACTCGAACAAGGATGTCTTCCTGCGGGAGCTCGTCTCCAACGCCTCCGACGCGCTCGACAAGCTGCGTCTGGAGAAACTGCGGGAGGACTCCCTCGAGGCCGATGTGTCCGACCTGCACATCGAGATCGACGTCGACAAGGAGGCCCGTACCCTCACGGTGCGGGACAACGGCATCGGGATGTCGTACGACGAGGTCGGACGGCTCATCGGCACCATCGCCAACTCGGGAACGGCGACGTTCCTCCAGGAGCTGCGGGAGGCCAAGGACGCGGCCGGGGCCGAGGGGCTCATCGGCCAGTTCGGCGTCGGCTTCTACTCCGGCTTCATGGTGGCGGACGAGGTGACGCTGGTGACCCGGCGCGCCGGCGAGAGCCAGGGGACCCGCTGGACGTCGCGCGGTGAGGCCACGTACACCCTGGAAACGGCCGACGACGCACCGCAGGGCACGTCCGTCACGCTCCACCTCAAGCCCGCCGACCCCGAGAACCAGCTGCACGACTACACCTCCCCGTGGCAGATCAGGGAGATCGTCAAGCGGTACTCGGACTTCATCACCTGGCCGATCCGGATGGTCCCGGAGACGGCCGACAGCGACGGCGACAGCGACACCCCGGCCGAGCCCGAGACGCTGAACTCCATGAAGGCCCTGTGGGCGCGTTCGCGCGACGAGGTGTCGGACGACGAGTACCACGAGCTGTACAAGCACATCAGCCACGACTGGCGCGAGCCGCTGGAGACGATCCGGCTCCAGGCGGAGGGCACCTTCGAGTACCAGGCCCTGCTCTTCGTCCCCTCGCACGCCCCGCACGACCTGTTCACGCGGGACTTCAAGCGCGGCGTCCAGCTGTATGTGAAGCGCGTCTTCATCATGGACGACTGCGAGGCCCTGCTGCCGCCCTACCTCCGCTTCGTCAAGGGCGTCGTCGACGCGGCGGACCTCTCGCTCAACGTCTCCCGCGAGATCCTGCAGCAGGACCGGCACATCCGGATGATGCAGCGCCGGCTGACGAAGAAGGTCCTGTCCACGGTCAAGGAGTTCATGACCAAGGACAGTGACCGCTACGCCACGTTCTGGCGGGAGTTCGGGACCGTCCTGAAGGAGGGCCTGGTCACCGACTCCGAGAACCGCGACGCCATCCTCGCCGCCTCCTCGTTCGCGACCACGCACTCGGACGACGAGCCGACCACGCTCGCGCAGTACGTGGAGCGGATGAACGACGGCCAGGACGACATCTACTACATCACCGGCGAGTCCCGGCAGAGCATCGAGAACTCCCCGCACATGGAGGCGTTCCGGGACAAGGGCATCGAGGTTCTGCTGCTCACCGACGCCGTCGACGAGGTGTGGGTCGACGCCGTCGGCGAGTACGAGGGCAAGCGGCTGCGGTCCGTCGCCAAGGGCGAGATCGACCTGGACGCCAAGGGTGACGAGAACGCCGACGACGAGCGGGAGAAGCAGGCCGAGGAGTACGCCGCTCTGCTCGGCTGGATGGGCGAGCAGCTGGACGAGGAGATCAAGGAGGTGCGCCTGTCGACGCGGCTCACCGTCTCCGCGGCCTGCGTCGTCTCCGACGCGCACGATCTGACCCCGGCCCTGGAGAACATGTACCGGGCGATGGGCCAGGAGGTGCCGCGCACCAAGCGGATCCTGGAGCTCAACCCGGGCCACCCGCTGGTGAAGGGCCTGAACCAGGCGTACAAGGAGCGTGAGGACCGCACGGAGCTCGCCGAGTCCGTCGAACTGCTCCACACGCTGGCGGTGCTCGCCGAGGGCGGCCAGTCCAAGGATCCCGCGCGTTTCGTGAAGCTGGTGGCGGACCGCCTGGAGCGCACCCTGTAGTCGGCGCCGTAGGCCATGTGGACGTGTGCGCGGGCCATTGTCGGTGGCCCGCGCTAGCTTCCTTGGAGTCGGACTCCGACCCCGTTTCCTGGAGGATTCATGGCCTCGCGTCTCAACCCCTACATCACGTTCGCCGGTGACGCCCGCCAGGCGATGGAGTTCTACAAGGAGGTGTTGGGCGGCACCCTGACGCTGAACACCTACGGCGAGTACGGCCAGAAGGACACCCCGATGGCCGACAAGATCATGCACGGCATGCTCGAGACCCCCAGCGGCTTCACCCTCATGGGCGCCGACACCCCGACGGGCGACCACAACCCGGGCAACAACTTCTCGGTGAGCCTCAGCGGCGACGACGACGCCGAACTGCGCGGCTACTGGGAGAAGCTGTCCGCGGGCGCCTCGGTGGCCGTGCCGCTGGAGAAGCAGATGTGGGGCGACGTCTTCGGCATGTGTACGGACCGGTTCGGCATCACCTGGATGGTCAACATCGCCGGGCAGGGCGGCTGAGCGCGGACGGCACGGACGGCGCGATCGCCTCGGCGCCGGGCCCCGACGGGTTCCGGCCGTCTGGTGACGCAATCGCCCATGCGGGCAGCTACAGGGCGTAAAGCACCGCAGGGAAGGGAAAGGAGCTATACGGCAAACCGCGGGGAGTGGTCGTCAGCGCCCGGAGTGTCGGGCCCGAAGCGCTGGGGGAGGGGCCGGGCATGGGCGGGCAGCCCCTGTATCTCGAACCGCGGCTGGAGCCGCGGCTGCGCTCGTTGCTGGACGCCCCGGCCCTGCTGCACACGCTCACCGACGCCCTCGGGTCTCCGCTGAACATGGTCGTCCCCGACCAACTCGCCGACAATCTCCAGCAGTTCCGCTCGGTGTACGGCACCCACCACCTGTCCGGCCAGGTGTACTTCGCCCACAAGGCCAACCGGTCCAGCGCCCTGCTGCGGCGGCTCGCCGCCACGGACGCCGGCGTGGACGTCGCCTCGCTGGCGGAGTTGCAGCACGCCCTGGGCGCCGGCCTCACGCCCGACCGGATCGCCGCCACCGGGCCGAAGAACCCGGAATTCCTGTGGCTGGCGGCCCGTACATCGGTCACCGTCAGCCTCGACACGCGAGGCGAACTGGAGCAACTCGCCACGCTGGTACGCAAACACGCGCTGCCCCGCGTCCGTATCCTGCTCCGGCTGTCGGGCTTCGAGGCGTCCGGCGTACGGGTGTTGAGCCGGCGGAGCCGATTCGGCACCGCGGTAGGGGAGTCGGGCCCTCTGCTGGAGGACGTCGAGCGGCACGCAGACGTGGTCGACCTGGTCGGCGTGGCCTACCACCTGGACACGACGAGCCTTACCGAGAAGGCCACGGCGCTGGAGGGCTGTCTGCGGGTGCTGGAGGAGTGCCGCAGCCGCGGGCTCAGGCCCCGGGCCGTGGACATCGGCGGCGGGTTCGGCGTCAACTACCTTGCGCACGGCGGACAATGGGAGCAGTACACGACCGGACTCACCGAAGCCGTGCTGGGCTCGCGCCCGCCGCTGACGTACGGCGGCCACGGCTACGGACTGCGCAACGAAGCCGGCACCCTGCGCGGCACGCTCGGCCTGTACCCCGCCCACCGTCCGGTCGCCGGAGCCCGCTACCTCGACGAACTGCTCTCGCACCCGGCCGCGTCCCTGGGCGGCCGCCCACTGGCCGCCCTGCTCCTGGAGCACCTGTACGACCTGCACACCGAACCCGGCCGGGCGCTCCTCGACCAGTGCGGACTGACCCTGACGAAGGTCCTGGAGGTGCGCGGCCAGGAGTCCGGCGGCCCCCTTCTTGTACGACTGGCGGCCAAGGCCGACGACGTGGCGCTGGAGGAGCACGGGGTGCTCATGGACCCCGTGGTCGTCCCACGGCATCCGCCAGGCACAGGAGCAGACGTCGGCGCGGGCCCTGACGCCGGTGCCGAACCAGTCGCCGTGCATCTCTTCGGCAGCCTCTGCCTGGAGTCCGACCTGATCACCCGCCGCACGGTCTTCCTGCCCCGCCGCCCCGAACCCGGCGACCTGCTGGCATTCGCCAACACGGCCGGTTACTGCATGGACTTCCACGCCACCCGTGCCCAGCACCAGCCCTCCGCGCGCAAGGTCGCCGCCTGGCAGGAGGGCGACACATGGCGCTGGTGCCTGGACGACCAGTACTGGCCGACCACACCCGTGGGGGGAGCGCAGTGAGGTACGACAGCATCACCGACGCCATCGGCAACACACCGCTGGTGCGCATCGACCCGGCCGTGCACGGCCTGAGGAACATCGACCTGTACGCCAAGCTGGAGCTGCTCAACCCTTTCGGGTCGGTCAAGGACCGGGCCGCCTGGAACATGGCCCGACCGCACCTGTCCGCCGCGGCCGAGGGGAGCGGCCAGGTCGTCGAGCTGTCCAGCGGCAACACCGCCAAGGCCCTGGCCGTGCTCGCGGGCATGCACGGCCTGACCTTCAAGAGCGTCACCAACCGGATGCGCATCCCGGAGATCAAGGACCTGCTGCTGTTGCTGGGCGCGGAGATCGAGGAACTCCCCGGCCAGAGCGAGTGCCTTGATCCGACCGCCACCGACGACCCGCTCACCCTCTTCCACCGCACCCTCTCCGAGCCCGACAGCACCTATCTGCACACCGACCAGTACTTCAACCCGCGCAACACCGAGGCCCACTTCACCGGCACCGGACCGGAGATCGTCAAGGACCTCGACGGCCGGGCCCCCAACTGGTTCATCGCCTGCGTGGGCACCGCCGGCTCCTCCACCGGCGTCGCCCGCGCCCTGCGCGAACACGACCCCGCCGTACGGGTCGCCGGTCTGGTCGCGGCCAAGTCCGACTTCATCCCCGGCATCCGCACCATCGACGAGGCGCACGAGGTGGGCCTGTTCGACCCCGGCACCTACGACTCCATCGAGACGGTGAGCGCCGACGAGGCGATCGAGGGGATGCTGACCCTCAATCGCCGCTGCGGCATCCTGGCCGGCCCCACCGGAGGGGCCGCGTACTTCGGAGCCGTACGCCAACTGCGCGCGGTCGACGAGGAGTTGGCCGGCGAAGGCTCTTCGGATCGGCAGTCGGCGGTGTTCATCGTCTGCGACCGGGTCGAAAGCTACCTCAGCTACGTCCGTCAGCGGCGCCCCGACCTCTTCGGCCGCCCCCGCCGCAGGAACTCCCCGGCCGACCTGTCGGACGCCGAGATACGCACGGCACCGGCCATCGGCGTCACCGACGCCCAGGCGTGGATCGCCACCGGAGAACCCCTCGTCGTCGATCTGCGCAGCCCCTACGCCTACGCCGCCCTGCACATCGACGGCTCGGTCAACATCGTCGAGGAGCTCTTCGAGGAACTCCTGCACGGCGGGCTGCCGTTCAGCCGCAACCGCCCGGTCCTGCTGGCCTGCCCGGTCGGCGAGAAGTCCGCCCGCTACGCCGCCCTGCTGACCCGGATGGGGCACCCGGACGTCCGCAGCCTCACCGGCGGCATCATCGCCTGGCGTGACGCGGGCGCACCCCTCGTGCGGGACTGACGCCCATGACCATCCCCAGGATCGACAACCAAGGGGCGGCCGTCGTCGCGGAGTTGGGGGAGTGGCAGCGCGCCCTGCGCACCCAGTTCCCGATCATCACCGCCCACCCGGAGCTTGCCTACCTGGACAGCGCCGCCACCGCCCAGAAGCCGCAGGCCGTACTCGACTCCGTCCACACCTACCTCACCACGACCAACGCCAACGCGGGACGCGGCACCTACACCTGGGCCAACCGGACCACGTCCCTGGTCGAGCAGGCCCGGGACCGGGTCCGGCGGTTCCTGGACGACCCCGCCCCGACGCGCTCGGCCGTGCACTTCACCAGCGGCACCACCGAAGGCATGCGCACCATCGCCGGTGACTGGCTGCCCCGACTCCTCGCCGACGGCGACGAGATCGTCGTCCCGGTCGCCGACCACGAGGCCAACATCGCGCCCTGGTTGGAGGCGCAACGACAACTGGCGCGGCAGGGCGTCCACATCCGCGTCCGGCCGATGCCGTACCAGCAGGCGTCCGGCGACTACGACCACACCGCGCTCACGGAACTGACCGGCCCGCGCACCCGGTTCGTCGCGGCCAGCCATGTCCACCACGTGTACGGCGGCAACATGAACATCCACCGCATCCGCCGGGCGGTCGGCCCGGACGCGGTCATCTGCCTGGACGCCGCCCAGAGCATCGGCCATCTGCCCGTGTCGGTGGCCGACCTGGACGTCGACTTCGTCGTCTTCTCCGGGCACAAGGCCATGGCGCTGCCCGGCACGGGAGTCGTCTGGGCCCGCCAGTCACGCGGCCCGCAGTTCACGCCGGGCGGCTGGTCGGGCACCCCCAACACGGTCGGTATCGCCTCCCTCGCCGCCGCCCTGGACTGGCTGGACACGGCCGGTACCGACCGGATCGAGCAGTGGACGGTCGCCCTGGCGGCCCGGCTCACCGACGGCCTCGGGCGCCTCGACGCCTACGAGATCCTCGGCTGCCAGAACAGCCTGGCCGTCGACTCCTCCGTACAGCAGCGCCAGGGCATCGTCACGTTCCGGCACCATGCCATCGACTCCGGGGACCTGGGCTTCGTGCTGTTCAGTCACGGCTTCATGGTCCGCTCCGACCAGCACTGCCAGGGCAGCGCGGGGGAGCGGACCGGGTCGGTGCGGGTGAGTCTGCACGTCTACAACACCGCCGAGGAGGTCGACCGGCTGCTGGCCGTCCTTGCCACCCTCGGGTGACGTACCGCCATGAGGGGGAATGGGAACCGTTTCCATCTTGTAGTGTCGGGCGCCGACAGGGTGAGACAGGTGCGAGACGGCGAGGTGGCACGACCGGATGGGGCTGAGCCTGGCGACGGCGGAGCGGTGGGTGGAGCGCTGGGAGTGCCAGCAGCAGCGGTACGCCGTGGACCGCGAGGAGCGTTTCACGGTGATCGGCGACGTGGTCGAGCAGACCGTGGCCGGCGGCCCGGCCAGGCCGCTGGTCGTCGACCTCGGCTGCGGTCCCGGATCGCTGGCGGCCCGGCTGGCCCGGCGGTTGCCGCACGCGGACATCGTGGGCGTGGACATGGACCCGCTGCTGCTGGAGCTGGCCCGCACCCACCACCCGGACGCGGCCCGCTACGTCGACACGGTGATCGGCGAGGAGGGCTGGACGAAGGCCCTGCGGCTGGCCCGCCCGCTCGACGCCGCCGTGTCGACGACGGCCCTGCACTATCTGAGCGCGGACGCCCTGTACCGCGTCTACCGGCAGCTCGCGGCGCTGCTCAGGCCCGGCGGCGTCCTCGTCAACGGCGACCACTTCCCGCACGACGACACCTGGCTCGCCGAACTCGCCGGTTGTGTCGGCCGCCGCCACGCCGAACGCGGGCGCGCCTTCGCCCACGAGGACTGGGCCTCCTGGTGGACGGCCGTCGCGCAGGACCCCGAGCTGACCGACCTCCTCGCGGAACGCCGACGCCGACAGCCCGAGAGCGCTACGGCCGACAGCGCGGCGTGCCTGTCCGTGTCCGCGCATCAACGGCTGCTGCGGCAGGCGGGGTTCGGGCACGTCGGGGTCGTCTGGCAGTACGGCGCCAGCCACGTGGTCGTGGCGCTGCGCTGAAGTTCCCTTCGCTGTGGGTCGGTTGGGGCCACACCAAGCACAGCTAAAGGTTCCTGCAGGCACCTTGACAGCGTGCGTACTGTTTCGCGACGTTTGAGCCTCGCCGCATAGTTCGACATGGGGGAAAATGTGGCGAGGCGCTGGAAATGCGTCCTGGGGGGACTTTTGGGGGGAGCGTTCGCCGTGCGATCCAAGAGCGCCATCACGATTCACAGACCCGACGAACTGAGCGAACCGCTGCGCCGGGCGTGGCACCGGGCGATGGACGAGTCGCCCGACTACGCCAACCCCTTCCTGGCGCCGGAGTTCGCCGTCGGAGTCGGCAGGTGCCGCGGTGGGGCGCGGGTGGCGGTGCTGGACGAGGACGGGGAGGCCGTCGGCTTCCTCCCGTACGAGCGCACCGCCTTCGGTGTCGGGCGGGCCATCGGTCTCGGACTCTCCGACTGCCAGGCCCTCGTGCACCGTCCGGGCGTCACCTGGGACACCCGGGAACTGCTGCGGGCCTGCGGACTGTCCGTCTTCGAGTTCGATCACCTCGTCGAGGAGCAGAAGCCCTTCGGTCCGTACGTCACCGGCACGTTCGCCTCTCCCGTGCTCGACCTGAAGCCCGGCGAGGGCGACTACGCGCAGTGGCTGCGCGCCACGTACCCCGGACAGGCCAAGACGACGCTGAAGAAGGAGCGGCGCCTGGGCCGGAACGTGGGCGAGGTGCGGTTCGTCTACGACGAGCGCGACCCGCGGGTGCTGCGCACGCTCATGCGGTGGAAGTCCGCCCAGTACCGCAGGACGGGGCGGATGGACCGGTTCTCCAAGCCGTGGATCGTCGACCTCGTCGAGCACCTCTTCCAGGTCCGCGAGGAACACTTCACCGGCATCCTGTCCGTGGTCTACGCCGGTGACCGGCCGGTCGCCGCGCACTTCGGGCCGAGGTCGCGGACGGTCTTCGCGGCCTGGTTCACCGCCTACGACCCCGAGTTCAGCTACTACTCGCCCGGACTGATGATGCACCTGCGGATGGCCGACGCCGCGGGCCGGGACGGCGTGACGCTGATGGACATGGGGCGCGGCGAGAAGGAGTACAAGGACTGGCTGAAGACCCGTGAGCTACGGGTGGCCGAAGGGTTCGCGGTGCGCCCGCACCCCGTGGCGGCGGCACACCGGCTGTGGCGCAGACCCGTGCGCGGCCTGAGAAACACGGTCCTGGCCCACCCCGGACTGCGCGATCCCGCCGACCGGCTGCTGAAGACGGTCGGCACGCTGCGCACCTCGGGCCCGGCCCACTCGTCAGGAACGGGAGCACGCGCCCGCTGAGCGGGGCCCGCTCTCGTCACACGCAACGCGTCGGCGTCGTGTCCATGGCGCCCCGCGGTCTCGGATCCTCCTGCACGGCGGCCTGATCGACGCGCGCCGGCGTGCACCGCCCGCCTCGGGCGACCCCTCCTCGTACCCTTCCACGGAAGAGGTGACCATGCCGTACGGATCGCGGCTCGCCGCGATGATGACACGGCGCATCGGACGCGAATGCGTCTACACGCCCTCGGCCCGACTGGCCCTGTACCTGGCGCTGCGGCGCTGGTGCCGGCCGGGCGGACGGGTGCTGATGTCCCCGGTGAACGACGACGTGATCCTCTTCGTCGTCCTCG
This sequence comes from Streptomyces sp. R28, assembly GCF_041052385.1. GTDB lineage: Bacteria > Actinomycetota > Actinomycetes > Streptomycetales > Streptomycetaceae > Streptomyces. Next base: position 905,869 of record NZ_CP163439.1, on the reverse strand, counting down.
CGGCCGGACTGCGCCCCGTACAAGCCCCCGTGTCCCAGTGGGACGGCAACATCGACCCGGCCGCCGTACCGGAGTCCACCTGGCGGAACGTGGACGCCGTCCTGACCACGAACCTGTACGGCGTGCCGGACCGGGTCGTCGAACTGCGCCGCCGCTGCGACGAGTTGGGGATCCCGCTGATCGAGGACGCGGCGCACGCCATCGGCACGCATGTCGACGGGCAGCCGATCGGCACCTTCGGCGAGGCGGCGGCGTTCAGCCTGTCCAAGCACGTGGCGGGGATGGCCGGCGGTTTCCTGGCCGTCGACGACGCGCGCACCCGGCGGGAGTTGGAGCTGCTGCGCGACGATCTGCTGACGCCGCGCCGCCTGCGCGCCGACCTGTCCACCACACTGCGCCCGCTGGCCCGGTCCGCCGTACGCTCGCTGCATCTGGCGCGTCCCGTGTGGCGCACGATGCAGCGCCTGCGACTGCTGGAGCGGGACGACTTCCGCATGGCCCTGCACGCACCCCGCCTCGCCCGCAGCGCACGCCACGCGCCGAGCCTGACCGCGTACGAGCCCTGGGTACGGGTCGACCTGCACGCCTTCCGCAGCCGCCACGGAGCCCTGGTCCGGGGACAGTTGGAGCTGCGGATGGCCATGCTCGACGGCGACCTCGCCCGCCGCAGGGCCGGCGTCTCACTGCTGTCCGGCACCACCTGGGCCAGCCCGGCCCTGCGCGACCGGGTGGGCGACGGCCCGCCACCCCTGTTCCGGGTACCGCTCCTCGTCCACGACCGAGACGCTCTCCTCGAACGCCTGGTGAACCACGGCGTGGTCGCGGGGTACGTCTACGACCCACCGCTCGACGACTACGCGGGCGCCGAGTTCGTCGAACCGTCCCCCGCCCCCGCGGCCGCCCGCTGGTTCGCCGCGCACGCCCTGCCGGCCGACCCCCTCCTGGCCCGCAGGATCGCAGGCGCCCTGACGAAGGAGCGGGCGACCACCGCGCACCCTCCGATCCCGGCCCCGCCCGTCCTCGACCCCACGACTTCGCCGCCCACCCCCCTGGGCCAGTAGAGGCCATGTCCCGGGTGCCCGGCGGCGTCGGCCCGCGCCGCCCGGCCCCACTTTGCCTACCCTGGAGGTGTGGCCCGTCCGAACGACGAGGTCGCCGCGCTGCTCCAGGAGTACGCGGACCTGATCTCGATCACCGGAGGCGACGCGTTCAAGGCGCGCGTCTACGAGAAGGCCGCCCGGGCGATCGGCGGTCACCACGCCGACGTGTCCACGCTCGACGTCAAGGGCCTCAAGGAGATCCCCAACGTCGGCAAGTCGATCGCCGAGAAGGTCGTCGAGTACTTCTCCAGCGGAAGCGTCTCGGCCGTCGAGGAACTACGGGCGAAGATCCCCGCCGGGGTCCGGCAGCTCACCGCCATCCCCACGCTCGGCCCGAAGAAGGCCCTGGTCATCTACCAGGAGCTGGGCATCTCCACGACCGAGGAACTCGCCGACGCCATCCACGAGGAGCGGCTGCGCGACCTGAAGGGCTTCGGGCCGAAGACGGAGGAGAACATCCTGCACGGCATCGGCCTGCTGCAGTCCTCCGGCGACCGCGTCCTGATCGACGTCGCCATGAGCCTCGCCGAGGACATCGTCGCCGAGATGTCGCAGGTCACCGGCTGCCAGCGCTGCTCCTACGCCGGATCGCTGCGCCGCGTGCGCGAGACGATCGGCGACATCGACATCCTCGTCGCGGCGAAGAGGTCCGAGCCCGTGATGCGGGCCTTCACCGAGCTGCCGTACGTCTCGGAGGTCATCGCACACGGCGAGAAGAAGACGTCGATCCGCACCGGCAAAGGCCTCCAGGTCGACCTGCGGGTCGTACCGCCGGATTCCTGGGGCGCGGCACTGCAGTACTTCACCGGCTCCAAGGCGCACAACATACGCACCCGGGAGATGGCCGTCCACAAGAAGCTCAAGCTCTCCGAGTACGGCCTCTTCGACACCGAGACCGGCAAGAAGATCGTCTCCGAGACCGAGGAGGACGTGTACGCCCGGCTCGGCCTGCCCTGGATCCCGCCCACCCTGCGCGAGGACCGGGGCGAGATCGAGGCCGGGCTGCGCGGCGAGCTGCCCGAGCTGGTCCAGGAGAAGGACATCCGGGGTGATCTGCACACCCACACCGACCTCACCGACGGTCTCGCCCCGCTGGAGGAGATGGTCGCCGCGGCCGCCGAGCGCGGCTACGCCTACTACGCGGTCACCGACCACGGCCCCGACATGGCCATGCAGCGGATGACCGACGAACGGATCATGGCCCAGCGCGCACGCGTCTGCGAGCTCGACGGAGAGTACGGCAAGCGTGGAAGGCGCGCCGGCATGCGGGTGCTGCACGGCGCGGAGCTGAACATCGGCCCCGAGGGCGACGTGGACTGGCCGCCCGAGTTCCTCGCCGGCTTCGACCTGTGCGTGGCCTCGGTGCACTCGCACTTCAACCAGGAGCGTGCGGCGCTGACCCGGCGGATCGTGCGGGCCTGTGAGAACCCGCACGTCCACATCATCGGCCACCCCACCACCCGCCTCCTCGGCAGGCGGCCCGGCATCGACGCCGACCTCGACGCGGTCTTCGCCGCCTGCGCGCGCACCGGCACGGCCCTGGAGATCAACTCCCACCCCGACCGGCTCGACCTGCGCGACGAGGACATCCTGCGGGCCCGGCGGCACGGCGTGAAGTTCGCCGTCGACAGCGACGCCCACGCCGTCATCCACCTGGCCAACCTGCGCTACGGCGTGGGCACGGCACAGCGCGGCTGGCTCAGCAAGGACGACGTGATCAACACCTGGCCGCTGACCCGGCTTCGGCGCTTCCTGGACAAGGGCTGACCTCGGGCAAGGGGCTTGCGAGGGCGCCGAGCGTGGACGGCTCTTGCTCGTGTGCGAGTCGTGCAGGTTGAAACTCGTGCGAAACAAAGGCTTGTAGCGAGATTTAACGAGGGTTAGTTTAACCGTCACTCGAAGCCGGATCCCGGGCTCCCGAGGGCTGTTTCCTGCGTGTTCGCCCTTTTCACCGAGGAGTAGTGCCATGCCAGTTGACAAGCTTCAGGTGTCCCGCCGGGGTTTCCTCGGCCTGGGACTCGCGGCCGGCGTCGTGACGCTCACCGCGTGCGGTTCCGGCAGCGGAAGTTCGAGCGGCCCGCTCGTCATGACCGTCTGGGGCGGTGACGCCGACCGCAAGACGTACCAGAAGCGCATCGACCTGCTGGTGAAGAAGTACCCGGAGCTGAAGGTCAAGCTCCAGCTGATACCCAGCGACGCGTACGCCCAGAAGGTGCAGACGATGATCGCGGGCGGCAGCGGCCCGGACATCATGCAGGTCGCCGAGAGTGTCAACACCTACTCCAGCAAGAACCAGCTCCTGCCCCTCGACGACCTCGCCAAGAAGGCCGGCCTCGACACCGAGAAGCGGTTCGGCCCGGTCGGCTCCATCTACACGTACGAGGACAAGCTGTACGCGATCCCGGACCGCTCCGGCGCGATCACCGTGTACTACAACAAGGACCTGTACGAGAAGAAGGGCATCAAGGCGCCCACCGCCGACTGGACCTGGGACGACGCGCTCGACGCCTTCAAGGAACTCACCGTCCCCGGCAAGCAGTGGGGTTACACCGGCGCCGAGTGGTATCCGCAGTGGTGGAGCCTGGCGTACCAGAACGGCGGCACCATCATCGACGCCGACGGCCGCCCCGCCGTCGACAGCGACGAGGTCGTCGAGGCGCTGCAGTGGGCCGGCGACCTCGTCTACAAGCACAAGGTGGCGCCGAGCAAGGCGGACTACGCCGACATGGGCTCCGAGGTCGGCGGCGACCAGGCCTTCCCGATGCAGAAGTGCGCCACGCACGCCAACGGCTTCTGGGTCACCGCCGGTCTGACGGACGCGAAGTTCGCGTGGGACATCGCGCCGATCTGGCGCGGCAAGAAGCAGGCCGTGTCCGCGTTCGGCAGCGGCCTGGCCATCTCCCGCACCTCCAAGCAGCGCGACGACGCCTTCAAGGCGATCGACTTCCTCACCTCGGACGCGGCGCAGCAGCAGATCATCGGCGACGGCGAGGACGTGCCGGCCAGCCTCGCGGTACAGCAGAGCGAGGCGTTCCTCAAGCCCTCGTGGATGAAGACCGACGTCAACATGGGGGCGTTCGCCGAGTCCAGCGACTTCATCTTCCGCGCGCCGTTCATCCCCGAGTGGAACGAGATGACGGCGGCCATCGACGCCGGCCTCGCGGACTTCTGGCTCGGCAAGGAGAGCGCCAAGAAGGCGCTGACCGCCCTGCAGAAGAACCTTGAGTCCATCATCAAGTCCGCGGGATGACCAGCGATGGCAACCATCTCGAAGACGGCCTCGACGGATGTCCCGAAGACCGGGACGTCCTCGAAGCGGCGGCGCCGTGAGGCGCTCTGGTTCTATCTGTTCGTCTCACCGTGGCTGATCGGGTTCCTGGTCTTCCTGTTCGGGCCGATGATCGCGTCGCTCTACTACTCGATGACCGACTGGGACTCGTTCACCGACCCCGTATGGGTCGGGTTCCAGAACTACGTCACGCTGATCACCGACGACCCCAGGTTCTGGAAGGCGCTGTGGCACACCTTCTACTACGCGGCGGTCTCGGTCCCGCTCGGTCTGGTGCTCGGCCTGTGGCTGGCGAATCTGCTCAACAAGCAGGTGCGCGCCAGGAAACTGCTGCGCACGCTGATCTATCTGCCGACCCTGGTGCCGCTCGTCGCCACGGCGATGATCTTCCGGCAGGTGCTCGCCCCGAACGGCCCGTTCAATGACGCCCTCGGCCTGCTCGGCATCTCGGGCCCGTCCTGGCTGCTCGACGGGGACTGGGCGACCCCCGCGCTGATCGTGATGTCGGCATGGAGCGCGGGCGCCGCGACGGTGCTGCTGCTCGCCGCCATGAAGGGCATCCCGAAGGAGCTGTACGAGGCGGGCGAGGTCGACGGCGCGAGCGCGGTACGGCAGTTCTGGAGCATCACGCTGCCACACCTGACCCCGATCATCTTCTTCAACCTGATCATGGGGATGATCGGCGCCTTCCAGGTCTTCGCCCAGGTCTACATCCTGGTGCCCAAGGGCAAGCTGCCCGCGGCCTACGCCGGGGCCGAGACGATGGTGCCGTACCTCTTCGACCAGGCCTTCGGCAACTACCACATGGGGTACGCGTCGGCGATCTCCTGGCTGCTGTTCCTCGTGGTCCTCGTCTTCACGCTGATCGCGTTCCGCACCGCCCGGCGCTGGGTGTTCTACGAAACAGAGGTGAAGTGATGGCCGGCCTCCTGACCACCCCGGCGCCGCAGCGAACGCGGGAGGGTGCACCGATGGGCAAGGCCCGTCGGGGACAAGGCCCCGGCAGGCTACGGGCGTTCCGGGCCACCCCGTTCACGTACGCGACGCTGATCGTCGTGGCGGCGATCCTCACCATGCCGCTGGTGTTCGTCGGCTCCATCGCGCTCTCCAGTGACGCGACGGTGAACACCAACTCCTTCACCCTCTTCCCGACCGAGTTCCACTGGGAGAACTTCACCCGGGTCTTCGGCTCCGAGCTGCCGATGGGCCGCTTCCTGATCAACTCCGTGATCATCTCGCTCTGTTCGGTCGCCGGGCAGATGCTCTCCAGCGGACTGGTCGGCTACGCCTTCGCCCGCCTGCGGGCCCCCGGCAAGAACACGCTGTTCCTGATCGTCATCGCCACCATGATGATCCCGACGCAGATCACGATGATCCCGCAGTTCATCCTCTTCCGGGACCTGGGCTGGGTGAACACCTATCTGCCGCTGATCGTCCCGAACTTCTTCTCCAACGCCTTCAACGTCTTCCTGGTACGGCAGTTCGTGTCCCGGCTGCCCAGCCAGCTCGACGAGGCGGCCATGGTGGACGGCCTCGGCTTCTTCGGCATCTACCGCCGGATCATGCTGCCGATGCTGTGGCCGGTGCTGATCGCGATCGGCATCTTCACCCTGACCCACACCTGGGGCGACTTCATGGGCCCGCTGATCTATCTGAACGACGAGTCCAAGATGCCGCTGTCGCTGGGCATCCAGTACATCACCAGCACCTCGGCGGCGGGCCAGTCACCGTCGTGGAACCTGGTGATGGTCGGCTCGATCCTGCTCGCACTGCCCATGATCATCGTCTACTACCTCGGCCAGAAGTACCTGTACGAAATGGACATCAGTGGCGGAAGCGCGGGAGTGAAGTGACCACCATCCACGTAGACGGCCAGAGCGTGTGGATCGACGGCCGCCCCCGCACCCTGCTGTGCGCGTCCCTGTTCTACTTCCGCCTCCCGCGGGAGCAGTGGCGCGAGCGGCTGGAACAGGTGCGGGCGTCGGGGTACACCTGCGTCGACGTCTATCTGCCCTGGAACTTCCACGAGTTGGCGCCCGGCCGCTGGTCCTTCGAGGGCCGGCGGGACGTCGCCGCCTTCCTGGACCTCGCGCAGGAGGCGGGCCTGTACGTCATCGCGCGGCCGGGCCCGTACATCTGCTCCGAGTGGGACGGCGGCGCGCTGCCCGCATGGCTGGGCCTGGACGCCGAGTTGGGGGTCCGTCAGAACGAGCCCCGCTATCTGGAGAAGGTCACCGCGTGGTTCGACCAGGTGCTGCAGCTGCTGGCGGAGCGCCAGTACGGGGCGGGCGGCTCGGTGATCATGGTGCAGCTGGAGAACGAGCTGGACTTCTTCGACTGCACGGACCGCCCTGGATACATCACCGCCCTGCGGGACATGGCACTTCGGCACGGCATCACCGTGCCGCTGATCGCCTGCTCCGGACAGGGCGACCTCGCGGGCGCCACAGGGGATGTGGACGGTGTCGTACCGGCCTGCAACTTCTACCCGGACGACGACTCCCCGGACATCGAGGCCGAGGTGCGCCGCTATGCCGCTCTGGTCGCGGAGCGCGGGGTGCCGTTGCTGGTCACCGAGACGAACCGGCGCCACCGGACGCTGCGGCGGGTGCTGGCGAGCGGCGCCAAGCTGATCGCGCCGTATCTCCAGTCGTCCGGCTGGAACTTCGGGTACACCCCGTCGAGCGGCAACTGGGGGCGCCCCGGCAACTTCATGAGCCACGGCTACGACTTCGGCGGATACGTCACGTCCACCGGCGTCGCACGGCCGGAGTACGCCGAGGCGCAAGTGCTCGCACGGGTCGTCGAGGTGTGGGGCGACCGGCTGGCGCTCGCCGTCCCGGGGGCGGCGGACACCGAGGTGGCCTGCGACTTCCCGACGAGCTCGGAGCCGGCCGCCCTGAACCTGCCGGAGGGCGGCCGCTTGGTGGCCGTATCGCATCTGGGAACGGAGCCGGGCACGGCGGTCGTCCGGGGCGTGCCGGTCGCGGTCGTGCCGGGGTCCTGCCCTTTGATGGCGGTGGACGTACCGTTGCGGCCCTGGGGCTCGGCGGCGACCCTGACGCTGGCCTCGGCGGATCTCGTGGCGGCGACGGACGGGGTGCTGGTGTTCTCCTCCGACGTGCCGGTCACCGTCGTACTGGACGGGACACCGACCGAGATCCCGGTGGCCGGCAGCGGGACCGCGGCGGGAGTGACACTCGTCGTGCTGTCGTCGGCGGACGCCGCGCGACTGCGGTCGGTCGCCCCCGACGGCACCGTGCACCTCACCGACGCGCCGCAGCAGCCCGAAAAGGCCGAGCGCACCGCAGTGCGCGAGGTGCGACGGCGCTCCGGCACGGCCCCCGAGAACCCGGCCGGGCTGCACGCGCTGCCGCCCACGCTGGAGTCGCTCGGGGTGTACCGGGGCCGGGGCGCCTACCGGACGACCACGGATCTGACGGACGTCGACGCGCTGCTGCTCACCGGCGCGGCCGACATCGTCGACCTGACGGTGGCGGGACGGACCCACCCGCCGATCGCCGGGTTCGGCGCGGCGCGGCGCATCGATGTGCGGGACGTGACGGGCAGTGTCGCGATCGAGGCCGTCGTGGAGATCTGGGGCCACGCCAACTTCGACGACGCCCGCCTGCCCGCGCTCCGCCTCGGCGCACTGCGGGGCCTCGGCACCCTCTGGAAGGTCCGGGACACCACGGACGTGTCGGCCCTGTGGACGGTGCACGGCCACTGGGCCGGGGCTCCCGCGCCAACCCGGGTGCTCGGGGGCTGGAGCAGCACCCGCATCGCGGCGCCGGTCACCTACACCCGTACGGTCCACTCGCCCACCCCGTCGGCGCTGCATCTGCGCGGGGTCGTCGAACCGCTGCGGGTGAGCGTGGACGAGGGAGAGCCGGAGACCGTCCACACCGAGAACCCCTGGGTGCTGCTGTCCGCCGGCACCCACCAGGTCTCGGTCACCCTGCCGCACCACCCGAGCGGGGCCGGCCTGCGCGCCGAACTGTTCGCGCTCGACGCCGTACGGGACTGGTCGTGCGCGGTGCAGGACGACGAACTGCTGACCGGGTTCGCCGCCGGCTCCGGCCTTACGGAGGAGGTACGGCTCCCGCTGGTGCTGAAACCGGGGGAGGAGGCATGGCTCGACGTCGACCTGCCGGCGTCGCCCGACGGATATCTGGTCCGGCTGGACGCCACGCAGGTCCGGGTGACCGGATGGGCCGGCGGAGAGTGCGTGGGGCGCGTCTGGGCCGGCGACCGGCCCGACTTCTCGGGCGGTGACCCCGACGCGCTCTGGGTACCGCCGAACTGGCCGGGCCTGACCCTGCTCGCCCAGGGTATGGAGGGGCGTGACACGCCGGAGCTCCGTACGCTGTGGCTGGGGGGACCGACCGACTGAGGGGGAGTACCGGTGGCCCGGCACACGGCCCGAGACCTTCGCAGCGAGAACCGTTTCGAGGTGCTGCACGCGCTGTTCGACCTCGGGCCGTCCTCCCGCCAGGAACTCGCCCGGCACACGGGCCTCAGCCAGGCCACCGTGACGACACTGGCCGGCCAGTTCCTGGCGGAGGGCGTGCTGCACATCGCCGCCGTGGAGCGCAACGCCGTGGGACGGCCGTACGAACGGCTCACGATCAACCCGGACCGGGGCCGCATCGTCGGTGTCGACGTCGCCGAGACCTACGTCGAGGCCACGGTGTACGACCTCGCTCTCGGCGTGCTGAGCCGGCACGAGACGGCCCTCGACGAGGACCGATACGACCAGGCGTACGTCGTCGACGGCATCGTCGGCGCGATCGAGGCGGCCCTGGACGCGGACGGGACCGAGCGCGACCGGATCGTGGGAGTCGGGGTCAGCATGCCGGGCCACGTGCACCACGACGCCGGGGTCTCCGTCTTCGCGCCGAACTGGGACTGGCACGACGTCCACATCGAGGAACTGCTGGCCGAGCGGCTGCGGTTGCCGGTGTACGTCGACAATCCGCTCAAGGCGGCGATCCTGTCCGAGATGTGGTTCGGCGTCGGGCGCGTCGTCGACAGCATGGCCGTGGTCAACATCGGCACCGGAGCCGGAGCGGGCATCGCCATCGAGGGCACCCTGGTCCGCGGCATCACCAACAACGCCGGCGAATGGGGACACACCCTCCTGATGCTGGACGGCCGCCCGTGCCGCTGCGGCCGGCACGGGTGCGTGGAGGCGTACGTCGGCGCTCCCGGCCTGGAGGTGACGCTGGCCGAGATCGACCCGTCCCATCCGGCGCTGGGGCAGCCCGGGCAGCGGGACTTCGCCGAGACCGTCGTCGGCGGCCTGGCCGCGGGGGACCCGGTGCTGCGGGAGCTCGTCCGGCGCACGGGCCGCTATCTCGCCGCCGCCCTCGGCGACCTCGTCAACCTGCTCAACGTCCCGAAGGTGACTCTCACCGGCTGGCTGCCCAAGGTGCTGGCCCCGTGGCTCGTCCCCGCCGTACGGGACGAACTGCCCCATCACGTGCTGCCGGGTTCCCTGCCCGGCCTCACCGTCGAGGTGTCCGAGGTGCCCGGCAACGCCGTGTGCCTGGGCATGGCCGCCTTCACCCTGGAGCAGTTCCTCGCCCGGCTCGGCCTGGTCAGCCAGGCCCGGACCCGGCCGCAGCCGGGTGCCGAGACCGCCCAGCCGATCGGCTGACGTGCCCGCCGGCAGCGGCCGTCTGCCCCGCTGCGGCGACGAGCGGTCAGAAGCCGCTTTCTCCGGACGCCTCATCCATGGCGAGGTTCCGAGGTGCGGTCAACGGCCCGTCGCCAGGCCCGAGTTGCGTCCCGCCGCAGCTCCTGACCTCTGCGCAATCTTCGTCCGTTTGAGCGGGAGGCGATGAGGGGAGCGTGCGGGGGTGAGCCGAGCCGAACGGGTCAAGGCTTTGCTCATGTCGCCGCAGAGGGGTTGTCCTGACATTAGGTCCCTGCCTAGGGTCGCCTCGAAGTGCAAGCGCTTTCTGAAGCGGGCTGTCCCCGGCCGTCCGAGGAGAACTGCATGTCCCCAAGCACCGCCCGCCGCCGCGTCGCCGTGATCGGCACCGGCGCCATCGTCAGCGGCAGCCATCTCCCCGCCCTGAGACATCACGCGGACCGGGTGGAGCTGGTCGCCGCCGTCGACGTGGACGCGGCCCGGCTGGACGCCTTCCGGGAGCTCGCGGGCGAGGACGTCGCCGGGTACACCTCGACGGGCGACATGCTGGACGCCGTACGCCCCGACCTGGTCCTGATCGGCACGCCGCCGTCGCTGCACCGGGAGCAGACGGTCGCCGCGCTCAAGGCGGGCGCCTGGGTACTGTGCGAGAAGCCGCTGTGTCTGTCGCTCGCCGAGTACGACGAGATCGCGGCGGCCGAGGAGGCGTCGGGGGCGTACGCGTCGGTCGTCTTCCAGCACCGCTACGGCTCCGGCGCCGTGCACGCCCGTGAGCTGATCGCGAGCGGTGAGCTGGGCGCCCCGCTGGTCGCGCACTGCCAGACGACCTGGCACCGGGACGCCGCGTACTACGCGGTGCCGTGGCGCGGGCGGTGGGTCACCGAGGGCGGCGGGCCGACGATGGGGCACGGCATCCACCAGTTCGACCTGCTGCTGCACCTGCTCGGGCCGTGGGCGGAGATCCGGGCCATGGCCGCGCGCCTGGTCCACGACACCGAGAGCGAGGACGTCTCGACGGGCCTCGTGCGGTTCGAGAACGGTGCCCTCGCCACCGTCGTCAACAGCGTGCTCTCCCCGCACGAGGTGAGCCGCATCCGCATCGACTGCGCCGACGCGACGGTCGAGCTCACCCACCTGTACGGCCACCGCAACGACGACTGGGTCTACACCCCGGCCCCGCACGTCCCCTCCGAGCGCGCCATCGCCTGGCGCACCCCGGCCGCGGACCTGCCCAGCTCGCACACGGCACAGCTCGGCGCCCTCCTCGACGCCTACGACCACGGTGTCCGACCGCCCGGCAGCGGCCCCGAGGCCAGGGTCACCCTCGACTTCGCCGCAGGCCTCTACAAGGCCGCGTTCACAGGCCGGCCGGTGCTCGCGGGCGAGATCCGGCCCGGTGACTCCTTCTACCCGGCCATGCACGGCGACCACCCCCACTGGGCCCCCAAGGAGCGCGCATGAGCATCCGCGTCACCCACGTCGACGGTGACCACATCGCCGTCGAGGCGGCAGGCGGCACGGAGATCCTCCGCTACGTCTACCGCCCCGACCCGGAGCCCTTCGAGTCCCGCAAGCCCTACGCGCACCCCGTGCGCACCCTCGCCGGACGCACCGTGACCGGCTACCGGCCGAATGACCACCGCTGGCACAAGGGCCTGCAGATGACGGCGAGCCATCTGTCCGGGCAGAACTTCTGGGGCGGCAACTGCTATGTCCACGGCGAGGGTTACCTCGCCCTGCCCGAGCGCGTCGGCTCCATGCGGCACGACGGCTTCGCCGGCTTCGCGGTCGAGGACGACCGGCTCGCCTTCACCGAGGAGTTGACCTGGGTCGAGAACGGCGGTGAGGAGTGGGCGCGCGAGGTGCGCGGGCTGACCGTCCACTCGGTGGACGAGGCGGCCGGTGCCTGGGCCCTGGACTGGTCGATCCGGCTCACCAACCTCCGTGCCGAGCCGCTGGTCTTCGGCTCGCCCACCACCGCCGGCCGTGAGATGGCCGGGTACACCGGACTCCAGTGGCGCGGCCCCCGGGACTTCACCGGCGGCACCGCCTTCGGCCCCGACCTCGACGGGGGAGCGGGCGCGGACGCGGGCAAGCTGATGGGCACGCAGGGCCCATGGCTGGCCTTCACCACCGAGCACGACGACGTCGACGGCCACTCCACGCTCGTCTTCGCGCACGCGCCCGAGAACCTCGACGAGAACGCCGCGATCCACGAGTCCCACTGGTTCGTGCGCTCCGAGCCCATCCCGACGGTGGCGTTCTCCTGGGCGTTCTTCGAGGAGTTCGAGCTGCCGCCGGGTGAGTCCTTCGCTTACCGGTACCGCGTCGTCTTCGCCGACGGTGCCTGGGACCGCGAGCGGGTGGCCGCGCATCTTCAGGGGCTGCCGTGGTGAACGAGGCCAAGCCCGCCCTGCCCCACCCGCTGCCCGGCGCCGTCGGCCTGTCCCATCTCAGCGCCTACGACTGGGAGGCCGCCGACGGCGTGTGCGGTGGCAGCCCGCATCTGCACCTGGTGTGCACGGAGGCGTACGTCGTCACCGGCGGCCGGGGTGCCGTGCAGACGCTGAGCCCCGACGGCTACCGGGACATCCCCCTGGAGCCGGGCTCGGTCGCCTGGTTCACGCCCGGGACCGTGCACCGTATGGTCCAGGGCGGCGATCTGCGCATCACCGTGCTGATGCAGAACAGCGGCCTGCCCGAGGCCGGGGACGCCGTCTTCACCTTCCCGCCCGAGGTGCTCGCCGACCCGGAGAAGTACGCGTCCGCCGCGGCGATCCCGCCCGGCACGGGAGCGGACACGGCGGCCGCCGCGCGCCGGCGCAGAGACCTCGCCGTAGCGGGCTATCTCGCCCTGCGCGAGGCCCTCGTCGCCGGTGACGGCGGCCCGTACGCCGAGTTCCAGCGAGCCGCCGCCCGCCTGGTGCGTGCCAAGGTCCCGAACTGGCGGGAGTTGTGGCGGGCGGGTGCGCTGGCCACCGCCGAGCGTACGGGCGCCCAGCTCGACGCGCTGGAGGCGGGTGAGCCGGCGTATCTCGCCGACGCGACCTCGTACGAGACCGCGCCCACCAGGCTCGGCGGCTTCGGCATGTGCGGCCGCCGCGACGAGTACAACCTGCCGGGGACGAGGCTGCCGTACGGCAGCGAATAGCAGGCCGGGGGGGCCGAGGGGGGCCAACAGAAAGTCCGAGGAGAGAAGAGGTGACCTCGGCATGCCCGGACACAGGACAAAGGGGTTCTGCGCGTCGGCCGCCGCACTCGTGCTCTGCACGATGCTGGCCGGCTGCGGAGGATCCGGGGACTCGGTCGGCGGCGGCAAGGTCGTGCTGCGCTACACGTGGTGGGGCAACCCCGACCGCGCGGAACGCACCGAACGGGCCGTCGCCCTGTTCGAGAAACAGCACCCGAACATCCAGGTGCAGACGTCCTTCTCGGCCTACGAGGCCTACAAGCAGAAGCTCGCCACGCAGGCCGCCGGCGGCGACGCCCCCGACGTGATGCAGCTCGACTACCGGCAGATCGACCAGTACGCCTCGGGCGGCGTCTGCTCGACCTCGCCGAGCAGAAGGCCGTCCTGCGCACCGGTGAGATCGACGCGGGCCTGCTCGCCACCGGACGGCTGGACGACACGCAGTACGCGATCCCCCAGGGCCGCGCCACCGAGACCGTCGCCTACGACGTCAAGGCGTGGAAGGCGTCCGGCGTGCCGCTCCCGGGCCGGAGCTGGACCTGGAGCGAGTGGGCCGACGCCATGCGCGCCCTGGCGCAGAAGACCGGCAAGCCCGGCGCCACCGACCCCGGACAGAGCGAGGACAGCTTCGAGGTCTGGCTGCGCGGCCAGGGCAAGTCCCTCTACACCGAGGACGGCGGGCTCGGCTTCACCGCCGACGACCTGACCCGCTGGTGGACCTTCACCGACGAACTCCGGCGCGCGGGCGTCGTCTCGCCCGCCGAGCAGACCACCCAGCTCGACGGCTCCGTGGAGAACACCCCGCTCGGGCGCGGCGAGGCCACGGCGGACGCCAACTGGGATGCTCCGGCCAGCGGTTTCCTCGCCCTCATACCCGGCGGCGTCGCGCTCGCGCCGATGCCGTCCGGGGAGGACGGCACCCCCGGCCAGTACTTCAAGCCGTCGATGTTCCTGGGCGTCGGGGCCAATACTGGCCACCCGAAGGAGGCCGCTCAGCTCGTCGACTTCCTCATCAACGACGAGCAGGCGGCGAAGATCCTCGGCGCCACCCGTGGCATCCCCGTCAACGAGTCCGTCCGCGAGGCGATCGAGCCGCAGCTCAAGGACTTCGACAAGACGATCGCCGACTACCAGGCCTCCCTGGAGGGCTCGCTCAAGGATCCGCCGCAGGCCCCGCCCTCGGGGGACAACGCCCTGCAGGCCACCTTCCAGCGCGACTACGACCAGGTGTCCTACGAGCGCATGTCGCCGCGCGAGGCGGCCGAGAACTACGTCACCGAGGCGAAGGCGGAGCTGAGGTCATGACCACCACCGACATCACCGCGCCCGCCGCCAGGAAACCGGGGGCGGCCACCGCTCCCAAGCGTCGCTCCAAGCGCGAAAGCCAGGGCCCCGCCTGGGTGTTCCTGTCCCCGTGGGTGCTCGGCGCGATCGTCCTGACGCTGCTGCCGATGGCCGTGTCGCTGTACCTGTCCTTCACCGACTACGACCTGTTCAACCCGCCGCGCTGGGTGGGCCTGCGCAACTACGTCCAGATGTTCACCGAGGACCCGCGCTACTGGCGGTCGGTACTGACCACGCTGACGTACGTCGTCATCGCCGTGCCCCTGCAACTCGTCCTCGCCCTCGCCGTCGCGCTCGCCCTGAAGTCCATGAAGCGGGGCAAGGGCTTCTACCGGTCGGCGTTCTACGCCCCGTCCCTGCTGGGCGCTTCCATGTCCATCGCCCTCGTCTGGCGCGCGGTCTTCAACGACGGCGGCACGGTGGACAACCTGCTCGGCACCGGTGGCTGGGTCAACAAGCCCGGCTGGGCGCTGCTCGCCGTGGCCCTGCTGACGGTGTGGCAGTTCGGGGCGCCGATGGTCATCTTCCTGGCCGGCCTCCAGCAGATCCCCGGCGAGCTGTACGAGGCTGCGGCCGTCGACGGGGCCGGGAAATGGCGGCAGTTCCTGTCCGTCACGGTGCCGATGCTGTCCCCGGTCCTGTTCTTCAACCTCGTACTCCAGACCATCCAGGCTTTCCAGGTCTTCACGCCCGCCTTCGCGATCGGCGCCGGCAAGGGCGGCCCCGCCGACTCGACCCTCGTCTACACCCTCTACCTCTACGACCGCGGCTTCGTCGCCTCCCACATGGGCTACGCCTCCGCCATGGCCTGGGTCCTGCTGATCGTGATCGGCGCCGTCACGGCGGTGCTGTTCCGCACCTCGCGCTCCTGGGTCTTCTACGCCTCCGAGGGGGAGCGATGACCACCACCACAACTCCCGCTGTCCGCAAGCCCGTTGCCTGGGGCCGGATCGCCCTGCACCTCGGCTGTCTGGCCGCACTGCTGGTCATGCTCTACCCGCTGGCGTGGCTGCTCGCGACCTCGCTCAAGCCCGCCGACGAGGTCATCGCGAGCCTCGATCTGCTGCCCAGCCACCTGGAGTGGTCGAACTACTCCACCGCCCTGGACGGCGTCAACGACGTTTCCATCTGGCGGCTGCTGTCCAACTCGCTGCTGATCGCGGGCGGCGCGGTGCTCGGCAACGTCATCAGCTGCTCGCTCGCCGCCTACGCCTTCGCGCGCCTGCGATTCCGGTTCCGCGGACCGCTGTTCGCGTTCATGATCGCGACGATCATGCTGCCGCACCACGCGGTGCTGATCCCGCAGTACATCATCTTCAACCAGCTCGGCCTGGTGAACACCTACTGGCCGCTGATCCTGCCGAAGTTCCTCGCCACCGAGGCGTTCTTCGTCTTCCTCATCGTGCAGTTCATGCGCGGCCTGCCGCGCGAGCTGGAGGAGGCGGCCCGTATCGACGGCTGCGGCCCGTTCCGCAGCTTCTTCAAGGTCGTCCTTCCCCTCACCCGGCCCGCGCTGATCACCACGGCGATCTTCACCTTCATCTGGACCTGGAACGACTTCTTCACCCAGCTCATCTACCTCTTCGACCCGGACAAGTTCACCCTCACCCTCGCGCTGCGGTCGTTCGTGGACGCGTCCAGCACGTCGGCGTTCGGCCCGATGTTCGCGATGTCCGTGATCGCGCTGCTGCCGATCGTGCTGTTCTTCCTCGCCTTCCAGCGCCTGCTGGTGGAGGGCATGGCCAGCTCCGGACTCAAGGGGTGAGCGCCATGGGAACACGTGAGCCGGGCGAGGTCTTCGGGCCGCGGATGACCCTGTTCGCCGACGTGCTGAGCGTCGGCCTCGCCACGGCCGTGGCGAGCCTGCCCGTCGTGACGGTCCCGGCCGCGCTGTCGAGTGCGTGCGCGGTGCTGCGGGGCGCTGGGGAGGGGCAACCGGCCACTGCCGGGCGGTACTTCGCGGTACTTCGGCGGCGGCTTCGGGTCGGCGACCTCGCGGCAGGTGCCATAGCCCTGGCCGGAGCGCTGCTGTGCGCCGCCGACCTGGCGCTGGCCGGGGCGGGGCTGCCGGGGGCGCCGCTGTTCGCGGTGGTCGCCGGGGCGATCGGCGCGGCCGCCACGGTGGTCGGCCTCAGGGCCTGCGCGCGTGCCGAGTCGCTGACCGACTGGCCTGGCGCCGTACGCGAGGCGGCGCGGGACGCCGTACAGGATGCGGGCGGAAGCGGCCTGGTGCTGCTCGCCGTCGTCACGGCCGCCCTGTGCGCGTGGATGATGCTGCCGCTCGCCTTCCTGGCTCCGGGGCCGTTGGCCCTGGCGCTCACTGCCGTTCATGTCCGACGGACCGGCATGTCCAAGAGTTAAGGGCGTATTGGGGCACATCTGGTGTGAAGGCGTGGTGCGGGCGTGAATCATCTTGACATGAACCTGCGATCCGACGGGCGGGTCGCAGCCTCATGGAGGTGTGGAATGCGCCGCACACTCGCCACCGGTTATGCCGCCTCAGCCCTCTCCCTCATGGCCGTTGTCGCCACCGCCTCGGCCGCCGACGCCGCGCCCGCCGACAAGCCCCAGGTCCTGGCCAGTTGGACGCAGACCAGCGCGTCCAGCTACAACGCCTGGGTGGCCGCCCGGTCCAACCAGTCCGCTTGGTCCGCCTACGGCTTCGACTGGTCCACCGACTACTGCTCCTCCTCGCCGGACAACCCGTTCGGCTTCCCGTTCTCCACGTCCTGCGCCCGGCACGACTTCGGGTACCGCAACTACAAGGCGCAGGGCACCTTCAGCGCCAACAAGTCACGCCTCGACAGCGCCCTCTACGAGGACCTCAAGCGTGTGTGCACGGGCTACAGCGGTGCGACCAAGTCCGCCTGCAACAGCACGGCTTGGACCTACTACCAGGCCGTGAAGGCCTTCGGCTGACAGTTCGCCCGATGTGCCGTCAAAGACAAGAGGGGGGGCCGCAGGTCGCGGCGCCCCTTCCGGCTTGGCCGGGGTGTCAGTCGGCGGCCCGGAACGAGCGCAGCCGCAGGGAGTTGCCGACGACGAAGACCGAGGAGAAGGCCATGGCCGCGCCGGCGATCATCGGGTTGAGCAGTCCGGCCGCGGCGAGCGGCAGCGCGGCGACGTTGTAGGCGAAGGCCCAGAACAGGTTCGACCGTATGGTGCCGAGCGTCCGGCGGGAGAGCCGGATGGCGTCGGCGGCGGCGCGCAGATCGCCGCGCACCAGGGTCAGGTCGCCGGCCTCGATCGCGGCGTCCGTGCCGGTGCCCATCGCCAGGCCGAGGTCGGCCTGGGCCAGGGCGGCCGCGTCGTTGACGCCGTCGCCGACCATGGCGACCGAACGGCCCTCGCCCTGGAGCCGCTTGACGACCTCGGCCTTGTCCTGCGGCAGCACCTCGGCGATGACGTCCTCGGGTGCGATACCGACCTCGCGGGCGACGGAGTGCGCGACGGCCCGGTTGTCGCCGGTCAGCAGGATCGGGGTGAGACCGAGGGCACGCAGTCGCCGGATCGCCTCCGGGCTGGTCTCCTTCACCGCGTCGGCCACCTCCAGGACCGCCCGCGCCTCGCCGTCCCAGGCGACCGTGACGGCGGTACGACCGCACGCCTCGGCCTCGGACTTGGCCCGCCGCAGGTCCTCCGGCAGTTCCATCGCCCACTCTTCCAGCAACCGCTCGCGGCCCACCAGCACCGCATGGCCCTCGACGACGCCCTGCACCCCCAGGCCCGGCACGTTCGCGAAGTCCTCGGGCGCGGGCAGCGAACCCAGCTTCTGAAGCGCCCCGTCGGCCACGGCGCGCGCTATCGGATGCTCGGAGGAGTGCTCCAACGCACCCGCGAGCCGCAGGACTTCGGCCTCGTCGGTGTGGTCGGTGGTGTGCACGGTCAGCAGGGTCATCCGGCCGGTGGTCACGGTGCCCGTCTTGTCGAGGACGATCGTGTCGACCTCGCGCGTGGACTCCAGCACCTCCGGGCCCTTGATCAGGATGCCGAGCTGGGCGCCCCGCCCGGTGCCGACCATCAGTGCGGTCGGGGTGGCCAGGCCCAGGGCGCACGGGCAGGCGATGATCAGTACGGCGACCGCGGCGGTGAAGGCGGCGGCCATCCCCACGCCGTTGCCGAGCCAGAACCCGAGGGTGCCCAGCGCGAGGGCGATCACGATCGGCACGAAGACGGCGGAGATCCGGTCCGCGAGCCGCTGTGCCGCGGCCTTCCCGTTCTGCGCGTCCTCCACCAGCCGGGCCATCCGGGCGAGTTGGGTGTCGGCGCCCACGCGGGTGGCCTCGACGACGAGGCGGCCGCCCGCGTTGATCGTGGCACCGGTGACGGGGTCGCCCGGGACCACCTCGACCGGCACGGACTCGCCGGTGAGCATCGACGCGTCCACCGCGGAGGAGCCCTCGACGACCGTCCCGTCGGTGGCGATCTTCTCGCCGGGACGGACCAGGAAGCGGTCGCCGACCTTCAACTCCGCGACGGGGAGGGACTGTTCGGTGCCGTTCGCGCGCAGGACGGTGACGTCCTTGGCGCCCAGCTCCAGCAGGGCCTTCAGGGCCGCGCCGGCCTTGCGCTTGGAACGGGCCTCGAAGTAGCGGCCGGCCAGGATGAACGCGGTGACTCCGGCGGCCGCCTCCAGATAGATGTTCCCGGCGCCGTCACTGCGCGAGATCGTCAGCTCGAAGGGGTGCGTCATGCCCGGCTCGCCCGCGGTGCCGAGGAACAGAGCCCACAGCGACCACAGGAACGCGGCCGACGTACCGACCGAGATCAGCGTGTCCATCGTGGCCGCGCCGTGCCGCAGATTGGTGAACGCCGCCCGGTGGAAGGGCCATGCGGCATACGTCACGACAGGCGCCGCCAGGGTGAGCGACAGCCACTGCCAGTACTCGAACTGCAGGGCCGGGATCATGGCCATCGCGACGACGGGGACGGCCAGCGTCACGGCGGTGACCAACCGCTGCCGCAGCGGCCGTAGTCCGTCGTCCTCGTCCCGGCTCTCGGGCGCGTCCCGCGCGGGCTCCTCGGCCGTGTACCCGGTCGCCTCGACAGTGGTGATCAGGTCCTGGACGGAGACCCCGCCGCCGTAGCTGACCTTCGCCTTCTCGGTGGCGTAGTTGACGGTGGCGGTCACCCCGTCCATGCGGTTCAGCTTCTTCTCGATGCGCGCCGCGCACGAGGCGCAGGTCATCCCGCCGATGGCGAGTTCTACCTCGGTGCTGGGCTGGGACGCGGTGGTGGTCATCGCTGCTCCTGGTGCGGGGTGGGGCCCGGAGCCCGGGGCGGGGGCCGGTCAGCCCGCGCGGCCGGTCAGCTCGTAGCCGGCCTCGTCGACGACCTCGGCGATCAGGGCGTCGTCGGGCTCGGCGGCGCTGGTGACGGTGACCTGGCCGCTCGCGAGATCGACACGGACCTCGGTGACGCCGTCGAGCTCGCCGATGACCTTGGTGAGCGTGGCCTTGCAGTGCGCGCAGCTCATGCCGGAGACGGCGTAGGTGGTCGTGGACACGGGTCCTCCCGGGTGTGCGGTTGCGTGCCGACCCAGATACGGGGCGGGGGTATGCTTGCCGAGTCCTGTATACCCCTAGGGGGTACCGAACGCAAGTGTCGAAATGGGATTGACTGCGTACCCCCTGGGGGTATGGTGAGCTGCATTGAGAGCTCATACCGCGTTCCTTTCGAAGGACCTGACCCACAGGAGACCGCCATGCATGCCGGACTGAAGATCACCGCGTTCGCCGCCGCGCTGGCCGCGACCTTCGGCACCGCGTACGGCGTGGGCATGGGCATCGACCCCGTCGTCGAGGACCCCGCACCCGCCCGCCACGACAGCCACAGCGAGCCGTCACCGACACCGGAGGGAGGCGGCGGCCACGGCGGGCACGAGGCCGAGTCGGCCGGCGGGCTGCAGATCTCCGAGGGCGGCTACACCCTCGACCTGAGGACCCCGACCGTCACTGCCGGGACCCGCTCCGACCTGCGCTTCGTCATCCGCGACAGCGGCGGCCGAGCCGTCACCGCCTACCAGCGCGAGCACGAGAAGGAACTGCACCTCATCGTGGCCTCACGCGACCTGGTCACCTACCGCCATGTGCACCCCAGCCGCGCCGCCGACGGCACCTGGAGCATCCCCGTCGAGCTGCCCAGCGCGGGTGGCTACCGCGTCTTCGCCGACTTCACCCCGGCGAAGAAGGGCGCCGAGAACCTCACCCTCGGCGCCGACCTGGCCGCCTCCGGCTCCTACGAGCCGCAGAAGCTGCCCGCGCCGAACTCCACCGCGAAGACCGACGGCTACGAGGTCCGCATAGCCGGCGGACTGCGCTCGGGCAAGGCGAGCGAGCTGAAGCTGAACGTCTCGCGAGGCGGCCGCCCGGTGACGAACCTCCAGCCCTACCTCGGTGCCTACGGCCACCTGGTCGCCCTGCGCTCCGGCGACCTCGCCTACCTCCATGTCCACCCCAACGGCGAGCCCGGCGACGGCAGGACCGCGCCCGGCCCGGGAATCTCGTTCACGGCCACGGCGCCGAGCAGCGGCACGTACCGGCTGTTCCTCGACTTCAAGCACGAAGGCGAGGTGCACACGGCGGCGTTCACCGTCCGGGCCGGAGCGGCGACCGCCCCCACGGACGCCCCCATGGACACCCCCGCGGGCGCGCCCTCAGACGAGCACGGGGACGAGCCCGGCCACGGACACTGACGTCAGATCCGCCCCACCCGCCGCTGTCGGCGCAGCAGCAGCCCCAGGTACACCCCGCCGACGACCGCGGTCACCACGCCGACCGGCAACTGGGCCGACTCGTGGATGCGCTGGGCAGCGAAGTCGGCGGTGACCACGAGGAATGCTCCGGTGCAGGTGGCCGCCAGGAGGTTGGGCCCGGGGGCCCGGGTGAGCCGGCGGGCCAGCTGCGGCGCGATGAGGGCCACGAACGGGATCGGGCCGGCCGCTGCGGTGGCCACCGAGCAGGCCGCCGTGGCCAGCACCAGGATCACCGACCGGGTGCGCTGGACCGGCACCCCGAGCCCGCCCGCCGCGTCGTCGCCCATCTCCAGGATCTTCAGCCGGCTCGCGGTCCTGCCGACAGGGGAACAACAGGTGCTGGAGGCCGACGTACTGGTCCACGCCACCGGCTACCGTCCCCGCCACCTGAGCGCCCTGCTCGGCGAGGCGGCGAAGGTCTGCCGGCGGGACGACGGGGACGCGATCCGCGTCGCGCGCGACCACCGCGTGGAGACCGCGCCCGACGTCAGCGCGGGGATCTATCTCCAGGGCAGCACCGAGCACACGCACGGCCTCACCTCGTCCCTGCTGTCGACCACCGCGATCCGCGCGGGGGAGATCCACCGCTCCCTCCGGTGAACCGGTGAACTCCGGTCACCCCAAGGCGCGATCCAGATTGAAGGCCGCACTGATCAGTGCGAGATGCGTGAACGCCTGGGGGAAGTTGCCCTGTTGCTCGCCCGTGTGGCTGATCTCCTCGGCGTACAGGCCCAGATGGTTGGCGTACGTCAGCATCTTCTCGAAGGCCAGCCGTGCCTCGTCGACCCGCCCGGCGCGGACCATGGCCTCGACGTACCAGAACGAGCAGATCGAGAACGTGCCCTCGTCGCCGTGCAGTCCGTCGGGGCTCGCCGCCGGGTCGTAGCGGTAGACCAGCGAGTCGGACACCAGGTCCTGGGTGAGGGCGTCGAGGGTGGACAGCCACTTGGGGTCCGTCGGCGAGATGAACTTCGTCAGCGGCATCATCAGCACGGCCGCGTCGAGCACGTCGCCGTCCTCGTGCTGGACGAAGGCCTGGCGCGCCTCGGACCAGCCCCGGCGCATGATCCGCCGGTAGATCGTGTCCCGGCACTGCTGCCAGCGCGGCAGATCGGCGGGCAGTCCGCGCCGGTTGGCCATACGGATGCCCCGCTCGATCGCCACCCAGCACATCAGCCGCGAGTACAGGAAGTTCTTGCGGCCGCCGCGCGTCTCCCAGATGCCCTCGTCGGGCTGGTCCCAGTGCTCGCACACCCAGTCCACCAGCGCGCACACGTCGTCCCACTGGTCGCTGGAGATCGGTTGCGCCCACTTGTCGTAGAGGTAGATGGAGTCGATCAGCGCGCCGTAGATGTCGAGCTGGAGCTGGTCGGCGGCTGCGTTGCCGATCCGCACCGGGGCGGATCCGAGGTGCCCCCGAAGATGGCCGAGTTCGCGCTCGGGCAGATCGGTGCGGCCGTCGATGCCGTACAGGATCTGCAGCGGGCCGGTGTGACAGCCGTCGCCCTGGCTGACATGCCGGGTCAGGAACTGCATGAACGCCCCGGCCTCACCCGTGAAGCCCAGCCGCAGCAGCGCGTACACACAGAAGGCGGCGTCGCGTACCCACACGTACCGGTAGTCCCAGTTGCGTTCGCCGCCCAGCTGCTCGGGCAGGCTCGTCGTCGGCGCGGCCACGATCGCGCCGGTGGGCGCGTAGGTGAGCAGCTTCAGGGTGAGCGCGGAGCGGTGCACCATCTCCCGCCAGCGGCCCCGGTACTTGGAGGCGGACAGCCAGTGCCGCCAGTACGCCACCGTGCTGTTGAACTGCTCCTCCGCCTCGGTCCGCGCGCACCGCCGGGGGTTCACCTCGCCGCCGACCTGGTCCAGCGCGAACACCGCCGACTCGCCCTCGGAGAGCTTGAAGTCGGCGCGCACGTCCGGCCCGTCGACCTCCAGCGGCATGGTCGCGGTCAGCCCGAGCGACAGCTTCTCGGACTCGAAGACCGCGACGTCGCCCACCCTGCGGACGGTGTGCGGCCGGGTGCCGTACTCGAAGCGCGGCGCGACCCGTGTACGGAAGGGGATCGACCCGCGGACGCACACCACACGCCGGATCAGCCGGTGCCGTTCGGTCTCCGCCAGGTCGCCGTCCACCGGCATGAAGTCCTGCACCTCGGCGACGCCGTCCTCGGTGAAGAACCGGGTGATCAGGACGTTCGTGTCCGGGAAGTAGAACTGCTTGGTCCGCGCCGGCACCGCCGCCGCCAGCTCGAAACAGCCGCCCCGCTCCGCGTCCAGGATCGCCGCGAAGACGCTCGGGGCGTCGAAGGCCGGGCAGCAGTACCAGTCGATCGTGCCGTCCGTCCCCACCAGGGCCACGCTGCGCAGATCGCCGATCAGCCCGTGCTCGGCGATCGGCACATAGTGCGAAGCCGCCCGTACGTCCTCGTCGATCGGTGTCGTGCTCATCGCAGCCTCCCTGGCCCGCCATGCGCCTCGATCCCAGCGTAGGTGGAATCGGCGGGGAGAGGGCCGGGGCCGGGGGAACCTGGCCGTGGCCGGGGGGGGCCGGGGCCGGGGGCCGGCCGGGGGGCCGGGGCCGGGGGCCTGGGGCCGGAGGCCGGGGGGCGGGGATTGGACCGCAACGACACTCAGTCTGCGATGACGCTCAGCCTGCTATGACGCTCAGGCCGCCAGGACCTCGGACCACGACGACCTCAGACCGCGACGACCTCAGACCGCGACGACCTCAGACCGCGACGACCGTCAGCCCCGCCTCCTCGAAGCGCCGCACCGTGTCGGGGGCGCCCGCCGAGTCCGTGACCAGCGTGTCCACCGCGTCGGCCGCACAGATCCGGGCGAACGCCCGCTGGCCCAGCTTGCTGGAGTCCGCGGCCACGATCACCCGCTCGGCCCGCTCGCACAGCAGCCGGTTGATCGCCGCCTCCGCCTCGTCGTGCGCGGCGGCGCCGTGCGTGGCGTCGAAGGCGACGACACCGAGCACCGCCACGTCGATGGTGATCTGGGCCAGCACCCCGTCCGCGAGCGGCCCGATGAGCTCGTACGACTGCGGGCGCGCGACCCCGCCGGTGACCACGATCTTGAACTGGGGGCGCACGGCCAGCTCATTGGCGATGTTGAGCGCGTTGGTGACGATCGTCAGCGCGGGCGACCCGGACGCCAGGTCGCTGCGCACGGCCAGGGCCCGCGCCACCTCGGTGGTCGTCGTGCCGCCGGTCAGCCCCACCGCCTCGCCGGGCGCGATGAGGTCGGCCACCGCCTTGGCGATGCGCTGCTTCTCGGAGGCGTGCCGGGCCGTCTTGTAGCGCAGCGGCAGTTCGTACGACACCCCGTGCACGACCGCGCCGCCCCGTGTGCGCACGAGCATCTGCTGCTCGGCGAGCTGGTCGAAGTCGCGGCGGATCGTGGCGGCCGACACCTCCAGGTCGGCGGCCGCCTCCTCGACGTCCAGCCGGCCCCGCTCGACGAGCAGCTCCAGCAGTGCCTTCCAGCGGGCGTCGCGCGACATCCGCCCTCCATTCCTCGATCTCCGGCGACCTTAGCGCAAGCCTCATCCCCGCAATGCTTGATTCTGCTTGAAAACTGGCGCTATCTTGCAAGAACAATCATTCATGGGATGGAAGTGCGGAGGGCGGCGGCATGACACATGTCGAGGACGAGCTCAACAGCCAGCCCGAGTGCTGGACACGCGCCGCGGCGGAGGCGGCCGGACTCGGCGGGACGCTGCCGGTGCCGGGGGAGCGGGTCGCGGTCGTCGGCTGCGGCACGTCGTACTTCATGGCGCAGGCGTTCGCCGTGCTGCGCGAGGGATCGGGCCAGGGGGAGACGGACGCCTTCGCCACGTCGGAGTTCCCGCCCGAGCGGACGTACGACCGAGTCGTCGCCCTCACTCGTTCCGGTACGACGACCGAAGTGCTGGACCTGGTGGGACGGCTGAAGGGGCGCACGCGTACCACGGCGATCACCGCCGATCCGAACACGCCCGTCATGACGGCCGCCGACGAGGTCGTCGTCCTCGACTACGCGGACGAACGTTCCGTCGTGCAGACCCGGTTCGCGACCACCGCTCTCACCCTGCTCCGTGCCCACCTCGGCCTGCACACCGACGCGGTCGTCGCCGACGCCCGCACCGCACTCGCCGGCGAACTGCCCGAAGGGCTCGTGGAGTGCGGGCAGTTCACCTTCCTCGGCCGTGGCTGGACCGTGGGGCTGGCCAACGAGGCCGGGCTGAAGATGCGCGAGGCATCGCTGTCCTGGACGGAGGCCTACCCGGCCATGGAGTACCGGCACGGCCCGATCAGCATCACCACGAGCGGCACCGCCACCTGGATGTTCGGCGAGGCGCCCGAAGGGCTGGCCGAACAGGTCCGCTCCACCGGCGGACTGTGGATCGAGGGCCGCCTCGACCCCCTCGCCGAACTCGTCCGCGCCCAGCGGCTCGCGGTCGCCGTCGCCGCGGCCCGCGGCCTCGATCCGGACCAGCCGCGCCACCTCACCCGCTCGGTGATCCTCGCCCCCTGACGCGCCGAGAAAGGAGAGCCGTGCCCCTCGTGACCACCGGCGAGCTCATCACCCGCCCCGCCGCAGACCGCTCCGCCGTCGCCGCCTTCAACGTCATCACCCTGGAGCATGTCGAGGCCGTCATCGCCGGTGCGGAGTCGGTGAGTTCGCCCGTCGTGCTCCAAGTCAGCGAGAACGCCGTCAAGTTCCGCTACGGACGCCTCCTCCCGCTCGCCCGCGCGGCGTCCGCCGCCGCCGAACGGGCCGCCGTCCCCGTCGCGTTGCACCTCGACCACGTCCAGAGCGACGACCTGCTGCGCCAGGCGCCGGGCGCCGGATTCAGCTCCGTGATGTACGACGCGGCCCGACTGCCGTACGCGGACAACCTCGCCGCCACGAAGGCCGCCGTCGACTGGGCGCACGCCCAAGGCCTCTGGATCGAGGCCGAGTTGGGCCGACTGGGCGGCAAGAACGGCGAGGCTCCGCTCGACGCCCACGCCCCCGGCGCCCGCACCGACCCCGCCGAGGCCCACGCCTTCGTCAGCGACTCCGGCGTCGACGCGCTCGCGGTCGCCGTCGGCAGCTCGCACGCCATGACCACCCGCACCGCCACGCTCGACCACGAGCTCCTCAAGCGCCTGTCCGCCACCTTGGACGTCCCCCTCGTCCTGCACGGCTCCTCCGGCGTCCCCGACGGCGAACTGACCGCGGCGGTCGCGGGCGGCATCGCCAAGGTCAATATC
Source organism: Streptomyces sp. R28 (assembly GCF_041052385.1). Classification (GTDB taxonomy): domain Bacteria; phylum Actinomycetota; class Actinomycetes; order Streptomycetales; family Streptomycetaceae; genus Streptomyces. Next base: position 879,290 of record NZ_CP163439.1, on the reverse strand, counting down.
GGCACGGCCCTCAACATCGCCATGACGGGAGCGATCCGTGACTTCCTCGCCGCCCACCCCGAGGCGGTCGACTCGCGCAAGTACCTGAGTGTGGGGCGGGAGGCGATGGTGCGGGCGGTGGCCGACATCATCGGGGTGTTGAGGGCTTCCTGACTCGGTGCCGTGTGCCTACCGCTTGACGGCCCTCAGCACCACGAACTTCGGGTCACCGGCGACGAGTTGACTGTTGCCGAACAGCCGCCGCAGCTTCACGTGGTAGCCGAGATGCCGGTTGCCGATCACCCAGAGCTCGCCGCCCGGCCTGAGCGCGCGCCGTGCCCCCGTGAACATCCGCCAGGCCGTCGCGTCGGTCGTCGCCTGGTGCGAGTGGAACGGCGGATTGTTGAGCACGAGGTCGACGCTCCCGTCCGGCACGCCCGCCAGCCCGTCCCCGACCCGGAACTCGGCGCGCCCCTGCACCCCGTTCGCCTTGTACGTCGCCTCCGCCGAGGCCACGGCCTGGAACGACTCGTCCACGAACAGCACCTCGGCCTCCGGGTTCGCCAGCGCCACCGCCGTACCGACGACGCCGTTGCCACACCCGAGGTCCACCACCCGCTGGGCGCCCTTGCCGTCCGGAAGGTGCCCCAGGAAGAACCGCGTACCGATGTCGAGCCGGTCGGCGCAGAACACGCCCGCGTGATTGACGACCGTGCGCCCCGAGACCGCGCCGATGCCGTCGGGGAGCGTGTACGTGTACGGCCAAGGGTTGGCGGGCGTAGCCGACGACGGCCGAGGTGTGCAGAAGATCAGCCGCGCCTTCTTCTCGGCGAGCGAGGTGCGGGTCGGGCCGAGGATCCGCTCGAACAGCTGGAGCGTCGAGGTGTGGATCTCCTTCACCATCCCGGTGCCGACCACCACCGTGCCCTCGTGCACCGCGGGCGCCAGCCGCAGCAGCTGGTCCTCCAGCAGCGCCAGGCTCTTCGGCACCCGCACGAGCAGGACGTCGATGCGTTCCGGCGGCCGATCCTGCGTGGTCAGCAGGCGGACGGAGCCGGGCTCGACGCCGTCGCGGTCGAGGTTGGCCCGGGTCGCCTCCTGGGTGAGGCAGGAGTCCGTGATCTGCACGGGCTGGTGCGCCGCGAGCGCCGTGACCAGGGCGCCCCAGCGATCACCGACCACCACGACCGTGCCGGACAGCGGGGTCTCCTGCTCCGCCAGGTGCCTGAGGAGGTACTCGTCGGAGGCGTCCCAGGCACGCAGCCTCTCGCGCGGGTCCTCGGGGAAACGGGTCAGTGCGAGCTCGCCCCAGGGCGTCGTCATACGGTCGTTCATCGTGCGTCAAGGCTAGCCGAGCCGCAGCTCACGGCCCGTGGGGGAGTATGGAAGGCATGGACGCCGAGCTGTTCCCCCGGGAACGTACGGAGGTCGCGCCGGGAGCGGTACATGTGCCCGGCTGGCTGGACCAGGACCGCCAGCGCGAGCTGCTGGAGGCCTGCCGCGAGTGGGCCCGCCCACCGGCCGGCCTGCGTACGGTCCGCACCCCCGGCGGCGGCACCATGACCGCCCGGCAGGTCTGCCTGGGCTGGCACTGGTACCCGTACGCCTACGCCCGCACGATCGTCGACGGCGACGGCGCGCCGGTGAAACCGTTCCCCGAGTGGCTGGGCGAGCTGGGCCGGCACGCGGTGCGGGACGCACTCGGGGAAGTGGCGGGGGACGCGGATGGGGGCGCACGGGGCGGACCGGTGATGGCGTACGACATCGCCCTGATCAACTTCTACGATGCGGACGCCCGCATGGGCATGCACCGCGACAGCGACGAGAAGTCGCACGCCCCGGTGGTGTCCCTGAGCCTCGGCGACACCTGCGTCTTCCGCTTCGGCAACACCGAGACCCGGACCCGGCCGTACACGGACGTCGAGCTGCGCTGCGGCGACCTGTTCGTCTTCGGCGGCCCGTCGCGGCTCGCCCACCACGGTGTGCCGAGGGTGCAGCCGGGCACCGCACCGCCGGAGTTGGGGCTGACCGGGCGGTTGAACATCACGCTCAGAGTGAGCGGTCTGTAGGCCGCCGCATCTGCGGATCATGGGAGACTCGCCCTCATGAGCGGCAAGGCGGACCCCCGGTCGGCGGGGGAAGGGACCACCTCCAGGACGCGGTTGGACCGGGGGCGCGGTGCGCTCGGACCCGCGTTGGAGCTCGTGCACACCGGACGCGCCCCCACGCGTGCCGTCCTCACCGCCGAGCTCGGGGTGACCCGGGCCACGGCCGGCGCGGTCGCCGCCGAACTCGAGGCGCTCGGCCTGATCCGGGTCGACGCCCGGCCTGGCGCGGCAGCCGGCTCGCAGGGGCGGCCCTCGCACCGGCTGGCGGTCGCCGAGGACGGCCCGGTCGTCCTCGCCGCACAGGTGCACACCGACGGCTTCCGGGCGGCGCTGGTCGGCCTCGGCGGCCGTATCGTCGCCACCGCACCCGGCTGCGAGACGGTGGACGCCGATCCCGCCAAGGTCCTCGGCTCGGTCGTGGAGGCAGGTGCCGACCTGCTGCGCACGACCGGGCGGCGCTGCGTCGGCGCCGGACTCGCCGTACCGTCCGCCGTCGCGGAACCGGACGGCCTGGCGCTCAACCCGCTGCACCTGGCCTGGCCCGTGGGTGCGCCCGTGCGCCGTATCTTCGCGGAGCGCGTGCGCGAGGCCGGGATCACCGGACCGGCCTTCGCCGGCAACGACGTCAACCTCGCCGCCCTCGCCGAGCACCGGCACGGCGCGGGTCGCGGCGCCCGGCACCTGCTGTGCGTGGCCACCGGGCACCGGGGCGTCGGCGGTGCGCTCGTGCTGGACGGCCGTCTGCACACCGGCAGTTCGGGCCTGGCCCTGGAGGTCGGCCACCTCACCGTCAACCCCGAGGGCAGACCCTGCCACTGCGGCAGCCGTGGCTGCCTCGACGTCGAGGCCGACCCGCTGGCCCTCCTCACGGCGGCCGGCCGCGAGCCGGGACCCGAGGTCAACCTGCTTCAGCAGGCCAAGGACCTGATCCGCACCCGGTACGACAACCCCGAGGTCCGCACGGCCACTGAGGCCCTCATCGACCGCCTCGGCCTGGGTCTCGCAGGCCTGGTCAACATCCTCAACCCGGACCGCATCATCCTCGGCGGCCTCCACCGCACCCTCCTGGACGCCGACCCCGAGCGCCTGCGCGCGGTCGTCGCCGGCCGCAGCCTGTGGGGCCAGAGCGGTGGCGTCCCGATCCTCGCGTGCACCCTCGACCACAACAGCCTGGTCGGCGCTGCCGAGTTGGCCTGGCAGCCGGTGCTGGACGATCCGCTGGCGGCGCTCGCCTAGGGGGCCCGTGGCGGCAGACCGGGCTCAAGGCGTACCCGAGGCGTGTCCTCCTACCCTCGCCACTCGCCCTACCCTCGCCACTCGCCGACCGGCCCGCCCGTGAGGCGGTACTGGGTAAGGCCCGCTTCCCGCGGACGGTGCCGCCCTCGGTGCCGGCGAAGGTGTGGCCCTCGGACATCAGCGACGGCGCTCCTCTCCACGCTCGGCCCCGGCCGCCGCTCGGAGCGCCGCACTCCCGGCGGACATGGGTACCCTTCGTGACATGCGGATCTCCGTCTCCTCGGACATGGACGAACCCGTGGCCCGTCTCCTCGTCACCGAGCTGCGCGGTCGCGGTCACGACGTCGTCACCCACGGGGCGCTCAGCCCCGGCGACGACCCCCAGTGGGCCGCCTGCTCCGAGGCGGCCGCCCGCGAGGTCGCCGTCGGGACGGCCGACCAGGCGGTCGTGTGCTGCTGGACCGGCACGGGCGCCTCGATCGCCGCGAACAAGGTGCCCGGCGTGCGGGCCGCCCTGTGCACGGACGCGTACACAGCGGACGGCGCTCGCCGCTGGAACGACGCCAACGTGCTCGCGCTCAGCCTGCGGCTGACGTCCGAGCCGCTGCTCAAGGAGATCCTCGACGCCTGGTTCGCGGCCGAGGCCAGCGCGGACGCCGAGGACCGGGAGAACGTGGCCCGCGTCGGCCGCCTGGACCTCAGGGAGCCGTGAGGCTCCACAGCGCCGCCACCAGCGGCCGCCGCAGATCGGCCCGCCGGACGCACAGCCCGATCGGGAAGGGCTCCGGCGGCGGATCGGCCGGGACGACCGACAGCCGGTCGCGCACCGCACTGTGCTCCAGCACCAGACGCGGCACCACACCCGTGCCGCACCCCAGGGCGACCAGCGTCAACAGCCCTTCGTGGCCGTCGGGTTCGCAGGCCACCTCGGGTGTCGTGCCGCGGGAGCGCAGCCAGCGGTCGGCGGCCTCGCGGACCAGCCCACGGTGGGGGAGGACGAAGGGCCCTTCGAGGCCGGGGTCGGGACGGTCCCGTGCGGTCACCATGACCAGCTCCGTCACCGCGACCGTCCGGCTCACCAGCGACTCCGGCAGCCGCGCCGGGATCCCCGCGACGGCCACGTCCACCTCGCCCTCGTCCAGCCGGGCCAGCGCCGCCGCCGCGTCACCGGTGCGCAGATCGAGCCGCACCTGGGGGTGGGCGGTGCGGAACGGCGCCAACAGGTCGGGCAGCAGCGCCTGACAGGCGGTGACGGTGGCGAACACGGCCAGGCGGCCGGTGAGTTCGGCCGGGTCGGGATGCTCCTCGCGGTAGGCGCGCCACAACTCCAGTGCCCGGACGGCGTATTCACGGAAGCGGTGACCCTCCGCCGTGAGTGCCACCCCACGCGGGCCACGGTCGAACAGACGGTGCCCGAGATCGGCCTCCAGCCGCTGCACGGTGCGCGTCAGCGTCGCCGGGCTGACATGGCAGTCGAGGCTGGTCCGCCCGAAGTTCAGCGTCTGCGCCAGATGCAGGAAGAGACGTAGGTCCCGGTGATCGTCGCGCATGCCTTCCGACCTCGCTGTTTCAGTTCCCGCAACACTGCGCTGCACAAGTTGCGCTTGCTGCAACGCTCGCATGGAGCCTACAACTCGACCATGACCTCCACCACCTACGCCTCCCGCGTCTTCCCCCTCGAAACGATGGACGTCCCCGGCGGCACGGAGACGATCCTGCGCGGCGGCCGGCACCTCTTCCCGCTGCTGCCGCAGGCCTTCGCCGGCGTCCAGCGCATCGGCGTGATCGGCTGGGGCCCGCAGGGCCGCGCCCAGGCCCGCAACCTGCGCGATTCCCTCGCCGGCACCGGTGTGCGGGTGGCCGTCGGACTGCGCCCCGGCTCCCGCTCGGCCGCCGACGCCCGCACACACGGCTTCACCGAGGAGGACGGCACGCTCGGCGACTGGCTCGCCGTCACCGCCGACAGCGACCTGGTGATCCTGCTGATCGCCGACGCCGCGCTCGCCGCCCACCACCGGGAGATCTTCGCGGCCCTGAAGCCCGGCGCCGTCATCGGCCTCTCGCACGGCTTCCTGCTCGGCCATCTGCGCGAAAAGGGCCGGGAGTTTCCGCCGGGGCACGGAGTGATCGCCGTATGTCCCAAGGGCATGGGCGACTCCGTGCGCAGGCTCTACGAGCAGGGCGCGGAGATCAACGGCGCCGGAATCAACAGCAGCTTCGCCGTGCACGCCGACCCGGACGGCCGTGCCGTCGACATCGCGCTCGGCTGGTCGGTGGCGCTGGGCTCGCCCTACACCTTCCGCACCACGCTCGACAGTGAGTACCTCTCCGACATCGTCGGTGAGCGGGCCATCCTGCTCGGCGCCGTCCACGGCATCGTCGAGAGCCTGTACGCCCGCTACCGGCTCGCCGGGGACGACGAGGTGACGGCGTACGAGCGCTCCTGCGAGAACGTCACCGGCCCGATCGCTCGGACGATCTCCCGCGCGGGACTGCGTGCCGTGCGGGAGGGCCTGGACCGCGATGGCCGGGCCGTCTTCGACCGGGCGTACACGGCGACGTACGGTCCCGCCCGCGAGATCGTCGCCGAGATCTACGACGAGGTCGCCGACGGCACCGAGCTGCGCAGTGTGATCCTGGCCGAACGGCGGCTCGGCGCACGCCCGATGAGCAGGATCGGCGGCTCACCGATGTGGGCCGTCGGCGACCGGGTGCACGCCCGGCGGGCCGCACGCGAACTGCCGGTCGACCCGTTCACCGCCGGGGTGTTCGTGGCGACGATGACGGCCCAGATCGACGAGTTCGCCGAGCGCGGCCACCTCTGGTCGGAGATCGTCAACGAGTCGGTCATCGAGGCCGTCGACTCGCTGCTGCCCTACATGCACGCGCGGGACGTGGCCCACATGGTCGACAACTGCTCCCGCACGGCCCGCCTCGGCGCCCGCCGCTGGGGCCCGCGCTTCCAGGCCGCGTACGAGCAGATCGCCTACCCGGGCGCCGAACACCCGGCGGACGCGGCCCTGTTGACGGCCTTCAACGCCCACCCGGTGCACGAGGCCCTGGCCGCGGCCGCGAAGCTCCGGCCGACCGTGGACATCGCCGTGGCCTAGGACGACGGCCCGGTGAGGGCGGGCGAGTCGACAGGGGCGGGGGCATCGGCGTACTGGGCCACTCCCTCGCCGAACGACCAGTTGATCGGCTCGTTCTCGATGAGGTTGACGAAGACGTTCCGCGGTTCGGTCCCCGCGTAGGCGTGGGCGAGTTCGGCGATCCGCCGGTACAGCGCCTGCTTCTGCGCGGGGGTCCGCCCGGAGCGCAGGGTGATCGTGACGTACACGAGGCCGTCGTCCCGGTGGATGCCGAGATAGTCGCTGTCGTAGCGCAGGGTGCTTCGGGTGCCGTCGTGCCCGACCAGCACCTGGAACCGGTCGTCGGGCGGGATCCCGATCGCCTCCACCAGGGCGTCGTGGACGGCACGGCCGAGGGCGTCAAGGCGCTCGGGGTCGGTCCCCAGGGCGTCGATGCGGACGAAGGGCATGTGTGGGTCTCCTTGCTGCGAACGTCACGAACGGCGAGGTCTGGGGACCAGCTCGCCACCGCAGTTGGGGCAGACGCCCCGCATGGCCTCGCTGCACGGCACACAGAAGGTGCATTCGTACGAGCAGATAAGTGCAGGTGCGTCGAGCGGCAGGGCCGCCGTCTCGCACCGCTCGCAGCGCTCACGCATCTCCAGTGCCATGTCTTCGCCTTTCCTCGTCAGCCCGGCAATCGGTCCCGCCCCGGCGCGGACATGTGCAGCACCTCGTACACGTCGCCGTCGGCCTTGGGCGTGTCGTTCTCCCAGAGCGAGAAGTGGATCAGCTCCCAACGACTTGTGTCCACGGCAGTCGCCGAGAGCACCGCCCCGTCCTCGCCGGCCAGCCGCTCGGTCTCACGTGCCGCGTCCGCCATGACATCGGTCAACAGCCCCCTGTCCGGCACCTGTTCGCGCCGCAGCACCGCGACCCGCGCGGGGGAGTGGGCGGCCCCGCCCTCCTCGTACGCCAGCCCGGACCACTGCCGGACCGACGGGCGGCCGAAGTCGTCGACGATGCCCTGGAAGGGGCCTCCCCAGAGGAAGGCGTTCATGCCCGCGCCGGTGTTCCACAGATAGAACGGCGCGTATTGGTTGACCGGCGATCCGAGCGCACCGCGCTCGCGCATCAGATACGTCTTGAAGCCCAGCCCCTGCCAGTCGTCGAGCAGGTGTCCCCTGCTCGCCACGCGACGGCGGATGATCCCCATGTCGTAGTCGGCGGGCAGGGTGAGCTCGTACTGCATCGCGTGCATCGGGCGCCTTCCTAGTGGTCCTGGTGCGGTGCGAGAAGGGAGAGCAGCCCCCGGACACCCACGTCGAAGGCGGCGGGAGAACCGGACGCGCGGGCCAGGACGTAGCCGCCCTGGACGGTCGCGACGATCGTCGCCGCGATCGACTCGCCGTCGAGCCCGGGCGCGAACTGGCCCTGCTCCTTGCCCTCCTCGACGATCCCGGCGAGCCGTTCACGCAGCCAGTCGAGCGTCTCGTCGACGGGCGCCCGCAGCTCGTCGCTGGCGATCACGTCCGGGTCCATCGTCAGCCGCCCGACCGGACAGCCACGCAGCACATCGCGCTCGCGCCGCAGATACGCCTCGATGCGCTCGTACGGCGTTCCCGGACCGTCGAGTACTCCCGCGGCGGTAGCCCGCATCTCCGCGGCGGTACGCCGGATCGCGGCCAGGGCGAGATCGGGCTTCCCCTTGAAGTGGTGGTACATGCTGCCCTGCCCGGCGCCCGCCCGCTCCAGGATGGCTTTGGGGCTGGTGCCCACATAGCCGCGCTCCCACAGCAGTTCCCGGGTGGACTCGATCAGCCGGTCCGAGGTGTCCGAGGTGCTCATGCCCTCACTGTACATACTAGTAGTTACAGAAGTCGAGTCCTGGCCGAGCCCTTCCGGAGCAGCCGAACCGGCCCCGCCTACTCCCCGCGAGGTACGCGCAGTGCCGCTGGCCGTACGACGCCCCGGACCCCCCTGCGGAGCGAGTCTCGAGACATCACCGAACGAACCCTCCGAACCCTCCGAACCCTCCGAACCCTCCGAACCCTCCGAACCGACTCGGGAGATGACTCGAGATGCAGACCCTGGCTCACTTCGCAGACGGCGGCCCCGGCCCCTGGATCCTGCTCTTCCCGCTGATCTGGGCAGCCGTCGTGATCGGCGGCATCACTCTCCTGCGCCGCACGGTGTGGCGCGGACGTCGCGGCCCCCGGCGGCCCGCCGCCGACGACAACTCGCCCCTCACGGTGCTCGGTCACCGCTTCGCCTCCGGCGAGATCGACGAGGACGAGTACTGGCGCCGGCTGTCCGTCCTGGACGAGCAGTTCGGCCGCACCGGCAAGGGCGGTGCGGCATGACCGCCACGGCCACCACGACGAGCACGCCGACGGCCGCCCGCGTCGTCGACGCCGTGAAGGTGTACGGCACCGGCGACACCAGCGTGAGGGCCCTGGACGGGGTGAGCGTCGACTTCCCGGTCGGCCGCTTCACCGCGATCATGGGGCCCTCGGGCTCCGGCAAGTCCACCCTGATGCACTGCGCGGCCGGCCTCGACACGCTCACCTCGGGCACCGCCCACATCGGCGACACCGAGCTGAGCAGCCTCGACGACCGCCGCCTCACCCTCCTGCGCCGCGACCGCGTCGGCTTCGTCTTCCAGGCGTTCAACCTGGTGCCGACGCTGACCGTCGCGGAGAACATCAGGCTGCCGTTGGACCTGGCGGGCGGCAAGGGCGACCCGGAGTGGATCGACGCGCTGATCGACGTCGTCGGCCTGCGAGACCGGCTCCACCACCGGCCCTCCGAGCTCTCCGGCGGCCAGCAGCAACGCGTCGCCGTGGCCCGGGCGTTCGCCGGCCGGCCGGACGTCGTCTTCGCCGACGAGCCGACCGGCAACCTCGACTCCCGCTCCGGCGAGGAGGTCCTCGGCCTGCTCGGCCGCGCGGTGCGCCAGACGGCCCGCACGGTCGTCATGGTCACCCACGACCCCGTGGCCGCCGCCCACGCCGACGAGGTCGTGTTCCTCGCCGACGGGTGCCTGGTCGACCGTATGGAATCCCCGACGGCCGACAAGGTCCTGGACCGCATGAAAGCCTTCGAGGTGCCGTCATGAACGCCTCCGTCCGCCTGAGCGTGTCCTCCCTGCGCGCCCACAAGCGCCGCTTCGCCGGCACGTTCCTCGCCGTGTTCCTCGGCGTGGCCTTCCTCGCCGGCACCCTCGTCATGGGCGACACCCTGCGCGCCGGCTTCGACACCATGTTCGGCAACGCGACCAGCGGCACGGACGCCGTCGTCCGCAGCGACGACGCCATCACGACGCCCGGCGAGAGCGAGGGCGTGCGCGAACCCGTCGACACGGACCTGGTGAGCACGATCGAGAAGGTCCCCGCCGTCGCGGCCGCCGCGCCCAACATCCAGGGCGCCGGCCAGCTCGTCGGCAGGAACGGCGACCCGATCGGCGGCCAGGGCCCGCCCACCCTCGCAGGCAACTGGATCGCCGACCCCGAGCTCAACGCGTACCAGCTCGCCGAGGGCCACGCCCCGCAGAAGTCCGGCGAGGTCGTCATCGACCGCGGCACCGCCAAGCGCGGCGACCTGGACATCGGTGACACGACGACCCTGCGCACGCCCGACCCGGTCAAGGTGACCGTCGTCGGCCTCGCGACCTTCGGCGGCGAGGACGGCATGGCCCAGGTGACGTTCACCGGCATGACCCAGGCCGACGCCGAGAAGTACCTCACGGCCGGGCCCGGCGAGGCGGCGAGCATCCAGGTACGGGCCGGACCCGGCGTCAGCCAGCAGGAGCTGGTCGACGCGCTGACTCCCGCACTGCCGAACGGCGTTGAGGCCATCACGGGTCAGGAGTCGGCCCAGGAGAACACCGACATGATCTCCAGCCAGTTCCTGAACGTCTTCACCACCTTCCTCCTGGTCTTCTCCGGTGTGGCCCTGCTGGTGGCGACCTTCTCCATCCACAACACCTTCGCGATCGTGGTGGCCCAACGCACCCGCGAGAACGCCCTGTTGCGCGCCCTCGGCGCCGCACCCCGCCAGGTCACCGCGTCGACCCTCGTCGAGGCGATCGCCGTGGCCGTCACCGCGTCGGTGGCCGGCCTCGCGGGCGGCATCGGCGTCGCGGCCGGCCTGCAGGCGCTGTTCCCGGCAATCGGATTCCCCTTCCCCGAGGGCGACTTGGTCATCAGCGCACTCTCCATGGCCCTGCCGCTCGCGGTCGGCATCGTGGTCTGCCTCGGCTCCGCACTGCTGCCCGCCGCCCGCGCCGGCCGCACCGCACCGCTGGCCGCCCTGCGCGAGACGGCCGTCGACACCTCCGGCGCCTCCCGCCTCCGCGCCGTCACCGGCCTGGGCCTGCTGGCCCTCGCGGTCGGCGCGACGCTCGGCGGCGTCCTGGTGACCCCGTCCCTCTGGCTGGCGGGCACCGGCGCCGTCCTGGCCCTGGCCGCCTTCGTGGTCCTCGGCCCGGTCGCCTCCACGACGGCCGTACGGATCCTCGGCGGCCCCCTGGACCGACTGCGCGGCGTCACCGGCGGACTCGCCCGCCGCAACGCCCTGCGCAGCCCGAAGCGAACGGCCGCCACCGCGAGCGCCCTGATGATCGGCGTGGCCGTCGTCTCCCTCTTCACGGTGTTCGGCGCCTCTCTGAAGGCGACCATGGACCAGACCGTGTCCAGGTCCTTCGCGGGCGACGTGGCCGTCAGCACCCCGTCGTTCGGCGCGGGCGGCAGCGGCCTGAGCCCGCGCCTCGCCGACGCGGTCCAGCGGCTGCCCGAGGTGGACACGGCCGTCGGCCTCGGCCGCGGAGTCGCCGAAGTCGACGGCAAGGGACGCGCGCTGACGGTCACGGACCCGGTCGCCCTGGAGCGCACCTTCGACCTCGGCAACGTCCAGGGCTCCCTGCGCGACCTCGGCACGGACGGCATCGCCATCACCGAGAAGGAGGCCGACAAACAGAACCTGACCACCGGCGACAAGGCCCAGCTCACCTTCACCGACGGCCGGAAGCAGACCTTCGAGGTCCGCGCGGTCTACGGCCGGTCCGAGCTCGCCGGCGACTACGTCATCACCCGCGGCGCCTGGGCCCCGCACCGCACCCAGGACGCTGACACCCTCCTCGCCGTCTCCTTCAAGGACGGCGTCGGCGCGGACGCGGGCAAGGCGGCGGTGGAAACGGTCGCAGCCCAGTACGGCAACCCCGAGGTGCAGACCCGCGACGAGTACGCGCAGTCCTCGGCGAGCGGCATCGACATGATGCTGACGCTCGTCTACGCACTGCTCGCCCTCGCGGTGCTCATCGCACTCCTCGGCATCGCCAACACCCTCACCCTGGCGATCCACGAGCGCACCCGCGAACTCGGCCTGCTGAGGGCCGTGGGCCAGACCCGCTCCCAACTGCGCGCGATGGTCCGCTGGGAGTCGGTCCTGGTGGCCGCCTTCGGCACGGTCGGCGGCCTCGCCCTCGGCGCCTTCCTCGGCTGGGTCCTGGTCAGGGCCTCCGACGGCGCGAGCGACAGCACCTTCGCCTTCGCGATGCCGCCCCTGCAACTCGCGGTGGTGGCGCTGGTCGGCCTCACGGCCGGAGCCCTGGCGGGCCTACGCCCGGCGCGCCGGGCGGCACGCCTGGACGTACTGCGGGCGATCGCCACCGAGTGACGCTCACGGGGCAGACGTCGTGCCCCTGAAGCAGCGGTCAGCCAACGGTCAACAAGGCCAACGGCAAGAGCCCACCAACCTCAGTGGGCCAACGGCAACGGCCGTGAGAGAGCCGGAGGGGCGCGCCGGTGCCGAGACGGCGAACGCGCGGAGGCCCGAAGGGCTGAGCACGATCGCCGTCTCGACACCGGCTTGGGCGCCCCGTAGGCGAACGAACCAACAGAGGTGTCACCGCCCGGTCAGCCGACAACGGCCGACCGGGCGGGAGCGTGTTCGGGCCTGTGCAGGTCGACCCGCGACCCGACCTCCGCGAATCGGCGCGCCGCTTTCTCCACGGTCGTCCGCCGCGGCGGACGCGCGACCGCGGCCCGAGCGGCCGAGGGCGTCGGAAGCGTGAACCACACGACCTTCCCGGCGTCCCCGTCCGGCCGCACGCCCCAGCTTTCGCTGACCGCGGCCACCATCGCGAGGCCGCGCCCGCAGGTGGCGAGCGTGTCCATGACCTCGCCATCCGCCACGACCGGCAGACGCGGGTCGTGGTCGCGCACCGAGACCGTCAGCCGGTCGAGCAGCAGCTCGATCTCGACGGTGCACGTCTTGTCCGGCCGGGCGTGCTGGTGGACGTTGGTCAACAGCTCGGTCACACCGAGCGCGGCGCGGTCTATCAAGGGATCCAGATGCCAGTAGCGCAACTGCGCCGATACGATTCTGCGGACCTGGCCGATCCGCGACGGCAGGGCTTGGAGCTCCACCGTGCAGTGCCTGCTTGGGTATCTGATCACGGCTGCGACTCCCCGACTGAAGTGGTCCGGAAGAACACGGAGTACGGATCCAGCAGGATGCTTGAAGGAAACGGCCGCCTGCTGTCGTGGCCGGCGGGGCTGGTTCGCAGCGTTATCGCCGGTAAACCCAGAGTGACGTGAGACCAGAGTGACGCAGGGGGTGCGGTACCGCAACTCGCGGTGACTCAGCCCTTACGTCCGGCAGCCTTCCGCACGGCCTCGATGAACCGGCGCGCGGCAGGCGGACCCGGCTCACCTGGAGCGGGGTCGTGATCGCCCAGAGTCAGTGAGTAGCGATTGCCGTTGAGGTCCGCCAGCGCCCGGTCGTCCGGCGAGAACCAGGGCTTGGACGCCCGGACCGCCTGCACGGGTGCGCTGTCGATCTCGCTGCCGTAGCTGGTGAGCAACTGCACCCTGCCGTCGCTGATCCGCACCTGTCCGGCCCGGGTCAGCGAGCGCAGCCGCTTCCCGATCCGCACGCCCGTTGCCCTGACCTCCGGCTCCGCCATGCCCCGCCCCCTTGGTGCGCGTCGGTGTGCCGGCTCGTCCTGTCCGGGCGTGGCCGGCCCTGGTCGTGATCCAGTGTGCCCCCCGTGCGGGATCGCCGTCCCGTCCGGTGCAGTCTGCCCGTGTCCCGCGTCGAGCACCAGTACGCACGTCACGCCTGACCGGGGGCGCTCGGAGCACTCGCGTGAATGCGCCCCCAAGGTCCCCGTGAGGCCACTGGCCCAGGGGTGCCTTTGAGGCTCTCAAAGAAGTGTTTATGCAGGTGAGAAGCGTGCGAAAGATGTTTATGCTCGAAGTGACGGCCACGCGAGTCGCCGTGGCCGAACAGCACGAGGAGCAGCGCCGTGAGCACCATCCAGCAGATCCCGTCCGGCGTGACCCTCGACGTCGACCACAGCGACGCCGCCTACCGCGTGTGGCTGAAAGAAGCCGTGCGCAAGGTACAGGCCGACGCCAACCGCTCGGCCGACACGCACCTGCTGCGCTTCCCGCTGCCGGAGCAGTGGGGCATCGACCTGTACCTGAAGGACGAGTCGACCCACCCGACCGGCAGCCTCAAGCACCGCCTCGCCCGCTCGCTCTTCCTCTACGGCCTCTGCAATGGCTGGATCCGGCCGGGCCGCCCCGTGATCGAGGCGTCCAGCGGCTCGACGGCCGTCTCCGAGGCGTACTTCGCGAAGCTGATCGGCGTGCCCTTCATCGCGGTCATGCCACGCACGACGAGCGCCGAGAAGTGCCGCCTGATCGAGTTCCACGGCGGCCGGTGCCACTTCGTGGACGACTCGCGCAGGATGTACGAGGAGTCCGCCCGCCTCGCGGTGGAGACCGGCGGCCACTACATGGACCAGTTCACCTACGCCGAGCGGGCCACGGACTGGCGAGGCAACAACAACATCGCCGAATCCATCTTCCGCCAGCTGGAGTTGGAGCGGTTCCCGGAGCCCGCCTGGATCGTCGCCACGGCCGGAACCGGCGGCACCTCCGCGACCATCGCCCGGTACGTCCACTACATGCAGCACGACACCCGCATCTGTGTCGCCGATCCGGAGAACTCGTGTTTCTTCGAGGGCTGGACCACCGGCGATCCGGACGTCACCTGCGGCCGCGGCTCCCGCATCGAGGGCATCGGCCGGCCCCGCATGGAGCCGAGCTTCGTGCCCGGCGCCATCGACCGGATGATGAAGGTGCCGGACGCGGCGAGCGTCGCCGCCGTGCGGGCCCTGGAGCAGGGCATCGGACGCAAGGCGGGCGGCTCGACGGGCACCGGCCTGTGGAGCGCGCTGAAGATCGTCGCGGAGATGGTGGCCGAGGGGCGGAAGGGGAGCGTGGTGACGCTGCTGTGCGACCCGGGGGACCGGTACCTCGACAAGTACTACTCGGACGTGTGGCTGGCCGAGCAGGGCCTGGACATCGCGCCGTACTCGGCGGCCATCGAGCAGCTGCTGGCCACGGGCGTGTGGCCCGAGTGACCTGCGGATACTCCCGGGTGGCCCGCGGACACTCCCGGGTGGCCCGCGGATACTAGGACGCCTCGGACGCCAGCCGCCGGTCCAGCGCGGTCACCGCGTCCCGGAACGCCCGGCCCAGGCCGGCCCGCGCCAGGCCGAAGGTGAACCGGAAGGGCGCCGTGCCGTCCACCGCGAACGTCCACTGCACCCGCGTGCCCGTCCCGGCCGGGGCGAGCCGCCATTCCTCGACCATGGTCCGCGCCCCCGGCGCGTTGGTGACATCGACGCGGTAGGCGTACACCTCGGGGCTCTTCGCCACGAGGATCGTCTCCTCGAAACGCGTACCACCCCTGAGCCGGACCTCGCGCCGGGCTCCGGCGTCGAGCGGCCGGGCCAGCGTCACCGCCGAGAACCATTCGGTCCAGCCCGACACGTCCTCGGCCAGCGCGCGGTAGACCGTCTCCGGGGGAGCGGTGATCTCCCGCGAGAAGACATGCCGTACGGGCGCGGACTCGACGAAGTCGAGTCCCACCTCACGCAGCAGGTGAGCCATGGACGAAACCCCCTATGCCGACGCTGCACCGGGCAGCGTCACCATAGCTGGCGCCCCGTCAGATGTCTGCACCGCGAGACGTCGCCGACCTCAGAGGTCCGCACCCTCATCGGGCTCGCCCGCCACCACCAGCCGCCGCAGATGCTCCGCGATCTCCGAGCGCGCCTCGGTCTCCAGACCGGCGTCCGTGACCAGCGTGTCGACCTGCTCCAGCGCCGCGAACGAACTCAGCCCCACCACACCCCACTTGGTGTGGTCGGCGACCACCACGACCCGGCGCGCCGACTGCACCAGACGCCGGTTGGTCTCGGCCTCCGCGAGGTTCGGCGTGGACAGGCCGGCCTCGACCGATATCCCGTGCACACCCAGGAACAGCACGTCGAAGTGGAGCGCCGCGATCGCCTGGTCGGCCACCGGGCCCACCAGCGAGTCGGACGGTGTGCGCACCCCGCCGGTCAGCACGACCGTGGCCGCGCCCTGCCGAGGGCCCGACGTGCGCTGCGCGGCGTGGAAGACGTCGGCCACCCGCACCGAGTTCGTGACCACCGTGAGGTCGGGCACGTCGACCAGCTGGTGCGCCAGCGCGTACGTCGTCGTACCGCCCGACAGAGCGATCGCACTGCCCGGCGCGACCAGCTCGCCCGCCGCCCGCGCGATGTCCTCCTTGGCCGTCAGCTCCAGACCCGACTTGGCCTCGAAGCCCGGCTCGTGCGTGCTCGCCTCGACCACCGGGACCGCGCCGCCGTGCACCTTCTCCAGCACGCCCTGCCGGGCCAGCGCGTCGAGGTCGCGCCGCACCGTCATGTCCGACACGCCGAGCTTTCGCGTCAGCTCGTTGACGCGCACCCCGCCTCTGCGCCGTACCTCGTCCAGGATCAGGGCGCGCCGCTGCTCCGCGAGGAGGTTCTGATTCTCGCTCACGTACGCTCCGGTCCTTTCGCCTGTGCCGTCCGCCATGCCCTGCGCACCTGCTCTGATGAGGACATTCTCGCTCCTCCCGGTGCGCGGGACGTCCCATACTCGCATGGGTCGGTACCGGTCGCGCCACTGGCTGTCACGACGCGCGCATGTCACTTTCGCATCGTCCGCTCCGCTGTTCTTCACACGGATCGGGGAGATTCCGTGACGAGAGGTGTAAGAGGGTCCCTGCGGGGAGATCCTTGTGCCCGCACAGACAGAAGCCGATGGCTCGTCACGGGGGAAGTGCGAACAGTGGAACATGCGCAGGAACGTGCCGCGAGAAACGGAGCGGACACGGCGATGGACGCTCCCGTCACGGGGCCCGAGGGCGCCAGGATCGCCCTGGAACTCCTGGTCCACGGTGTCGGCGGCACCACACCGCAGGACATGCTCGACGATCCGCGGACCGTGCGGATCACCGGCGACGACACGGCCGCCGTCTTCCGGCGGGCCGAGGACGTCGACGCCGAGGAAAGACCGGACGACTACCGGGGCGAACCGGTCCGCGAGGCATACGTCTGGTGCAACCTCACCTCAGGAAACAGCGCACGCGCCCTGTGGCTGCTGTTACTGCCGTTCATGGTGGTCAACCTCGCCCACTGGATGCGCCCCACCGCACGGGACCGCGACCGTACGGTGCGCCTCTACGGCCTCCTCGTGCGGCTCGCGGGCCTCACACTGACGGTGCTGCTGGTCGCGGCCGCGTGCGAGGTCGCCCTGGACCTCGCGGCCTGGCAGTGCGCCGGCACGCGCGCGTGCGCCGAGCGCCACAGCTGGCTGGGCTTCCTGTCACCCGTCGTCTCGGACGGCGGCTGGTGGAGCCACCCGGGCCGCAGGCTCGCGCTCGCCGCCGTGGTGCCGGCCGCGCTGACCGGCCTGCTGTGGTACCTCTCCCGTCGCACCTGGAGCGCGTACGAGTCCCAGCAGCCGATGTCCCGCGAGCCCGAGCCCGACGAGGAGTCCGGCCGTACCTCCCTGGGCCGCCCCGGCTTCTGGTACGGCCGTCGCCTGGTCGCCCGGCTGCGCGCCGCGCACACCGCCGCGGGCCTGCTGACGGTCGCCGCCGCGGTCGGCTCGGCGGCGGCGCGCTTCGACCGCAGACCCGGTGGACCCGCGCTCCTCGACACCCTGGGGTGGCTGCTGGAAGCGGCGATCGTTGCCGGGGCGGCCGTAGTGGTGTGGGTGGTCTGCCGCCGGGGCCGCAGCGAGAACCGCCTCGACCAGGAACTCGACGAGCATCTCGTACGACGCCTCCCGCTGGCCTCCCTCTTCCTGCTGGCGCTCGCCCTGGTGTACGCCGGGTGGGAGCGGCCGGGCTGGCAGTCGGCGGGCCGCCTCCCGGGCGACCCCACCTTCGGCGCCATCGCCTTCCTCCAAGGCCTGCTCGTCATCGTCCTCGCCGTCGTCGCCCACGTCCTGCACCGCACGCAGCCCGACCCGCGCGCCGCGATGCGGGGCCTGGGCGGACCGGCCGTGGCGATGCTGGCCTGCGCCCTCGGCGGCGTGATGTCCGGCGGGGTGTCCCAGCGGGTGGCCGACTGGCTGGACGGCACGGGTACGTCGATCGTCGGCCCGCCGGTCCTGCTGACCTGGCAGGCGTCCGTCATCCCACCGCTGCTGGTCCTCCTGCTGCTGCTCTGCGGCTGGCTGGCACGGCGGGCCTGGCAGCTGCGCCGCGCCGAACTGGGCACGGTGGAGCTCGACTACACCGGGGAGCCCCAGGACGCGGCACGCACCCGCCGTATCGCGAGCACGCGCGCGATGGCCACGCTCACCGACCGCGGCCCCCTCGTAGTCGCCGTCACCTCCACCGCGACGCTGCTGCTGGGCGCAGGAGCCCTGGTCGGCGCCCTGACGAGCGACGAGACACCGAGCGCGGCCGCCGACGGGGCGTACGCCTTCGTCCACGGCGCCGCCGAGACGGCGCAGGCGCTGGGTTCCTGGCTGATCGGCGTGGGCTTCGTACTCTTCGTCACCTGGGGCAGGCGCGCCTACAAAGACGCCTCCGCGCGGCGCACCATCGGCATCCTGTGGGACGTCGGCACCTTCTGGCCGCGCGCCGCCCACCCCTTCGCGCCGCCCTGCTACGCCGAGCGCGCGGTGCCCGACCTGACCTGGCGGATGGCTACCTGGACGCGCGCCGAGGACGGCCGCCGCCTTGTCATCTCCGGGCACTCCCAGGGCAGCGTGCTCGCGGCCGCAGCGGCCTGGCAGCTGACACCGGCCGACCGCAAGCGGGTCGCGCTCCTGACCTACGGCTCGCCGCTGGAACGCCTCTACGGCCGCTGGTTCCCGGCGCACTTCGGCCCGGCCGCGCTCAGTTCCCTGCACGCGGAGGTCGACTGCTGGCGCAACCTGTACCGGCTCACCGACCCCATCGGCGGCCCGGTCCGCCTGCCCGGCAGCTGTACCCCCACGGTGGACCGCGAGGCCCTCAAGGACCCCCTGGCGTACGGCCGTACCCCCGAACACCCCCTGCCCGCCCCCATCCTCGGCCACAGCGACTACCAGGCGGACCCGGCGTTCGCGGAAGAACGGGAGCGACTGCTGGCCCGGCTGCGTCCGGAGGTGCCGGCGCAACGGCCGCAGGCTGCGGCCGAGAGCTGATCCGGCGGCCTCGGGAGGGATCCGATCGGTCGGCGACCTCAGGGCAGTTCCGGCAGATCCTCCGCGTACAGCAGAGTCAGGTCGTCCGTGCTCGGCTCGGCGAGCTGGGCGACCCGGCCCGCGTGTCGCTCGACCATCGCCTCGAAGGTCTGGCGTGCCGTACGGCCGTTGCCGAACGCCGGGCCCTTGGGGATCGCCGTGAAGTACTTCAGCAGAGCCTCGGCGAGGCCCGGGCCGAGCCGGTACTCGTGCTCCTCGGCCTGCTGCTCCACGATCCGCAGCAGCTCGTCGGGGCCGTAATCGCTGAAGGTGATGGTCCGTGAGAAGCGGGACGCCACACCGGGGTTGACGGAGAGGAAGCGCTCCATCTCGGCCGTGTAGCCGGCCACGATCACCACGACCGCGTCGCGGTGGTCCTCCATCAGCTTCACCAGCGTGTCGATGGCCTCCTTGCCGAAGTCCCGGCCCGAGTCCTCCGGCGACAGCGCGTACGCCTCGTCGATGAACAGCACACCGCCGCGTGCCTTGTCGAAGGCCTCCTGCGTGCGGATCGCCGTGGAGCCGATGTGCTCGCCGACCAGGTCGACGCGGGACACCTCGACCAGGTGGCCCTGCTCCAGGACGCCGAGGGAGGCGAGGATCTCGCCGTAGAGTCGGGCGACCGTCGTCTTGCCGGTGCCGGGGGAGCCGGTGAAGACCAGGTGCCGCTTGACCGACGCGGCCTTGAGGCCCGCCTGCTGGCGGCGCCGGCCCACCTCGATCATGTCGGTGAGGGCGCGCACCTCGCGCTTGACGCTCTCCAGGCCCACCAGCGCGTCCAGTTCACCGAGGACGTCCTTGGAGGTCCGCGTCGGCTTCTCGGGCTGCGAGGCGGCGACGAGCGGCTCCTGCTCGGTCGTGCGCTGGCCGGGGATCGCGCCCAGCAGGCCGGGGGACTGGCGCACGGTCTGTACAGCGGGCTCCGGTGCCGGCGGGGGCTGCCTCAGGCCCGCGCTCTCGTCGCTGGTGCAGTCCTCCACGTCGGGTCCCACCCCGGAGGCGGCGTCCGGGCCGCCGTCCGCGAACTCGTACCCGCCGCGCGCGCACCGCTCCGTACGGCACTTCTTCAGCGTCGTACGGCAGCCGTCGATCACATGGAAGCCGTAGCCTGCGCTGCCCCTCACCCGGCAGTTCAGGAAGGTGCCGCGGCCGCCCGCCGAGACGTAGAACCCGGCCTCGGCCGGCGAGTCGACGGTGCAGCGCTCGATGGTGGGGTCGGCCCCCTTGGTGACGATCACGCCCGTCTGGGTGCCGTCCAGGGTGCAGTTGTTGAGCGTGCCACCGCTGCCGTGGTCCCGGAACCAGGCGCCCGTCGCCGCGTCCCGGATACGGCAGTCGTCGAGCTGGGCGGTGGCGCCGTCGCTCACCGACACGGCCGTATTGCGCACCTGGGACAGGTCGCTGTCGACGACGTCCGCGCGCGAACCGCGGTCGAGGACGAACAGGGCGTCCGGCACGTCGTGCACCCGGCAGGATTCCAGCACCGCGGTGGCGCCGTCGCTGACCCACACCGCCGGATAGTCGCCCGTGCTGTCGAAGATCTCGCACTGGTTGGCGTCCACGCGCGTGCCCGGATCCCACACCGACAGGCCGTTGCGCCCGAACTGACGCACTGTCGTGCGGGTCAGGGTCAGCACCGAGCGGGACCGCAGGTCGACCGCGTTCTCCGGGATGTCGTGGATACGGCAGTCGGCCAGGGTCAGCACGGCGTCCGTGTCGAGCGTGACGCCGTCGGCGGTGGTGCGGTGCACATCGCAGTCGGTGAGGTGGGCGGTGGCCCGGCCGGTGATCTGGACACCGGAGCCCCGCACCTCGTAGACCTCGCAACCCACCGCTTCCAGCGCGGAGTTCTCACCCGTGGCCGTGAGCCCCGAGCCCGAGGCGTGGTGGACCCGGCAGCGCTCCAGGCGCGGGTGCGCCCCGCCGCGTACGGCGATGCCCGCCTGGCCTGCCGCGACGACCTCGCACTCCTCGAACACCCCGCCCCCGCCGTCGAGTACGGCGATGCCGATGCCCGCGGGGTTGTCGACGGTGCAGCGCCGCACAGTCGGTCGGGCGCCGCCGCGCACCTCGATCCCGGCCGCGGACCGCGTCACGATCCGGACGTCCGACAGCTCTGGGGCGCCCTCCTCGACGAGCAGCGCGGGCGCCGCCGCGTCCTGGCCCTCCACATGCAGGTCCTGGACCACCGCCGAGGCGCGCACCGTCAGCGGCACGCCGTCCACCGGCGCGATACGCACCGAGCCCGGGGAGCCCTCGGGACCGCGCAGGGTCACCGCCCGCTGGACCACGAGGTTCTCCCGGTAGGTGCCGGGCGCGACGGTGAGGACGTCACCGTCGGTCGCGGCCTCCAGGGCGGCCGCGAGCGATGCGTACTCACCCGTGCGGCGCCGCCACCGCGATGTGCCGGTGTGCGTCACCTGGACCGTGCCCTGTGCCATGGCGTTGATGTGCCCCCACCTCGAAGTACGCGGGTTTCGCTGCCGAAGAGTTCAGCCGGTCCACCGTAGCGTGCGCGCGGGCGGTGGGTTGACCAGAGCCGGAAGGCCGTCAACTGCCGGTGCCGGTGCGGCCCCAGTCCGGACCCGCCTTGTCCCACGCCTGGTCCCAACGGGCGTACCGGCGACGGACCATGCGCCAGACGACCAGCCGTCTGATGCCCTCGACCAGGCCGACGGCCAGCAGGGCCGCGCCGAACCCGGCGAGCACCGCGTGCGTCGCCGCCGTCGCGGGGTCCAACGGGCGGGCGACCGGGCGGGCCTGTTGGTCCGTCCACATCGTGAAGCGCTCGCCGGGCTGTGGGGTGTCGAGGCTCGCCATGACCGAACCCTGGTGCACGCTGCCGTCCGGTGCGGTCCAGCCGGCCACGACCCTGGTTCTCAGGTCCCGCCCGGTGGTGACCTCGGGGTCCGCGTCCAGCGAAGAGCCTTCCAGCTTGCGGATCACGGTCGCCGTCACCAGGTGCCGGGACGCGCGCTGCTCGCGGACGGACTTCTGCAGAACGCCCTGGGCGGTGCCGCCGGCCAGGGCTCCGACGAAGGGCGTGACGACCAGGATCAGCAGCAGGGCCCCGAGGGCGACCCAGGCCTCGGCCAGGTCGGTCGCACGGCGCAGCGGATTGTGCCGCCAGCGCCAGAGTCCGCTGATCGCCCGCATCGTCCGCCCACCCCCTTCCCGCTCCGTGATAACCCCTCACCGAGCCGTTCACGCGCGGACCCCGCCGAAGAGAGAGCGAAATCACCTGAGTTCGGGTCCTCTCATGAACTTCTCACGAAAAGCCCAACGCGCGGGCACCCGGCCTCGGTTCCCGCGCACTGCCGCTCCGCCAGATCTTTCTCAGTCGAGGATCGTGACCGGACAACCGACCCGGATCGTGCCGCGGGGAAGCGGGAAAGGGGTACCAAGTTCTGGCCGAACACCAGCTCGCCGTCCAGCCGGAGGTGTCGGCCGAGGGTGTGCAGGGGCTCCCTGCTTGCTCGGCGGTGGCCTGCTCAGTGGTGGCCTGGTCGGGGGGCCTGGTCGGTGGTGGTCACCACGCACCGCCCGCACTTCTCGGGAACACGGGAGGCCACCTCGCCGATGATGAGGCGAGACCAATCGTCCTCGGCCCAGGCTGCGATGCCCGACACGACCACGTTCGGCCGGAAGCGGTTCATGGGCAGGATGCCCTCTTGCGCGTGATCATCCTGCGCGATGTGGGAGTCGAGAGCCTCAAGGGACGCTGTCGTGGTGAGCAGCAGCCGCGGGTAGCCGTCGGCGAAGCCGGCTGTCTCGCCCGGCCGGGCGTACTCCGGATCGACATGCCCGGCGCATGCCGGGGTCGCCCATCAACGCGAGTCGCACGTCGGCGCCGAGGCAGGCGCTGCACCAGGCATGCGCGGCGTCGTCCGCGGCGAGGACCGCCTCGACCTAGTCGCGGACGATCTCCACAGGCGCAGCGCCGACCGTCCGCGACACCGGCAAGGTCAGCGGGTCCGTGCCGGGCCTGGACAACCGAACGCCGCCGCCGGGCAGCAGCTCGGCGGCGGCGTGCGTGAAGCGCGGTCGTCGGCGCTCCGTAACGACCTGTCCCCGTCGTCGATCAGGACCCAGCGCCGATCTCCGGTCGGCCCCCAGGGCTCCACGACGGCCTCCCGGGGCGCGGTGCCCCGGAACGCCTTGACCGGATGAACGTGAACCGACCGCAGTCGTGTGTGCCCCGTGCGGCCGTCGTGCCAGGAGGGGCCGACAGCCTGGGGGAACGGGTCAGTAGCCGCGGTACTGCTGGTTGTTGTACGGGTCCTGGTAAGGAGCCGCGGCGGGGCGGGGAGCCGCGGGGCGCATCGCCTCGTAGCCCGTGCCGCCGGGCGCCACCGGCCGAGGCTGCTGAGCCTGCGGACCCGGATAGCCACGCGGCGCGGCCGCCTGCTGTGGGATGTACGCCGCGGGCGCCTGCTGTAGCGGAGCGGGCTGCTGTGCCTGCGGATATCCGTAGGAGGGCTGGGACGGGGCCGCCGGGAGGGCGGGCAGCGCGGACGGCAGCGCGGGCAGATTGCTGCCCGGCATGTCGTACGCGGCGGGGACCCGGATCGGGGCGATCTGCGGGGTGCCCCGCTCGGCCACGAGTGAGTCGTAGATCGGAGTGTCCGGGAAGGAGGCGGAGTAGTAGCCGCCGCCATAGGTGGAGCGGGGGGAGGTCATGGCGCATACGTTAAGCCCACGATGTGCTGGTTGGGGAGACCGATAAGAGGGTTGTTTTGCGTGTCCGTAGTGACGCCGGATCCCCAATGCGAGCGAACTTGGCAAAAAGGGACGCCAATCCGCGCTCGGATCGTGTAAATGCCGAGTTCCGGGCGGGTTACCGGGGGTTGGCCTCCGGTGTTCCGGTGACCGTCATGGGAGTTCGTTGGCGCGGGG
Organism: Streptomyces sp. R28; assembly: GCF_041052385.1. Taxonomy (GTDB): domain Bacteria; phylum Actinomycetota; class Actinomycetes; order Streptomycetales; family Streptomycetaceae; genus Streptomyces. Next base: position 855,431 of record NZ_CP163439.1, on the reverse strand, counting down.
AATAGGTTGGCCCTGTAAAGAAGCCAGTGAGCTGCCGGGACGTTACCTGGCGCGGTGACCCGTGATGGGGGCGGACATGTCAATGTCGAAAGGATCGAATGCTCCGGTGCCGACGACGGCACTGCGGGTCGAATTGGGCTGGCGCTCCGGACCGGGCGTGCCCGACGCGGACGCCTCGGCACTGTTGCTCGTCGGCGGAAAAGTGCGCTCCGACAGTGACTTCGTCTTCTACAACCAGCCGGTGCACTCCTCCGGCGCCGTCCGGCACGAGGGCAAGCGGGACGTCGGCGGCCGGGTGACCGACTGTCTGCTCGTCGACCTCGCGCGCGTGGAGCCCGCGATCGAGACCGTCATCCTCGCCGCCTCCGCGGACGGCGGTGCGTTCGGCCAGGTTCCGGACCTCTGCATCGAGGTCAAAGACGCCGCCCAGGGCACCGTCGTCGCCCGCTTCGACAGCACGGGTGCCACCGTGGAAACCGCTTTCGTGCTCGGTGAGTTCTACCGTCGCCAGGGTGCCTGGAAATTCCGCGCCGTCGGCCAGGGCTACAGCAGCGGCCTCGAGGGCCTCGCCACCGATTACGGCATCACGGTCGACGAACCCCAGCAAGCGGCACCCCCTGCGACCCCCGTGGCCCCGCCGGTCGCACCCCCGGCTGCCACGCCGCCACCCGTGGCGCCGCCGGTCACCATGGCGCCGCCCGCCATGCCCCCGGTTCCCCCGCCCGCGCCCCAGGCGCCGCCGGTCAGCCTGAGCAAGGTGACGCTCACCAAGGCCTCCCCCTCCGTCTCGCTGACCAAGCAGGGCGGCACCTCGGGCGCCATGCGCGTGAACCTCAACTGGCAGGTGCGCAAGCAGTTCTCGGGCTGGGCGAGCAAGCTGGGCCGCCCGGTCGCCATGCACAACGACCTCGACCTCGACCTGTGCGCCTTGTACGAGCTCACCGACGGCAGCAAGGGAGTCATCCAGTCCCTCGGCAACGCCTTCGGCGCCCTGCACCAGCCCCCGTACCTGCACCTCGACGGCGACGACCGCACCGGCGCCGTGTCCAGTGGCGAGAACCTCACCATCAACCTCGACCACCAGCGGGCCTTCCGGCGCATCCTGATCTTCGTGACCATCTATGAAGGGGCGCGTTCCTTCGCCGACCTGCACGCCACGGTCACGCTCACGCCGCAGCACGGCGCGCCGATCGACTTCTCGCTCGACGAGTGCACGGTCCCCTCCACGGTGTGCGCACTCGCCCTGATCACCAACACCGGCAGCGACCTGGTCGTCCAGCGCGAGGCTCGCTACCTGGTGCCCGAGCGCGGGGTGAGCCCGCAGCGCACGGTCGACTACGCGTACGCGTGGGGCATGAACTGGACGCCCGGCCGCAAATAGTCAGCCCTCGTCGGGCACCGCGTCCGGACGCGCGTAGGTGCGGCCCTTCCAGGCCGCGCCGCGCCCCCGGTAGTGCTGTACCGCGGAATCGACCGTCATGAGGAGGTAGAGGAACGCGGTGAACGGCAGCAGGGGAGCGAGCCACAGAGGCTGGCGGTAGTAGCGGAGCATCGGGGCGTACGTCCCCGTCATCACCAGCCAGGCGAGACCGCCGATGACCGCCGTTGCCGCATCCCCACCGGCCAGACCCGCGATCAGGGCCACGGGCGGCACCAGATACACCAGCGCGAGCCCGGCGACCGTCCCGGCCAGCACCAGCGGGTTGTGTCGCAACTGTGCGTACGCGCTGCGCGAGACCATCCGCCACAGGTCGCTCAGCCGTGGATACGGGCGCACGCTGTCCACTCGCTCGGCCAGCCCCAGCCAGATGCGGCCACCGCTGCCCTTGACGGCCCGCGCGAGCGCCACGTCGTCGATGACGGCGTGCCGGATGGCGTCCGGGATCCGCGCCCGCTCGGCGGCCTCGGTGCGCAGCAGGACGCAGCCACCCGCCGCGGCCGCCGTCCGAGCCCCCTTCTTACCGATCCGGCGGAACGGGTACAGCTGCGCGAAGAAGTACACGAAGGCCGGCACGACCAGCCGCTCCCACAGGCTCTCCACCCGCAGCCGGGCCATCTGCGAGACGACGTCGAAGCCCCCGGTGCGCGCCGCCGCGACCAGCTCCCGCAGGCTGTCGGGCGCATGCGCGATGTCGGCGTCCGTCAGCAGCAGGTACTCGGGCTCACGCGCGCGTGCCAGGCCGATGCCGTGTCGCACCGCCCACAGCTTGCCGGTCCAGCCCGCGGGCGGCTCGCCGGGGGAGTCCACGGTCAGCGGCAGTCCGCCGTGCCGCCGCGCGAGCTCGCGCGCCAGCTCCCCGGTGCCGTCCGAACTGCCGTCGTCGATCAGGAAGATCTCCGCGCGCCCCGGGTAGTCCTGGGCGAGCAGCGTCGGCAGGCTCGCGGGAAGTACCGCGGCCTCGTCGCGTGCCGGTACGACGACGCAGACCGACGGCCACTCCTTCGGTTCCGTCCGCCGCGGAAGTCTGACGTCCGTACGCCAGAAGAAGCCCTGGCAGAGCAGAAGCCACAGCCAGGCGGCGAGTGATCCGGCGGCAGTCCACGCGATGGCGCTCACGCGCGCAGTCTGCCCCACCGGAGGGGCCCGCAAGGGCCCATCGTCTATCGTGGCCGGGTGAAGATCGCGCTGATGGACTCCGGAATCGGCTTGCTCGCGGCCACCGCCTCGGTCCGGCGGTTGCGGCCCGACGCACATCTCGTGCTCTCCCTCGACCCCGACGGCATGCCCTGGGGTCCGAGGACCCCCGAGGACCTCACGCAGCGCGCCGTGGCCGTCGCGGACGCCGCCGCAGCGCACGGGCCCGACGTCTTGATCATCGGCTGCAACACCGCGACCGTGCACGCCCTGCCCACCCTGCGTGCCCGCCTCGAACCCGGCATACCGGTCATCGGCACGGTTCCGGCGATCAAGCCGGCCGCGGCCGGTGGCGGCCCCGTCGCGATCTGGGCCACGCCCGCCACGACCGGCAGCCCCTACCAGCGCGGTCTCATCGAAGACTTCGCCGGTGGCGTGGCCGTCACCGAGGTGCCGTGCTTCGGGCTGGCCGAGGCCGTCGAGCACGCGGACGAGACGGCGATCGAGGCCGCCGTCGCCGCGGCCGCCGCCCTGACCCCCAAGGACGTGACGACCGTCGTCCTGGGCTGCACGCACTACGAGCTCGTCGCCGAGCGCATCCGCACCGCCGTCCAGCGTCCCGGCTTCCCGCCGCTCGTCCTGCACGGCTCCGCCGGCGCGGTCGCGGCCCAGGCGCTGCGCCGGATCGGCGAGCAGCCGGCCCCCGGGGCCGAGGCGAACGGCACCCTGACGGTGTTGCTGAGCGGCCGCGAGGGTGCGCTGCCCGAGCCCGCTCTCGCCTATGAGGAAGGCCGTCTCCTGCGGGAGATCAGCCCCGCTCGCTGACCGACTGTCGCGAAACGGACGGCGTCGGTTCGTCCGGGCCTCGGTCGGCGTAGTCACCCTTTGCAGCGCGGTACCAACGCAGCGAAACCTGAGTAACCTCATAGCCATGAGGGACCACCCCCACAGCGCGCAGCCGCACCCCGATGTCTGGACCGGCCGGGCGACCAACCGGGTCCAGTGGCTGCTGGCGCTCGTCGGTGCCGCCTGCATGGCGCTCGGGGTCGAGCTGGCTGTCGACTCGCCGTGGACGGGCGGCATCGCCCCGCTCGCGATGGCCGTCATCGGCTGCATCGCGGCCGGACTGCTGGTCCTCTTCGGCACCCTGGCGTTCGTGCATGTCGCCCTGAAGGTCGACCAGGAGTGCCTCGAGGTGCGCTGCGGCCACATCGGTGTGCCGCGCCGCCGCATTCCGCTGTCCGAGGTCGCGGGCGCCGACTTCGTCGCGCACGTCACCCCGCGTCACTGGGGTGGCTGGGGCTACCGGTGGCGGCCCGAGAAGGGCACCGCGGTCGTCGTACGGCGTGGTGAGGGCTTGGTCCTGCGGATGTGGGACGGCCATACGTTCACGATCACCGTGGACGACGCGGAGGCGGCCGTACGGGTGATCAGGGGTCGCCTGCGGACGCGGGCACCCGGCACGGCGCACTGAATCAAGGGCCCTGCCGCCACCGCGGGGGAGGGGCTTCGGAGTCATGTGTGCGGCCCACCCCCCTTCGTCGCACACCGCGTCATGGGATCAAACGCTCGCCACGCGCGCGTACGTCGATCTCGCTCTCCCTCGGTCCGTGGGTGACGGGACGTGCCGTGGCAAGCCCCGCCAGCAGGCCCGCGCCCACCGACACCGCGGTGAAGCTGAGCGCGTTGCCGACCGCGGCGATGGCCGCCAGTGCCGTCAGGGCCGCGCCCGCGGTGAGGGCCACCGGGGTGGAGCGCGTGGTGCGCCACAGCGCGAACAGCATCCAGCAGAAGGCCGCCGCCAGGAGGATGACGCCGACCACTCCCTGTTCCGCCGCCTGCTGCAGGGGCGCCGAGTGCGGCTTGCCGTCGGACAGAAGCGTCTCGGTGGCCGTCGTACTGAGTTCTCCGAAGCGTCCCGGGCCCACCCCCAGGGTGGGTTCCTGGCCCGTCAGGTGCAGGGCGTCGTGCCACAGCTGGACCCGGTGCCGCGTCAGCCGGCCCTCGAGCCAGTCGGCGATTCCGCCGGGCACCGCGTGCCCGGCGACCGCCCAGGTCAGACCGGTGACCGAGGTCGCGCCCACGGCCAGCCCCGCGATGCCCATGCCGCGGTGGCGGATGTGACCGGCGGCGAGCGAGCACAGCACGACAGCGGTACAGGTGACGAAGCCGGAGGTCGAGCCGAGGGCGCCGGCCGTCACCGCGATTCCTGCGGCCAGCGCGCGCAGGCCCAGTCGCAGGGCCGGTGCCGTGGCGGCCCAGGCGGCGCAGCACGCGGCGCCGGCGGAGAGGGTCAGTACGGCGGCCGTGGCACCGGCGTGGCCCAGCGGGGCGACGATCTGCGGACCGGGGGCGAGGTGCGGTACGGCCAGCGTCAGGGCCACTCCGGCCAGCGCTCCGGCGCAGGGCGCGGCGACCGGCAGCAGCGCCCCGCCGATCCGGCCCGCGGCATACCCGGCGGCCACGGCGAGGATCGCGAGCAGCACGCCCTCGGGGCGGCCGTCGTGCACGGCGGCCGAGATCAGCGACCAGGCGGCGCATGCCCCCAGCACGACCACGCCCGCCGCATCAGAAACGTTTCGTCTGTCGCCGTCCTCATCCGGACCTGCCGCAGACGTCATCCCCGTGACATCCACCCCGCCCCCCGAAAAACCGGTCCCCCGACCTGTGACGGCCCCGCCGTCCGGACATGACCTGACCTGCCGGTACGACTGAGCTCCGGCATACCGTAACGGCTGATGGGCGATTTGTGGACGTGTCGTGCAGGAACGATGCGTCGCCTGAGCGCCGCGGGGTCGGCGACGGCGTCCGCGCGGGACGGTCGGCCGACGACTGCGCGGCGTCTCCGGTAGCGGAACCGCGCCCGCAGCGGACCTTGCCGTGGACCCGACTGACGCATGCGCCCACGTGGGAGCCCTGGCCCCACTGGACCGCGCTGTCGGCGCCGAGGTCAACCGCCGTACACTCCCGGAGTGACCGTCACCGCAACTTCCGTGGGCGAGTCGGACCAGCTGCAGCCGCAGATCGCGCCCGCCTCGCGCGCGGCACGGCTCGTGCGCCTGGTTCCGGCCCTCGCCGCGGCGCTCTCCGGAGTGCTGCTCTACGTCAGCTTCCCGCCGCGCACCCTCTGGTGGCTGGCCCTGCCTGCCTTCGCCGTCTTCGGCTGGGTGCTGCGCGGCCGCAGTTGGAAGGCGGGCCTCGGCCTCGGCTACCTCTTCGGCCTCGGCTTCCTGCTGCCGCTGCTGGTGTGGACCGGAGTGGAGGTCGGCCCCGGCCCCTGGCTCGCGCTGGTCGCGATCGAGGCGGTCTTCGTCGCGCTGGTGGGCGCGGGAGTCGCCGCGGTGTCGAAGCTGCCGGGCCGGCCGGTGTGGGCGGCGGCGCTGTGGATCGCCGGAGAAGCGGCACGCGCGCGTGCGCCGTTCAACGGCTTCCCCTGGGGCAAGATCGCATTCGGCCAGGCAGACGGCGTCTTCCTGCCACTCGCCGCGGTGGGCGGCACCCCGGTGCTCGGCTTCGCGGTCGTTCTCTGCGGCTTCGGTCTCTACGAGGTGGTGCGCCTGGCTGTCGAGGCCCGGCGCACGCGGACCGTACGGCGGTCCGCTGCCGCGGTCGCCCTGCTGAGCGTGGCCGTGCCGGTGGTGGGCGCTGTGGCCGCACGGCCGCTGGTCAGTGACAAGGCCGAGGACGGCACCGCGACCGTCGCGGTCATCCAGGGCAATGTGCCGCGCGCCGGACTGGACTTCAACTCCCAGCGGCGAGCTGTACTCGACTACCACGCGCGTGAGACCGAGCGTCTGGCCGCCGAGGTCAAGGCGGGCAAGGTCGCACAGCCCGACTTCGTGCTGTGGCCCGAGAACTCCTCCGACATCGACCCCTTCGCCAACGCCGACGCGCGCGCCGTCATCGACACGGCCGCCAAGACGATCGGCGTGCCCATCTCCGTCGGCGGCGTCGTCGAGCGGGACGGCAAGCTGCTCAACGAGCAGATCCTGTGGGACCCGGTCAAGGGTCCCGTCGACACGTACGACAAGCGGCAGATCCAGCCCTTCGGCGAGTACCTGCCGCTGCGCTCGCTCGTCGGGGCGATCAACGAGAACTGGACCTCGATGGTCCGCCAGGACTTCAGCCGGGGCAGCGAGCCGGGTGTGTTCACCATGGACGGCGCCAAGGTCGGCCTCGTCACCTGTTACGAGGCGGCCTTCGACTGGACCGTGCGCTCCGAGGTCACCGACGGCGCGCAGATGATCTCCGTGCCCAGCAACAACGCGACCTTCGACCGCAGCGAGATGACCTACCAGCAGCTCGCCATGTCCCGCGTCCGCGCCGTCGAGCACAGCCGCACCGTCACCGTCCCGGTGACCAGCGGCGTCAGCGCGATCATCATGCCGGACGGGACGATCACGCAGAAGACGGGCATGTTCGTGGCCGACTCGCTGGTCCAGAAGGTGCCGCTGCGCTCCAGCGAGACGCCCGCCACGCGGCTCGGCATCCTGCCGGAGATCGCCCTGGTGCTGGTCGCCGCGGGCGGCCTCGGCTGGGCGATCGGCGCCGGGATGCGCGCGCGACGCACCCCTGACGTGTAGCCGTACGCCGGTCGACGCCTCCGGAAGCCGCCGGGGGCGCCGCCACCGGCCCACTAGGGTCGGAGCCATGGCTACTCCTGACTTCATTCGTACGATCCGGGCCTCCGCCGGTCACCAACTGCTGTGGCTACCCGGGGTCAGCGCCGTCGTCTTCGACGACGAGGGGCGGGTCCTGCTGGGTCAGCGCGCGGACAACGGCAAGTGGACAGTGATCAACGGCATCCCGGACCCGGGCGAGCAGCCTGCCGTCGCCGCCGTCCGGGAGGTGTACGAGGAGACGGGCGTCCGGTGTGTCGCCGAGCGGATCGTCCTGGTCAGGACGGGTAATGAGGTCACCTATCCCAACGGCGACACGTGCCAGTTCATGGACGTCACGTTCCGCTGCCGAGCCGTCGGGGGCGAGGCGCGGGTGAACGACGACGAATCGCTGCAGGTCGGCTGGTTCGAGGTGGACGCGCTGCCCGCGATGGATGAACGTCAGCTGTTCCGGATCAAGCAGGCACTGTCCGATGAACCCACGTGGTTCGAGCCTATGAGTTCTGACTGAAGTATGGGTTGAGACCATATGTGGCCTGGCGAGGGTGCTGCCTAGGGTCGTGCCATGACCCCGCCCAGCACCCTGCCGGCTCACGGCCCTTTCCTGCCTTCCCCGCCCGACTTCGGTGGCCGCACCGCCCTCGTCACCGGCGCGGCCGGTGGCATCGGCCGCGCCTGTGCGCTGCGGTTGGCGGCCGCGGGGGCCAAGGTGAGGGCGGTCGACCGGGACACCGCGGGCCTGGAGGCACTCGTCGAGCGAGCACGGGGCCTCGCCGGCGCCGTCGAACCGCACGTCCTCGACCTCACCGACCTGGACGCCGCCGAACTCGCCGCCACAGGCACCGACATCCTCGTCAACAACGCCGGGCTGCAACTGGTGAGCCCCATCGAGGAGTTCCCGGCCGATGTCTTCCACACGGTGCTCACCGTGATGCTGGAGGCGCCGTTCCGGCTCATCCGTGGCGCCCTGCCCCATATGTACGGACAGGGTTGGGGCCGGATCGTCAATGTGTCGTCGGTCCATGGGCTGCGCGCCTCGGCCTTCAAGTCTGCCTATGTGGCCGCCAAACACGGTCTGGAGGGACTCTCCAAGACCGCCGCGCTGGAGGGCGCGCCCCATGGCGTCACCTCGAACTGTGTGAACCCCGCCTATGTGCGCACCCCACTGGTCGAGAAGCAGATCGCCGACCAGGCCCGGGCGCACGGTATCCCTGAGGAGCGGGTGCTGTCCGAGGTGCTGCTGCAGGACAGCGCGGTCAAACGGCTCATCGAACCGGAGGAGGTCGCGGAGGCCGTGGCGTACCTGTGCAGCCCGCAGGCGTCCTTCGTGACCGGCACGTCGCTCGTACTTGATGGCGGGTGGACCGCGCACTGAGCGGGCCGACGCCGACCGAATTCCGAGTTGTCCACAGGGCTGACGGGGCGATGGTGCGATGAGCAATCCTGTGGGCATGTCCCGCGATCACGTGCAGTCCGCCTCGCGTTCCGCCGCTGCCGGAGCGCCCCTGAGCAGCGCCGAGACGCCGTTCCTCGAGCTGCTGGCCAGGGGTGCGTCCGCCGACGCCTACGAGCAGCCGGTGCTGCTCGCCCGTGCCGAGGGCAGACCGACCGAGCGGATCGTGGCCCTCGAACAGGCCAAGCTGCTCGCGCTGCGCGTGCGCTCCGAGCTGGAAGGGCGGCGCCGACGGGAGGCCGAGCTGTCGGCCCTCTTCGAGACCGCCCACGACCTGGCCGGTCTCCGGGACCTGGACGCCGTACTGCAGGCGATCGTCCAGCGCGCCCGGTCGCTGCTCGGCACGGACGTCGCCTATCTCAGCCTGAACGACCCGGCCCGGGGCGACACCTACATGAGGGTGACCGAAGGCTCGGTCGCCGCCCGGTTCCAGCAGCTGCGGCTCGGCATGGGCGAGGGCCTCGGCGGACTCGTCGCGCAGACCGCCCGCCCCTATGTCACCGACGACTACTTCAAGGACGACCGCTTCCAGCACACCCTCACCATCGACGCCGGCGTGCGCGACGAGGGGCTGGTGGCCATCCTCGGGGGGCCCCTGATGCTGGGGCACCACGTGATCGGCGTCCTCTTCGCGGCGGACCGGCGTGCCCGGGTCTTCGAGCGGGAGCAGATCGCGCTGCTCGGCTCCTTCGCCGCCCTCGCCGCGGCCGCCATCGACACCGCGAACCTGCTCACCGAGACCCGCTCGGCCCTCGCCGACCTGGAACTGGCCAACGAGATCATCCGGGACCGCAGCGGAGTCATCGAACGAGCCTCGGACGTGCACGACCGACTCGCCGAACTCGTGCTGCGCGGCGGCGGGGTGCACGACGTGGCCGCCGCGGTCTCCGAAGTCCTCGACGGCATGGTCGAGTTCACGGAGGCCGCCGCCGCACCGGCCAGGGCGCTGGAGACATCCCGCGCCGAAGGCCACGCGGTACGGCACGACGACGACTGGATCGCCGCGGTGGCCGCAGGTGGCGAACTGCTCGGCGCGCTGGTGCTGCGTGGCCACCCCGGCCTCGACCCCGTCGACCAGCGCACCCTGGAGCGGGCCGCGATGGTCACCTCGCTCCTGCTCCTCGCCCGGCGCTCCGCCGCCGAGGCCGAACAGCGCGTCCGGGGCGAGCTGTTGGACGACCTGCTCGACGCCCGCGACCGTGACCCGCGTCTGCTGCGCGAGCGCGCTGCGCGACTGGACGCCGACCTCGACGCCGGGCATGTCGTGCTCGCCGCGCGCCTCGACCCCGTCGCGGCCGACGCCGACCAGGAGGCGGCCGCCCGCAGACGTCTGTGGTCCGCCGCGTCCCACCTCGCCGCGACCCGGCACGGCCTGGCCGCCGCCCGCGACGGCGGCACGGTGCTGCTCCTGCCTCTCGAAGCGGGGGACACCGCCACCGACCTGGCCCGCCGCACCGCCCGACATCTCGGCACAGCCGTCCATGAGGCGGTCACCGTCGGTGCCTCCGCCCCGGTCGAGGACCTGGCCGCACACCCGGATGTCGTCGCCGCCGCCTACGAGGAGGGCCGACGTTGCCTCGACGCCCTGCGGCTGCTCGGCCGCTCCGGAGACGGCGCCGCAGCCGAGGACTTCGGCTTCCTGGGGCTGCTGCTGGCCGGGGACCGGGACATCGCGGATTTCGTCGACCGCACGATCGGCGGGGTCGTCGCGTACGACGAACGGCGCGGTACCGACCTGCTGCGCACCCTCGACGCGTACTTCGCCTGCGGGATGAGCCCGGCGCGCACCAAGGACGAACTGCACGTCCATGTGAACACGGTCGCCCAGCGCCTGGAGCGCGTCGGCCGTCTCCTCGGCGACGACTGGCAGAGCCCCGCCCGCGCGCTGGAGGTCCAACTGGCGCTGCGGCTGCACCGGTTGTCGGCACCGGTGCAGCGCTGACCCCCGTACGCACAGGCGTACAGGGGCCGGTTCCAGGGTTCGGCCGGGTGGGCCGGAGGTCAGGTCAGACGGTGTGCGCGTCCGCCGCCTTCGCCGTCGCGTCCTGTGCGTCGGTGGAGGACTCGATGTCGGCCAGATCCCGGTGGCGGGTCTCCTTGGCGGCGCCCACCGCGATCACCGTCAGGACGGCCGCGGCGATGACGTACAGGGCGATCGGGGTGGAGCTGCCGTAGTCGGACAGCAGCGCGGTCGCGATGAGCGGTGCGGGCGCGCCGGCCGCGACCGAGGCGAACTGGGCGCCGATGGAGGCACCGGAGTAGCGCATGCGGGTCGCGAACATCTCGGAGAAGAAGGCGGCCTGGGGCGCGTACATGGCGCCGTGCAGCACCAGGCCCACGGTCACGGCGAGGATCAGGTTGCCGAAGCCGCCGGTGTCGATGAGCGAGAAGAACGGGAACATCCACAGCCCGACGCCGACAGCGCCCAGCAGGTAGACCGGACGGCGGCCGGCACGGTCGGACAACGCCCCCCAGGCCGGAATGACGGCGAAGTGGACGGCGGAGGCGATCAGCACGGCATTGAGGGCGGTCTGCTTGGAGACGCCGGCCGAGGTGGTCGCGTAGACGAGGATGAACGCGGTGATGACGTAGTAGCTGATGTTCTCCGCCATGCGGGCGCCCATCGCCACCAGCACGTCACGCCAGTGGTGCCGCAACACGGAGACCAGCGGAAGCTTCTCGGCCGCCGCCGCGGGCGCGGCCTTGCGCGCCTCCGCCTGGGCCAACGCCTGCTTGAAGACGGGCGATTCATCCACAGACAGACGAATCCACAAACCGACGATCACCAACACGCCCGAGAGCAGGAACGGTATCCGCCAGCCCCATGTGTTGAAGGCGCCGTCCGACAGCAGGGCCGTCAGCAGGGACAGCACGCCGGTCGCCAGCAACTGGCCCGCAGGCGCGCCGGTCTGCGGCCACGAGGCCCAGAAGCCACGCCGCCGCGCGTCCCCGTGCTCGGACACCAGCAGTACAGCCCCGCCCCACTCACCACCGAGGGCGAAGCCCTGCACCAGGCGCAGCACGGTCAGCAGTACGGGCGCGGCTGCCCCGACGGTCGCGTGCGTCGGCAGCAACCCGATCGCGAAGGTCGCCCCACCCATCAGCAGCAGACTCAGCACCAGCAACTTCTTGCGGCCGAGACGGTCGCCGTAGTGCCCGAACACGAGAGCTCCCAGCGGCCGGGCGGCGAATCCGACGGCGTACGTCAGGAAGGACAGGAGGGTGCCGACGAGCGGATCGGAGTCCGGGAAGAACAGCTTGTTGAAGACGAGGGCGGCGGCGGAGCCGTAGAGGAAGAAGTCGTACCACTCGATGGTGGTGCCTATGAGGCTGGCGGCGACGATGCGCTTGAGGTTGCCCGGGGGCGGGGGAGCGGTGGTTGCGGAGGCCATGTTCGCCACTTCCTCGTGTGCGGTGGGGACGGGTACGTGTTCGCACACCGTAGGAAGGTGCAGGTCAGGGGCACATGTGGTGGGGCAACATAGTTCGGGGCACGGCTATGCGTCGGGCCGCCATGTCCGCGCGCGGAGCGGCGGCTCAGCGGCTTGAAGAGGTTCGAGACGACTGCTGTCCAGGACGCGCGGCGTGCGGCTTTCTGGGCGACGCCCAAGCACCGGAACGGCGGCCGCATCGAGGAGCAGTGAACGGCATGATGACGGTGAGTCGGGAGCAGTCGGCTCCAGGCCCTTCGTCGCCTGTGGCATGACGTCGGCCGCCTGATGGCCGCCGGTTGCGATCACGGCGTTGGATGCAGACCTCCCAGTGCTGACATCGCCGTCGTCGCTTCCGTCCGTCGAACGAAGTCCTGGCCGCGGTGTGCGATCAGGGCGCGCGGATCCTGGGTGCCCATCGGGAAGGGCCAGTCGCTGCCCAGGACCATGCGGTCCTCCCCGAACGTGGTCACCGCGAGGTCGACGACGGCGGGGTCATGGGCCAGGCAGTCGACGTAGAAGCGGCGCATCGCGTCTCGCGGGGATTCGGGCAGGTCGGGGAGCTCTGGGCGGCAGGTGTCGGTGCCGCGCTGCCAGCAGCCGACCGCGGCGGGAAGCAGCCCGCCGCAGTGGACCAGTACGAACCGGAGCCGGGGATGCCGGGCGAGGACGCCAAGGAATTCTCGTTAGCTTGAGTCATCAGGTGAAGCGCTTCGACGCGGGTGCTCGAACAGGCCGCCCACCGAGGCCTTGCGTCCCATCGGTACAGGAGGATGCGGTCATCCTCATCGAGGATGACCGCGCGAACTGAATGACGCAGGCCCACCGATGGCATCCGGAAAGCCTGGCCGTTCACATGAGGACGACCTCCACAGGCAGCTTCTTGATGCCGTTGACGAAGTTGGACCGCACGCGTGGCACGTCCCCGGCCAGGCGGATGTCGGCGATCCGCGGGATGAGCTCCTCGAACATGATGCGGATCTCGGTGCGGGCGAGCAGGTTGCCCAGGCACAGGTGGGGGCTGCCCTTGCCGAAGGTGACGTGGTCGTTGTCGGCTCGGGTGACGTCGAAGTCGTACGGGTTGCCGAAGACCTCCTCGTCGCGGTTGCCGGACGCGTACCACATGACGACCTTGTCGCCCTCCTTGATCCGCTTGCCGCCGACTTCGACGTCACGGGTCGCGGTGCGGCGGAAGTGGTACACGGGGGAGGCCCAGCGCAGGAACTCCTCCACTGCCACCGGGATCAGCGAGGGGTCCTCCTGGAGGCGGGCGAGCTGCTCGGGGTGCTGGAGGAGGGCCAGCATGGAGTGGGTGATGGTGTGCCGGGTGGTCTCGTTGCCGGCCACCACCAGGAGCAGGAAGTAGTTGTCGAAGTCCTGCGGCGACAGCGGCACGCCGTCCCTCGGGGTGGTGTTCACCAGCCGGGAGACCAGGTCCGTGCCGTCGCCGCCGCGCCGCTGCCGGGCGAGCTCACGGCCGTACTCGAAGACTTCGAGGGAAGCGGGGGAGCGGAACGGCAGGTCGCGGTACTTCTCGCTCTCCGCGCTGTGCAGGAGGACATCGGCGTAGTCGGGGTCGGTGTTGCCGATGATGCGGTTGCCCCAGTCGATGAGCCGCTGGTTGTCCTCCGGCGGGACATCGAGCAGGCGGGCCAGGACGTTGATGGGGAAGTCGGCGGAGACGTCGGCGACGAAGTCGAAGGTGCCCTTGGCGAGGGCCGCGTCCAGGGTCCTGGCGGTCAGGCCGCGCAGGAAGTCGCTGTAGCTGTTGATGACGCTCGCGCCGAACTGGCGCTGCAGAAGACTGCGCAGGGCACGATGGCGGACGCCGTCCAGCTCCAGGATGGAGGCACGCTTCTTGATCTGGTCGTCGTCGACCTCCTCGAGGTTGACGAACCGGGTGGAGGTGAAGGTCTCCGCGTCCCGGTCGACGCGGGCGATGTCGGCATGCCGGGTCACCGCCCAGAACCCGGAGTTGGGGGTTTCCTCGGGCTGCCAGTGCACCGGGTCCTGGTGGCGCAGGGTGTGGAACATACGCCACGGGGTGGTCCCGTCGGTGAAGTTGTCCAGGTCGGCGAGGTTGACGTCCGCCAGCGGCATCGGTTCGTTCACGGCGGCGGTCGGGGTCTCGGTCGTCATCTGATGGCTCCCAGTCGTCACAGGTGGTAGGCGTACTCGGTGAACTCCCAGTCGGTGACGTGCCGTTGGAAGCGTTCGATCTCGTTGCGCTTGTAGGAGAGGAAGGAGGCGGTGAAGTCCTTGCCGAGGACGTCGGTCAGTTCCGTGTCCGCTTCCAGGGCGTCCAGCGCGGCCGGCAGGTTCATGGGCAGGGCGGCTGACCGGGCGGTGTCGTAGCCGTAGCCCTCCAGCGGGGCCGGGGGCTCTTGGCCCGCCCGGATGCCGAGCAGCGCGGCGGCGATCGCTCCGGCGATCAGCAGGTACGGATTCGCGCTGGCGTCGCCGAGGCGGATTTCGAGGCGGGCGCCGCTGCCCCGCTCGGGCGGGACGCGCAGCATGGCGCTGCGGTTGTCGAGCCCCCAGTCGATCAGCCAGGGCGCGAGGGTGTCGGGGCCGAAGCGCTTGTAGGAGTTGACGGTCGGGTTGGCCAGCGCGGCGAGAGCGGGGGCGTGCGCGAGGACGCCGGCCATGGCGTGCCGGGCGGTGGCGGAGAGGCCGTGGGCGCCGGAGGGGTCGTCGAAGGCGTTTCGGCCGCTGTCGTCCTCGCATGAGAGGTGCAGATGGAAACCGGAGCCGCCGGCGTCGTTGAAGGGCTTGGCCATGAACGTGGCGAGCTTGCCCTCGGCCCGGGCGAGCTCCTTGACGGCCGATTTGAAGCGGAAGGCCCGGTCGGCGGCATCGAGGGCGGTGGAGTGGGTGAGGTTGATCTCGTACTGGCCGCCGTCGAACTCGTGGTTGCCCGTGACGACACCGATGTTCAGATCTCGCAGGTGGCGCAGGGTACGCAGCAGATGGTTGTCCGGGTCGGCGCGCAGGCCTGCCGTGTAGACGGCGCCGGTGGTTTGCGGGGCGCGGCGCCAGCCGGTCGGGGCGTCGGGGGCGGGCTCCAGCAGGAAGTACTCCAGTTCGGGGCCCACGACCGGGCGCAGCCCGTGCTCGGCACACCGGGCCAGGACGGCGCGTAGCAGGTCCCGCGGCGACTCGGGGGCCGGTCGTCCGGTCGCGGGGTCGCTGACCTCGCCGAGGCAGGTGGCGACACCCGGCTCCCACGGCAGCGTGGTCAGGGTGGACAGGTCGGGACGAACGGACACGTCCGGCAGGCCGGCGTCCAGCCCGCCGGCGACCGGGACGACGTCGCCCTGCGGGCTCGTGTGGTAGACGGCGCGGCAGAAGGCCAGACCGTGCGCACAGGCGGACGGGAGGTGGTCCAGCAGGACGTCGCGGGCGCGGTCGGTGCCGATCAGGTCGGGATAGATCACCCGGACCACGTCGATGCCCTCGGCGGTGAGCCGTTCCTGGTACCGACGGATGTCGAGAGTCTCATGAGCGCTCACCGATGTCTCCTTGGGGGGACGGTGGGATGGCCGGCCCCGGGAAGGGGGCTTGGCAGGTGGCGTGAGGGGGACGGGGCCCGGGCGCGGAGGAGGCGCGGCTCTCAGGTCGTCGTTTGAACCCGAACAGTATGGAAGCTCTCGCCGCCTCGCAAGAGTCCAGCCCAAAGAAATTATCCACCTGGACAGGTATTGACCGCCGCCCGGCGGCTTCCTATCTTGTTTGAAGCCAAATGAAATTCGGCGTGGACCCCCGGTAGCTCCTCAGCTCCGTGCCCGGGGCCCGGCCATTCCCCGGACCGGGCCCCTCATGCCTCATCCGCCACTCCGACGCCCTCACCTCAGGAGGACCGGCCATGAAGGTCGTCGTCGACATGAACAAGTGCCAGGACCACGGCCAGTGCGTCTTCGCGGCTCCCGACGTCTTCTCGATGAACGACGACGGGCACCTCGTGTACGTCGCCGATCCGGACGACGCCCTGCGCGAGGAGGTCGAGGAAGCCGCCGACGTGTGCCCCCTCCAGGCCATCCGGATCGGGGACTGAGCGCCATGACCGGACGCGTCGTCATCGCCGGCGCCTCCCTGGGCGGCCTGCGAGCCGCCGAGCAGGTGCGTGCGGCGGGCTGGACCGGTGCGATCACCGTGATCGGCGACGAAGCCCACATGCCGTACAACCGGCCTCCGCTGTCCAAGGAGGTACTGGCGGGCAAGGCGGCCTTCGAGTCGCTGGCCTTCACACCGAAGGCGGCCGTCGCCGATGTCCAGTGGCGGCTGGGCAGCAAGGTCGTCGCGGCCCGGCTCGCGGAGCGGACCGTCGCGCTCGACGACGGCTCGGCCGTCTCCTACGACGGTCTGGTCGTCGCCACCGGCATGCGACCCCGTCGGCTGGGGTGCCCCGGCCCCCTCGTCGGCCGTCACACGGTCCGCACCCTCGCTGACGCCCATGGGCTGCGTGACGAGCTGACCCGGCCCGGTGCGCGGGTGGTCGTGGTCGGAGCCGGTTTCATCGGCTGCGAGGTGGCGGCCACCGCCGTCGGACTCGGGGTCACCGAGGTGACCGTCGTCGATCCGCTGCCCCTGCCCATGGGGGCACCGCTGGGTGACCTGCTGGGCCGTGCGCTGCTGAAGCGGCACGAGGAGCGCGGAGTGCGCTTCGCGCTCGGTACGTCGGTCGCGGGATTCCAGGGCGAGGACCGGGTCACCGGGGTGGTGCTGGACGACGGCACCGTCCTGCCCGCCGACGTGGTCGTGGAGTCGGTCGGCTCGATCGCCAACACCGAGTGGCTGGACGGCAACGGCCTGGACCTGTCGGACGGGGTGACCACCGACGAGCAGCTGCGTGTCGGAGGCTTCCCGGACGTGGTGGCCGTCGGTGACGTGGCCCGCTTCCCCAACGCCCGCTACGACGGCGTGCCCCGCCGCGTCGAACACTGGTCCATCCCCACGGACACCGCCAAGCACGCCGCCAAGGTCCTCGTCGCCCACCTCACCGGCTCGGACGCCGACCTGGCGCCGTTCGCGCCGCTGCCCACCTTCTGGAGCGACCAGCACGAGTTCCGGCTGCAGTCCTTCGGCGCGCCCGCGCTCGGCAAGGACGACGTACGGGTCCTGGACGGAGACCCCGACGGGGACGTGCTCGTCGGTTACCACACCGCCGGCCGACTGGTCGGTGTCGTGGCGCTCGGCGGTCAGTCGGTCGCCCTGCAAGCTGCCCGCTACCGCGCCCGGCTGCTGAAGCAGCCCGCCCTCACCGTGTAAGGACATTCCCGCCATGAGCCCAGTTCGTGGATACTTCCACCCCAAGACGGCGAGCGGACGGTCGTCGCTGATCCCCTCGCCGCCGTGGCGCTACTCCGGCGACCTGCTCACCGTCGAGTACCGCACCGACCCGGCCCGCGTCCGCGAACTCCTCCCCGAACCGCTTGAACTGGCGGACGAGGACCCTGGGGCGGTCGCGCTGATCTGGGCCGACTGGCAGTCGTGCTCCGAGTCGGGCGCGGAGCTCCTCGACCCCGTTCTCTCCCAGTACAAGGAGGCCTTCGCGGTCGTCCGCTGCAAGTACAAGGGGCAGACCTACACCCGTTGCGTGTACATCTGGGTCGACAAGGACTTCGCCATCGCCCGCGGACTGCACCAGGGATACCCGAAGAAGCTCGGCTCCATCCACCAGACCCGCCCGCACCTCTATGGGCCCGCTCCGCGGATCGAGCCGGGAGCGCGGTTCGGGGCGACGCTCGCCGCGGCGGACCGCCGGCTGGCCCAGACGGTGGTGACCCTGCGGGAACCGTCCGAGACCAACGGCTTCGTCAACGGCCACCCCATGGCACATCACCGCTGGCTGCCCTCCATCGAGAAGGGCAAGGGTCTGGCACTGGACGAGCTGATCGAGTCCGGCGCCGCCTCCTTCGAGGGCGGGCAGCCCTGGCGCGGCGACGCCGAACTGGAGCTGTTCGAGGCGCCCACCGAGGAGCTGGCCCGGCTGGAGATCCGCGAACCGATCGCCGCGTACTACCGCCAGGTGGGCGTGGTGTGGGACGGCGGACGCCTGCTGGAGTCGAACACCTCCGGCGCCGAGTGAGCCCGCACCGCACCGATCACCAGGAGTCCAGGGCATGAACAAGCACCTCACCACCGTGGCCGGAGTCGCCGTCGACACCCGGCACTGGATCGCCGGCCGACGCGTCGCCTCCACCGGCACCTTCCCCGACGCCTCGCCCATCGACGGCAGCACCCTCGGAGACATCGCCCGGGGCACCGCGACGGAGGCCGACGCAGCGGTCGCCGCGGCGAAGGCCGCCTTCCCCGGCTGGGCCGCCACCTCCCGCGCCGAGCGCGCCCGTATCCTGCACGCCATCGCCGACGGGGTGGAGAAGCGGCTCGAAGAGCTCGCCATCGTCGAAACCACCGACAACGGGGCGCTGTTGCGCTCGCACCGACGCGGTGTGATGCCGCGGGTGGCGCACAACTTCCGCTTCTTCGCCGACTGGCTGCTGACGCTGGAGCACGGGGACTTCGAGACCCGGGGCCACAGCAACCACGTCAGCTGGGATCCTGCGGGCCCCTGCGTGCTGATCACCCCGTGGAACGCGCCGCTGATGCTGGCCACCTGGAAGGTCGCGCCGGCGCTCGCGGCCGGCAACACCGTCGTCCTCAAGCCCGCCGAGTGGTCCCCGCTGACCGCCTCCCTCCTCGCCGACATCGCCGCCGAGGCGGGGCTGCCCGCCGGGGTGCTGAACGTGGTCCAGGGGTATGGCTCGGAGATCGGCGACGCCCTGACCTCGCATCCGGACGTGCGCCGGATCAGCTTCACCGGCTCGGTGCCCACCGCCCGGCGGATCGCCGCGTCCGCCGCCGCCAACCTCACTCCGCTCAGCCTCGAACTCGGCGGCAAGTCACCGCTGCTGGTGTTCGCCGACGCGGACCTGGACCTCGCCGTCGACCTTGCGGTGGAGCAGTACGACAACGCAGGGCAGGTCTGTCTGGCCGCCACGCGCTTCCTGGTCGAGGAGTCGGTCGCCGACGAGTTCACGCGGCGCTTCGTCGAGAAGGCGAGCAGTCTCACGCAGGGTGACCCGCGCGACGAGGCCACCGACATCGGCCCGAACATCCACCCCCGCCAGCTCGAGAAGATCGACGGCTTCGTGCAGCGGGCACTGGCGGCGGGAGCCCGCGCGGTCATCGGCGGGCACCCCAAGGAGGGGCAGTACTACGCGCCGACCCTCCTCACCGACGTCGCCCAGGACTCCGAGATCGTGCAGGAGGAGGTCTTCGGTCCCGTCCTGACCCTGCAGACCTTCGCTGACGAGGAAGAGGCGATCCGGCTCGCCAACGACACCCGCTTCGGGCTGGCCGCCACCCTGGCCACCGGCGACCCCGAGCGTGCCGAACGCGTCACCGCGCAACTCGTCGCAGGAACCGTCTGGGTCAACTGCTTCTTCGTACGTGACCTGCAGGCCCCCTTCGGCGGCTCCCGCCTCTCCGGAGTCGGACGCGAGGGCGGCACCTGGAGCTTCGACTTCTACTGCGACGTGAAGAACACCGTCACCGCCCCGAACGGATGGACCAACCATGGGTGAGATCGTCGGGGCGGGGCTCCTCGCCCACGTCCCCACCATCGTGCTGCCGGAGGCCGACCGGCTGGAGCTGAACGAGGGCAAGGAGATCACCCTCGTCACCGGCCTGCGGCAACTCCGCAAGGACGTCTTCGAACGGGACGACTACGACACCGTCGTCGTCCTCGACTCCCACTGGGCCACGACGGTCGAGTTCGTCGTCACCGCACAACAGCGCCGGGCCGGACTGTTCACCTCGGAAGAGCTGCCGCGCGGCATGTGCCGGATGCCTTACGACTTCCCCGGTGACCCCGAACTCGCCCGCAATATCGAGGGGTTCGCGGACCGGCGCGGCACCTGGATCACCGCGATCGACGACGACTACCTTCCGATCTACTACGCCACCATCAACCTCTGGAAGTTCCTCGGCGAGGGACTGCCCGACAAGCGATGGGTGACCATCGGGGTCTGCCAGACCGGGGACATGGAGGATCACCTGCGGCTCGGGCGGGCCCTGGCCGACGGTATCGCCGCTACACCGGGGCGGAGGGTACTGCTGATCGCCTCGGGCGCGCTGTCGCACACCTTCTGGCCGCTGCGCGAGCTGCGTGACCACGAGGCCAGCGACCCGGTGCACATCTTCACGCCCGAGGCCCGCGAGGCGGACTACGAGCGCATCGCCTGGTTCAAGGAGGGCCGCCACGACAAGGTCCTCGACACCATGGACGAGTTCTGGAAGTTCAAGCCCGAGGCCAAGTTCTTCCACTACCTGATG
Organism: Streptomyces sp. R28; assembly: GCF_041052385.1. Lineage (GTDB taxonomy): Bacteria > Actinomycetota > Actinomycetes > Streptomycetales > Streptomycetaceae > Streptomyces. Next base: position 835,016 of record NZ_CP163439.1, on the reverse strand, counting down.
ATGGCCGGCGCCCTGGGCGAACAGGCGTGCACCGCCAAGGCCCGCCAGTACGGCGAGTACGAGAACTCGATCGGCACCGGCCAGGCCCACCTGTGGTTCGACCGCCCGGCCGAAGGCTGGACCGGCACCGGCCTGCCCACCCCGCCCACCCCGCGCACCCCTCACAGCCGTATCCAGTCGTAGCCAGGAGTTCTAGCCATGCCCGAATACCGTCGCATCCTCCTCGACGGCGCCGCCGTCCAGGTCACCGTCGACGGCGACGAACTCGTCGCCGCCGACGGCCGCCGCGTCAAGACCGAGGACGCCCAGCACCTGCCCCCCGTCGTGCCGTCCAAGGTGGTCGCCGTCCACCTCAACCACCGCAGCCGCGTGGACGAGTTCCAGATCGACCTGCCCGACACCCCGACCTACTTCCACAAGCCCACCTCGTCCCTCAACTCCCACAGGGGCGCGATCGTCCGCCCCGAGGGCTGCAAGTGGCTCAACTACGAGGGCGAGGTCGCCATCGTGATCGGGAAGACCGCGCGCAACATCTCCCCGGCCGAGGCGGGCGAGTACATCGCCGGCTACACCATCGCCAACGACTACGGCCTGCACGACTTCCGTGACACCGACGCCGGCTCCATGCTCCGCGTCAAGGGCTCCGACACCCTGTGCCCCCTCGGCCCGGGACTCGTCACCGACTGGGACTTCCACGGCAAGTCGCTGCGCACGTACGTCAACGGGCAGGTGGTGCAGGACGGCTCGACCGACGAGATGAAGTGGGACATGCACTACCTTGTCGCCGACATCGCCCGCACCATCACCCTCTACCCCGGCGACGTCCTCCTGTCCGGCACGCCCGCCAACTCGCGCCCCGTCCAGCCGGGCGACGTGGTGGAGGTGGAGGTGGAGGGCCTGGGCCGGCTCACCAACCACATCGTCACCGGACCCACCCCGATCCGTACCGACGTCGGCGCCCAGCCCACCGAGTCCGAGGAAGTGCTGTCCACCGCCCTCGGCGGCGACTGGGAGTTCCGTGGCATCCGGCCACCGCGGCGCTGACGCCCTGGCCACGGGTAGAGTCGTGGGCATGACCGAGCCCGCCGGTGAGCGCGGCCCCCGCAAACGCGTGAAGAACTACGGGGCCGGCCGTGAGGCCCTGCTGGACGCCGCGGTGCGCGTGGTGGCGCGGGGCGGACTGCGCAGGCTCACCTACCGGGCGGTCGCGGAGGAGGCCGGGGTCACCCACGGCCTGGTCGTGCACCACTTCGGTTCCCGTGACGCGCTGATCGAGGAGGCGCTCGCGCACGCCGTACGCTCCTCCCTCAGCAGCAGCACCCTCGAACCCGGCACGGGCAAGGTCGCCGACTTCTCCGCAGGCCTCGCGGACATGGTGGAATCCGGTCCCGAGCTCCAGGCGTTCCAGTATGAGCTGCTCCTGGAGGCGCGCCGCCGGGCGGAACTCCTGCCGCACCTGCGGGGCCTGTACGAGGAGTACTTCGACGCCACCCGGCGCGAGCTGTCCCAGATGCTCGCCCGGCCGGTCGGCCGGGGCCTGTCGCGGTTGGTCTTCGCCGCCCTGGAGGGCCTGGTGCTGCACCAGCTCGTCTTCGGCGAGCGGGAGGTCACCGAGGAGGCCCTCGCCGAACTGCGCGCCCTGCTCGAAGGCCTCGCCGAGGGCACGGACGGCGTCTGAGCCTGCCGCCCCCCAGAGGCCCGCTGTAAGACTCCGTCGGCTCCGGAAATCCCCACGCCCGCCCCTTGCCAAACGGATAGTCCGGCTCCACGATAAGTGCCACTCGTTTGGGTCGAAATGAAACTTGGCCTCTTCCCCCTCTGCCTTCCTCTCGCTCCGTCCCCTCTCTCCCTTCCCTGGCAGGTGATCCACGTGGGCAGTCAGACGGCTCCTCCCCAGCAGACCGTGCGAGGCGGCACCACAGCCGCGCTCAAGCCCAACGCCCTGGGCGTGCTCGGCATCATGTTCTTCGTCCTGTCCGCCCAGGCGCCGCTCACCGGCATCGCCGGCGCGGCACCGATCTCGATCGCGATCGGCAACGGCGCGGGCACGCCCGCCGCGTATGTGCTGGCAGGCGTGATGATCCTGCTGTTCTCGGTCGGCTTCGTCGCCATGGGACGCCACGTCGTGGACGCCGGAGCCTTCTACACCTATATCGGCACCGGCCTCGGCCGCACCGCCGGTGCCGCCGGCGCGGCCGTCGCCCTGTTCGCGTACTGCGTCATCCAGGCCGCCATGTACGGCCTGTACGGCGCGATCACCGCCGGTCTGGTCGCCGACCACACCGGCCTCGACCTGCCCTGGTGGGTGTGGACGCTGGCCGCCATGGCCGTGGTGCAGGCGCTGGGCGCGGCCGGCGTCGAGATGGGTGCCAAGGTCCTCGCCGTGTTCGTCGCGGCGGAGTTCAGCATCCTGCTGCTGTTCGGTCTGGTCACCCTGTTCCAGGGCGGCGGTCCGCAGGGACTGGGCCTCGCCGACAGCTTCTCGCCGTCAGCGGCCCTTCAGGGGGCCCCGGGAGTCGCGATCATGTTCGCGGTCGCGTCGATGTTCGGCTTCGAGGCCACCGCGATCTACGGCGAGGAAGCCCGCGAGCCGAAGAAGACCGTGCCCCGGGCCACCTACCTCTCGGTGCTCGTGGTCACCGGCTTCTTCGCCCTCACGTCCTGGGCGCTGGTCTCCGCCTACGGCGCCGACAAGGCCCCGGCGGCGGCCGGAGAGGCCCTCTCGGGCGGCGACTCGGCCGGGTTCGTCTTCGCCCCGATCGCCACGCAGTTCGGCGGATGGGTCAACGACGTCCTGCCCGTCCTGCTCGCCACCTCCCTGTTCGCGGGCATCCTCACGTTCCACAACTCGGCCAACCGCTACCTGTTCTCCCTCAGCCGCGACGGACTGCTGCCGCAGCCGCTGCGCAGACTCAACGCTCGCCGCTCGCCCTGGGCCGCCGGGTGCGCGCAGACGGGCATCGCCCTCCTCCTCGTCGTCCCCTTCGTGATCGTCGGCAAGGACCCGGTGCTCACCCTGTTCTCCTGGTTCAGTGGCCTTGCCGTCCTGGCGATGATGCTGCTGTACCTGCTGACCTCGGTGTCCGTGATCGTCTTCTTCCGCCGTGAGCGGCTGGACTCCCGGCGCTTCAACACGCTGGTCGCACCCGCACTCGCCGCACTCGGTCTGGCGGGCGCGATCTGGCTGATCCTGGCCAACTTCACGACCCTCATCGGCGGCGAGGCGAGCACGGCCGCGTTGCTGGAGGCGACCGTCCCCGCCGTGCTCGCCGTGGGCGCCGCGACCGAGTGGTTCAGGCGTCGGCGCGGCCGGGCGCAGCCATAGCGCCTCGCCCGCCGACCGCTCGGGCTCATCGACTTCTTCGACGCCCCACCTTCGTCGACATCCCACCTTCGTCGACGTCCCACCTTCGTCGACGTCCCACCGGAAACATGGTCTGGAGAACCCCATGCCCGCTGTCACCCACGACGAATGGCTCCGCCGGGCCAAGGCGCTGGTGCTGCCGAGCGCACACCACATCGACGGTGCCGAGGAGGCCGGGGCGGGCGCCGCCTTCCCCGTCGTCTCGCCGCGGGACGGTCAGGTGCTCACCGAGGTCGCCGACGGCGGCGCCGCCGAGATCGACGCCGCCGTGGCCGCCGCTCGCCGTGCCTTCGACAGCGGGCCCTGGCCGCGGCTGGCGCCCGCCGACCGCGGCCGAGTCCTGGTGCGCATCGCCGACCTGCTGCAGGAGCGGCGCGCTGATCTGGCCCTCGCCGTGACCCTGGAGATGGGCAAACCGATCACCGACGCCCACGACATCGAACTGCGCGCGCTCATCAACACCTTCCGCTGGTACGGCCAGCTCTCCGACAAGCTCACCGACGAGTCCCCGCACACCGCCCCCGACGCCCTCGCCCTGGTCACCCGCGAACCCGCCGGAGTCGTCGGCGCGGTGGTGCCGTGGAACTTCCCGCTCACCCTCGCCGGCTGGAAGATCGCCCCCGCCCTGGCCGCCGGCTGCACCGTCGTACTGAAACCGTCGGAGCACTCACCGCTGTCCGCGCTGCTGCTGGCCGCCGTCGCCGCCGAGGCGGGACTGCCGCCGGGCGTGCTCAACGTCATCAACGGCGACGGTCCGGTCGCCGGACGCGCCCTCGGCCTGCACCCGGACGTCGACGTCCTGGCCTTCACCGGCTCCACCGCCGTCGGCCGCCACTTCCTGCACTACGCGGCCGACTCCAACCTCAAGCGCGTCTGGCTGGAGTTGGGGGGCAAGTCACCCAACATCATCCTGCCCGACGCCCCCGACCTGGAGAAGGCCGCCGCCACCGCAGCCTGGGGCATCTTCTTCAACCAGGGCGAGATGTGCACCGCGCCCTCGCGCCTCCTCGTCCACTCCTCCATCGCCGAACAGGTCACCGAGGCCGTCGTGCGACGCGCCCGCGAACTGCGGATCGGCGACCCTCTCGACCCGGCCACCGAGATGGGCGCCCTGGTCGGCGAGGACCACCTGGGGCGCGTCCAGGACCACATCGCCACCGGCCTGGCAGAGGGCGCCCGCCTGCTCACCGGCGGCTCACGCACCCTCACCGACACCGGCGGCAGCTTCCTGGAGCCGACCGTCTTCGACCACGTGGACCCCCGCATGAGGCTGGCCCGCGAGGAGATCTTCGGTCCGGTGCTCTCCGTCCTCGCCTTCGACGACCTGGACGAGGCGGTCCGGCTGGCCGACGCCACCGACTACGGCCTCGCCGCCGGCCTGTGGACCTCCGACCTGTCCACCGCCCACCGCGTCTCGCGTGCCCTCAAGGCCGGCACGGTCTGGGTCAACTGCTACGAGGAGGGCGACCTCACCGTGCCCTTCGGCGGCATGAAGCAGTCGGGCAACGGCCGCGACAAGTCCGCGCACGCCCTGGAGAAGTACACCGAACTCAAGACGACATGGATCCAGCTGTGACGCGCCCGCTCATCGCGATCCCCGCCCGTTTCAGCGCCACCACCTCCGCACTGCGCTACGCCGCCGAGGTCAACGCCCGGGCCCTGATCGAGGCGGTGTGGCGGGCCGGCGGAGAACCCGTGAGTCTTCATCCCGCGCAGACCGGCACCGCCGGCCGGCTCGCCCGCTTCGACGGCGTCCTGCTCCCCGGAGGCGGAGACCTCGCCCCGCACACGTACGGCGCCGTCGACACCCACGCCAGCGTGTACGACGTGGACGACGTCCAGGACGCCTTCGACCTGGCGGTGGCACGGGCCGCGCTGGAGACCGGCCTGCCCCTGCTCGCCGTCTGCCGGGGCCTGCAGGCGGTCAACGTCGCTCTCGGCGGCACCCTGGAACAGGACATGGGCGGTCCGGGGCGCGACCACCGGCACGTCGCGCATCCCGTCGCCCTGGAGGCCGGCTCGGTGGTCGCACGGGCGACGGCCGCCGAGAAGGTGGACGCGTCCTGCTACCACCACCAGCGCGTCGACCGCCTCGGCGCGGGTCTGAGAGCGACGGCACGAGCCGCGGACGGCACGGTTGAAGCGCTCGAACTGCCCACCGCCGGCGGCTGGTTCAGCGCCGTGCAGTGGCATCCCGAGGACACCGCCCACGAGGATCCGGCCCAGCAGCGGCTCTTCGACGCCCTGGTACGGGCCGCCGAGGAGCGGCCCTGACGCCCCCTCAGTTCCTGGACCGGCGACCGCTGCGACGGGGCGCGGGCTCGGCGCCGTTCAGCAGCGACTGGCGCCGCTCCTCGCCGTGCTGCTCGACCTGCATGACGACACTGCGCAGGCCGTCCGCGAGACGGCGGCACTCCGCGTTGCTGAGCCCGGCGGTGACGAACGCCTCTTCCTCGTTGAACGCCGGGAACACCCGGCGCATGAACTCCTCGCCTTCCTCGGTGAGGCTGAGCAACACCAGCCGTCCGTCCGTCGGGTGCCCGCTCCGCCTGATCAGTCCACGCGACTCCAGGGTGCGGGAGACCCCCGTGAGGGTGCCCTTGGAGATGCCGGCCTCGTCCGCCACGTACCGCGTCTCCGACTCGCCCCACACCCAGACCACCCACAGCACGACGAACGCCGTCCAGGTCAGATCCGAGCCGCGCAGGACGGAGTTCTCCAGGTGATGCCGGACCGCGGAGGCTGCCCGGTAGATGTTCGCCACAGCGGCCATCTGCTCCCGACGGATCGGGAAACCACCGAGCTTCGCCGCCGCCAGCTTCTCGGCTTCGGTGATGGATCGCTGGCCGGGCATGGGCGGCTCCTTCGTCTGGTCGCGGCAACGCCTGCTCCCCGAACGGACACGTGTCCCACCGGGCCCGTTCGTTCGGCTCCAAATTGTACGAAGAAGAAGAGGAGCCCCATGAGTACCCCCGCCACCCCACGCATGCTGCTCGTCCTCAGCGAGAACTGGACCCTCACCGGAGGCCGGGCCGACCTGCCCACGGCCGTGCGGTGGGCCCGTGAGGCCGAAGACGCCGGTTTCGACGCCGTCATGGTCAGCGAGCACATCGTCCTCGGACCCGACGCGGCGGACCGGGGGATCATGGGCAACCCCCGTGACTACGCCCTGCCGGGCAACCAGGACCCGTACACCCCCTGGCCGAACTCGCTGCTCCTGCTCGCCGCCATCGCCTCAGTCACCGAACGACTCCGGCTGGCCGCCGCGGCGGTCCTCGCACCGCTGCGCCACCCGCTGCTGCTCGCCCGGGAACTGGGCACCCTCGACCTGATCAGCGAGGGGAGGCTGGTGGTGCAACCCACCGTGAGCTGGAGCAGGGACGAGTACGACGCGCTCGGCGTGCCGTTCGGCGAGCGCGGAAAGCTGCTCGACGAGCACCTGCAGGTGTGGGCGAAGGCGTGGGGGCCGTCTCCCCTCTCCCACGACGGTCCGAACTACCCCTTCCAGGATGTCTACTTCGAACCCAAGGCGTACCGCCCCGAGGGCCCCCGGCTCTGGTTCGGCGGGCAGCGACTGCACGGCCCGCTGCTGCGGCGGCTCGTCCGCCATGGCCACGGCTTCCATCCGCTCGGCCGGCCCACACCCGACGACCTGCGGGCGCTGAAGGACGCGATGTCGGCTGCGGGACGCGACATCACCGACCTGGAGATGATCGGCGGCACCCAGGCCGTCTTCCCCGACGACCGTTCGCCGGCCGATCTCGGAGCGGCTCTCGCCTCGGTTCCCGAGCAGTGGGAGAGCGGCTTCACGACCTTCTGCGTCAAGCCGAACCAGTTCATCGACGACCCCGACGGCGTCGGGGCGTTCTGCCGTGAGGTGATGCGGCGCGTGGAGCGACTGGTCGGCTGATCCGCCGCACGGACGGACTACCCGGCCCGGCGCGCAGGAAGCCGCCCGGCACCTGTGCGCCGGCGTCGCCCCGCCCGGTACGCCTCACCGCTCGACGAAGCGGGCCACCTGATCCGGAGCCGGGCGCAGCAGACCGTCGCGGACCGCCAGGGCGGTGGCCTCGGCGCGGGAGGCGGTGCCGGTCTTGCGCAGCAGGTGCTCCATGTGGGTGTGCACGGTCCGTGGCGCCAGGTACAGCGCCTGCGCGATGGCCTGGTTGGTCTGGCCTGTGGCCGCGCGGGTCAGCACCTCCAGCTCCCGCGGGCTGAGCCCGTAGGGGAGTTCGGTGGGTGTCTCCACCACCAGCACCGCACCGGTGAGACGGTGGGAACCCGGCAGGTACCGCTGGAGCGTCACGCGCCGCCAGTCGCCATCCACCGGCCACAGCAGGCGCAGCCGCCGCCCGCCCGTGCCGGTGAAGGCCCCCAGCAGCTCGTGGAAGACCTCGTCGCGCACGATCCCCGCGCGCTCATGCCCCGGCACGTCGATCACGGCACCGTCCGTCACGAGGCTCACCGCACTCCCGTGCGTCAGGCCGTTCTCCAGGTCGGTGATGTACGGCACCGGGTCGGCCAGCGCGGCGAGCGCCGGCATGACGCAGGCGAGCAGGCGTCGTGCGTCGGTGTCGTACGCGTCGGCACGCTCGGTGGAGAGGTGCACCAGACCGACGAGGCGGCTGCGGTGACGCAGCGCTCCGGTCACTCCGTCCCGGAACCCGGCGGGGCGGACCCGTTCGGCGTAGAACCAGCCGTGCCTGAAGCGCGTTCCGGTGTCGTCGGCGTCCTCGGAGATGGACGGCGGCAGTTCCTGCCGCATGACGTTCTGGTACCACGGGGTTCTGACGAACTCGGCGGCCAGGTTCTGGGACAGCTCGGTGGTGTAGCCGACCCCGGCCAACTGGACGTGATCACCGGTGACCGGATCGATCGAGAGCAGCGTCGCCGCGTCGAGGGGGAGGGCCCGGGCGAGTTCGCGCAGGACTTCGGCACAGGCAGCCGGTGTGTCCGGCCCGTGGGCGAGCATGCCGATGCGGGCGGCCGCCGCGATCTGGTGATGGCTGTGCAAACGAGCCTCCGGGTGGGCTCGGAATCAGGAAGGTCGTTTGAGGCCCAACGATATGAGGCGGCTGTTCGGGCGGCAAGGTGTTCACGGTTCCGTGACCCAATCGATCCCGTGAGGGCACGTCGTCGTACCTGATCGGTATTTCTACCGATGGCGGCACGGCGGCCGGGAGTCTTTCCTGTTCGACACGTCACTCGACGCGTCACTCGGCACGACCCGGACGCCCGCCTCCCGCGGGCCTGCCCCTCGGAGAGCCCTGCCATGATCACTCCTGAGTCCAGCATGCCTTCCGCCGCCTCCCGCAGACGGTTCCTCGCTCTGTCCGCCGGAGCACTGGCCACCACGGCGCTGGCCGCGGCCGGCTGTTCGGCGCCGGAGAAGGCGGCGGCCTCGGCCAAGCCCGCATCCTCAGGGGGCAAGGAGCTGACGAAGATCGGACTCGACTACCCCTTCACACAGCTCCCGCTCTACTCCACGCTGGTCAAGCTGTCCACGGCCGAGGCGAAGAAGCACGGCAGCTCCCTGATCACCACGAGCGACAACGCCAACGCCGACACGCAGGCCTCCAACCTCAACACCTGGATCGCGCAGAAGGTCCCGGCGATCGTCTCTTTCCCGATGGTGTTCGAGGCCATGGAGGCCGTCGCGCAGCGGGCCATGGAGGCGGGCCTGATCTGGGTCACCTACGGCGGATCGCTGGAGCACCAGAGCGCCGACATCCAGTTCAGCTTCCGTGAGGGCGGAACCCTGCTGGGCGAGGCGGCGGCGAAGTGGGCCGAGGAGAACCTCGGGGGCAAGGGCAAGGTCGCCTTCCTCACCGACAGCACCATCGAGCTGGGCCGCGAGCGCACCAAGGGCATGGTCGAGGCGTTCACCAAGGCCGCTCCCGGCGTGGACGTGGTCGCGCAGGAACAGGCAATCGACCCCGACACCGCCTTGTCCAAGGCCAAGGCCATCCTCGCCAAGCACCCCGACCTCAACATCGTCCTCGGTATCACCGACGCCGCCGCGTACGGCGCCTACAAGGCCCTGCAGCAGACGGGCCGCGCCAAGGACGACGCCAAGACCTTCGTCGGCGGACAGGACGGCTCCGCGCCCTCCCTCCTCGCGATCAAGCAGGGTTCCTTCTACCGGGCCTCCGCTGCCCTGGCCCCGAACGATCTCGCCGCCGCCATCGTCGACGTCCCGCTCGCGGTCGCCGCGGGCAAGGCCAACCCCAGCGCCCAGGTGCCGATCAACCTCGTGCAGCGCGGCGACACGGCCAGGATCGATGACCTGCTCGCCCAGAACGCCTAGGGCCGGCCATGACGACGAACCTCCGCATCCGGGGGCTGACCAAGTCCTTCGGCGGGGTGAAGGCCCTGGACGGCGTGGACCTCACCGTCCCCGCCGGTCAGGTGCACGCGTTGCTCGGCCACAATGGCGCGGGCAAGTCCACCCTGATCAAGTGCCTCGGCGGCGCCTTCCCGCCGGACTCGGGCACGATCGAGATCGGCGGCCGGTCGTACACCCGCCTCACCCCGCGCGAGTCCATCACCGCGGGCGCGGCGATCATCTACCAGTCCCTCAGCGTGGTCGACGCGCTGACGGTCGCGGAGAACGTCTTCCTCGGCCAGGAGTGGACCCGTCACGGACGTGTCGACCGGCGCGTCCAAGAGGAGGCCGCGGCCGGCCTGTTGGAACGGGTGGCGGCCAGCTGCTCCCCGCGCGACCGCGTCGGCGACCTGCCGATGGGCCAGCGCCAGCTGGTGGAGATCGCCAAGGCGCTCAGCCGCAGCGCGTCCGTGCTCGTTCTGGACGAACCGACCGCCGCCCTGTCCGGCGCCGAGAGCGACGCCCTGGCCGAACGCGTCGAGGACCTGCGCGCCCAGGGCCTCGCCGTCGTCTACGTCACCCACCTGCTGTCCGAGGTGGAGCGACTCGCGGACGCGGTCACCGTGATGCGCGACGGCCGTGTCACCCACCACTCGTCCGTGGCCGGGCTCTCGCGCAATGAGCTAGTGGAGGCCATTGCCGGCCGCCGTCACGACACCACGACACGGAGCGGTCCCGCGCGGACCGCCGGGCGGCCTCTCCTCACCGTCGACGGCCTGTACGGCCCCGGCTTCGGCCCCGTCGGCCTCACCGTCGGCGAAGGCGAACGGGTCGGACTGTTCGGTCTCATCGGGTCCGGCCGAACGCGCCTGCTGGAGACCCTCTTCGGCCGACGCCGGGCACAGGGCGGAACGATCCGGGTCGGGGAAAAGGAGGTGACCCCGGCCCGGCCCGCCCAGGCCCTCGCCGCGGGGATCGCCCTGGTACCCGCGGACCGGCGGGCCCAGGCGCTGTTCCCGTCGCTGACCGCACAGGACAACGTGCTACTGCCCTCGGTCCGGCCGCTCTCCCGCGCCGGGGTGCGGGCACTGGGCGTCGAGCGCCGCGTCTTCGGTTCCCTGGCCGAGAGCGTAGGGCTGCGCCCCGCCCGCCCAGGACTTCCCGCGGGAGCCTTCTCCGGCGGCAATCAGCAAAAACTCGTCCTCGGCCGGTGGATCAACGAAGCCCGCGACGTGGAAGTGCTGCTGCTCGACGAACCGACCCAGGGCGTCGACGTCGGCGCCCGCCAGGAGATCTACCGCGTGGTGACCGGGCTGGCCGACGAACGCGGTACGGCCGTGCTGTTCGCCTCCAGCGACCCCGAGGAGGTCGTCGCCCTCGCCGACCGCTGCCTGATCGTCGCCGGCGGCCGCATCGTCGGCGAACTCTCCGGCCCCGACCTCACCGAACAGGCCCTGCTGTCGGCCGTCCACGAGCCCGACTCCCGGCCCGCCCAAGGAGCAGCATGACCACCGCCGACCGCTTCCTCGCCCGTCCACGCGTCCTGGCCACGGGCGGTCTGACCATCCTCAGACGCCAGCCCCTGCTTGTCGTCCTCGCCGTGATGGTGGTGGCCTTCCAGCTCTCGACCGACAGTTTCCTCGACCCGGCCAACCTCGGCGGCATCGCCACCGACGCGGCCACCCTGGCCATCGTCGCCGTACCGCTGGCCCTGCTCGTCATCAGCGGCTATCTCGACCTTTCCGTCGGTTCCACCTTCGCGCTCGGCGGGCTGGTCGCGGGCTGGTTGGCGAGCAACGGGCACACCCCGGCCGTCGCCGTCCTCGGGGCGCTGGCGGCCGGAGCCGCGGTCGGCGTCGTCAACGGCGTACTGTGCTGCCACCTCGGGCTCTCCCCGTTCATCGTCACGCTCGGCATGCTCACCGCGATACGCGGCCTCGCACAGCAGCTCTTCCCCCTGCCTCTGAGCGGGTTCGGCTCCGCCTTCGCCTGGCTGGGCGGGGCGCGGATCGCGGGGATCGCCGCACCGGTCGTCATCGCCGCGCTCGTCCTCATCGCCGGCGCCCTCTTCCTGGCGCTCACCCCGACCGGACGCCACGTGTTCGCCATCGGCGTGAACCGCGAGGCCGCCCACCTGTCCGGCATCAACATCCGCCGTACGCCCTTCGCACTGTTCGTGGCCACGGGCGCGGCCGCCGCTCTCGCAGGCACCATCAAGGCATCGATTCTGGACAGCGTGGTCGCGGGTACCTCCGGCTCCGGTTTCGAACTCGCCGTTCTGACAGCCGTGCTCATCGGTGGGGTCGCGCTGACCGGCGGCTCCGGGTCGATCCTCGGCGTCCTGCTCGGCGTGCTCTTCCTCGGCGGGCTGCAGAACGGCCTCACGCTGCTGAGCGTGCCGACGTTCTGGCAGCAGATGGCCCAGGGCACGGCGCTGGTGGCGGGCGCGGCACTGGCGTACTTCGCACCCCGCCCCGGACGCTGACCTCCAAGGCCCGTTCCTCCCTCCCCTCAAAGGTGTTCAGCTGTGACCGAATCCGCTCCCACCCTCATCCTGACCGGGGGTCAGGTCCTCACGGTCGACCGGGACTTCACCGTCGCGGAAGGAGTGGCCGTACGGGACGGGGCCATCGTCGCCGTCGGTACCGACGCCGAGATGCGCGCCCTGGCCGGCCCCGGCACCCGTATCGTCGAACTCGACGGGAGGGCCGTCCTGCCCGGCATCAACGACTCCCACCTTCACGGGGCCGCGTACGGGATGACCAAGCCCCCCTTCGCCCTCAATGTCGGCCATCCCGCGGTGGGTTCGATCGCCGACATCACTGCACTCGTCGGCGGCGCGGTGCGCGCAGCCCCGCCAGGCGAGTGGATCGTCGGACTCGGCTGGGACGCCGGCTACCTCACCGAGTGCCTCGCGGACGCCGGGCGCTTCCCACACCGCCGCGACCTGGACGCGGTGGCCCCGGACAACCCGGTCTGCCTGAACGACTTCTCCGCCCACATGGTGTGGGCCAACACCGCGGCGCTGCGCGCCTGCGGCATCGACGCGGACACCGCCGCGCCGGACGGCGGGGTCATCGACACCGATCCCGACGGCACGCCCACCGGCATCCTGCGCGAAGCCGCCCAGCGGCTCGTCCAGAGCGCGCTGCCCGTCCCCACCGTCGCCCAGCGCCGCCAGGCCATCGACGGCGTGATCCGGGAACTGCACTCCCGGGGCATCACCAGCTACACCGAGCCCGGCCTCGGCCCCGGCGGCACCGGCACCCTCTTCGGCGGCCTGAGCACCGACAACTGGACCGCGTACGCCGAGCTCGCCGCAACAGGTGACCTTCAGGCGCGCGTCAGCGTGCTGCTGCTCCCGGCGCCGATGGGCGGATCCGCCGACGACGTGCGCAAGGGGCTGGCCGAGCTGCGCCGCCCGGAGTCGGCCGACCCGCGGCTGCTGAACGTCATCGGCGTCAAGATCTTCGCCGATGGGGTGCCCCCCAACCGTACGGCGTGGATGAACGATCCGTACCCGGACGGTGGCCACGGCGCCCTCTGCGTGCACGGAGAGTCGCCCGCCCTCCAGGTCGAGGAGCTGCGCGAGATGATCCGCATCGCGCACGAGGCCGGATTCCAGCTTGGGGTGCACGTCACCGGCGACCGGGCCATCGACACCGTCGTGGACGCCTTCGTCGCGGCCGACGAGGCCGCACCCCGCCCCGACGCCCGCCACTACGTCATCCACGGCGACTTCATCGGAGCGGACAGCCTGACCAAACTCGCCGCGCACGGCTACGGCGTCAACATGAACCCCGGCATCAAGTGGACCATCTCCGACCTCATGGACGAGATCGTGGGACCGCAGCGGTCGGCGTACCAATGGCCGGTGCGCTCAGCGATCGACGCTGGCGTCAGGGTCTGCTCCAGCTCCGACGCGCCGATCACCGAGCCCGACTGGCGCCAGGGTGTGGCGTCGATGATGCTGCGCGAGTCCAAGGCAAGCGGTCAGCGAAGTGGCCCCGAGCAGTGCGTGGACCTCGCCTCGGCCCTGCGCGCCTACACGGTCAACGCGGCCTGGCAGGACTTCGCCGACGACTGGAAGGGCACCATCGAACCTGGCAAGGTTGCGGACCTGTGCGTCCTGGACCGCCCGCTGCTGCATCTCGACCCCCACGACATCAGCCAGGTGGAGGTGGACCTCACCGTGTTCGACGGGCGCGTCGTCCACGAACGCTGAGTGGGGCCATCCGCTCATCCGGTTCGTGGCCGCCGGAGTGGCGCCGATCCGGTAGGACCCGCGTCCAGTCGGACGGCGGCCGTCCGGCCTCGAGAGCGGCGTCGTTTTCTTCGACCTGTGTTCCGGCGACCGCCGCTTTATGAACGAGGTCTGTTACCGCTGGCCGAGGTTGGCTGGAGCGCGTCGCAGGTGCGTCCTGGGTCGTCTGGTGGGCCTGTACCAGCACGGGGAGATCCCGGTGCTGGTTCGGTGCTGACTCGAACACCAGAGATCAGTCAAACCCGCAGGTCCTAGCCCCGATCGAATGAGTTGTCGTACCACTCGATGGTGGTGCCTATGAGGCTGGCGGCGACGATGCGACGGAGGTTCGCAGGTGGTGGGGGAGCGGTGGTTCCGGAGGCCATGTGCGCCACTTCCTCGTGTGCGGTGGGGACGGGTATGTGTTCGCACACGGTAGGAAGTTGCAGGTCAGGGGCACATGTGGTGGGGCAACATAGTTCGGGGCACGGCTATGCGTTCGGCCGCCATGCTTGCTCGCGGAGAGCCGACTCAGAGGCTCGGAGAAGGGCCAAGAAGGCGCCGTCCGGGACGCGTAGTTAGGGGTGATTTGACGGTGCCGTGCTGACTCCCGTGCTGACTTGGTGCTGACTACGCTCCGTTGAACTCGGACATTTGGTGGCTGATTGGGGAGAGCCGTTCCGCGTCAGGAGCCGGACTGACCAAGCCCGGCCGCCGGCCCCGCGCGTGCCACGCGACCGAGGTAGGCGCTCTGTGATCGATCGGTCGTCCCAGCAGGTTTTTCGTCTGCTGGTGGTACACGAGCAGTACCCGCGCTGACCTGCGGTGACGGTGCGGTGTCGACGGGTGGGTGGCAACGTGGTCCGGGAATGGTCCGGATCTTGGTCTCGAACAGGTGCCTGTGACTACCCGTCAGCCTCGTCCACGTGGGATGCACCCCAGTGCGGGCACACGGCTCCGTGAAACCCCTGCGCTACGGGACACGGAAGCGGCCCTGGCGACATAGGCGATTGTCGGCGGCCGGTCGGACAGGGGGTCGATGGCGGGCACCTCGGTGTTTCCTCCATCGACGGGGCCGGGAGACACCCGTTCGGGGGCATGCACGTCGGGTCCCGCCCGGCGGACGGGTAGTCGACGGCACATGCCCCTTAGATTCGGTGCGTCGGCTGACGGCCACGCCGCACATCACGGCCACTGGTTCGCTCGGCTCCATCGGCGGGTGCTCACCTCGTGGATCGGGCTCGCCTGGAACCGGGGGCGCGAGATGGAGCTTATGCACCGTGCCATGGGCTTCGCGGCGCTGAGCTTCCTCACGCTGCTGCCGTTGTTGGTCGTCGTCGCGGCGGCCGACCTCGCGAGAGGTCAGGGCTTCGCCAAGTGGCTGGTCCAGGGCCTAGGTGTGTCGGCGGTGTCGCAGGAGGAGGTCGAGCGGATGTTCGGCCGGCCAGGGCAGGCGCTGCAGCGCACCACGGCGCTCGGCCTCGCCGCGCTGGCCGCGTTCGGTGTGACCTTCGGCTCGGCCGTACAGACCGGGTACGAGCGAGTGTGGGACCTGCCGACGGCGCGCTGGCACACGATGTGGCGCCATGTCGTCTGGCTGGCCGTACTGACCGGCTCCCTGCTGCTGTTCTTTGCCGCGCCCACCCCCGAGGAGGCGTCCGCCCTGAAGACGGTGCTGGTCGCCGGGGTCGATTTGGTCGGTGCGTTCGTCTTCTTCTGGTGGTCGCAACGGCTGCTGCTCTGCGGCCGCATTCGTTGGCGGGCGCTCGTGCCCGGGGCTGCGGCGACGGCCCTGGGGCTCCTCGGGCTGCGGGTCTTCTCCCAGCACATCTTCTCGCCGCTGATCGCGTCGAACACGGTGACGTACGGCCCGTTTGGGACCGTTCTGGTTCTGCAGTCCTGGCTGGTCGGCGTGGGTTTCGTGGTGTATGGAGGGGCTCTGGTCGGCCGGCTCTTCCACGACCATCTGGAGCGGCGTCGGCTCACCGTGCAAACGGCCACACGGCCGCCGCTGTCATGAACGGAAGCCCTGCGGAATGCTGGTCACTACTGCTGTCATCCACCGGACCTCTCGCGGGGCGCCCGCGGCAAAGGAGTCGTGCCGTTCCACAAGCGGTTGATGCCACCCGAAAGTAAGACGAACCTCTGGTTCCGCATGGTGCCGGAACGGACATACATCGGATTGGTCCATGGCGCGGCGGCGTCTGGCGAGCCGGATCAGCGCTCCGGTGGGGAGTGCAGCACCCTGCGCGATCGTGTTCACGAAGTCGTCGACGAGAGCTGTGGCCTGCTCGTGGCATTTCGCCTCGTCCGTCTCGTCCCCGTGGGTGACGATCCCGGAGTCGATCACCAGTAGGTCGCGATGCCCCGTGACAGCACGGGGGACGCGCGCTGGCACAGAGGTGATCGACTCCGGGAGAGGGGAGTAGTACGTCCACCGTCGACAGCTCTGCCGCGCACCCGATCAGACGGTGTTGCGGATGTTCGGGGTGAGGTGACGGGGCATCACGCGCAAGGGGGAGGGGTATCGGGGTCCGGGAGGTACTCGGCTCGCTCCTTGTCCGTGAAGTCGCGGCCCACGGCCCAGCAGATCCGCTCGATGGCCTCCTCTGGCTCCGGCAGGGAGAGCCGCCACAGCTCCACACCGCCGTCCTCGCCGCCGACCGCCAGCCGGCCGCCGTCGGGAGCGAAGGCCAGGGAGGCCACGGGGCCGGGCGCTCCGGTGAGCACCCGCCGAGTACGGTTGGTGGCCGTCTCCCACAGGCGTACCGACCCAGAGGGGCCGCCGGTCGCGAGGAAGCGGCCGTCGGGGGAGTACGCGGCTGCCGTCACGCCGTCACTGCCCTCCAGCGTTGCATCCAGGCGTCCTGAGACCGTGTCCCACAACCGCAGTGGCCCGTCGTCGCTGCCGGTTACCAGGACACTCCCGTCCGGGGAGAACACCAACGGCTTGATCGGCGCAGTGCTGTTCGGTGCCTCAAGGCTCGTTTGCAGGTCCCCGGTGGCGGTGTCCCACACCACCACCGTGCTGCTTGTCTGCGCGGCCAGGGTGGTTCCGTCCCGGGACAGCAGCAGATTGTCGAGCTGCCGACTGCCCTCGCTGAGCCGGGGCGACGACTTGAGTTCGCCCCTGTCCGTGTCTAACACCGACAGGTCGTTGCCGCGCCGAAGCGCCACGGTGCTGCCGTCCGGGCTCAGGGCCACCTCATGCACCACGCGCTGATCGGACGTGTCCGGTTCGCGGGCGGACAGCGCCTTGAGGGTGGCGATATCCAGCACCGCCCAGCCGTCCTCGTCGTCGACGACCGTCAGCGGGCGGCCCTCGCGGTCGTAGGCGGCGGTTCCCAGCAAGGCGTGAGTGCCGGAGTAGCTGTCATGGACGTCGCCCGTTCCCGCGTCCCACACCTGCGCCTCCTTCGTGCCGACGCCGAGCAGGCCGGCTCCGTCGGGGCTGAAGGCCAGGCCGAGTTCGGGTCCGCCCAGTTGCTCGGACCGCTTGGGATGTGCGTACGGCTGGAGTTGGTCCAGGTTCCACACCCGGACCTCCGAGTAGTCGCTCGTCACCACGGTGCGGCCGTCCGGGCGGAAGGCGATGCGGTAGTCGTCCGAGCGGGTGTGGCCGCTGGCGAAGGAGGAGCGGAGCTTGCGGTTGGGTACGTCCCACAGCTTGACGGCCCGGTCGTCGGTGAGGGCCGCAAGCGCGTCGCCCTCCGGTGCGAAGGCCAGAGCGCGGACCGCCACGGACGGCCCCCGCAAGGTGGCCGTGACCTTGCCGGTCCGCACGCTGATCAGGCGTATCCGGCCCGACTTGCCACCGGTCGCGAGGGTGTCGCCGTCCTCCGTGAGGGCAACGGACCGGACGGGGTCGTCGTCCTGGTCCGCGATCGTCCGTTTCCTGCCGGTCTCCCGGTCCAGCACCACCACACCCTGCCCGGGCGAACTCGCCGCCACCGTCCGGCCGTCGGGGGCGGCGGTCAGGACGAGATCGCTCGTCGGCGGCCACTTCGCGGGCGCTGTGGCTGAGACGCTGTCGAGGGGCTTATGGGTCTTCAGGTTCCAGGTAGTGACGAGACCTTCGCTGTCGACGGTCGTCAGAGTGTTGTCGGCGGTGAAACGTATCTCGCGAGGGGACGAACCGGAGCCCAGGGTGATCGAGAGCTTCTGGTGTCCGTCGCGCATGTCCAGGAGGCGCACGCGGTTGGGTTCTCCGACCGCCATGGTCCCGCCGCTGTCGTCGAACGCCAGAGCCGTCGTCCGGTACTCGCTCTCGTCATTGGTGGTGGCCCTATTGGTGGCGGGCGTCGGGTCGGCTCCGATGTGCAGGGTGCGCTGTTCGCGCGACACCAGGTTCCACAGCCGGACCTCGTCGGCGTCCTTGCCGCTTGCCGTGGCCAGCGTCCGCCCGTCCCGGCTCAGCGCCATGGGCCCGCCCGCGCCCTCCAGTCGCCGGACCAGCGGCAGGTCCGAGGCCGCGTAGAGGGCCGCGCGGCTCTCGGGGGTGGGCCAGGTTCGGTAGGCCTGTACGGCGAGCAGAGCCGCGAGGTCGGGCTGTGAGAGCAACGTACGGGACTGAGTGAGGAGTTGGCGTGATTCGGCCAGTTGCTGGGCTTCCAGGGCCTGCTGCCGTTGCTGGAAGCCCACCGAGGCCGCGATGAGGACCAGTCCCAACAGGCTCGCGAGGATGACGTTGAGCTTTCGCGCCCGCTGCTGCTGCGCCTTGCGGCGGGCCTCGCTGGTCCTGACGTACTCGCTCGTGAGCTTGGGTAGCCGCCGTCTGTCCACCCACTCCAGGCCTTCGGCGAGGTCGGAGCCGTGCAGTAGGTCGTCGGGGTGGTGCCGCTTGGCCCACTGTGAGCGGCGCTCGTCGGCACGGCCGAGCCAGGCGTTGAAGCGGTGGTCGCGGGCGACCCAGTCGTTCAGGGCGGGCCAGTCGCGAATCAGGACGTCATGGATCAGTTCCGCGACGGCGACGGGTTTCTCGTCCTCGGGCCGCTCTGGGTGACGCCGCATGCTGGTGATGACGATTCGACGCCGGATCAGCTCGGCCAGCACCTCGTCGGCGTTTCCTCTCTCTCCTTCAGCTCAGCCAGCGGCACGCGTTGCCGTACGGCGGGGACCTGGCGTTCGTGGTTGGCGGTGCTGACCAGGGCCGTGAGCAGTCGTTCGGCGACGGGCCTGTGGTCGGCGGGCAGCGCCTCGACGGCGTCCTGGCACCAGAGCCGCAGCGCGCCGGTGACCTCCCCGATGCGGTTGTATGCCTCGTAGGTCAGGCAGCCGGTGTCGTCCAGGCGCTGCCACAGCATGTTCAGGGCGAGTTGGAGGGCAGGCAGCGAAGTGGCGGGCGCCGCGGAATCGGTAAGGAAGGCGTCCACGATCCGCCCCGGTAAGCCGGCCTCGAACCGGGCGCCGACGGCGGCGGCCGGCCCCGTGACGATGGCGTGCAGTTCCTCGCGGTCGAGCGTGGCGGGCACGTTGACCAGGCCGTGCCGCAGCTTCTCCAGCAGGGCGGGGGCCGAGGCGGCCAGCGTGGGGTAGAAGTCGTCCCGCAGGACCAGTAGTACGGTCAGCTGGGGAACTGTGCCGATCGCCTCCGTGAGCGGCTCGACGGCAGCCGGGTCGCCGGACAGCAGCTCCTCGAACTGGTCGACGACGAGCAGGATCCGGTCGTGGCCGGGGGCGTCGCGGAGCCGACGGGGTACGGCGCTTTCCAGGCCGTGGGCGCGTGTCCCGGGCAGGGGACCGGCGTCGAGTTCGGCCATGAGGTCGGGGCCGGGGCGGACGACTACGGGCAGCCAGCGGTCGCTGTTCGGCACGCGTGTCTCTTCCAGCGCGGGCAGCACACCCGCCCGGACGAGCGACGACTTCCCGGAGCCCGACGGCCCCAGCAACAGCACCCCGCTGCCCCGGCCGGTCTGCTCCTTCAGCGCTTCCAGCACCAGTCGCACCGCCCGCTCCCGGCCGTGGAACCAGGCGGCGTGCTCGCGGCCGTAGGGCTCGAGGATGCCTGGATACGGACAGGTGTCGCCGACTTCGAGATCCGGCCACGCCCTGTGCAGCGCCGGTACGGCGGTCGCGTACGCGATGTTCTGACCGCGCTGGTGTTCATCCGGTACGACGATGGAGGTGACCATGCCGACCACGTGCCCGGTGTCGTCGTCCACGACCGGGCTGCCGCTGAAGCCCGTCGTCAGATCGTTGGCGTAGAACAGCTGCAGGACGGGTCCCGATCCGTCGTAGGTGATGACATCGCCCGCGACGCCGGTGCCGGAGTGCCCGCCGGACGGCGCCTGGCGGGGGAACCCGAAAGAGCGCACCCGGTGTCCGCGGCAGCCGTGGGAGAAGCCCAGCGGCAGGATCGGGACGCCGTCGGCCGGCACGTCGAACCGCACCACGGCGATGTCCTCGTCCTCGGGCGCCCGCCAGGCCGAGGGCAGCACCCGTCCGGTCAATCGCAGCTTGCCGTCGGGGTGCGGGAAGACGACGGTCAGCTCGTCACCGGGGTCGGCCCCGGCCTCCCGTACAACGTGGGCACAGGTCATCAAGGCGTCATCGGCCACGAGGAAACCGGCGCCGACCACGGTGTCGTCGCTCTTCAGCACCTGGGCGACCGACGCCTGCAACTGCGATGTCATCAGGATCGGGGGGACGGATCGTCGTGCGGGGGAAGGCGGTTGGCATCCGGCGTGTTGGTGCGGGTGGCGTCCGGGCTGTCGTCGGGTGCTTGGCCGTCGTCCGGTGATTCGTCGCGGCGCCACACCATGCGGACGGTCACATGGCACCCCGTCTCCGCCTTGGTGATGACGGCCCCGGCCTGTGCTGCCAGATTCACCCCGAACTCGACCTCGATCTCGTCGGGTCCGGCCTGGCGCAACTGGCTCAGCATCGCCCGGGCGGCGTCTCGCACCGGGCCGAGCGTCGTCTGGAGTGTCGAGGGGAGTTCCCCGACAGCGTCGCTGAGGCGCCCGGCCTTCACCGGCCCGCCCGTAACGGCCGCCACGCCCTCGAAGAGAACCGAGCCTCCGCCTTCCAGGGGCACACGCACAATTCCGTCCAACGCCCGTCCCCGTCCCCGCCCCTCCGCCCGGGCCGGTGCCTTCTCGAGTGATCTCTCGCACGATGGTACGGGTGGTGCATGTGAGATCTGACGGGTTCCCGTGCCGAGAGATCCGGATCGAGCCATGGATTGCTTGAGTCCAGCGAGGAGGGCGTGGAGGGGCTGTGGGGGTGAGGGTGAGGATTGTGGTTGGGTCGTCGCTCTCGCGGAGGTGGAGGGTGGTGGCTGTCTCCAGGCAGTCCGTGTCTTCGGGCCCTGCCGAGAACGACGGGTTCTGCCCGTGGAGTTCTTCAGACACAGGGTGTGCCACGAACACGGAAAGGAGCTCTCTGCAGGGCAGCTCGTGAAAGTGATGCTGTGGATGCGAGCACCCGCCTGTCCACGTCACCATGCTCAAGCGGACCTTCCACGGCCTGAAGTTGCCGATGTCCAAGCTCCGGCAGGACCGCATCTTGCACGAGGCCCGCATCTCCAGCGATGCCCTCCGCCTCATGAGGCCCTTCGGCCTCAGCGACGCCTCCGGCTATGCGCTACAACTCCGCCGCGCACCCCGAGAAGACCGCCCTCTCCCTCGCTGAGGGGCGTTTCCGGTTCCCGGAAGGCATGGCCTCACCCTTGGCACCAACGTCGTTTTCGCCGCCTAACTGTTGCGGGTGGCCAGTTTGTCGAAGCGGGTGGCGATCGGGCGGAACTGCTTGAGGCGGTTGAAGCAGCGTTCGACCACGTGCGGGCCTTGTAGAGCTCTCGGTCGAAGGCCGGCCGCCTGCCGCCGGTCCGTCCGCGCCGCACACGGTTGGCCTTCTGATCCGCCCGTTCCGGGATCGCCGCCCGGATAACCCTGCGCCGCAGGGACTGGCGGATCGCCCGGGATGAGTACGCCTTCTCCGCGATGACCGCGTCGGGCCTGCGGCGGGGCCGTCCGGCGCCCGCCCGGGGCACCCTCAAGGTGTCCATGACCTCGTCGAAGACGGTGGAATCGTTGACGTTGCCGGGCGTGACGACGACGGCCAGGGGCAGGCCACGGCCGTCGCAGGCGAGCGCACTTCGTACTGGTCGAGGCCGCACTCGTTTTCGCGGCCTGGAAGCACTCCTCGATTGCCCAGCGGGAGCCGGCGATCCTCACCAGCTCGGCGATCTCGATGCCGACGGGTGCGTAGGCGAGGTCGTAGGCGATCTCACCGGGGTCGGACAGGCTGCGGCGAGTCATCACTCAGCGGTGTTGGGTGGGCGGATCGGGGTCGAAGATGAGGTTGGCGGGGAGCTTGGCCGCGGCCCAGTCGTAGACGCGCGGGCCTTTCGCCCCATCCCCGCAGGACAGCCGCTGCCAGGCATCAACAGGTGCCTCTTCGATGAGTTGGTCGATGCGCCACATCCCGGCCAGCGACTTGATCTGCTGGGACTTGGGCACCGCCACCACGTATCCGACGTCGAGTTGCTCGAGCAGGCAGCGGAAGTGCCAGTCCTGCCCGTAAGCCTCGTCCGAGGTGACCCAGGCGGCGGGCAGGTCGGCGGCGATGCAGCAGCGGACGATGTCCCGGGCCAGTTCACCCTTGGTGGCTGATGTGGTGCCCTTCTTGATGAACCCGGTGTCATCGGTGATCAGTACGCCGTCCGCTCCGAGTCGTTCAGCGACATATGCACGGACGTCGTCGCGCAGGGCGTCCGCGGCCCGGACACTGCTGTTCAACAGCCGCTGGAAGCCATCCGGGATGCGGTGACCTGCCCACTCCGCGAGCTGTCAGCCGTTCTTACGTGCCGCCTGTCCCAGCAGCCCCCGGACATAGTCCCGCATCCGCCACCGCAGATCCGCCCGCCCGAACCTGCCCGCGACCCGCCCGAACACCGACTCCAACTCGTCGGCCCAGCAAGCAACTTCAGCCGTCCCCTCCATACCAGGACAACGACATCACCACCAGGACAACGACATCACCAGCTCAGGACACGACCCGCTGCTGGAGTACTAACCTCGCGCTTTCACGAGTGGGCCTGTCCGAGTCTTGATCAAATAAATGGAGAGTGCTGCTGACCTGCAACGATGGGACTTGTCGAGGGTCCTGTCACTGCAAGGAAAGAAGCACTCTCCAGGTGAAGAAGAGTAGCGGGTCGTACCCGCGTGTCCGTGTCGAGGGCGGCGGCCGTGGAGTCGTTGCCCAGGGCCGGGGCCGTGCTGCTGGTCGAGACGGTCCGCAAGTCCGGCCTGGACACCGCGATATCGGCGGCGCTGGCGCCGTGGCGCAAGCCGCGGGCTGTGCACGATCCGGGCAAGATCATGCTGGATGTGGCGCTGGCCGTTGCGCTCGGCGGCGACTGTCTGGCCGACGTCGGCGTGCTGCGGGCCGAGCCGTCCGTGTTCGGCCCGGTGGCCTCCGATCCGACCGTCTCCCGCTTCGTCGACCTTCTCGCCGCGTCCGGCCCGAAAGCTCTTGCGGCGATCCGGGGCGCACGTTCCGAAGTGCGTCAGCGGGTCTGGGAGTTGGCCGGGGCAAACAGTCCGGCCGCCGACGACCAGGTGATCGTGGACATGGACGGGGTGCTGGTGCTCGCACACTCCGAGAAGCAGGACGCCACCCCGACCTGGAAGAAGACCTTCGGTCATCATCCGCTCGTCGCGTTCGTCGACCACGGCCAGGCCGGGTCCGGGGGGCCGGTGGCGGCCCTGCTGCGGCCCGGCAACGCGGGCTCCAACACCGCCGCCGACCACATCGAAACCGCCCAACTCGCCCTGGCCCAGCTACCCAAACACCTGCGGTGGGGACGGCAGACACTGATCCGCACCGACTCCGGCGGCGGCACCCACACCTTCCTCGACTGGCTCTCCCGCCGGGGCCGGTGGCTGTCGTATTCCGTCGG
Organism: Streptomyces sp. R28; assembly: GCF_041052385.1. Lineage (GTDB taxonomy): Bacteria > Actinomycetota > Actinomycetes > Streptomycetales > Streptomycetaceae > Streptomyces. Next base: position 811,180 of record NZ_CP163439.1, on the reverse strand, counting down.
AATGACCATCACCGACGCCATCCACCAGGCCGTCCTGAAGATCCCGAAGAAGGCGTGGACGCCGGCCTACGACGCGGGCGGCACCGAGCGGCCCGGCGCCTGGGTCGCAGAGATCACCGACATGCCCGACCTGAGCACCTGGCCCACGGGCATGCGGCTGATCGTCCGCAGAGAACGCCCGCACCCCGGCGCCCAGTTGCGCTTCACCGACCTCGACGGACTGCGGCTCACCTGCTTCGCGACCAACACGAAAGGCGGCCAGCTCGCCGACCTCGAACTGCGTCACCGCAGACGGGCCCGCTGCGAGGACCGCATCCGCGCCGCCCGCGCCACCGGCCTGCGCAACCTGCCCCTGCACGACACAGCCCAGAACCGGATCTGGCTGGAGATCGTCTCACTCGCCCTCGACCTCCTCGCCTGGATGCCGATGCTCGCGCTGACCGGCGAGGCCCGCCGCTGGGAGGTCAAGAAGCTCCGGCTTCGGCTGTTCTCCACCGCCGCGCAGCTCGTGAACACCGGCCGCCGCCGCTGGCTCCGCCTGCCCGCCCGATGGCCCTGGACCGCCGTCATCAGCCACGCGACCGTCAGGCTCCACGCCCTGCCAAACCCCGGCTGACCAGCCCCACCGACCGTCCCGACAACCCGCACCACCACACCGGCGAAGTGGAACCCGGCGCCCATCCGACGCGAAAGCCGGACCCTCGGCCTGCCCCAGCCCCGAAAAGACCGCACCACACAAACACAGAGTCCCCGTCAGCAAACCGACGAGGACTCATGAACGATCGAGGCTAAGCCTTGATCGGTGCGGCCGACCTGGCGGCCTGCTCGATCTTCGCGCAGTAGGCTGCACGGGCTTCCTCGTCGATCTGCGTCTCGTGTTCGGCGCGCACCCCGGTCCGGCCGTCGAGGCCCTCGCGCAGGATATCGGCGTGCCCGGCATGCCGGATGGACTCGCCGAGGACATGGACCATGATGGCGAACAGGTTCGCGTTGGGATAAGGCTCCGGCCACCACGGCACGTGGCCGGGGGCGTCGAGGGGAAGCTCGTTGATCGTCGCGTCCGAGTGTTCCCACGTGCGCCGGTAGAACCCGATGATCTGATCGCGGGTCTCGTCCTCGGTCGCCCACAGATCGCTGCCGTTGTAGTCCTGCCACCGGGGCAGCGGTTCCGGGGAAGGGCGGTCGAAGACCTCGCCGAAGTACCTGGCCTCGACGGTAGCCACGTGTTTGACCAGGCCGAGAAGGTTGGTCCCGGTCGCTGTCAAAGGTCGGCGGGCGTCGTATTCGGACAAGCCGTCGAGTTTCCAGAGCAGCGCCTTGCGGTCCCGCCGCAGTCTCCCGTGCAGGTTGTCCTTCGCGAATTCATCGATCATGCGGCATGAGCCTGCCATGGGCTGCTCGTGGTCTCAAGATCCGGTACGTGGTCCGCCACGACTGGCAGAGCCGAGGCATGGCCATGGCCGCCGCCCTGACCTGCTACAAGAAGCTCGCGAAACCTGCCACGTGAGACAACCTCTTATGTGTCGCCATTGCGCGTTCCCGTGGAAATGGGCACGTTATTGAGAATGAGACAGGATTGCGTCCCTTCTATTCTATGGGTGATGGGCAGTTTTTCGTTGGCTCCCTCACGGCTTCGCCGGATGTGGCCGCGGCACGGTGGCCGACACCTGACGCCCTGTGGCCCTCCCAGGCGACAGCTCCACTGTTCAGCGGTTGATGCTGTGCTCTGTGAGAGGGAACAAGTGCCGCCTCGTTCGTTTCTGTGTGCCGTTCCTCTACGCCTGAGGAGATCATCAACTACCGCATGACATCTGCCCGGTGATGGAGCCGACGTCGGGTGCGCGTCCCCGCTTCACGCCACCACTGGACGGCTTCAGGCGCAGCTACGGGTCGGTACCTCCGGACGCCGACGACCCCGTGTGGCGCGCGGCCCGCCGGGCGGCGAAAGGGAGGCGTCGTGCCTTCGGCTTCGGCGAACTACCCAACGCTGCTGCGCACTTCGGGTGCTGCGGCCTTCTTACTGCCCTCGGTTGTCGGGCGTCTGGGCATCGCCATGACGGGGATCGGAATCGTCTGGCTGGTGCACGCACGCACGGGGTCGTATGCCGCCGCAGGTCTCGTCACCGGTGGGTTCGCTGTCGCGGACGCTGTCGCCGGGCCCCAGATCGGGCACCTTGTCGACCGGTTCGGGCAGGCGCGGGTGCTTCCCTGCGCGCTGGGCGCACATGCCGGGGCCGTGGCGCTGCTGCTCACCGGTGCCGTTCCGGACCTCGTCGCCGGAGTGCTCGTCGGGGTGACGCCACCCCAGCTCAGTGCCTTGTCCGCCGCTCGGTGGTCCGCCCTGCTGTCCGGCGAACGGGCTGCCGCGCTGCCCACCGCCTTCGCGCTGGAGGCCCTCTCCAACGGCGACACCAGGTCGTCATCGAGGCGGACACCCGGCTGGTCGTCGCCGTGGGCCGACCCGTGCCCGGCAACCGCAACGACTGCAAAGCATGGGAACTGTCCGGCGCTAAGGACGCCGTCGGCAAGGCCAAGACCACAGTGATCGCGGACGGCGGCTACCGAGGCACCGGCTTGGTCATGCCCCATCGCCGCGAGCGCGGCCAGGCTGAACTGCCGACCTGGAAAGAGGAACACAACGCCTCGCACCGCAAGGTCCGTGCCCGCGTCGAGCACGTCTTCGCGCGGATGAAGAGCTGGAAGGATCATTTACGGGACAACCCTGAGGCTGCTGCGGTGACCGAGTTTTCCCCGCTCCCTGGTGATCTCTTCGGACTGCAGCTGCGCATCTCCCATCCGCCGGTCGTGACGCCTTGACCTGCAGTGACTGGGTTGCTTGACAGTATCTGAGCGTCGCGCGATGGGCCGAGTTGAGTGCTGCGGGGTCACAGGCCGTGGGCGACGGGGTGCAGCGGTTCGTACAGCGGAAGTTCGGCGCCGCTGGGGAGTCGGATCGCAGTTAGTTTGCCCCAGCGCTGTTCGCTGACCGGGCGGGTGATCTCGACGCCCTTGGCGCGGAACTCGCCGAGCTGGGAATCAAGGTCGTCGCACATCAGGTACAACTCCTGCTGGGGCGGACCATCGGTTGGGTGGACGGCGACTTCGGCCGGGGGCAGCTTGAAGATGAGCCAGCCGCCGCCCGCGTCGACGCCGGGAAAGTCGAGGACGTCACGGATGAAGGCACGGTCCGCCTCGGCGTCCTGGCTGTAGAGGATGACATGCGCACCGCTGATCATGGCTAGCTCCTGCCCATCGACGTGCTGGCAGTCGTGTCCCCGGCATCCTGGCACGCCAAGGTCAAGAAGATCTTCGACTGGGTTCGATGACACGGCGACTGAGTTGAATTTTAGGATCTCGCGGCTCATGTGGGACGGCGGTCCCTTGACTTGCGGGTCTGTCCGCTGTCTCACGTAGTGTCGGACGTCCGGCGTTTCGCATCCTGTCGGAGATCAACGGCGCAATCGCCCCTGTCGGCGGCGCGGCCCGCTTGTCCTGCCGTAAGTGATCTGGTCCGAAGCCGCGGCTGTGACCTGGGGCGACCAGAACGGTCGAGACGCCTGGGCGGCCGGAAATATCAGTTGATCTGGATCCTGGCGTAGGAATACTGGCTGTCGTCTCAGTTGATCTGGTCTGCTTCCGGCGTTTCGGGTTGGACTGGTGGAAGGGCCTGCGAGAGATGACCATGCACGATGACCAGGTGGACGTGACCACCGAAACCGTTGCGGCCTTGATCCAGGAACAGTTCCCACAGTGGAGCGGCAGGGCGATCCAACTCCTTCCGTCGACTGGAACGGTCAACGCCATCTTCCGCATCGGGAACGACCTCTCTGCGCGTTTGCCACTGCGTCTGGCCGATGCTGCCGAGGCGCTGGCGGTTTTGGAGCAGGAAGCCCAGGCGAGCGCGGAGTTGGCACAGGTGTCTCGGTTCCCCGCCCCGGAACCCGTCGCCTTGGGAAGGCCTGGAGTGGGTTACCCCATGCCGTGGTCGGTCCAGACATGGCTGCCGGGAACGGTCGCCTTTGATGCCGACCCGAGTGGGTCGGACGCTTTTGCCGAGGACCTTGCGGCCTTCATCGCAGCCCTCCGGGAGTCTGAGACGCGGGGGCGGCTCTTCAACGGCGAGGGGCGTGGCGGCGTTCTCGCTCACCACGACGACTGGATGGCGAAGTGCTTCGAGGCGAGTAGGGGGCTGCTCGACGTGCCGCGGCTGCGTCAAGTGTGGGGCCGGCTTCGGGAGTTGCCGCGCACGGGTGCCGACGTGATGAGCCATCGTGACCTCATCCCCGGCAATGTACTGGTCGTGGGGGACCGGCTCGGCGGCGTACTCGACACCGGTGGCTTCGGCCCGGCCGACCCCGCGCTGGATCTGGTCAGTGCCTGGCACCTGTTGCAGCCAGGCCCGCGGGAAGTGCTCCGGCGGACACTGGACTGTGACGATCTGGAGTGGGAGCGCGGCAAGGCATGGGCGTTCGAACAGGCGATGGGTGTTGTCTGGTACTACGTCGAGAGCAATCCGACGATGAGCAGAATGGGGCGCCGGACACTCGACCGCATTCTGGAGTCGATGGAGTGATGTCGCCCCGGTAGTAGGCCGTGACGGAGACGATCGCTTGCGGCCCCCACCGACAGCAGCACGGCTGAGATGGAACACCGCTGAACTGCGGTTTCTCACGGTCGATGTCGGATCCGACTCTCACCCGACATCGACCGTGAGATTCCGATATGGAAATGAGATCCCATATGATGTAGGGGCTCATGATCTTGGCCCCTGAGCTGAGAAGCCGTTGTCAGCCGCATTGCCGTGGCCCCCCGGCACAGCACGGCGGCGATCGTCCGACGTCAGCCATGCCTCCGCGTCGCGCCCGATCCGCGCCGCGTCGAAACTCTCGCACTCCCAGATCACCGACCTGATCGTGCCTCGCTCGCGGTACTCGTCCATGATCGCGACATGCTCCGGCAGGCGTACGAACTCCGCCAGGGCCCGCCGCCCGGTCCACACCGAGACCGATCCGCAGCGCCGGGCCAAGGGCGCGATCCATAACCACATGCCGACCGCTCCGTCCAGATGCGGCCAGCGGCGCCGCAGTGCGAAGCCGCGCCGCGCGATGCCGGGCAAGTCCTGGTACGCATCGCTGGTGAAGTCGGTGACGCTGACGATCAGTCGGCCGCTCCGGCGACCGCGCATGCCGCTGTCGACGCCATTCGTCGCGGCGCCATCGCCAAGGAAGGTCCCGGCCGGGCCCTGGCACCAACGGCTCCTCAGCATGGCCCCGGCGTCCAGGACGGGTCGCGGCCGAGCAGGGCGAGCAACCGGTCGCCCTGCGGAGCGTCGTCGGAGGCGGTGATCTGCCGGCGGAACGCGGCACCGGCCCCGCGACCCTCGTCCGGGACCAGGGCGGCAACGCGCAGCGCGGCGGAGGTGAGTTCGGCGGTGGGCTCCCAAGGGGCGCCGATCGTCACCGCGATGTCCCAGGCGTGCGCCACGTAGTCGAGCAGGTGGAAGCCGATCGCTGTCCGTCCGGGGACAACGAAGCCCTCGCCGACCTCCGGCAGCGCGAACCGCCGCTCCAGCACGTCGTCTTCCGCGAACGCCGCGGTGACCTCGCCCACCGACGCCTCATACGCTCCTGCCGGGTCGTCGCCGAGGTCGCCGTCGCGCCATACGGCCCACGGCTCACCCGCGCCACGGGCGGAGGCAGCGAACCCCTCGTTCTGGCTGACCAGATGGCGAAGCAGGCCGTACAGGGTCCAGTCCGCGCAGGGCGTCGCCAACCTCAAGTGGTCGGTCTTCACGCGGGAGACCACCTCGCCAGTCAGCAACAGCGCCTGGCGGTCAAGTCGTCGTATGTCCATGGCCGGAGCGTAAAATCCCACAGCGGTTCAGCTCCAGAGCCAATGAGCTGCCAAATGACTGAGCCAATTGCCGGACTGAATGCCGACCGCAGCCGACCCGAGAACGGAAAGCCGAGAACGGAAAGCCGAGATGGACGTGCATGTCAGGCTTGACGGGCAGCGCGACCTGTCCGGCCAGATCTACCGCCAACTGCGCACCGCGATCCACGACGGGCTGCTGCGGCCCGGTGAGCGGCTGCCCCCGACCCGGGAGTTGTGCCGCCGCCTCGCGGTGGCCCGCAACACCGTCGGCGTCGCCTACGAACGGCTCGTCGCCGAGGGCTACGCGGACAGCAGGGTCGGCTCCGGGACCTATGTGCGTACGACGGGCCTGCCCACGCGTGGGGCCGCGACCACCACTGACACCACCGGCTCGGGACTGCGCCCGCGCGCCCTGTGGGCGGGCTTGTCCCCATGGGCAGCTCCGGAGACCACGGGACCGCTTACGGCGGCCCACGACTTCCGGGTCGGCCTGCCGGACGCCCGGCTCTTCCCGTACGACGCCTGGCGTCCACTGATCTCCCGGGAACTGCGCCTCTCGGCGGCCGGGGCGGTCGGGTACGGTGATCCGGCCGGCCACGCCGGTCTGCGGGCCGCGCTCGCCCGGCACATCGGACTCTCCCGCGGTGTGCGGACCGGCCCGGACGACGTGCTGGTGACCACCGGCACGCAGCAGGCTCTGGACCTCATCGGGCGGGTGTTGCTCGAACCGGGCGATCATGTCGCCGTTGAAGAGCCTGGCTACCCACCGGCCCGGCTGCCGTTTATGGCGCAGGGTGCCAAGGTCACGGGCGTACCGGTGGACGCCGAGGGTCTGCTGGTGGACGCCATCCCGCCGGACACCCGCGCCGTGTACGTCACCCCCGCCCACCAGTTCCCGCTCGGCATGCCGATGTCCCTGCGGCGCAGAACGGAGCTGCTGCGGTGGGCGCGGCGGCACGGCGCGGCGGTGATCGAGGACGACTACGACAGCGAATTCCGGTTCGGCGGGCGGCCGGTGGAGACGCTGAAGAGTCTGGACCGGGACGGACACGTCATCTATGTGGGGTCGTTCTCCAAGGTGATGCTGCCCTCCCTGCGCGTCGGGTTCCTGGTGGCGCCCGCCCCATTGCGCACAGCGCTGCGCACCGCCAAGTACACGGCGGACTGGCACACAGCGGTCCCCACGCAGGCAGCGCTCGCCCGCTTCGTCGACGACGGGTTGCTCGCCCGGCACGTCCGCCGGATGCAGCACACGTACGCGACCCGGCACCGAGCCATCACCCAGGCGCTCACCGACCACTTCGCGGGCCTGGCCGAGTTGGTGCCGTCCGCCGCGGGCCTGCACGTGACCGCATTCACCCGGGGCCACCTCACCGAGCCCGACGCCCTCGCGGACCGGGCCGTCCGGGCCAGGGCATCCGGTGTGGCGGTCTACACCCTGGCGGAGGTCGCCGCGAACCGCTCCGCGCGCCCGGGCTTCGTCTTCGGCTACGGCTCGATCAGCGCACCGGACATCGAGCCGGGCCTGCACCGCGTACTCGGCCCGCCTCAGGACTGTTGAACGCGTAAGGAAGCGCCTGTACATGGCTTGCCCAGTCCAGCACCACCACGATGACCTCCTGGACATGAGAGGTCGTCAAGTCCGCTTCTGGGAGAGAGCCCGGTCCGGCCCGCATCGCCGCTTCGTCGATGCGGGCCGTAGTGCCGATCAAGTTGGGCCTGAGTAGCACCTGGCAGCGCGGGAGCCTGCGCCCGTCCTCAGGCCGTCACCAGTTCCGCCGTAAGGAACCCTTCCACGGCCTTCCGCGTGCGTCGGTCGAACTCGGCATACTGCGCCGCGCGCTCGGCTCCCGCAACTGCGGCGCCGACCAGCAGATTGCCCTCGGCATCGATGCTCTGCGGGCGCTCCTCGGCATCGGGGAGCAGGGCGACGGAGGAGTAGGAGAATCCGCAGTAATAGGCGATGCCCTCGCTCAGGTTGGTCTCCAGCACGGCCTGCATTCCCTCCGTAATGGGGTCGTCGGAGGTGGCGCCGGCCAGGCCCAGCCACAGTATGCGCTTGCCCGCCAGGCGGGGCTTGCTGCGGCCGTAGGCGAATCCGTAGTTCCACACGCGATCGATCCAGCCCTTGAGGAGGGCGGGCACGCTTTGCCAGTACACGGGGAACACAGCGACGACGACATCGGCGTCGAGGACGCGCTGCATATGGGCCTGGACTTCGTCCGAGTACGGCTTCTCCCGGTTGCCCCAGTCCGGCTGGTCCGCCACGTTCATCCGCGGGTCGAACCCTTCGGCGTGCAGGTCGAGCAGGTCGACGCGGTATCCGGCGGTCTCGAGTCGCGCGGCGGTACGGCGGGCGGTGTGCGCGGTGAGGGAATCGGCCCGATGGTGTGCGATGACCACAAGGGCGGTCCTGGCAGCGCTGCTGCGGTGCGACACGGTTTCTCCTGGCTGGTCTCGGTCAGTTCGACCAGTCCAGTACACCCGTGATCAATTGGATGATCCATGGGAGAAACGCTCCGCTGCATAGGAGTTCGTCTACGATGCCATCCGTGGACCCTTTGAGTGCGCTGCTCAGTGGCATCCGGGCCGAGGGCTCGGTCGTCAGCCACGCCGTGCTGGAAGCGCCCTGGACCATCCGCTTCGCCGACGGCGCCCCGCTCACGATGGTCAGCGTGTTGCGGGGCGGTGGCATCCTGCTGCTGCCCGACGGCGCCGAACAAGCAGTCGGTGTCGGCGACACGGCCATCGTGCGCGGCCCCGACACATTTCACCTCGTGGACCAGCCGGCCACCCTCGACCGCCCACACGTCGAGTACGAAATCGCGTGCTTCGCAGCGGATGCCGAATGCACTGCCCGAGACCTCGGCGGGATCCGCTGGGGCAACGAACCGGACGGAGCGACCGCACTGATCGTGGGCGCCTACCGCGCCTCGGGCCATCGCCATGAACGACTGCTCCGCGCGTTGCCGCCCGTACTCGTGATCAACGAGGACACAGAGGTCTGCGCCTGGCTGGAGACGGCCGCCGCCGACGCCGCCCTGCGCTCGGCCGGCTCCCAGGCTCTGATGGACCGACTGCTGGACTGGGCCCTGGTGTGTACGCTGCGTACCTGGTTCGACCGGGCGGGCCCGGAGGCCCCCGACTGGTACCGCGGCTTGGCCGACCCAGTCCTCGCCCCTGCCCTCGAAGCCTTCCACGCCCGGCCCTCCAAGGGATGGACGGTACAGGCGCTCGCCACCAAATCCGGTGTCTCCCGAGCGCTGTTCGCCAAACGCTTCACCGAGGTGATGGGGCGCCCGCCGCTGACCTACCTCACCGAGTGCCGTATGGACGAGGCCGAGGCACTCCTGTCCGACACCGACTCCTCCATCGCTCTGATCGCCAAGTCTGTCGGCTACGCCGATGCCTTCGGCTTCAGCGCCGCCTTCAAACGCCATCGGGGCGTGAGCCCCAGCGCCTTCCGCGCCGCAACAGCCCCTGAAAGGCCGTTGCGTCCCTCCCCTCTCGGTTCATGATCGCCCGGTCGTGGTACTGGTGTTGTTCGGCCCAACTGATCGGCATATTTGCCTGGAAGCAGGACCGGGTGAGCCGGTCGGCGACCGGAGACCCCGGGACCTGCGATCTCCGGGGAGGTCGTGAACGCGATCTTCTACCAGAACCGGACGGGCTGTCAGTGGCGCTACCTGCCCCACGACCTGCCGGCCTGGTCGGGGGTGTCCTACTACTTCACGCTGTGGCGCCAGGACGGGCTTGACCAGAGGATCCAGGAACTCCTTCGCTGTCCCGAAGAAGGTGGAACTCCCGGGCGAACGCGAGCACTGCCGTGGTCTTGCCCAGTCTCGGAAATGCCGCCGGACACGGTTGTAGGCGTGCCGGTCGGCCGTAGCCAGGACCTCCAGCTCATCCCGGCTCAGCGCCAGCGGCTGGGTGCGGGCCGGTGCGTCACAGAACGCCTTGAAATCCTCCTTGCGCGACAGCGCCAGAACCGCCGGACTCGCTTGCTCCGAGGGCGCGTTCATACGTCCTCCAAAGCGTCGGCGTGGAAGTCGTCAACGTCGGTCTCGTCGTCATCGCCCATCTCCGCGGCCGGCTCGGGCTTCTCAGACGCCGACGGTCCCGGTTCGTCGCCCAGGGCACGGCGTACGGACGGTAGTGATACAGGCCTCCGGTTCGCCGGCGTCGGGCAGGTCGGGGGCGGCCTGTTCACGGGACAGGCGCAGGGCCATACGCCGTTCGGCCGGCGTCGTACCCAGCCCCAGGTTCCAGCGGTCCAGCGCTCCAACAGGTCCGCGACGGCCAGCCGGTCATCGGACAGCGGTACTTCGCAACGGCCGGCCTTCGGGCGAAGACCAAGGCGTCCTCACTCAACGGCATCCGCGCCGCCGGGGCGTGCTCCCAGATCAGCGTGTGCCACGCGCGGGTGACGGGATTGCGGAAGTAGATCCGGGTGATGTCGTCCGGGTCGATCAGGAACGGCCAGACATTCTTGCCCGGATCGTCATGGGGGCTGCGGATCCTAAGGACTGGCTGCTGATGTGTGAGGAGGGTCAGGTCGGTGGTGCCGCAGGCCGTGCCGTACCTGGTTCCTGGACCGGTACGGATAGGGGGCTGCCGGGTGGGAGGAGGAACAGGCACCACAGGATGACGGTGGTGCTGTCGGGGTTGTGGCCGGTGTGGATGTTGCTGGGGCCGGGTGGTTCGACGAAGCTCGTGCCGGCCGGGTGGGCGGTGACGGTGCCGTCGGCGAGTGGGCGGCGCAGGGTCCCTTGGTGCACGGTGACCAGCAGGGGGCCGTGGTGGTAGTGCCAGCCGGTTGACGCGTGCGACGGCAGGGAGATCTGCTGGAATTCCATGGTGGCGATCTCGGTGCCGTGCCACGGGAGTGGGACGTTCAGCGGGCCGTACGCCATGGTGGTGGCCTGTGGCGCTTTTGGGGCCTGTCGCTGTGCAGGCACCCGTGCGGGCTGCGGTTCTTGTGCCGACTGCCGTATGCCGGTGGGTACGGTCGTGGTCTTGTCGGTGGACGGTGGCATCCTGCCTCCCTGGGCGGTGTTCAGTCCGGTGCGAAGGTGGGCCGTAGGTCGCGGGCGACGAGGATGTCGTCATTGGGCACGCTTGGAGGGACCATCGGCCACACCATCTCGTCCGGGGAGACCACGAAGTCGATGACGACCGGGCGGTCGGTGACCTTGTGTGCCGCGGCGAGGACGGTGCCGACGTCCTCGGCTCGCTCGCAGCGCAGTCCCGTGCACCCGTTGGCCTCGGCGATCTTGACGATGTCGGGACGCCGGTTGTTGGTGCCGAGGTCGGTTTGGGCGTGGTCGCCGTCGTAGAACAGGGTCTGCCACTGGCGGACCATGCCGAGGACGCCGTTGTTGATCACGGCGACCTTTACGGGCAGCCCCGTGGCGGCGCAGGTCGCCAGTTCGCAGCAGGTCATCTGGAACGAGCCGTCACCGTCCACGGCCCATACATCCGCCCCAGGACGGGCGGCCTTGGCGCCGAGCGCGGCCGGGATGGCGAACCCCATGGTGCCGGCTCCGCCGGAGGTGATGAACGTCCCCGGTGCGGGGGGCCGCAGATACTGGGCGGCCCACATCTGATGCTGGCCCACCCCTGTTGTGTAGATGGTGCCGGGGCCGGAGGCGGCCGCGAGCCGTTCGAGTACGAACTGCGCGGCCAGTGTGCCGGGCTGGGTCTCGTAGCCGCTCGGATAGCGGCGTTTCCAGCCGTCGACGCAGCGTAGCCAGGCGCCCGTACGCGGCTTTTGCCGGTGGGCTGCCGCCTGTTCGGCGAGCAAGGGCAGCACCACGGCCAGGTCGCCGATGAGGGCGTGGTCGGCGTGCCGTTTGCGGGAGATCTCCCCAGGGTCGATGTCGATGTGCATGACCGCGGCCTCGGGAGCGAAGGTGGTCAGGTCCCCGGTGACTCGGTCGTCGAAGCGGGCTCCGAGGGTGACGATGAGGTCCGCGTGCTGGAGCGCGGCCACCGCTGCGACGCTGCCGTGCATACCGGGCATGCCCAGATACAGGGGATGGGTATCGGGGAACGCACCGCGCGCCATGAGAGTGGTGACCACCGGCGCCTGGAGCGTCTCGGCGAGGTCGACCAGTGCACGGTGGGCGCCGGCGGCGATGATCCCGCCACCGGCGTAGATAACGGGCCGGCGAGCAGAGGAGTACATGCACCAGGGTCGCGGTCTCATCGGGAGCGGGCGGCGCGGGCGCGGGCACCGGCTGGCCGCCGCCAGGCAGTTGGCGAGCCTTGTCCTGGAGGGCGTCCTTGGTGATGTCGACCAGGACAGGGCCGGGCCGGCCCCCGAGCGCGGTACGCACGGCGTGCGGCAGCGCCCCTGCGATGTCGGCCGCATCGGTGACCTGCACGGCCTCCTTCGTCACGGGAGCGGCAATCGCGCAGATGTCGGTCTCCTGGAACGCGCTCGTGCCCAACAGGTGATGGGGCACCTGCCCCGTCAGCGCCAGCACGGGGATCGAGTCCATGAAGGCGTCCATCAGCGGAGTGATGAGATTCGTTGCTCCCGGACCGGAGGTGGCGACGCAGACCCCCAGGCGCCGGCCGGCCTGGGCGTAGCCCCGTGCCGCATGGCCGGCACCCTGCTCGTGACGGACGAGGATGTGCCGGAGGGCAGGCTCGGTGTGTAACTCCTGGTAGAGCGGGAGGACCGCGCCGCCCGGGATACCGAAAAGGGTGTCCACTCCCTCGGCGAGCAGCGTACGCAGCGCGATGCGCGCACCTGTGTACTCCACCAGGTCCGCCGTACCGGCACCGAACACATCGGACCCTATTGCCGGAACGGAGCGTGACGCGGGCGTCGAAACGGTCATGGCAAGCCTCATGGAGCAGGGACACACAGCCCCATCAAGGGCTGATCACGGGAGTGGATTCGCTTCATGGCACCGTGGACCGCTGGGGCAGGGCCAGCCTCTGTCAGGAGGCAAGGCGTGCAGGCGGGGTGCCCTTGTGAACGCCACTCCGGAGCGGTAAACGATGCATGCTCCATACGCCTCATCCCCTCTCCGCAAGGAAAGAACCCTGGTCAGGGGTGCATGGCAGCACGTCGTGGCATTCACGCACGCAGGCATGCCCGTGTGCGCACCCCGCGCACGGAAACAGTCCCCTTCCAGGGACAGGGCGCCAGCGCAACAAGAAACTGCCCGCCACGAACGCCTTCCGGCCTCTCTGGCCGACCACTTCATTGCCAGTCACGTGGGAGCCGGAGAGCGCGGCAATGGGAGCGAGTCCTCGGAAGGCGCGTCAAGGCGTCCACCCGGCAGCAAGCTGCTACCTCGTGTCCCACCGCCACTTCGTCCTGGGCACGCCGACTCTGCTGGAGCTTCCGGATAGCCGGGGCTTTCCAGCACCACCGAGGCCCTGCGACTGCGCTCATGGCAGCTGGGCGCGGGGCAGCCGACGTTGGTCACTGGGTCGGTGGTTGACGGCTTGCTGATCGGCCGACGGTTCTCCCATCGGCCCCGATAAGGCACCCGGACGGTGCCGCCAGCGCCTTGGTACGCCTTGTCGGCCCAGCTCGGGATGTCGGCTTGGCGAGGGCGCCGATGATGCCGTGGGTGCGGGCCGCCCGGATGTCGTGGACCGTGCCGGGCAGCGCGGGTGATGCCCACAGCAGGTTCCCGGACGGGTCGGCGATCACCTGCACGTTCATGCCGTGCTGGTGGTGTTTGCCGCCTGTCAGGCCCCCCTCTTCATGGTGCGCATGTTCACCGAGTCGATCGTGCATCGAGAGCAGTCCAACTCGCCGCGGCAGCCCAGTTCGTCGAGGGCCAGGTGGTGGAGCTTCGCTCCCACCCTGGCCTTCGTCCCCACCATGAAGCGGTGGTGAACCGTCGCGCCGGACCGACCGAACGATCCGGCAGGCAGCTGCTGCCAAGTACAGCCGGGCGTCGCAACGAACACGATCGCAGCCAGAACCTCACGGTCAAGGTGCCTGTGCCGGCCACCGCGCTGAGGCCGCGTGGGGTTGCTTGGAAGCAGCATGATGGTCCGCTTCCGGTGAGCTGCGATGGGCGATCGGCGGGCGTCTCCTGGGTGCCGGACAAGGCGCTGGATGCAGTCAGGTGATTGAGCGTCAAAGGCCGTTGTCAGTGCCTCCCCATAGAGTGGAGACATCACTCGGGGAGCCTCGAAGGGGGAGCACAAACATGTCCGCAAACAAGATCCAGCACAAGGTGAATCACGTCGCGCTGGTGGTGGACTGTTCGGGTTCAATGCGTCCGCACCAGAGCCAACTCATTCGAGTTGTGGACGAGTTCGTGGCAGGGTTGAAGGCCGAGTCGGACAGCCTCGGCCACGAGACCCGGATCAGCCTCTATTCCTTTGACCACAGGGTGGAGAATCTGGTCTGGGACATGGACGTGAAGCATCTGCCGTCCATGCGCGGGCTGTACCAGGTCAACAATGGCGCTACGGCCCTCATCGAGGCTTCTCTGAAGTCCCTGGACGACCTGGGTCATATCTGGGAGGAATACGGCGAGCACAGCTTCCTCCAGATCGTTGTGACGGACGGCGAGGAGAACGCCTCCGGCGGCGACAGGCGGCACGACGGCGACATGGCCATCCTCGGCCCCTGGCTCGACAGGATCACGGCGAAGATGGGCGGGCTGCCGGGCCACTGGACTTCCGCGATCCTCGTTCCGAACTCCCTGGCCAAGCGGACCGCCCAGAACTATGGCTTCCCTGCCGGGAACATCGCCATCTGGGATGCGGACTCCCAGAAGGGTGTCGAGGAGGCGATCGGCACCGTGCGCGCTGCCGCCACCAGCTTCCTGCGCGGGCGCGAGCAGGGGGTGCGCGGCACGAAGAACCTGTTCGCCGTCGGTCAGGACATATCGGTTGACGAGGTGCGGGCGAACCTCGAACCGATTCCGGCCGACAAGTACCGGCTCCTGAAAGTCGACAAGGAGGTCGAGATCCGTCCCTTCGTCAACTCGCATCCAGGCGTGACGTACGAACGTGGTTCGTGTTACTACCAGCTGGGCGCCCGAGCTCAGGTTCAGCAGAACAAGGAAGTTGTCGTGGTCGAAAAGGACACCGACCGAGCCTATACGGGCGACGCGGCACGCAGCCTTCTTTTCGGTACGGACGTCCAGGGGACCGTCTCCGTGAAAGCGGGGAACAACCCCAAGCTGGAGGTATACGTACAGAGTCGTTCGGTGAACAGGAAACTCAAGCCGAATACACGTCTGCTCATCATGCTCTGAAATCAATCTCTGAAATCACTGAGCTGTTTCAGTGTGGTCACTGATCGGGTGACGATGTAGCCGTCCGCAACGGACAAGGCTCCCGTGCCGTTGAGGGAGGTGTTCGACGTCTCAACTCTCTGGCGCAGGAGCCTTGTTGGTTTCCTATCCTGCCGTTCTCGACCTGCCCCATGCCCTGGTCGAGTGGGTAACCATGCTCATCGTCACCCGCGAGGGTGACCGTCGCTGCAAGCTCCCGCCACACCAACGTGCCCTGGTCGGCCTGGTGTACTTGCGCAAGCCTGCTCGCCGACCGCGCGCCCGGCCTACCGCGCGCGCTGCGTGAAGCCGACCCCGACTACGCCTTGCACGAGCTCAGCCGCTTCACCTGCGCGAGGTGGTGTCCCTGACCCAGGGCAGCGCGAACCGTTCCAACAACACCAAAGCGAAGTAGAGCAGGATGCTCATCAATCCGATCAGGATGATCGCGGCCCACGCGGTGGCGGTGTCGCCGACCCCACCCGCCTGCACGATCAGATAGCCCAGCCCGGACTCACCGGCCTGGAACTCGCCGATGACAGCGCCGATCGCGGCGAGAGGCATGGCCACCTTCAGACCGACGAAGATCTGCGGCAGTGCGGCGGGCAACCGTACCTTCCGGAACGCCTGCCAGCGCGAGGCGTCCAGCGAGCGCGCCAACTCCGCCAGGTCGGCCGGGGTCGACGTGAGGCCGGTCGCGGTGGACAGCACGATCGGGAAGAAGCAGAGCAGGAACACCATGGTCAGGACCGGCTTCGGCCCCCAGCCGAGCGCTCCCACCAACAGCGGCCCGAGCGCGATCTTCGGAACCGTGTTGACGGCGACCAGCAGCGGCGTGAACATTCGCTCCAGTACCCGCGAGCCCGCCAGCGACAGTCCGATCAGAACACCGCAAGCGCTGGAGAGGACGAACCCGACAACCGTCTCCACCGTGGTGTCGCCGGCATGCTCCAGGAACCGGACCGGGGATGCGGCGAACGCCGAGAGCACGGCACCCGGCGGAGGCAGCACTGCCGGGTGGATCACCTCCAGCACTGAGGTGAGAAGCCACCACACGCCGAGCGCGATCAGCAGCCCGGCCAAAGGCAGCAGCACGGCACCGAGGCCCGTCCTGCGCCGTGGACCGACTGGCGGCCCGGGCACCGGCTCCGGGCCCGCCGCCGAGCCCTGCTGCGGCTTCGACAGTTCGGTCATCCCGTCCTTCTCCCAGCGCGGTCCTTCTCCAGCGCGGCGCGATCAGGCTTTCGGCACCAGGTCGAAGTCGATGATCTGCTCCGGGGTCATTCCCTGCCGCAGCGCGCCCGCTCGCTCCAGGATCGTGATGCTCCTCGCGACACGCGCGGAGTCCAGCGTCCCGATCGCCGTGCCGGAAGTGCCCGGCGTGACGTACTCGGCCATCAACTCCAACTCGGCGGCCGCGGCGGTCGGGTTCGTGGCGTCCACGTTCCGCTCAAGGATCTCGGCGGCTTCCTTCGAGTTGGCCAGGCTGTACTCCAAGCCCTTGAGCAGCGCGTTGGTGAACCGCTTCACCATCTCCGGATCCTGCTCGGCGATCTTCTTCGACGTGATCAGCACGTTTCCGTAGAGGTCGGGTATCACGTCGCTGTACGGCAGCAGGACGGCCTTCTTCTTGGTCACCGCCTCGATGGTCGGCTTACCCACCACGAACTGGCCGATGCCGTCCACCGAGCCGCCGGCGAGCGTGCCCATCAGGGTCTGTGCCTCGCCGTTGACCCAGGTCACCTTGTCGGCGTCCACTCCGGCCAGTCGGGCGTACGTCGGGAAAAGGTTGCGGACGACCGAGCCGGGCGTGTCGGCGAGCCGTTTGCCCTCGAGGTCCTTCGGAGTGGCGATGCCGTTGCCCTCGGTGGTGGCGATCGCGGCCATGGTGCGCTGCTGGATGGCGGCCACCGCGACGAAGTCCTTCGCCTGACCGCTGCCCATGTGCAGCAGACCTCCCGTCAGGTCGATCGGGCCGAACTGCGCCTGGCCACTCACCACGGCCGGAATCACGCCGCCGGTGCCCTGGCCCGGCTTGATCTCCACGTCGAAGCCGGCCTCTTCGAAGAACCCCTTGTCCTTCGCTACCCAGGCGTACGCGTCCCGGCCGAAGTTGCCGAACGAGGTCAGGTAAGTCACCTTCTTCAGTGCCTTGCCGTCTTCACCGTCCCCTGTGTCGGAATCCGAGCCGCCACATCCCGCCACCAGCGCCAGCGCTGTGGTCAGGGCTACCGCGGCGACCGCACGGGCGAATCTCATCATGCGCACAGTGTTGTCCTTTCCGACCGCCGACTGTGCCGGCGGAGGGGCGTCGAGACAGACGAGACCGAACGGCGTGACCGAACCGCCGCGAGCATGACACTCGGTGCGGGCAACAGCGTACGAGGGCACGGTAGTTGTGGGCCAGCCGTGGACCAGATCTGGGGCGTTGGAGCATGCGCAGACATGACGACAGGTACCGCCGAGCGACCTGCTGCGGGTAGCCTGACTGGGCGTTACGAACCGGCCGACATGGCGATCGCCAGTGGATGGGGAGACCGCCGGATGATCAGACTCACCGGCGTCTCCCGGAGCTTCACCAGCCGGTCCGGTTCCACGGTGGCGCTCCAGGACATCGGACTTCACATCGCCGAGGGCGAGTTCGTGGCGGTGGTGGGCCGGTCCGGTTGCGGCAAGTCGACACTGCTCCGGCTGATCGCCGGGCTACTGCCGGTCACCGAGGGCGAGATCGCCATCGGCGGCGAGCGAGTGACCGGAGCCCGGCGGGATGTCGCCATGCTGTTCCAGCGGCCGGCGCTGCTGCCCTGGCGGTCCGTCCTCGACAACGTCCTGCTGCCCGTGGAGATCTTCGGCTGGAACAAGGCCGAGTACCGCGACCGGGCGAAGCGGTTGCTGGAGACGGCCGGCCTCGGCGGCTTCGAGAAGCACCGGCCGCACGAACTCTCCGGCGGGATGCAGCAGCGTGTCGCACTGTGCCGGTCCCTGTTGGGCGAGCCCCGGGTGCTGCTCATGGACGAACCGTTCTCCGCACTCGACGCGCTGACCCGCGCGGACCTCGCGGTGGAGCTGCAGCGCATCCACATCGAAAACTCCTCAACAGTCGTCTTCGTCACCCACTCGATAGACGAGGCCGTGGTGCTCGCCGACCGGGTTGTGGTGCTCAGCCCGCGCCCGGGCCGGATCCGCAAGATCGTCGACGTCGCCATTCCCCGGCCGAGGACGCTGGGCCGAACCGCGTACCTGGGCGAAGTTGCCCGGTGCAGCGCCGATCTGCACGAGCTGCTGATGGAACGGGACACATCCACGTCGGCTGAAACGGAGGGGCGATGAGCCTGCGGATCTGCGTCTTCACCGAGCCGCAGCGCGGCGCCGAGTACGAGGATCAGCTGCGCTTCGCGCGACTCGTCGAAGCCGGCGGGTTCGAGGGCTTCTTCCGGGCCGATCACTTCCAGACGATGGGCGCCGATCCCGGGCTGCCAGGCCCTACCGACGCTTGGCTCACGTTGGGCGCGCTCGCCCGGGAGACCTCCCGGATCCGGCTGGGCACCCTGGTCACCTCGGCCACCTTCAGGTTGCCGGGCCCGCTTGCCGTGATGGTGGCTCAGGTCGACCGGATGAGCGGGGGGCGGGTCGAGCTGGGCCTCGGCGCGGGCTGGTACGAACGGGAACACACCTCGTACGGCATCCCGTTCCCACCCGCCTCGGAGCGGTTCGATCGGCTGGAGGAGCAGTTGGCGGTGATCACCGGCCTGTGGCGGACACCGGTCGGTGAGACCTTCAGCCATCGCGGCGACCACTACCAGCTGGTCGACGCGCCTGTCCTGCCGAAGCCCGTTCAGGTGCCGGCACCGCCGATCATCGTCGGGGGCCGCGGCCTCAAGCGCACCCCGGAGCTGGCCGCTCGGTATGCGGACGAATTCAACATGCCCTTCAAGTCGGTGGCGGAGACTGCCCGGGCGTACCAGCGGGTTGCAGAGGCGTGCGAGCGGACCGGACGGGCCGGCGCCGGTCAGCCGCCGCTGCTGCTCTCGGCCGGGGTCGTGGTCGCCATCGGCCGTACCGACGCGGAGGCGCAACGGCGGGCCGCCCCGCTGCATGTCAAGAGCGCACTGCCGCCGGAGGATGCGGTGGTCGGATCCCCGGCCCAGCTCGTGGAGCGGCTCGGCGAGTTCTCCGCGATCGGCGCAGGCCGTATCCATCTGCGACTGATCGACTTTCACGACCTCGACCACCTGGAACTCATCGCCGGTGAGGTGCTTCCGCAGCTGTAGGGCGTGCTGTTGTGGATCCGCGTCCACGGGGCTGGTGAATGGTCGCAGGTCAGGCGCACATGTTGGGGGGCAACACAGTTCGGCGATCGTCTGTGCGTGTGACGACATGCCGCCTCTGCTCTTACCCGCGACACTGCGCGCGCTGTGCCAGGTGACGCTCAATCCACCGAACGTGACCAGACGGTGAAGGAATCGGCACAGATAATCCTGGACCGTTCCTTGGTGATTCAACCAGCGTTCAGCGCTGCACATTTGCGCTCGGGTTGCTTCGAATGTGCGTGAATCTCGTGGAGGTCGATCATCCGCAGGGCGTCGAGGGCGCACCAAGAGATTGATCTGCTCGCGACAAGTCGGCAGTCTCCTCAGCACGCGCAGCGCTGCCGTTCGAACGTAAATCCCCCCACTTCACGAGGAGACCCCTCTTGACGGCGCATCACAAACGCTCAGGCAAGGCCAAGATCGTCACCGCGATCGCGGCCGTCGCAACCGTCGTCGGCACCGGCCTTTATGTGTCCCCCCTTGCTCAGGCGGGACAGCCCGCGGAGGGCAAGGTCTACGGTCTGAACGCCGAAGGAGCCGTGGCCGGCAGCTACATCGTCCTTCTGGACCAGAAGGCGTCCACGGCCGAGAAGCGGGATCTGGCCGCCGAGTACGGTGGCAAGATCGGCCGGACCTACGGCTCGGCTGTCAACGGCTTCTCCGCCGGCAGTCTGACCGAGACGGAGGCCAAGCGCCTCGCGGCCGACCCCTCGGTGTCCAAGGTGGTCCAGAACAAGAAGTTCCACATCAGTGCCACCCAGGACAACCCACCGTCCTGGGGCCTGGACCGCATAGACCAGAACGACACGGCCGCCGATGGCAAGTACACCTACCCGGACAAGGCCGGGGAAGGAGTGACCGCGTACGTCATCGACACCGGCGTACGCATCAGCCACAAGGACTTCGAGGGCCGCGCCGCCTCCGGCTTCGACGCCGTCGACAACGACGACACGGCCGACGACGGCAACGGCCACGGCACCCATGTGGCGGGAACCATCGCCGGTGCCTCCCACGGTGTGGCCAAGAAGGCCAAGATCGTCGCGGTTCGTGTGCTCGACGACAACGGCTCGGGCACCACCGAGCAGGTCGTCGCCGGCATCGACTGGGTGACCCAGAACCACCAGGGCCCCTCGGTGGCCAACATGAGCCTCGGCGGCGGCGCGGACCCCGCTCTCGACGAGGCGGTCAAGAAGGCCATCGCCTCCGGCGTCACCTTCGCGGTCGCCGCAGGCAACGAGTCGGCGGACGCGGGGCAGGGGTCACCGGCCCGGGTCCCCGAGGCCATCACGGTGGCGTCCAGCACCAAGGACGACGCCCAGTCGGACTTCTCCAACTTCGGCTCGATCGTGGACCTGTACGCGCCGGGCTCGGACATCACCTCTGACTGGAACGACAGCGACCAGGGGACCAAGACGATCTCCGGCACCTCCATGGCCACCCCCCATGTCACTGGAGCCGCCGCCGTCTACCTGGCCGGTCACCCGGACGCCACTCCCGCCGAGGTCGCCACCGCGCTCACCGGCGCGGCAACCGGCGACAAGATCACCAACCCGAGCAGCGGAACGCCCAACAAGCTGCTGAAGGTGACCGAGTAGATCCACAGTAGATCTACACAGGACACCGGGCCCGGCGGTGCCGCCAGCGCGTGCGCAGCGGCATCGCCGGGCCGCGTCGTGCCAAGGGGCGGTGCCCTGCGCGACACCTGGCGGCGCCGTGTTCCACCTGGCGTGACGGAGTTTCGCCTTGGGGCGGGGCCAACACCGGGGCGTGAACCCGGCCCGCCGGGAGACCGGGTCTCGGTGTCGCGATGGCGGACAGCGCGCACCGGTCACGCAGGGGCACGCCGAGGCATCCGGCGTTGTGGCCGTCCACCATCACGGCGGTCGCGGTCACGGTTCATCGCCCCGTTCGCGGACGGCCCGCCCGCCGTGTCGGCCGCTTGCGGGGCACTCACGCCCTTCTGAGGCCCGGCGTCGTCCGGAGCATCGCGGCTGCTTCCCACGTAGGCTCAACATCGTTGAACCGCGAGGGGATTGGAAGGCGGGACCATGTGGCGTGAGGAGCTGATCCGGCCGCTGCCGGAGCTGTTGAAGGAGCACGCCGAGTCGGCGGCGCAGCGGGTCGCCTACGCCGACTCCTCGCGCAGCGTCACCTACGCCGAGCTGGAGCGTCGCACCCGCGCGCTGGGGGCGTACCTCACCCGGACGGGACTGCGCCGCGGGGACCGCGTTGCGATCTGTCTCGGCAACTGCGTGGAGATGGTGGAGGGTTGCCTCGCCGTCCTGCGGGCCGGGATGATCGGCGTCCCGCTCAATCCCCGGTCCTCCGACGCGGAGCTGGCCCACTTCCTCCAGGACAGTGGCGCCGGCTTCGTCATCACCGACGCCCCGCACCTCGCACAACTGCGGCGCCTGGGACAGCCGTACGACGGCTTGGGCGTCCTGGTCACCGGCAGGGGCACCGGTCCGATACCGGACGGGGCCCAGTCGTTCCAGAGCGCGGCCGAGAGCGACGGGGCCGCGGAGATCGACAGGCTTGGGCTCGACGATCCGGCCTGGATGCTGTACACCTCCGGTACCACCCACCGGCCCAAGGGAGTGCTGTCCACGCAGCGGGCCGCGCTGTGGTCCGTGGCCGCCTGCTACGCCCCGATCTTCGGCCTCTCGCCCGACGACCGCCTGCTCTGGCCGCTTCCGCTGTTCCACAGCTTCAGCCACTCGCTGGCGATCCTGGGCGTGACGGCCGTGGGCGCGAGCGCCCGGATCGCCGGTGAGCTGCTGCCGCCGGGCGGTCTGCGGCAAGAACTGCTCACCGCCTACGAGGGGTTCGGCGGCCCCTTCACCATGCTGGCCGGCGTGCCCGCGACGTATCACCGGCTGGTCGACTCGGCCGGCGACCGCCCGCGGATGCTGCGGAGGTGCATCGTGGCCGGTGCGCCGAGTGGTCCCGCTCTGCGCGCGGCCGTCGAGGAGACCCTCGGGGCGCCCCTGCTCGACGCGTACGGCAGCACCGAGACCTGCGGCATGATCGCGGTGAACCGTCCGGAAGGGCCCCGGGTCGACGGTTCCTGCGGGCCTCCCGTGCCGGGCGTCGAGGTACGTGTCGTCGACCCGGGCAGCGGCGAGGACGTCCGGGACGGGGCCGAGGGCGAGATCTGGGTGCGTGGGCCGGGCCTGATGACCGGGTACCACGAGCAGCCCGAGGCGACGCCCGCCGCGCTGCGGGACGGCTGGTACCGCACCGGCGATCTCGGCCGCCGTGTCGAGCACGGCCATCTCAGGCTCACCGGCCGGGTCAGCGAGCTGATCATCCGCGGCGGCGAGAACATTCACCCGACGGAGATCGAACAGGTCCTGTCGCAGTGTCCCGGCGTGTCCGACGCCGTGGTCGTGGGCGTGCCGCACGACGTGCTGGGCGGGGTGCCGGTCGGCTTCGTCGTACCAGGTCCGGACGGGATCGACGCGCGGCGGGTGCTCGCCGAATGCCGGGCCCAACTGGCCGACTACAAGGTGCCGGCCGAGATCCGCGAGATCGCCGCGGTCCCCCGTACCGCGTCCGGCAAGATCGCCCGGCACGAGCTGGTCGTCCCCGCTCCGGCCGCCCCGGTCGCGGTCGAGGCGCCCCTGAGCGAGCGGCTGCGCGAGCTCTCGCTCGACGAGCGGGAACGCGTGCTGCGCGAGACGGTCCTCATCGAGACGGCCGAGGTCTGCCGGCGTGCGCCGGGCGATCTGCCTGACGCGGACAGTCCGTTCGCCGATCTCGGCATGACGTCCGCCGGTGCGGTCGAGCTGGTGGACCGGCTCGGTGCCCTGACCGGCCTGAGCCTGCCGGCGACGCTGGTCTTCGACCATCCGACATCGGCCGAGGTGGCCCGGTACCTGCGCGCCGCGCTCTTCGAGGCAGGGCCCGTGCGGCACCCGCAGGCGTACGGCGGACAGGACCGGTCCCTTCAGGACGACCCCATCGCGATCGTCGCCATGGGCTGCCGGTATCCGGGTGACGTCGACTCCCCGGAGGATCTGTGGGAGTTGGTGTCGCAGGGCCGGGACGCCATCTCGGAGTTCCCGACCGACCGCGGCTGGGACCTGGACGCCCTGTACGACCCCGATCCCGACCGGATCGGCACGTCGTACACGCGACACGGCGGATTCCTGCACCGGGCCGCGGAGTTCGACGCCGGGCTGTTCGGGATCTCGCCGCGCGAGGCGCTCGCGATGGATCCGCAGCAGCGGCTGCTCCTGGAGACGTCCTGGGAGGTGTGGGAGCGGGCCGGGATCGACCCGGCGTCGCTGCGCGAGAGCGACACCGGGGTGTTCGTCGGCGTGATGCACGGCGACTACGCCGCTCGCTTCACCCGCTACCACGAGTTGGAGGCGCACCTGGGCCTGGGCTCGGCGGGCAGCGTGGCCTCCGGGCGGATCTCCTATGCGTACGGTCTGCGCGGTCCCGCGATCACGGTCGACACCGCGTGCTCGTCCTCGCTCGTGGCACTGCACTGGGCCGCGCGGGCGCTGCGCTCGGGCGAGTGCTCGCTGGCGCTGGCCGGCGGGGTCACGGTGATGGCGACGCCCAAACCGTTCCTCGCCTTCAGCCGGCAGCGCGGGCTGTCGCCGGACGGGCGCTGCAAGTCGTTCTCGGCGGCGGCCGACGGTACGGCCTGGGGCGAGGGCGTGGGACTCGTCCTGCTGGAGCGGCTGTCCGACGCGCGGCGGGCCGGCCATCCGGTGCTGGCCGTACTCCGCGGCTCCGCCGTCAACTCCGACGGCGCGTCCAACGGACTCACCGCGCCCCACGGGCCTGCTCAGCAGCAGCTGATCAGGCAGGCGTTGGCGGACGCGGGGCTGCGCGGCGGTGACGTCGACGTGGTGGAAGCCCACGGTACGGGCACCCGGCTGGGCGACCCCATCGAGGCGCAGGCCCTCCTGGCCACGTACGGACAAGGCCGCGAGCAGCCGCTGTGGCTCGGGTCGGTCAAGTCCAACCTGGGGCACACGCAGGCGGCGGCCGGAGTCGCCGGAGTCATCAAGATGGTGCAGGCCATGCGGCACGGTGAACTGCCCCGGACCCTGTACGCCGACTCGCCCACACCGCACGTCGACTGGTCCTCGGGCCGGGTGGAACTGCTGACCGAGTCCCGGCCCTGGCCGGCCTCGGTGCGCCCGCGGCGTGCGGGGGTCTCGGCCTTCGGGATCGGCGGGACCAACGCGCATGTGATTCTGCAGGAGGCGCCGGAGGCAGCGGCACCGGAGGCGGCGTCAGGGCCCCGGGCCGGGCTTTCGGCGGTCTCCCAGGAGACAGCCGCGCCGCCTCCCGTTCCGTGGCTGCTCTCCGCCGCCGACGAACCAGCCCTGCGCGCCGAGGCCCGACGGCTCGCGGCCGAAGCGGCGAACCGGCCGAGCCTGTCGCCCGCCGACATCGCCTACTCCCTCACGGTGTCGCGCTCCGCCCTCACCCACCGTGCGCTCGTTGCGACCGGCGACCGGACCCGGATGCTGGACGCGCTGAACGCGTTCGCGCAGGGCCGGGACGTGACCGGAGTCGTGCGAGGACTGGCGGACCCGGAGATCCGTACGGCCTTCCTGTTCACCGGGCAAGGTGCCCAGCGCCCCCGGATGGGCGCCGAACTGCGCGCCGCCTTCCCCGTCTTCGCCGAAGCCTTCGACGGGGTGTGCCGGTGTCTGGACGCCCTTCTCCCACAGCCACTGAGCGGGGTGCTGTCCGCCGAGCCGGGCACACCGGAAGCCGCGCTGGTGGACCGTACGGACTTCACACAGGCCGGACTGTTCGCCTTCGAGGTGGCGTTGTTCCGGCTGCTGGAGTCCTGGGGCGTTCGAGCCGACCGGCTCGTGGGCCACTCCGTCGGCGAGTTGGCGGCCGCGCATGTCGCCGGTGTACTCGATCTGCCCGACGCGGCAAGGCTCGTCGCCGCGCGCGGCCGGCTGATGCAGGCGTTGCCCGACGGTGGCGCGATGGTGGCGCTGGACGCGACCGAGGAGGAAGTACTCCCAGCGCTGGCGGAGTTGGCTGCGCGGGTGGCGATCGCATCCGTCAACGGGCCCCGTTCGGTGGTGATCTCGGGCGTGGAGGACGCCGTGCTCGCTGTTGCGGCCGGCTTCGAGGCACGTGGGCGTAGGGCCGTACGGTTGCGGGTGAGTCACGCCTTCCACTCGCCCCTGGTGGAGCTGATGCTCGACGAATTCCTGAGCATCGCCCGGGAGTTGACCTTCCGGCCACCGCGCATCCCGATCGTCTCCACCGTGACGGGCAGACTCGCCGAGCCTGCGGAACTGTGCTCGCCCGAGTACTGGGCGCGGCCCGCCCGGCAGCCCGTGCGCTTCGCCGACGCCGTGCGCCGGCTCGCGGACGACGGAGTCTCGGCCTACCTGGAACTCGGCCCTGGGCCCGCCCTCACCGCGGCGGCCACCGACTGTCTGACCGACGCGTCCACGAGCGGCGCCGTTCTCGCCGTGGCCACGCGAGGCGGGGCGCACGAACCGGAGACGCTCCTGTCGGCCGTGGCCCGGCTGCATGTGGCCGGGGCCGCTGTCGACTGGACTGCGGTGTACGCGGGTTCCGGCGCGCGGCGCGTGGATCTGCCGACGTACGCCTTCCAGCGGCAGCGGTACTGGCTGGACGCACCGCGCCCGGGGGCGGCCGAGGCCGGGGCGCTGCTGAGCCCGGCGTTCCCGGTGCCGGACACCGAGCGGACCGTGCTGACCGGGCTGTTGTCCCTGGCCGCCCACCCGTGGCTCGCGGACCATGTCGTCGCCGGGAGGGTGATCGTGCCGGCGACGGTGTTCGTGGAGATGGCCGTGCGGGCGGGCGACGAGACGGGCTGCGGTGCGGTCGACGAACTCGTGATGCTGTCGCCGCTCGCTCTGCCCGGTTCCGCGAGGGTGCGCGTTCAGGTCGTGGTGGGTGCGCAGGACGACTCGGGCCGGCGGCCGGTCGACATCTACTCCCGGCCGGAGGACTCGGCCGGGGATTTTGCCGAGGACGCTCCGTGGACCCGGAACGTCTCCGGCTACCTGGGCCGCGGACGTGCGGCGGAGGGCGAGACCATCGCGTGGCCGCCCCAAGGCGCCGAGGCGATGGATCTCACTGACGCCTACGCCGCCCTCGCCGATGCCGGGCTCGCCTACGGGCCTGCCTTCCAGAACGTCGGCGCGCTCTGGCGGCGCGGCGACGACGTCTTCGCGGAGGTCCGGCTGCCCGCGTCACACACCTCGGAAGCGGGCCGCTTCGGAATCCACCCGGCGCTGTTCGACGCCGCGTTGCACGCACCGCTGCTGGCCGCGCCCGCCGACGCGGGCACGGTGCGTGTGCCGTTCGCGTGGAGCGGAGTGAGCCTGCACGCCTCGGGAGCCACACAGCTGCGGGTCAGGGTGACGTCGACAGGCCCGGACACGGTCTCGCTGACCCTGGCCGACCCGTCCGGTCGACTCGTGGCGCGCGTGGACTCGCTGGCCACCAGGGAACTCCCGGCCGAGGGGGCCGACCGGGCCGGCGCGACGGGCGACGCGGACGACATCGTACGAAGGTCGCTGCTGCGCCCTGAATGGGGCACCCTCGAACTTCCCGGCAACGCCGATACGCGAGGCTGGGCGGTGCGCGGACCGGACGAGCTGGACCTCGCCGAGTTCCTGCCCGGCGCTGTGCACCCCGAGTTCGTCGCCGTCACGGCTGTCGCCGGTGCGTACGGTTCCGATCCGCTGCCCGCTGTGTACGAGTTGACCGGCAGGGTGCTCAGGGCGCTCCAGGACTGGCAGGACGATCCGGGCGCGGCCGGCTCACGGCTGGTCGTGGTGACGCGGGACGCCACCGGCCCGGTGCCGGACCTGGCGGGTGCGGCGGTCTGGGGACTGGTGCGTACGGCGCAGTCGGAGCTGCCCGGTCGTGTCGTCCTGGTGGATGTGGACGGGCGGCCCGATTCGCTGCGAATGCTGCCGCAGGCCGTCGCTACCGGCGAGTCCCAGCTCCGAGTGCGGGGCGGGCAGGTGACCGTTCCACGACTGGCGGCGGTCGATGACCTTTCCGGCGCGGGGGCTGCCCTCGGAGGGGACGGCACGGTGCTCATCACCGGAGGCACCGGTGCCCTGGGCGCGGAACTGGCACGTCACCTGGTCGCCGGACACGGCGTACGGCATCTGGTGCTGACCGGACGCCGCGGGCCGCAGGCACCCGGAGCCGAGGAACTGCGCGGTGAACTGGCGAAGTTGGGGGCGGAGCGGGTCGGCATCGTGGCCTGTGACGCGGCCGACCGAGCCGCGCTGGCCGAGGTGATCCGGCGCTGCGAGCCGCCGCTGACCGCCGTGGTGCACGCCGCCGGGGTCATCGACGACGGCGTGCTGGACTCCCTGACCCCCGAGCGGATGGCGGCCGTACTGCGGCCGAAGGCCGACGCGGCCTGGAATCTGCATGAACTGACCCGGGACATGGGTCTTTCGGCGTTCGTCGTGTTCTCCTCCGCCTCCGGTCTGCTGGGCCGGGCGGGCCAGGGCAACTACGCGGCCGCGAACTCCTTCCTCGACGCCCTCGCCCGCCGCCGCGCCGCCGAAGGACTGCCGACGCTCTCGCTGGCGTGGGGTCCGTGGGAGCACGCCGGCGGCATGGCGGGGGAGCAGCCCCGACAGCGCCCACAGCGCACAGATCCACGCGAGGTGCTCGTGCCCCTGTCAACCGAGCAGGGCCTGGCTCTGTTCGACGCCGCGCTGCACTCGACGGAGCCGGTCCTGGCGCCGGTCCTGCTGGACCGGGCGGCGTTGCGGTCCGGTGCGGGACACGTGCCACCGCCGTTGCGCGCACTGGTCCGTCAGCACCGGCCGCCCGCCGCGGCGTCGGCCTCCGGCTCTCCTGGGCAGATGCTGGAGCCGGGAGCCTGGCGCAAGCGGCTGTCCTCCATATCCCCGGGCGAGCGGGAAGCGGCGCTCGTGGAGCTGCTGCGGGCCGACGTGGCCGCGGTGCTCGGATACCCGAACGCCGACGCGCTACCGACCGGCAAGAACCTCGCCGACCTGGGGTTCGACTCCCTCACCGCCGTGCAGATCCGCAACCGGCTGAGCATGGCGCTGGGTCTCCGGCTGTCGGCGGCCGTGGTGTTCGAGCACCGCACGGCCGAGGAGCTGGCACGCCACCTGCTCGGCCTGCTGGACGGCGAGCCGACGGCCGCGGCAGCCCTCGATGCCACAGAGGCGCCCAAGGCCGCTGGGGCAGAGCGGCCCGCCTACACCCTGTCCTCTCTGTTCCGCACGGTCAGCGCCTGCGGACAACCGGTGGCGGCGGTGCACCTGCTCGTCACCGCGTCCTGGGCGCTGCCCACCTTCCCGGCCGCCCGAGGCCGTGAGCACGCTCTGCCCCCGATCCGCCGCTCCCACGGCCGCCCCGGCTCCCAAAGGCCGACGGTCGTCTACTTCCCCGCCTACCAGCCCTCGCTCGTATCGGGCGGAGGAGACTTCCCTCGCTTCCACCGCGCTTTCCAGGACGACCTGGACGTGGTGGAGTTCCCGCACCCCGGTATCGGCGCCGGTCCCGCCGTGCCCGAGGACCGCGCCGCGCTGGCGCGTACGCACGCCGAGAGCGTGCTGCGGCACGTCGGGGACGGACCCTTCGTGGTCGTAGGACGGTCGGCGGGTGGCAACGTGGCGCAACTGGTGGCCCACGAGCTGGAGAACAACGGCCGGATACCGACCGGCCTGGTACTGCTGGACACCTACCACATCACGCCGGACAACAGCGGCAAGGACTGGCTGCTGTCCCTGGCAGCCCCGCCGCCGCAGGACACCGGAGAGCCCGTCCTCACCGGGGACGACGACAGCGTCCTGGCCGCGATGGGGGCCTACAACCGGATCTTCCTCGACTGGGATCCCGAGCCGGTCGCCACGCCCACGCTCCTGGTGCGCGCCCTGCGGCCCACACCCGCCATGGCGGCCTTCTCGGACGCGGACGACTGGCGGACCTCCTGGCCCACCGCGCACGACGTCGTGGAGGTCCCCGGCGACCACCTGACGATGATGCAGGAACACGCGGAGACAACCGTGTCGGCGATCCGCACCTGGATCGACGCACGAACGGCGAAGGAGAACCAGTGAGTTCGGTGAGTTCCGTGAGTTCTGCGAGTTCCGCCAAGCCCACGCAGGACTTCGACGTCATCGTGGTGGGCGGTGGCCCGGCCGGGGCCACCATCTCGGCGGCCGTCGCCCTGCACGGCCATCGTGTCCTCCTCGTCGAGAAGGAGACCTTCCCCCGGTACCAGATCGGCGAGTCCCTGCTCCCGTCCACCGTGCACGGTGTGTGCCGGATCCTCGGCGTCGAGGGCGAGATGGCCGCCGCGGGCTTCAAGCTGAAGCGCGGCGGCACCTTCCGCTGGGGCCGGAACCGCGACCCCTGGCAGTTCTCCTTCGCACTGTCGCCCCGGCTGGCCGACCCGACCTCGTTCGCCTACCAGGTCGAGCGGTCCCGGTTCGACGCGATCCTCCTCGACAACGCACGCCGGGTCGGCGTCGACGTCCGGGAGGGCTGCCGCGTGACCGGCGTGCTCGCCGACGAAGGCGAGCAGGGGCGGGTCCGCGGGGTGCGCTGGACCGGTCCCGGCGGCGAGGTCCGCGAGGCCGCCGCCCGGTACGTCGTGGACGCCTCCGGCAACGGCAGCAGGATCCACCCGCACGTCGGTGGGAAACGGACCTACTCCGAGTTCTTCCGCAACATCGCGGTGTTCGGCTACTTCGCCGGCGGCGCCCGGCTCCCGGCACCGAACGACGGCAACATCTTCTGCGCCGCCTTCGACGAGGGCTGGATCTGGTACATCCCGCTCCGGGACGACCTGACCAGCGTCGGAGCCGTGGTCGCCCGCGAGAACGCCGAGGCGATCCAGCGGGACCCGGCGACCGCCTGGCGCTACCTGATCGACGCCTGCCCGGAGGTACGCGGCTTCCTCGACGGCGTCCCACAGGCCATCGAGCCGCCTTACGACCAGGTTCGCGTCCGCAAGGACTGGTCGTACTGGAAGTCACGGCTGTGGCGGCCCGGCATGGTGCTCGTCGGAGACGCGGCGTGCTTCGTCGATCCGGTGCTGTCGAGCGGGGTCCATCTCGCGACGTACGGCGGCCTGCTCGCCGCCCGGTCCATCAACGGCTACCTCTCCGCAGCCCTGGACGAGGACCGGCTGTTCACCGAGTTCGAGGCCCGCTACCGGCACGAGTACGGCCTGTTCCACGACTTCCTCGTCTCCTTCTACGACATGCACCAGGACGAACGGTCGTACTTCTGGAAGGCGCGCAAGGTCACCAACGTCGGCTCGACGGAACTCGAGGCGTTCGTCGAGCTGGTGGGCGGTCTGGCGTCCGGCGACACGTCGCTCACCGGGGCCGGGCCGGTGGGCGCACGCCTTGAGACCGTCGCCGACGACTTCGAGCGGGCCGTGCGCCGCCTTCCCGACGCCGACGACCTGCGCAATCCGCTCTACGAGTCCAAGAGCTTCCGACAGGTGTTCCAGGAGGGAACCGCCCTGCAGGAACGCGGGCTGTTCGGCGGGCCGTTGGAGACGGAGGCGCCGCTGCGGCCCGGCGGTCTGGTGGCGTCGGCGGACGGGCTGGCCTGGGTCGAACCCGAGGCGTAGTGGGCGGAGACAGGTCGGTGCCACGGGCATGGTCACCCCGCACGAGGCCCTGCGCGCATCGAGAAGAACACCGAGCGTTCCTTCACCGATGAGCCAGGCTGCTGTTACTTCGACGTCGTCTGCGACCTGACCGACGACCACCACTTCGTCTTCCCGACAGTCCTCTACGGGGAGAGGCTGGTACGGCGTCAGCGGCGGAGCCACGGCAGGGTCGACGGGTAGGTGTCCTGCTCGTCGGCCTGCTTGAGGGCTGTGATGATCGCTGCGCTGATGGCCGCTAGCTGCTCCGCCTGTTCGGGGCTGAGCGCGTCGAAGAC
Organism: Streptomyces sp. R28; assembly: GCF_041052385.1. Taxonomy (GTDB): domain Bacteria; phylum Actinomycetota; class Actinomycetes; order Streptomycetales; family Streptomycetaceae; genus Streptomyces. The sequence goes on along the minus strand of NZ_CP163439.1, from coordinate 779,805 downwards.
CGCGCGGCGGACGGCGGCCACATGGCCCGGGGCCGCCTTGGCCATCAACTCCATGCCCTGGTCGGTGAGTTCGACAAGCTGTCCGCGCCGGTCAGCCGGGTCGTCCCGACGTCGTACGTAGCCGGGTTCCTCCAGGCGGATCACCGCGCGTGTGAGCCGGCTGCGCGTGAACTTGAGCTGCTCGGCGAGCGAGGACATTCCCAGGGTGCGTTCGGGCGCCACGGACAGGCGGGCAAGAAGGCTGTAGTCCGCGTGCGTCATACCCGCGTCGCGGCGTAGCTGCTGATCCAGGTAGTCGCTCAGCAGGGTCGAGCAGTCCATGAAGTCGATCCAGGCTCGCATCTCCTCGGGAGTGAGCCACCGCGTGGAAGTCATGGGGACCAACCTAGGGCGATGTGTTTGCCAAATCAAACAAGTGGGGTAGCGTGGCGGCGATGTTTGAAGAATCAAACGTTTGTCGCCCAGGGCGGCGCCTGCCGTCTTGAGTCCTTCCTCAGGAGGTCCCCATGCCCGGTCCCGTCTCCGATGCCGTCTCGACGGCCACGCCCACTCAGCGCTCTCGCGCCCTGACGGTGGCCGCCGGGCTCCTCGCGGCGGGTGTAGTGGCCTCCGTGGGGAACGCGGTGGTGGCCCTGCTGGCCCGTGCGGCCGGCGCGTCGCACGACTTCGATCCGCTGACCCCGCCCGCCTACGTGCCGCTGACCGTGATCGGCGTCGTCCTCGGTGCCATCGGCTGGGCGATTGTCCGCCGAGTGGCCAAGGACGCGGCTGGATTGCTGCGGTGGCTGGCGCCCGTCGCCGTGGTCGTCTCGTTCGTACCCGACCTGGCCCTGCTCGGCGGTGACACGCCCGGCAAGGGTCCGCTGGCCGTCGCCGCACTGATGGTCATGCACGTCGTGGTCGGGGTCGTGGCCGTTCTCGCGTACCGGCGCGTCCTGCCGCTGCCGGTCCGCTGACGCCTCGCAGGCACGCTGACGTCCGCGAGTCGGTGCGAGCGGTGTCCCGCGGCCCGGTCCGGCCGGACTTCCAGGACACCGCCGCCCGCGCAAGCCTGGAACGGCCGTCCACGCCATCAGTGATCTTTCCTGGGGTCATCCACCAGGTGGATAGCCCGGATACGGGATTCGGATCGCTCGGAGGATGGTGGCGGGGACTCCGGGCAGCCCATAGTCGTCCCTACCCGCACGCCGCTGTCCGGACCAGCGGCCGACGTGCGGCCCGTCCTCAGCATGCCGTGCGCCGTCGGCGCCTGTGAAAGGCATGTCTGCTTCCGTACGCCGTCCCATGGAGTCGCCATGCCTGGTTCCGTCCCGCTGTCTCCCCCCGCGGTCGATGATGTCGCTCCGTCACCTGTAGCCGTCTCAGGACCGGCTCATCTGCTGCGGGTGACCCTGCTGATGGCGGGCAGCTGTCTGCCGATCCTGGGGGCGGTGCTGATCGCCCCGGTGCTGCCGAAGATGCAGGACCACTTCGAGTCGGTCCCGGGGGCCAAGGCGCTGGTCCCGCTCGCCCTGACCGTCCCGGCGTTGGCGCTGGCGCTGCTCGCACCGTTCGCCGGCGTGATCGTGGACCGGCTGGGCCGCAAGCGCCTGTTGATCGTCGCGACCGTGCTGTACGCCGTGTTCGGAACGGCCCCGCTCTACCTTGACTCGCTGGGCGCCATCATCGCCGGCCGCGCCCTGGTGGGCGTCGCCGAGGCCGCGATCATGACGTGCTGCACCACGCTGATCGGCGACTACTACACCGGCCCACAGCGGGTGAAGTACCTCGCCCTGCAGACCATGTGCGCCTCCGCCTCGGCCACCGTCTTCTTCGCGATCGGCGGTGCCGCCGGCTCGGCAGGCTGGAAGGCGCCCTTCTGGGTGTACGCCGTGAGCCTGGTCCTCGCCCCGCTGATGGCCTCCGCGCTGCCCAACCCGGCCACCCGCGCGGCCACCGACGACGCCCCGGCCGGCACGGCGACGGTGCGGGCCCGACGCGCCTTCCCTTGGCGGCAGATGGCGGGTATCTGCGCCCTGACCTTCTTCGGGGCGATGGTCTTCTACACCGTCCCGGTGGAGATGGCGTACCTGCTCGACGAACTCGGTGTGGAGAACACGGGTGTCATCGGTCTGGCCACCGCGGTCGCGAGCGCCGCCACGGTGGCCGGAGCGATCACCTTCGCTCGGCTGAAGCGCTCCCCGGACCCGATGCTGCCCGCGGTGCTCGCGGTCTGCGCGGTCGGCTTCGGGGTGATGTTCCTGGCGGACACCGCGCCGCTGCTGGTCGTCGGAGCGGTGGTCAACTGCGTGGGCACGGGCATGCTGCTCCCGGCCCTTCTGACGAGCGCCATGTCGCGCCTGGCGTTCGAGGACCGCGGTCGTGGCACCGGTCTGTGGATGGCGGCCTTCTTCGGCGGCGAGTTCGTCTGCCCGCTCGTCCTGCTGGCCGTGGAGTCGGCGGTCGGCAGTCTCGCCGGTGCGGTGGGCGTGCTGGGGCTGGCCGCCGCCCTCGTCGCGGCGGGTCTCATGGTGGCCCGCCGCCACGTCGGCGCCGTCGATCCCCGGCCGCTGCCCGAGCAGTTGGCCTGAGCGCGGGGAAGCCGACGGGCTGGAGGGGACAAAGCTGGTGCTTCGGCCCGCCTCATCAGGCGGGCCAGGGCTCGCCGTCGTACCGATCGACCGGCTTCAGGCGCTGAGGTCCCCGCCGAATGCCTTGACGTGCGGCTCGAACCTGAATGCGGGACCGGAGATGTTCGCCGTTGTTTTGATCCGGCCGGTGAAATCTCGAACCGGCGCACCGGTGCCCAGGAGCTCCGGGTCGAAGACGCGGTTCGCGACCGTGTAGCCCAGCCGCCGGGGGATCGTGCGGCGGCCCACCCAGTTTGCGGCTTCGATCGACCGCCGGAGCCTTCCGACGGAACCGTGAGCACCTCGCCGTCGCTGAGAACGCTCAGGCGCCGGGAGCGGCGCGTCCGGCCCGTACGCCGCCTCGTCGATCCGCAGCGCCCGCTCGGTCAATGGCACCGGTGCCTCGTGATCACCGCGAAGGTGTCGGATTCGCGCCAGGGTGGCCAAGTCCGTCGCGATGGCGGGACTTTCCGCCGGCAGACAGGACTCGTGCAGGCTCAGAGCACGTTCCGCCATCGGGCGCGCTCGCTCCGGCGCGCAACGGTCCCGGTGGATCTGCGCCAGGGTAATCAGGGCGAAGCCGATTTCCGCATCCCTCCGCTCGAGCGATTCGTCGATCGCCAAGGCACGCTCACACAGGGGCAGTGCCACCGGGTGAGCCCTGTCTCACCTGGGCAGCGCCACTTGGCTATGCAACGAGTTGCATAGAAGGATCGGGGCATGGCGCTTGAGCACGCGATCCTCGTCTCCCTGCTGGAGAAGCCGGGCTCCGGATATGAGCTGGCCCGGCGGTTCGAACGGTCCATCGGATACTTCTGGACCGCCACGCACCAGCAGATCTACCGCGTTCTCAAGCGCATGGAGAGCGATGGCCTGCTTGCCGTCCGTGAGATGCCGCAGCAGAGCCGACCGGACAAGAAGGAGTACTGCGTCGTAGGCCCCGGCCGCGCCGCCCTCTCCCAGTGGCTGCACGAATCGATCCACCCCGAGAGCATCCGGCACGAACTCGCCGTGAAGATCCGCGGCGCAGCCTTCGACGACCCGTCCGTGCTGATCCGTGAGGTCGAACGGCACCGCCAGGTGCACAGCGACCGGCTCGCGCACTATCTGGCGGGGGAGCTGCGCGACTTCACCGGCCCGGCGGCTCCCACCCCGCTCGACGCCGGTCAGGAGCTGCAGCATGTCGTGCTGCGCGGCGGCATCGCGTACGAGCGGATGACCATCGCATGGCTCGACGACGTACTCGCCACCCTCCGCCGGCTCGGCACGTCACACCCGCATGCCTGAACTGCCGGCCGCCGCCCGCGCTCCGCGACCTTCAGCCCTTCACCCTTCACCCTCAACCCTCGGAAGGCGGACATCCATGGCCGACCCCCTCCTCTTCAACCCCCGCACGTACGACCCCGCGCAGTTCGACCCCGAGACCCGCAGGTTGCTGCGTGCCACCGTCGACTGGTTCGAGGACCGCGGCAAGCGCAGGCTCATCGAGGACTACCGTTCCCGCGCCTGGCTGGCCGATTTCCTGGCGTTCGCAGCCAAGGAAGGACTGTTCGCCACCTTCCTCACCCCGGCCGGCGCCGCCGGACACGAGGACCAGCGCTGGGACACGGCCCGGATCGCCGCCCTCAACGAGATCTTCGGGTTCTACGGTCTCGACTACTGGTACGCATGGCAGGTGACCATCCTCGGTCTCGGCCCGGTCTGGCAGAGCGACAACAGCGCGGCTCGCACCCGCGCGGCGGAACTCCTCGCCCAGGGGGAGGTGTTCGCTTTCGGCCTCTCCGAGAAGACCCATGGCGCCGACATCTACTCCACCGACATGCTGCTGACGCCGGACGGCAACGGCGGCTTCACGGCGTCGGGTTCCAAGTACTACATCGGCAACGGCAACGCCGCCGGGCTGGTCTCGGTCTTCGGCCGGCGCACCGACATCGAGGGCCCCGACGGCTACGTCTTCTTCGCCGCCGACAGCCGCCACCCGGCCTATCACCTCGTGAAGAACGTCGTCGACTCCTCGAAGTACGTCAGCGAGTTCCGCCTCGAGGGCTACCCGGTGGGCCCGGACGACGTCCTGCACACCGGCCGCGCCGCCTTCGACGCCGCTCTCAACACCGTCAATGTTGGCAAGTTCAACCTCTGCACCGCCTCGATCGGCATCTGCGAGCACGCGATGTACGAGGCAGTGACCCACGCGCACAATCGGATCCTGTACGGCCGCCCCGTCACGGCCTTCCCGCACGTGCGCCGCGAGTTGGCCGACGCCTACGTCCGCCTCGTCGGCATGAAGTTGTTCAGTGACCGCGCCGTCGACTACTTCCGCTCCGCCTCTTCGGACGACCGCCGCTATCTGCTGTTCAATCCGATGACGAAGATGAAGGTGACCACGGAGGGCGAGAAGGTCATCGACCTGATGTGGGACGTGATCGCCGCCAAGGGCTTCGAGAAGGACACCTACTTCGCGCAAGCCGCGGTCGAGATCCGAGGGCTGCCGAAGCTCGAAGGCACGGTGCACGTGAACCTCGCACTGATCCTCAAGTTCATGCGTAACCACCTCCTGAACCCGGCCGAGTTCGCGGCCGTGCCGACCCGCCTCGACGCGGCGGACGACACGTTCCTCTTCGAACAGGGACCGGCCCGTGGCCTTGGCTCCGTACGCTTCCACGACTGGCGCCCCGCCTACGACGCATACGCCGGGGTACCGAACGTCGCCCGCTTCCGGGAGCAGGCCGACGCCCTGTGCGAGTTCGTCGCCACCGCAGCCCCCGACGAGGAGCAGAGCCGCGATCTCGATCTCCTTCTCGCCGTCGGCCAGCTGTTCGCGCTCGTGGTGCACGGCCAGCTGATCCTGGAGCAGGCCCGCCTGACGGGGCTTGACGAGGACGTGCTCGACGAGCTGTTCTCCGTCCTCGTCCGCGACTTCTCCGCCTTCGCCGTCGAGCTGTACGGCAAGGACTCCGCGACTGCGGATCAGCAGCGCTGGGCGCTCGGTGCCGTTCGTCGTCCCGTCGTCGACGAAGCGCGTTCGGGACGCGTCTGGGAGCGTGTGGAGGCGCTGTCCGGGGCCTACGAGATGGCGCCGTGACAGTGCGCTCAGGGCGCTCGTCGACACAAGACGGCCCTGCTTCCCGGGATCAGTAACGCTCGTACCCTGGCCTTCCGGGCGACCTGCCGCGCGCAGGGCCGGGGTACGTTGTGCCCCCGGCGGCGGCCGCCGTAGCAGCAGCCAAGGCGGGTCCGTCGGGGACACGTCCGCCGGCTCGGCAAGGCACGCCAGATCGGCCACCGTTCATGGCGTGACGGCCGGCCGGCGCCTGACGCGTCGTTCGACGTCCACATGTCCCGCAGAAGCCCCGGTACCTCTGACGGGCGCCCAGGTCAACGCCGGGTCATCCCCTGCCCGGCAGCGGTCCGGTGCGTGTTCCCGAAGTCTGCATGCCCTCGTAAGGCGGGGACTGGTGCTCCGCGCGGGGGGCGAAGTAGTCGGCATCCTTTGGCCGATGGGACCCCGGGCGCGGACGGGGGGCCGGCTCGAGATGGGGGATGTGCTTGGAGCAGTGCACATACGCCTCTTCGACGGTGATGTGCACCCAGAATTCGGGCCTGCGTCCAGGAGCGGTGTCCACGGGAAGGCGGGGGTAGGTCCGCCGCTGCTCCTCGTCCCCGTGGAGCCGAGCTGCGCCATTGACGTGCAAGCCGATGTGGTCATGCGTGAAGTCGACGAAGAGCAGGCCGATATGCGGGTTCTCGGTGATGTTTCCCGCGCTGGCGAGGACCCCGTTCCCACGGTACTCGGGGTAGGTGAGGGTGCCGTCGTCCAGCACGGTGACGAAGCCCGGGGGACCGGCACGGAATGTGACGTCGCAGGCTCCGCTGGCGTCCGACGTGGACAGGAACGCCATGGTTTGCCGCCCTATGAAGTCCGCCATCTGCGGCGTGAGACGGGTCTGCACCTGGCGGTCGTAGAAGGTGGCGGCCTGTTCGGCCGTGCCGAGAAGGTGTTGCAGGCGGCGCTCGCCGACAGAGCCGGTGGATTCGTGGGGATGGTTCACGGAACGCGCTGCCTTCCTGTGGCCTTCAGCTGGGCGTGGGAGCGACGGCACTCTAACGCCGCATGGAGCACGGTGTCGCGGCTCGAACGAACAAGCGACTTGCGATCCCTTCGCGGGCATGCTGAGAAACAGCGCGCGACGGATGATCGTGCGCACCGAACGCGAGGACGGGACGACGAGTGCCACGACCAGTCCCGTGCTGATCCGGGGACTTGGTGGCGCGAACGGTTGGCCGGTCGCTGATCTCTTTGCCGCAGACTCCTGCCACGACCTGAATGACGTTCACCTCGCGACCGGTGCGCTCACCGAAACGGCGCCCTTGAAATCGGTGAGCGTGAGCGTGTTCTGAATGTCCGGGTCGGACGCGAAGTGGATGTCCTGGCGTACGCGTACGATTCGGCCCTCCTCGTCGATCCATACGGCGGCGTCGATTGAGGTGGCGGGGCGCAGATTGCGCCCGACGGTCCTGTCGACCGATTCGATGTCTTTCGGGGTGAGGCGGGCCGACACACGGACGGGTTCGCTCCCTCGGTGCACCGAGCCGCCGTGACCGAGTATGAGGTGCACGTACCGCGGAAGCCGGTCCGTGGGAATGCCACCCTTGGCCGCGGACGCGGGGAACTCCTGCCACACACCGTGGGAGCCGCTCGCACGCCGGTACACCTTCTGCCGGGTGATCACGACGTCGTCGGTGTACTGCGCGGTCGTTTCCGTCGTGAGCCCCGTCAAGGGCGCGTTGAAGTTGATCCGTCCGACCATGAGTTGCAGTCTTCTGGGTCCGGACTGAGTGACGGCCTTGATTGCGGCCGAGTAGGGGGTGTCCTCAGCTGCGCCCAGCCGGTCGAGGACCACCTGCCGGCCGGTTTTCGCTCGCGAGGGTGAGCCCGAGGCGCATGCCGAGAGCATCAGTCCCGAGAGCACCAGAATCAGGGTCACCGGCCGGTGGTGAATCAAGAGTGGATCCTCTGACTATCAGGCCCGGAAGGAGAGAACCCCAGGCCGCGGGGTGGATGGTGGGCTCATACTTCCCTGCCGCACGGACCAGGTGGCGGGCGGGGGAGGTGGTGTGATCGAGCGTGCGCCGGACGGTTACGGAATTGGTCCCGCCGCCAGTCGTGGGTCCGTGCCACCTCGTACACCAGCGGATTACGGCACGGCACGGGCCGGCGCATCGACGTGGGACATCTGGTCGGAGCAGGTCTCAGGGGAACTGGTTCGGCGAGTCGGGAGGGGGCGGTACGGGCTTTTCCGGGTGCGGTTGACGTACGGATGATCTAGGGTCGCGCTGTCCTCAAGGGGGAGGGGATGGCGCATGGGGCGTGGGGGCCGGTGGGCTGTGGTGTGTGCGGCCGTGGTGCTGGTGATGGCGGGGGGCGGGCAGCGAACGGCGCAGTACGGGCCTGACTCCGCGAGTGCTGAGGAACTGCCGGAGAGTCTCGCGGCGGAGGGCATCACCATCACGGTCGGAGATCCCGAGGCGCCGGTGAAGGTGCACCTGTATGAGGATCCTCGCTGTCCGTACCGCGAGGAGTTCGAGACCACCGGTGGCGGTTTGCGACTCCGGGAGGCGATGCTCGACCGCTCGGCCAGAGCCGAGTACACCCTCGCCTCGTTCCTGGACGACCGGGTCGGCGGCACCGGGTCGAAGAAGGCGGTCAACGCGCTGCGCGCCGCGCTGGAGGAAGGCAAGTTCGTGGAGTACCACGAGGTGCTCTACGCCAACCAGCCCGAGGAGAGCGTCGACGGCTACACCGACGCCTACCTGCTCCAACTGGCCGGCAAGGTGCGGGGCCTGCGCAGCCCGGAGTTCGACGCGGCCGTGAGATCCATGAAGCACCGCGCCTTCGTTGCCGCCTCCCAGAAGGCCTACGAGAAGGCTGGGGGAGCAAAGGAACCCGAAGGCCCCGGAACACCCACCGCGGTGATCAACGACAAGCGGATCCCGCTGCAGTTGGGTGGCCTCCTCCTGGAGAGCGAGGCTTTCGCGACACTGCTGCAGAAGATCCACGACGAGCCGGGAGAGTGGGACGACGCCACCTTGTGAAGGGGAACCGACGAAATTACGTCTGGCGAGGCGAGGCATATCCGGGCGGCCGTCCGGCAGCCGGCGGACCAGGCCCACAACCACCTACGACAGGGCTCACACGCCGACCGACAACCGGGCTTCGAGGCTGAGGCCTACAAGCAGCGGAACGCAGTCGAGTGGTGCATCGACAGCAGCGGCGCGGCCTGACCATGCGCACCGACAGACTCGCCATCGGCCGGCAAGCCGACCTCTTCTCGCGGCCATCCTGATCTGGGCCCGCAGATGACCAAAGAGAGGGAACGGGAACCTGGCCGCGGCTCCGCCACGTGCGCGGGCCGGTGGTGACGGCCAGTTGGGAGCCCTGAGGGGGCGGTGGGGAGGGGGAAGGGCCGTCTTGACCTCCCCAGGTGTGACGGCCCTTCCCCGGCAGGCACCGTCCCGGCTACCCGGAAGATCCGTACTCATGCCAGGCTCGCCATGCTGCAGGCAGGGCATGAGCGGGTGGCGTCGGGGTAGCCGGGGCTACGTGCGCGGGGGAGGGGCCGGCACGCATGGGCGAACAACTTCTGCGAAGCGTCCTCCAGTCACTGCGCCCGCTCAGCCACCCCCGCCAGGACGCGAGTCCACCCCCTTCTCATCGGGTCGTCCGCATTCGCCGCGCACGCCTAGAGCAAGAGCCCGGTCGCTGGCCTGGACCTGGCCGTGGGATCACGTCATCTGGTGACCGGCCGCATCGCCGCCCGGGCATCGGCGTGTGCGACGGCGGCCTTGATGTCGGCGGCCGGATCATCGCACGGTGAGTGTCGAGGTTCCCGGGCGTGTCAGGAGTTGCTGGGGGTGGTCCCGACGGTCAGGGGGCCCGTGCTGGACCCCTGACTGGTGTAGCGCGGGGTGCGGACTGGCGCTGTGTAGGCGAGGTGTACGAGCCGGGTCTGTTCCTGACGCATGTGCATGAGTGACTCGAGGATGTACCCCACGAGAAGGACGAGCGTCGCGATCGTCATGATCGCGGCGGCGAGGATCGCAGTGGGGATGCGCGGCACGGTGCCCGTGCGGATGAAGTCGGCGATGACCGGGAGGCCGAGGATGAGCGACACGAGGGCCAGTAGACCTGCGGCCACGGTGTGGACGAGCGAGGGCCGCTCGCGCCGCGTGAGATCGAGGATGACGCGCAGGATGCGCCAGCCGTCCCGGCATGTGCGCAGTTTGCTTTCGCTCCCGGCGGGCCTGACTCGGTAGTCCACCTCCACCTCCGCCGTGGGGAGCCGGAGGTGGAGGGCGTGGATGGTCATCTCGGTCTCGGTCTCGAACTCGCGGGCCAGCGCCGGGAAGGATTTGACGAAGCGTCGCGAGAAGACCCGGTAGCCGCTCAGCATGTCGGTCACGTCATTGCCGAACAGGGATCGCACCGCACCCGTGAGCAGCTTGTTGCCCATCGCGTGCCCGGCCCGGTACGCGGCGCTGATCGTCTCGCGGCGGGCGCCGACCACCTGGTCGTACGGTCCCTCGAAGAGCAGGTCCACCATGTCACGGGCTCGGGACGCGTCGTAGGTGTCGTCACCGTCGATGATGAGCACGACGTCGGCGTCGACATCGGCGAAGGCACGCCGGATGACGTTGCCCTTTCCCTTGCGCGGCTCTTGCCGGACGATCGCCCCTGCCTCGCGGGCGGCCTCCACCGTGCGGTCGGTCGAAGCGTTGTCGTACACATAGATGTCGGCCTCGGGGAGGGCAGCCCTCAGGCTGTGCACCACCTTGCCTACGGCCGCCTCCTCGTTGTGGCACGGCACGACGCACGCGATGGTGGGTTCCACGGCCACTCCTTCTCCGAATCGGCGCCGAATACGATAGGAAATAATGCGGTACGGGCGCGTCTGGGAGGTGAGGACGCGCCGGGTCGTTACTGTCGCCGTGTGTCGGTCCTCGCATCTGTGATGCTGCGTGTGCGTGACACCGTCCGTGGCGTCTGGCGTGAGGCCGCCAAGTTCGGGGCGGTTGGGGCACTGGCCTTCGTCGTGGACAACGGTGGCTACAACCTGCTGGTCTTCGGGCCCCCCGGCGGCGCGCAGGGTGGGGTGATGCGGGCCGCCCCCGTCCAGGCGTCCGTCATCGCGACGGGCGCTGCGACGCTCTTCAGCTGGGTGGGGAACCGCTACTGGACCTACTCCCACCGGCATCGCGAAAAGGTGACTCAGGAACTGACCCTGTTCCTCTTCGCGAATATCGTCGGTGTCGCCATTACTGCCGGTACGGTCTTTGCCTCACGGCATCTGCTCGGACTGGAATCGGTGCTCAGCGACAACGCCGCCCGCCTCTTCGGCTGGGTCCTTGCCACCCTGTTCCGCTTCTTCGCCTACCGGCGCTACGTCTTCGTTGCGCCCTGATCCGGACGGTCCCGTCGCCGCTGCTAGCATCCGCCATATGGGACAAAGCGTGCGTATTGGGGGTGAAAGGCTCTGGCCTTGGGGGCTGGCCGTTCTTGCCGCGGCGTGCTGCCTGGTCACGACCGTCGTCTTCGCTCCCGGGTACATGAGTCCCGACAGCATCGACCAACTCCGGCAGGCCATGGGCAAGACGCCACTGACTGACTGGCATCCGCCCGTGCTGAGCCTGGTGTGGCGTGCGCTCATCGCTGTCACCGGCACGCCCGCGTCGATGGCCGTCCTGCAGTCCGTCACTTTCTGGGGTGCTCTGTGGGTGGTGGCCTGGTGCGTCTGGGGACTGACCGCAAGCCGTTCGGGTTCGCTCGCCGTCCTCGGTCTCGGTCTGACTCCCCCGGTCCTGACGTTCGTTGGCGTGGTGTGGAAGGACGTCCACGCGGCCGTCGCGCTGCTCGCCGCCTGCGCGGTGGCATTCGTCGGACTGCGGCTGCGAGACAGCCGGCCTCCCACCGCGATGCGCTGGGCTCTGCTCTCGCTGGGTGTGGTCTTCCTCGCCTACGCCATGCTCGTGCGCAAGAACGCGTTCGTCGCCGCGATTCCGGTGTTCGTCCTCCTCGTCCTCACACTGTGGCCGGCCCCCGGGCGCCGCATGTGGGCCACATGCACAGCGGTCCTCGTGGCCGGGCTCGTCCTGCCCGCCGCCGCGATCTCCTTGATCGCCCGGCCCGTACAGACGAAACAAGGCGCGCAGATCATGCTCGACGATCTGGTCCACGTCCTGACTGTGGAGGAACTGCGGTCGGCGAACGTACCACCGGACCTTCGGGACCGCCTGGTGGCCGCTGCGGAAGAGTGTGACCGCAATGGCGTCCTGTCGGACGCCTATTGGGCCTGCTACGAACGCCCGGCGGACGGGTTGACCGGGGACTCGGGCCAGATCACGTCCCTGTGGTTGCGCGAGATGAGCGGGCACGTCCCCGGCTATCTCCAGTACCGGCTGCGGCTCTTTGCAGCCCTGCTCTTTGAGACCGGCTATCCGTACCATCCGGGGGTCAGCAGTAACGACCTGGGGATAAAGGTGGCCCACCCCTGGCTGGAAGATGCGCTCGACTTGTACGTCAGCCGCGCGGTCATGGATCTGCGGCCGCTCTTCCGGGGATGGTTCTGGCTCGCCGCGGCGCTCGTGCTCGCCGTCCGTCCGGGCAGAGGGACAACCTTCTCCCTGCCGATCCGCGCGCTGGGCATCAGCTCAGCGGCCTACATCCTCGGCTACCTGCCCATCATGCCTGCGACGAACTACCGCTACATCTACTGGCCGGTACTCGCCTGCACACTCGGTCTCCTCCTGCTCTGGCTGGACCGCGACAAAACCGCCCTGCCCAAGGAGGCCTGACAGTATGGCCTTTGAGCGGTTGGATCGCTCCGAGGCTGAGAGTCCAGGAAGCCGTTCGACGAATGGGGCCGGCGTGGCCGCGCTTGCGCCTGCGTGCGATCCGCTGGTCCGGCAGGGTGGGCCCAGCTCGCGGTCGAGTCCGAACTCACGCCCGCCCTTGCTGACAAGGCCGTAGGCCACTAGTTCGTTCCTGACGCCCCCGGCGGTCTGGCCGCCACCGCACCGAGCATGCCCTGCACCATGGGGGCCGGATGACCGCCACGGTCCGCCGCCCCGCGATCCTGGACGACCTGTGCGAGACCTACGGCGACCGACTGCCCGTCGAGAGCCTGGCCGGATGTCGCTGAGCAGTCCGGGTGTCAGAGTTCCTTGGCGGGCCAGTCCAGCAGGCGGGCGCCGATGACGGCGGTCTGGAGCATGTAGCGGTGAGCGGGGTCCGCGGGATTGGCGCCGGTGAGTTTGTGGATGCGTTCCAGGCGGTAGGTCAGGGCGCGCACGCTGAGGGTGAGGCGGCGGGCGGCCTCGGCGGCTGTGCAGCCGGAGTCGAAGTAGGCGGTGAGGGTGTCCAGGAGGGGCTGGGCGCCGCCGCGGGCTGTGGTGAGCGGGCCGAGGGCGCTTCGTACGAGGTCGGCCATGGCTTGGCGATCACGGGTCAGGACCGGGTAGACGAGCAGGTCGGCAGCGCGCAGGACCGGGTCGTCCAGCTCGAGGCGGTCTGCCAGTTCGAGAGTGTTCAGGGCCTCTTCGTACGAGTGTACGACCCCGCCGGGGCCGGGTTGTGGGCGGCCGATGGCGACGCGGCCGCCGTCGGTGGCGGCGTGTGCCTGCGCGGCGAAGTAGGTGAGCACCTCGTCCTGGTGGCCGGGCGCGATGCACAGTAGCCGCCCGTCCTTGGTGGTGAGCAGGATGCTGCGATCGCCGAAGCGGGAGATGAGCGCGCGTTCCACCTGTCGAGGTACCGGGGCGCCCTCCTCGTACGAGACCCGGCCCTGTGCGATGGCGACCGCGTGCGCGTGGGACAGGCGCAGACCGAAGCGTTCGGCGCGTTCGGCCAGACGGCCCAGGTCGCTGCGGCCGTAGAGAAGGTCGTCGATGAACTCGCGGCGCGAGGCCTCCTCCTGGCGTACGGCTACGAGCTGGGCCTGCTCGTAGCCTTCGGCGAAGGCGTCGATGACCTGCTGCACGGCGGCGAGCGCGCCGTCGGCCGAGTCGGATGTGTGGGGCCAGGCAGCCCGGGCGGCGGAGAGATGCGCGTTGACGAGAGCGCGCAGTCCGAAGCCGGCGTCAGCGGCCTGTTCCCCCAGGGCATGTCGGGAGGCGATCTCGTCCCGGGTGAGGCGCCGGCCGGTGGCCGAGACCTCGGCCAGTATGTCGGCGTAGCCCTCGAGATACTGCTCAGGAATCTCCCGGTCCGTCACGTCGTCCCCCCCGCATCCTTGACGCGCCGATGACGGGTTCTTAGCGGTCGACCGGCATGCAGACCCTAATGAACACTGCCGGGATGCGGCAATGCAGGGACAGGATGCCGTCGTGCAGCATGGCGTGTGGGGAGCACGGAGGATGGTTCCGGTGCCGGACACCGGCAGGTGTCCGGTCCGGAGCCGTCGGCAGGGGAGCCGTGCGCCGTTGATGCTTGCCCTGCATGGAGAGGGGCTGGGACGTGCGGGCGTTCGTGGAGGCCGCCACAGGCCTGCCAACGATCCTGTTCACCACCGCCCTCGTCGTGGTCGTCTGCTTCTGGCTGCTGGTCGCGTCGGGGGTTGCCGAGGTGAACAGCTTCGACGCGGACATGGACCTCGATGCCTGGAGCCTGGGCGGGGTTCCGGTAGCGGTCGCCATTTCGCTGCTGACCGGGGTCGCCTGGACCCTCAGTACCGTGGCGACGGTGCTGTTGGTCGCGTTCGCTCCCGTGGGGATCGTGGCCGGGGCGCTGCGCCTGACCGTGCCGGTCGGGGCACTGGTCGCCGCCTGGCTGCTGACCTGTCTGGCGGTGCGGCCGCTGCGCCGCCTCCATCCCCATGAACCCGGTTCGCGTGGGCCCGCCGGTGTCGTCGACGGCGGCCTGACCGGCCCGGCAGGCGTCGTCTGCGACGAGGCCGACGAGCCCCTCCGGAGCGTGCTGCGCACCGCACCCGAGGGCTTGTCCCAGACGCGCGGCCGCGCTGCCTGAGCCGTACCGCCACCGCGGGCCTGCTGCGCGTCTGCGTCTGCACGCAGACGCGCAGGTAGAGGGACGTGTGGACTGGAATGAGGAACACGTACAGTCGGCTGCCAGTCCTGATGATCTCTCGGGCCGCCGACAGGTCGGGAGGGGCCGATCAGGTTTCCAGGATCCTTCGCTTCTGGTCCTCGAACTCGGCCTCGGTGAGCACGCCTTGATTCTTGAGCTCGCCGAGCTGCTTCAGTTCCTCGATCTTGCTGGACATGTCGGGGGCCGTCGCAGCCGCGGGCGGTTCGGCCTGGTACGCCGACTGCGGTGCGGGCGCCTCATATCCCTGCTGCGCCGCCCATCGCCCCTGCTGTCGGCGTGACACACGGTTCGACACGGCAGTCGCTGTTCCGGAGACGACGGCGGTGCGGGCGACCCCTCGGAGGAGACCTGGCATGACTGTTTCCCTTCTGGCCGTCAGCTGTCGGTCAGCGTCATCGTCTGCTGTTCAGTGAGCGGCCTCGGTCGCGTCGAGGGCGGCGACGAGGTCGGGCACCGGGATCCGCCCGGAGGCGACCATCCTGGCTCCGCCGCGGCGCAGGGCGGCGGCGAAGGGCGCGGCCCACAGGTTTTCGTAGACCAGGATGCCGGCGGAAGTGCCGGGCTCCAGCGCGGTGGCCGCCTCCTCGATGTCGTCCTGGCCCAGAAGCCCTGACGAGGCGCCCTCGAAGACGGCCAGGTCGAGTTCGCCGTCACCAGTGAGGTCGGCGATCTCCATGCCGGTCACGGATCCGTCGGCGTCCTTCCTGATGAACATCAGGTCCAGGATCCGGATGAGGCCGCGATCCACGAGATCGACGAGGATGGGGAAGCCCTCGCCGGTCATCCGGTTGCCGGGGAACTCGACGACCAGATAGTCGATCGGGCCCACTTCGCCCACTTCTTCGGGTTCGTCGCTCACGGTGTCACCCCTGGTGCTCGCTGCCGTCCCCCTGTGACACCCCCACGTCACCCACACCAATTGCAGCATCGGACCGCGGCCGTCGCACTTCGGTACGCCGTTCACCCGCCTGGGTTCGCCCAGGTCGCGCGCTGTGCGCGGCACGCATCTGCTGATGGCCATGAGCGACAGTGGTGATGAACAGCTCTCGGCCAGGGAGCGCAGCGAGTTGGCCGAACTGCGGCAGCGGGTGAACGTCCTGGAGGGCGCCGGGCCGTCGCTGAGGCCGCGGCACCACCCGTTTCGCTCACTCGGCTCGGCCCTGCTGATCCTTTTCGCCGCGCTGCTGTCGCTGCTGTCCGTCGTCGCGGTGTGGGCGAACAGCATCGTGCAGGACACGGACCGCTACGTCGACACCGTCGGCCCCCTGGCGAGCGATCCCGATGTGCAGAAGGCGGTCACCAACCGGGTCACCGCCGCCGTGCTGGCGCAGGTCGACGTCGACGCGCTGGTCAAGCAGCTGACGGACGCGGCCGAGCAGCAGGGTGTCCCGCCCCAGGCGGCCAAGTTGCTGGGCGATCTGGACGGCCCGATCGAGAACGGTCTCAAGCAGCTGGTCAACAGCGCCGTCGAGCGGGTGGTCACCAGCAGTGCCTTCGAGACGGTCTGGGTGAACGCCAACCGCAGGGCGCACGCGGCGCTGGACAAGGCCCTGACCGGCCAGTCCGACAGCACGGTCAAGCTGGAGGACAACAAGGTCGTCATCGACCTGGGGCCGATCGTCGCCAACGTCAAGGACCAGCTGGTAGACGCCGGCTTCTCGCCCGCTGCCAAGATCCCGGCCGTCCACACGGACTTCGTGGTGTTCGCGTCGGAGGATGTCGGCGAGATCAAGACCTATGTGAGAGTGCTGGAGATCCTCGGCGGCTGGCTGCCCGTCATCACGTTGCTGGTCGCGGCCGCCGGAGTATACGTGGCGTTCAACCGCCGGCACGCGCTCATCGGGGCCGCACTGGCCGTGTTCGTCGCCATGCTGGTTCTCGGAATCGGCCTCACCGTCGCCCGCGACGTCTACCTCGACCATCTGCCGCCAGGGGCGTCCCAGGCCGCCGCGGGATCCGTGTACGACGCACTGGTCAAGTTCCTGCGCGCCGGCGTACGGGCGCTCGCCGCGGTCGCACTCTTCACCGCCATCGGCGCCTTCTTCGCCGGCCCGTCCCGGATCGCCACCCTCACACGCACCGGTTGCCGCAGGAGTATCGGTGCCCTGCGCGACGTGACGACCTCGGCGGGGCTTCACCTCGGTGCCGTCGGGCGGTTCGTCCACCGTTTCAAGCGCTGGATCGGGGTGGCCATTCTGGTGGGCGCGGCAGTCGTGCTGTTCACCTGGAACTACCCGACGACGGCGGTCGTGGTGTGGACCGCGGTGATCACGCTGGTGAGCTTCGCGATCCGCGAATTCCTGGACGACGCCGCCTCGGCACCGTCCGTCGGATCCGGGGCCGATGCCGCCGCTCACTGACTCGGCTCGCTGGGAATCCCTTCCGGGGATACGTTGAGGATGGAAGCTCGTGAGCTTGCCGTCCTGTCGCCACGAGCCCTTTGACACGGCGGAGGCGGAGCACGCTCCGAGAAAGGGCGCCTGGCCCGCCCTCCGCCGCGGCAAGAGCTGCGACACAACCCACGGCCACCAATACACGGCCACAACCCAGGGCCAACTATCTGCCGCGCACCGAAGTGGTCGATCCACCATCGATGGCCCGTCGCGGTCGCGGTCGCTGTCGCCGTCGTCGCCCTGCGCGGAGGCGACCATTCCTTGGAGCCGCTGCCATGACAGAGAACCACCTGGACGGCCGCGAGTTGCGGCACCGCACCCCGCAGGAGCGAGCCGCGCTCGGCAAGGCGGCGCGGGCCGACGTACCCCGCTCCAGCCACGCGGAGTTCGCGCCGGGGCCCAAGCGGCCGGACCCGCTGGAGATCATCGAGAAGCAGTCGGCGACGCGGCTGCCCGAGCTCGTGCCGATCCGCTACGGGAGGATGTCCGAGTCACCGTTCCGGTTCTACCGGGGGGCCGCCGCCATCATGGCGTCGGACCTCGCGGAGACGCCGAGGACCGGGTTCAGGACCCAACTGTGCGGCGATGCCCACATGTTGAACTTCCGGCTGCTGGCGTCGCCCGAGCGCCGCCTCATGTTCGACATCAACGACTTCGACGAGACCCTGCCGGGCCCCTGGGAGTGGGACGTCAAGCGCCTCGCAGCCAGCCTCGTCATCGCTGGCCGGGCGAACGGCTTCAGCACCAAGGAGCGCGCCGGGATCGTCAGGGCCACCGTGCGGTCCTATCGCCAGAACATGCGCGCCTTCGCCGGGATCGGCAACCTGGGCGTCTGGTACGCGCAGTTCGACGAGGGCTGGGTGCGGGATCGGTTCGGGGCGGACCTGTCCGCGCGGGGCCGCGAGCGCTGGGCGCAGGCGGTGGCCAAGGCGCGTTCGCACGACACCCTCCAGGTCTTCGACAAACTCACCCAGGTCACCGACGGCAAGCGCCGTATCACCCCCGATCCGCCGCTCATCACCCGCCTTGAGGACCTGCTGCCGGACGACCGGCGCGGTCGGCTGGAGCAGCAGATCAGCCGGCTGATCGAGCGTTACGGCAAGACCCTGCAGTCGGACCGGCGGTACCTGCTGGAGCAGTACCGGGTGGCCGACATGGCGCGCAAGGTCGTCGGGGTCGGCAGTGTGGGCACCCGCTGCTGGATCGTGCTCCTGCTCGGGCGGGACGGCGAGGACCCGCTGTTCCTCCAGGCCAAGGAGGCCGACGAGTCGGTGCTGGCGCCCCACGTCGGAGGCACCGCGTACCCGACACAGGGCGAGCGGGTCGTCTCCGGGCAGCGGCTGATGCAGGCCACCAGCGACATCTTCCTGGGCTGGGAGCGGGTCGAGGGGATCGACGGGCGACGGCGGGACTTCTACGTACGGCAGCTGCGCGACTGGAAGGGAGTCGCCGTGGCCGAGGACATGGTGCCGCGGGGCATGCGTACGTTCGGTGCTCTGTGCGGTGCGACGCTGGCCCGCGCCCACGCCAGGTCCGGCGACCGCATCGCCATCGCCGCGTACCTCGGCGGCGGCGACTCCTTCGACCGGGCGCTGGTGACGTTCGCCGAGAGCTACGCCGACCAGAACGAGCGGGACCACCAGGCGCTGGTCGACGCCGTCAGCGCTGGAAAGCTGCCGTCCGAGGCCGCCTGAGCATGTGCTTGTTGCCTTTGCCTGTGTCTGAGGAGACATCACATGGCGCCGCGCCAACTGCTGTGAGCGATCGGCTGTGAGCAGTCGGCGCGGCGGACGTTTCCCCCGGTTCACCGGTTCAGTGGAGGATCTTCTCCTTGGCCCGCTGGAATTCGGCGTCGGTGATGTCGCCCTTGGAGCGGATCTCAGAGAGCTTGGCGAGCTGATCCGCCTCATTCCCGGGCCCCGCGCCACTGCCGGCGGCCTCACGGATGTAGTCGTCGAACGCCTGCTGCTGGGCCCGGGCCTGCCGCTCCGCGCGCTTGCCCATGCCCTTGCCGCGGGCCAGGACGTAGACGAACACGCCGAGGAAGGGCAGCACGACCACGAAGATGAGCCATCCGGTCTTGCCCGCCCCGCTGAGAGTGTCGTCCCGGAAGACGTCGCCGATGATCCGGAAGAGCAGCACGATCCACAGGACCCACAGGAAGATCCACATGACCGTCCAGAACGCTCCGAGGACCGGGTAGTCGTAGGCCAGATTCATGTCACCGCTCCTTGTTCCTCGCCTCCGCCGGGCAGCAGGGGCAGCTCGATGTCTTCTGCTCCAGATCCCTTCCTCAGGCTCTCCTCCGGCTCACTGCACGTGGGGGCCCAGCCGACAATGAACCAGCCGCGTACCTGCGCCTCGTGGTCGACGTAACGTTCGCCGGACACGTCGACGACGACCTTGTCGGTCGTGCCTCCGGTGAACGGGGGCTCCCGGTGGGGGCTGATCGCGGAGAGCCGGGTGTGTTCCGGCAACAGGCCGGTCGGCGCCTTCACCGGACCGCCAAAGCCATCCATCGTCCCGTAGCCGACGTCGTCCCAGGCGATCACCAGCACATTCGGGGCGTTCTCGGTCGCCTTCGACGCGAGGAACGGCGCCCCGTCCGGCTGCGAGTCACGGCCATCGAGGGTGATCTTCCCCTTGGAGGGCTTGGCCATGAAGATTCTCCTCGTTGGCCCGAGTCCTGACCGTTGCCTCTCCACCATGGTCACGGACGGTCCGCCCCGCCTCACCCCTTACGGGTGACAGAACCCTGGCCCGGTACGTCGGCCCGCGGCTGGGCGCACGGCGTCATCGAGCGGTGATGCGCCGCCGCTGGGCGGCCTCCGGGACCGGGTTCCCTGACCGGGTTCCCTTCGGGCAGCTCCCGGCCCCGCGGCCGTGGTCTCCTCGGGACGGCAGCGGCTTCATCGCCACCTGGGGCGCCGCGCTCGCCTGCGGCTTCTCCCTGCGTCGATTGCGGGCCACCGAGACAGCCACCGGCCCTCAGGAGGGGCCCGAACGCACCGCCGAGTTCACCGAGAGCCTCGGCGGGCTCTTGGCCTCGGTCAGCCTGCTGGTCTTCGGGGTGGTCCTCCTGGGTCCGACGCTGGAGGAACTGAGCCGCCGGGGCGGATCGTCGGCTACGCGATGCTCAGCCTCACCGTCGTCCGGACGCTGCCCGCGGCCGTAGCTCCCCGGCAGGAAGCCGCCGGACCGCGGGTCCCGTTCGACGCACCGTCATGGCGTCGCTGAACAGGACCAGCGCAAGGGCGGCTTCGAGCAGGGTGAGGATCTGCCCGGCGTCGTGCGCCAGATCGATGACATCAAGCACGGCGGGCCCAGAGCACCAGCGATTCGCCTCACGAACCTCACCCGCCACGGGTGATCACCCTTCCCCGGCCACCCCACATGCTCATAGATGCAGCGCTCGGTGCTGCCACTCACCGACGAAGTGAGGAATCGACCATGACCACGTCCACGACCCGCCGCTCGGAAACCGCCGAGGCGACCGCAGGCGGACTGACGCTCTTCGCCGCCATCCTGCTGTTCATCGCCGGTGTCCTGGATTTGTTCCGGGGCATCATGGCCATCGCCGACGACGACGTCTACGTGTCCACCCCCGACTACGTCTTCAAGTTCGACCTGACCAGCTGGGGCTGGATCCAACTGGCCCTCGGAGTGATCGCCATGAGCGTGAGCGTCGGCCTCTTCTCGCGCGCCACGTGGGCCCGGGTCGTCGGGGTCGGCATCGCGGGACTGCTGATCATCGCCAACTTCCTGTCGATCCCGTACTACCCCGTCTGGTCGCTCGCCCTGATCGCGATGTACGCCTTCGTCATCTGGGCCCTGTGCGTGGTGCGGCGGGAACCCTGAGGGAAGCCGTCGGACCAGCGGTACGCGGCGAGAGGAAGTGAGGAGCCATGCTCGTCGCCCATGCTCGGCCGACGGTGCTGTTCCGCCCGCCGACCGGGCGTACTCCGCGGGGATAGCTGGCGCCGTGGCCGGAAAGATCAGCGAAGCGGCACATCAAACGGACCACCGCGGGGGTCTGGGTGCGCTCCCTCCCCGTAGGACTTGAACGCGGTACCGGTCAGCGGCACGGACCTGAACCCGTCGAAATAGTCCAACGGCACATGTGTGATCAGCAAGAGTCCCAGCCCGAGTGCGACCACCGCACGCTTCATGTTCTCGTGACCGTCGCACCACAACCACGCCACGACGGCGAGGTTCACGCAGAGCAAGAACGCCCACCGGTGCTGATCCCACCCGCCGAAAGACAGCAAGAACGGCGCGCCGCTCGCGCCCACGGCCAGGGAGCGTGTCACCCAGCCGCGCGCGTCGTGGCCGGGCCCGACGACGACGGCCGTCACCACCATGACGGCAAGGGCGAGCGGAGCCAGGAACAGTGCGATGTTCCACGGGTCGTAAGCACTCCAGCTCTCTGCCTGCGTACGGAAGAACAGCGCGAGCGCGTCTCCGCGCCAGTTCCATCCGCCCCCACTGATGCGCGTGATCACATGTTCTCGCGCTCCCGGCAGCGCAGGTGGCACGGCGAACAGCAGAGCGTTCACCGCCACCGGCAGGATGCTTGCCGCGAACGCGGTGCGCGTCGGCAGCGACGAGCGCCACACGGCCAGCAGCCACACCGGGATCACGGTCAGCGCACTGATCTCATGGGCCATCGGCGCCAGCATCATCACCAGCGTCCCCGTCCACCACCAGCCGCGGCAGCCGAGCCACAGAGCGACAAACAGCAGAAGGAACAGGACCTGGTCGAGGTAGCCGACCTCATGGAACAGGTAGCCGCCCGCCGGGAGAAGGAAGAACGCCACTGGCAGCCATCGCCGGACCGGCGTCGTGGCCCGCACCACGGTGGTGACGATGACGGCGAGCAGCAGCGCCAGGATGCCGAACGAGAACGCCGCATAGAACCAGTAGGCGTTCCCGGCCCACCCGGCGATCGGGCGGAGCACGGTGGCGACGAGGAAGCGGCGGTGGAACCCGTCGGCCAGCGACGTCGTCTGAAGCGTCACGGACCAGAGCGACGGCAGCCGAAACCCCGTATAGGCAGCCAGCGAGAGGGCCGCCACACACAACCCACCGGCCCACCAGGAACGCGCACTTGACGCCTGAGGATTGCGGGATTCGGCACTATGGGGAAACACCTGCGGGGGAAGCGAGGTACTGACCACGCGCGCAACCTACGGGCTCTTCACGGTACTTCGGCGCGGCCACACCGTGCACGGGCCTCTTTCCCGCTGATCAGGTGCCCTGGATCACCCGGCTGAGTGATCACACCGGGGCAGCGAGCGGTCGTCCGCCCGAGCGGATGCCCTTCTCGCTGCGGGCCCCGGCGCGTTCATGGCGTTGAGCGGCTAGGACGTCGGGGTTACGGGCGTTGTGGCGCCGGCGCAGGTAGCGGTGCAACTCCCGTGTCTGGACGGTGTGGTGGGGACGATTCGAGTTGGCGAGGGTGAATTACCGCGGTGTCCTGCGCTGTGCCCTCATGGGCATCACGCACATGCCGCGCGCGGTCGGCTGAAGGCGGGTCCACTTGACTGTGCGGCGGTCACGCGCACGTGGAACAGGCACGTGACGCCCGTACGTCGCATACTGAAGGTGACAAGGTCGTGGAGGGCAACTGTGGACTGCGGCGATGCAGGCGATGCAAGGGGCGCCCTTCGATGAAGTGACCAGCCGAGCTGCCGGCGATGCGGGTGGCTGGCTGGGGGCGTGGCCCGTGGCGGTTGTCGCCACTGGCAACGACGGGACGATCGTGCGCTGGGACGACACGGCGCAGAACCTGCTGGGCTATACCTCCCGCGAGGTGCTGGGCCGCCACATCGTGGACCTGCTGCATCCGGGAGCCGACCGGAGCCTGGGCCGTTCCTTGTGGGACCGCGCGGCGACCGGCAGCGGCGTGACGGGCACGGTGACCGCGTGGCACCGTGACGGGCGCCCGCTGGAACTGGAGATCTGGGCGGCGCCGCTCCCCGGCCGCCACAGTGGGGGCACCCCCATGCTGATGTTCGCCGCGGACGCCCATGCCGCGCGTCGCATCCGCGGCTCCTCCGTGGTGTGGGACGGACTGTTCACTCGCTCTCCGGTGGGTATTGCCGTGCTGGACACTCAGCTGCGCTTCTTGAGGGCCAACCCAGCCCTGGAAGCCATGAACGGCCTGCCGGAGGCGGCCCATGTCGGACGGCGCCTCGTCGAGCTGTTCCCCGACGTCAACGCGGCCGACATGGAGCAGGCCATGCGGCAGGTGCTGGCGACAGGCCGGCCTGTACTCGACTTCCGCCGGACAGGGCGTACCCCAGCCGATCCCGGCCATGACCGCGTGTGGTCGTGCTCATACGTACGGTTGGAGGATCCCGACGGTCGGCCGATCGGCCTGGCCGCCACCCTCATCGACATCACCGCCCAGCAGCAGGCGCAGCTCGCCGCCGCCGCGGGCCGACGCCGGATCGCCCTGGTCAACGAAGCCAGTATCAAGATCGGCACGACGCTCGACCTGGAGCGCACTGCCCAGGAACTCGCGGACGTGGCCGTACCTGCCCTCGCCGACACCGTGACCGTTGACGTCCTGGACGCCCTCTGCACCGGGGACGACTTCGGCTCCGGCCTGGTGGGCGGCGCCAGGCTGCGCCGCCTCGGCAAAGCTCCGCTGTCCGGGTCGCCCGCTGCTGACATCCTCGCTCCGCTCGGACACACGATGACCTTCCCGGCGACCGCTCCTTACACCCAGACCCTCGCGGCTCGGGAACCCTTTGTCATCGCCCGCCTGGATGCCAAGGCCATCGCCCCGGCCGCTCGCCACACGGGCGTGCCCGCCCGGCTCCTGGAGCAGGGGGTGCACTCGTTCATGATGGTCCCGCTAGTGGCCCGCGGCGTCGTCCTCGGAGTGGCTGCCTGTTACCGGCGCCGGGCCACGGGGCCCTTCACGGACGATGAAGTCGCCCTCGCCCTGGAGCTGGCGGCGCGGGCCGCGGTGTGCGTGGACAACGCGCGCCTCTACCACCGCGAGCACGAGACCGCGCTCGTCCTGCAGCGCAGCATGCTGCCGCAGCACATCACCCCGCCCCCGGGCATCGAGGTGGCCCACCGCTACCTGCCCGCCGGCGACGTCAACGAAGTCGGGGGCGACTGGTACGACGTCATCTCTCTCGCCGATGGCAAGGCCGCGCTCGCCATCGGTGACGTCATGGGACACGGCACCGCGGCCGCGGCGGTGATGGGGCGGCTGTCTGCCAGTGTTCGGGCCCTGGCCCGGCTCGACCTCGACCCACAGCAGCTGTTCCATCAGCTGGAGGCGGCTCTCGACGACCTCGCCGAGCCGATGCTCGCCACCTTCCTCTACGTCGTCATCGACCCCAGGTCCGGGCAGTGCCACGTCACCTGTGCCGGCCACCCACCGCCGGTTGCCGTCTCTCCCGACGGCATCGTCCGCCTCCTCGACGTGCCGCCCGACGCCCCGCTGGGGGTGGGCAGCACCTCGTTCACCACCACCGACATCCCGCTGGCCCCGGGCAGCCTGCTGGTGCTGTACACCGACGGACTGGTCGAGGCCCGAGGCAGCGACATCGACGATCGCCTCGCCGAGCTGACCAACCACCTCGCACAGCCCGCGGCCTCCCTCGACGGACTGTGCGACAGCCTCCTCACCCACCTCGTGCCGACCTCGGCCGACGACGACATCGCCGTTCTCGCCGCTCGCCTCACCCGCACGGCGCCGGCCAGTGGCGACTGCCACCACTACGACTGAGCCGTCCGCGTTGCCCGACGGGCAGCCGCCTGATCCTGTGCTCTTCCCTTGCCTGGAGCTTGGTCGGCACAGCCCCCGGCGTCGATCGTGATCGGCTTGCCCCGTTCGCGCAGTGCGCCCTCGCTCAGGACGGTGCACGGCCGCGGCCGTGGGCGGTGGCGTACGCGGCGAACACTTCCGCCGGTGCTCCTCCCGTATGGAGGAAGCGCTGGTCAAGGATGGCGGCGAGGTCTGCGAGCGCACCGGCGAGCAGGTCACCGGCCAGTCGTACCTCGGGCCGTCGCGCTGTCTGTCCGCGCTCGGCAAGGGCGGTGGCGTAGCCGACCATGGCCGCCAGTGACGAGTGGTCCTCGCCGTCATGGAAGTAGTACGCCTCGGCGTACTGGGTGAAGTCGAGGCGGACGCGCACCACTTCGGTGGCCAGGCTGTCCAGTAGCAGGGCTCCTGCGGTGGAGTCGAGCTGCCCGGTCGTTGGGTCAGCGTCGCGCAGCAGCGCCAGCCGGATGGCGAGGACCCTCCTGCGGGTCAGCGCCGGGTAGATCTCCAGCACCCAGGAGACGGTGGCCGTCAGCAGGGCGAAGCCGACGAGAGCCTCCAGCGGTGAGACCAGGCGGAGCCAGGCCTCGCCGGGCGCGATGTCTCCCAGGCCCAGAGTGGCCACCGTGACGAGCGAGAGGTACAGGGAGTCGAGCAGCGCCGGTTCCTGTGCCGCCTGGGAACCGGGGGAGAACGTGAACGCCTCCGGCATGTGCGGCCAGTAGACGATGGCCCAGCCGATGACGACGGTTCCGGCCCACATGCCCACCACCGTCACCATGGCGAGCGGTCCGACGAGCCCGACGACCCGCCTGCGCGCGCGAAAACGCCGGGCCAGCCGCCACAGCGCCGTCATCACGAGGCGGCTCAGGCCGCCGTGCCGGGTGGGGTGCCAGAGCGTGTGGAACAGGTCCCGCATGCTGACCATGACGAGCCCGGCACCGACCAGCGAGACCAACCACTTCATGCACGTCTCCCACAGCACTGTCACCCGGCGCGGAGCCCGCTTCTGGAGCCCAGGCCCCAAACTGACGGATCACGCGGCAGACGCCCAGTCCGGCACGCCCATCCGCGCGGATCAACCTGCCGGCAGCACGAGCGGGCAGGACCGATCCGGCGCCGCGTGCCGACACCCAGGTCGAGTCCAGCCGCCGGATGCTGGTGTGGCGCGTCCGGTAGGCGTACCCGTGCCAGTTGACGTTCTGCCAGCCGCTGTAGCTCGTGCGGTTGCCGTACTCGTACTCGTCGGTGGTCTGGGTCAAGATCTGTGGAGGGGGGCCGCACCGACCCAGCGGTGATAGGCGTCCATGTCGACGTTGCTGCCGCACACGATGGTGACCACGTGTCGGCCCGCGAAGCGGTCACGGTCTTCGAGGATCGCCGCGACGCCGAGCGCGGCCGACGGTTCGACGACGAGACCGGCGTGTTCGAGGAGCATCCGCATACCGGCGATGATCGACGACTCCTGGACCAGGACGGCGTCGTCGGCGACCAGGAGGAGGTCGTCCAGGACGGCCGGGATGGGGCGTCGGCCGGCGACGCCGTCGGCGATGGTGTCGGTCGAGTCGGTGGTGACCACGCGCCGCCTGTGCCACGAGTGTGTCATCGCTGGTGCGCCCAGCGGCTGGACGCAGATCACCTCGACTTCGGGCGCCATGGCCTTCACCACATGCCCCACCCCGGTGGCCAGCGCCCCGCCGCCGAGAGCGATCAGGACGGTGTCGAACGACGGCGCGGTGTCCAGCAGTTCCAGGCCGATGGTCGCCGCACCCTCGCAGGTCTCGATGTCCAGGCTGTCTTCGACCAGCCGGATTCCGTCGTACTGCGCGATGGCCGCCGCCCGCTCACGCGCCAACTCGTGGTCGCCGTCCACCAGTTCCAACCTGGCGTCCATGGCGCGGATGCGGTCAAGCTTGGCCGCGGTCGCGAAGCGGGATGCCACGACAGTGACATCGAGCCCCCGGCCGCGACCGGACCAGGCGAGTGCTTGGCCAAGGTTGCCCGCGCTGGCGCACACCGCGGCTCGCGAGTCACTGTCGGCGAGCAGACTCGCGACTACCTCGGTGCCGCGGGCCTTGAAGCTGCGGACCGGGTTTGCCGTTTCGAGTTTGATGCTGACCGTGCACCCGAGGCCGGGCTCCAGCGCCTCGCAGCGGTAGAGCGGAGTGTCGAGAAACACCGGGTCGATCACCCGGCGAGCCGCCCGGATCCGAGCAGTGTCGAGGCGTGTCTCCTGCACGATGTAGCAGGGTAGCGCCGCGGATCGGTACTTCATGAGTGAAACGCCAAGGAGATCGGCGGCGACCCGGACCGCATCATCCTGGTGGGCGGCAGCGCGGGGGGCGGGCTCACCGCGGCCCTGGCCCTGCTGGCCCGCGACCGCAAAGGCCCGCGCGCGATCGGCCAGATACTGATGTGCCCGATGCTCGATGACCGCAACGACACCCCGTCCGCCCACCAGATGGCGGGTCTGGGCGTGTGGGGCCGCACCTCCAACGAGACCGGCTGGAGCGCCCTGCTCGGTGAGGCGCGCGGCACGGCCGACGTCTCGCCGTACGCCGCACCCGCCCGTGCGGACGACCTGTCCGGTCTGCCTCCGGCGTTCATCGACGTGGGCTCGGCGGAGACCTTCCGCGACGAGGACGTCACCTACGCGAGCCGCATCTGGCAGGCGGGCGGCATCGCCGAGCTGCATGTGTGGCCGGGAGGCTTCCACGGATTCGACGGCCTTGTACCGCAGGCCGCCCTCTCCGTGGACGCCCGCGCGGCCCGGCTTGGCTGGTTGCGCCGACTGCTGGGGGAGTGACGGGGACGGGCAGAGCAGCATCAGTCCGTCGTAGCCGAGAACATGGCCGTTGACCCACCACCGTAGGGAGCCGGTAGCCAGGCCGAGGTCGTGGCCCGTGAGAGCACGAGGCACAGGGTGGCGAGCACGCTCCACAGGCGGGCGGTCCAGCGTGGCTCGGCGACAAGCGGAGGCAGCCTCCCGGGACGGGACTCGGTAAGGGACATGCGAGAGGATCGTCGTGCGCTGGACCGAACCCGACGCCGGTGACCACGTCCGCCGCCTCGCTGCTCGAAGGCACCGTCGACAACGGCACGCTGCATCGCCACCCGTGTCGTCAAGGGCCTGGCCGCCGCGTTGTGGACGTTCCTGGTGTCGGCCCCGCTCGCCCCGCTCGCACTGCTCGCCGTGGGGTTCTGCGTGGTGTTCCAGTTCCATGGCATCGGCCACGGACCTCGCGCAAAAACCCGTTTGGCGGCCACGGCGACCGCTGGTACGTTTCCGGAGGCCGTGCGAGAGAACGAGGAGGTGGTACCCGTGAACGTATCGACGTGGGTGCTCTCCTCCGGGGTCACGGTCGGGCGATAGGTCGTCGTCCGGGAGCGCCATTTCTGGGCACTCCCGAAAGGCACGACCATGCACTTCACTTCTGAACAACGCCTCGACGACGGCGTCCTTGAGCGCGAATTCACCCTCGGCGAGATCCCCGGCATCCTGTGGACGCCCGCATCCGCACCGGCGCCGCTGATCCTGCTCGGCCACCCTCCCCTCGGACTGCGCAAGATGTACCCCCGGCTGGTGGCCCGAGCCCAGCACTCTGCAGCGGAGGGTTTCGCCGCGGCCACCATCGAGCTCCCCGGGAGCGGTGACCGTCCCCGGTGGGCCGCCGCCGAGCAGGCCCGCGCAGACCTGCGCCGGGCGATGGAGGCCGGCGAGCCGGTCAGCGACGAGATCGTCGACGCCCTCATCCTCCCGCTGGTCGAGAAGGTGGTCCCGGAATGGCAGGCCGCCCTGGACGCCCTCCTTGCGCTGCCCGAGATCGGCGGCCCGGTCGGGTACTCGGGTGGAGTGATCTCCATCGGCATCCGGTTGGCGGTGGTCGAGCCGCGCATCGCGGCCGCCGCTCTGTTCGCCGGGAGTTTCGTGCCTCGCGCCATGTTCGAGGAGGCTCGCCAGGTCACCATTCCGCTGCACGTCCTGCTGCAGTGGGACGACGAAGGGAACGACCGGCAGGCGGCCCTGGACCTGTTCGACGCCTTCGGCTCCAAGGAGAAGTCCCTGCACGCCAATATGGGCGGGCACACCGGCGTCCCGCAGTTCGCGGGGGACGTCGCGGCCCAGTTCTTCACCCGGCACCTGAAGTGAGGTCGGGCCGTCAGGCCGACCACAGACGGTAGGCCGCGCTGACCAGGATGCTGCTCGTCGAGGGCAGGTCCCGGCGCTCTTTCGGCGTTTGTGCCGTGGGCCCCTGCAACCCGGACCCAACAGCGTCCAACTGGGCAGGGGCCCACGCTGCCCGAAGCCATGAACAGTTCGATTTCGATTTCTGCAGATTGGGTCAAGGGTCTCGTGAGGGCTCGTCAATACCGTCTCGGTCCTGCGCAGCCTGGCCCAGAGCTTGGCCCGCGGTGTTACAAGGCAATCAGACCGGCTGTCGTCTCCTTGAAGCCGCAGGCATCGAAATAGAACGAGCGCAGGTGCTCCTCGAAGTCAACGTGGAGCCATTCACACTTCGCGGTACGAGCTTCGTGAGCCGCAGCTGCGACCAACGCGGCGCCAACACCTGTCCCCTGGCGATGCTGGGCGACCACCGTGTCCAGGATGAAGGCGTGAACTCCGCCGTCCCAGACCACATTGACGAAGCCGATCAGTGAGCCGTCTTCCCAGGCGCAGACCCAGCCGAGACTGTGGCGCTCAAGTCGTTCTCGCCAGTCGGAGCGTGGTCGCCACCCAGCATCACAGACGCTGGGTGGCGCCCCCGCCTCATTACTGACGCGCAGAAGTGGCTCGCCGTCGGGCTGGGCGCGGCCCGGATCGTCACGCTCGTGGTGATGGTCTGGCCTGCTGCCGTCCCCCTCGCCGCGGGTGCCGTGTGTGCCGCGGAGGCGACGGAAGCGGCGGGAGTGGCCGGGGTCGCCGTGGACGTGGCGGCAGTCGTGGGTGCGGCGGCATGGGTCTCGCCGGACGGCATGGCGTCGACGGAATCCGGCTGATCGCCGCCGCCCTCACGTCGGGGTTTTCGGGTCGGCTCCCCCTTCGTCCGGGGGCGTGTCCGCGTCGGCCGGTGTCGGGGCGGGCTGCTGGAGGACCTCGGGCAGGGCCTGTTCGGCCCAGATCACCTTGCCCTGCGGGGTGTACCGGGTGCCCCAGCGCTCAGCCATCTGCGACACCAGGAACAGGCCCCGGCCTCCCTCGTCCGTCGTCGCGGCGTACCGCAGATGCGGCGAGGTGCTGCTGCCGTCGGCCACCTCGCAGATCAGCGTACGGTCGCGGATCAGCCGCACGTGGATCGGTCCGGCGCCGTAGCGGATGGCGTTCGTGATGAGCTCGCTCAGGATGAGCTCCATGGTGAAGCCGAACTCTGACAGGCCCCACGCGCCGAGCCTTCGCGAGACAGCGTCGCGCATGCCCGCGACCTCGGCCGGGTCCGGTGGTACATCCCAGTCGGCGATCCGGTCGGGCGGCAGTTCCCGCGTGCGGGCGACGAGCAGGGCGACGTCGTCCTTGGGACGCTCGGGGAGCAGACTGTCCAGCACGTCCTGGCAGGTCTCCTCGGGCGCCCGCCCGGGGTGGCCTGCGAGCGCATCGCGCAGCAGTTCCATTCCCACGTCCAGGTCGCGCCTGCGGTCCTCGATGAGGCCGTCGGTATACAGGACGAGCTGGGTTCCCTCCTCGAGGCACAGCTCCGCGGTCTGGAACGGCAGGCCGCCGAGGCCCAGGGGCGGACCGGCCGGTACGTCCGGGAAGGTGACGGTTCCGTCGGGCTGGACCAGCGCGGGCGCCAGATGTCCGGCACGCGCCATGACGTAGCGGCGCGTGACGGGGTCGTAGATCCCGTACAGGCAGGTGGCGCCCACGACACCCGCCGCGCTCTCTGCCGCCTCGTTCTGGTCGATGCTCCCGACCAGGTCGTCCAGATGGCTCAGCAGCTCGTCGGGTGGCAGATCGAGGGCGGAGAAGTTGTGCACCGCGGTCCGCAGCCGTCCCATCGTGGCGGCGGCGTGCAGGCCGTGGCCGACCACGTCGCCGACGGCCAGCGCCACCCGGCTCCCCGGCAGAGGAATCACGTCGAACCAGTCTCCGCCCACGCCCGACTGGGCGGGGAGGTAGCGGTAGGCGATGTCGAGGGCGTTCTGCTCGGGCATGGCCTGCGGCAGCAGGCTGCGCTGGAGGGTGACTGCCAGGGTGTGTTCGCGGGTGTAGCGGCGGGCGTTGTCGATGCTGATCGCGGCGCGGGCCACCAGCTCCTCCGCCAGCGACAGGTCCTCCTCGTTGAAGCGTTCATGCTGTTGCGCGCGCCAGAAGTTGGCCATGCCCAGCACGACGCCACGGGCCTGGATGGGGGCGGTGATGAGGGAATGGATGCCGTAGTCAATGATCGCCTTGGCGCGCTCCGGGTCCTGCACGCGCCAGCCCGTGGCGCTCGGCAGGTCGCTCACCAGCTGGGAGCGGCCGCTGCCGTAGCCGCGCGCCTGGGGCGTGGAGGGAAGATAGTCGAAAAGCCGGCCCTGTTCGGAGAGCGGATTGTCGTCCCGGACGCCGCACACGGCCGCGCGTCGCATGTCCGTCGCCGTGGGGGCCGGCTCCTCGCCGCGCAGGACAGCGTCGGCCAGGTCCACCGTGACGAAGTCCGCGAAGCGAGGAATGGGGACCCGCGCCAACTCGTCGGCGGTGCGCAGCACGTCCAGGGTGGTACCGATGCGGAGTCCGGCGTCGTACAGCAGCCTGAGCCGCTCCCGTGCCACCTCCGCCCTGCCGGTCACCGACTGCAGCTCGGTGGAGTCGCGTAGCGTCACCACCGTTCCCTCGGGGCCTCCCTCGCGATCCGTGGGCCGTTGGTTGACCGCGAGCAGCCGCTCTCCCGCGAGGTGCACCTCGTCGGTGGCCTCGCGCCCGGAGGTGAGCAGCTCCCGCGTCTCGGGATCGAGGCCGGGCAGTTCCGAGACGAGCCGTCCCTCGACGTCCGGGGGCAGCTCCAGCAGTCGTCTGGCCTCGTCGTTCGCCAGTATCAGCCGCCCGTCGGCGGCCACGATCAGTACACCTTCCCGAACGGAGTGGAGCACCGTGTCGTGGTGCTCGTACATCAGCGTCATCTCGTCCGGGCCCAGGCTGTGTGTCTGCCTTCGCAGCCGCCTGCCCACCAGTGCGGTCACACCGGTGGACAACGCGAGCGCTCCGGCCCCGGCGCCCAGGATGATCGGTAGTTGCCGGGCCAACTGACTCTCGACGTTCTTGACCTTCATCCCGGCCGAGACGAGCGCCACCACCTCGCTGTCGTCGTTCTCGATCGGGACCGTGGCCTGCACCTCGCGGCCGAGCGGGCCGTTGACGCTCTCCACGTAGACCTTCCCGGCCAGCGACGGCCCGATCTCGCCCACGAACCGCTTGCCGATCCGGTCGGGCAAGGGGTGCGTGTACCGGATGCCCTCGGTGTCCATGACCACGATGAAGTCGACGCCGGCGGCCCGGCGTGCCGCCTCGGTGAGCGGCTGGAGAATCTTGCTCGGATCCGGGGCCTGCAATGCCGCCAGAACGCCTGGTGAGTGCGCGAAGGTCTGTGCCACGGCCGTGGAGCGGCGCTTGGCCTCGGCGCTGGTGTCCCGCTCCGACTGCAGGATGAGAGCGAAGACGCCGCAGGCTACGAGCAGCACTACCAGAGCCACCTGGAAGACCAACACCTGCCCGGCCACGCTTCGCGTGCTCTTGCTGATCAGACGCTTGACCGGTAGGTGCTGAAAGCGGGCGAAACGATTCGCCATGCGACCTTTTTAACACCGGTGATCCCAAGTGGCCAGGGCCCGCCCTCCCGCCCCTGCCTGGCAGACCTCGGAGGTCCGTGTGGCCGTGCGTGCTGTGGCCCGGTTCCTCCGGATGCGGCAGACCGGCGCGGTCTCTCGTCCGCGGTGCATGATTTCTCCGCGCCAGATGTCCGCTTAGGTCGATATGATGCATTTTGTGATCATGCTTGGACGGCTATGGCGCCCTCGTCCTGCCTACGGTGGCCGATGGGAAGTTGCCCGGCTGTCGCCCGTGATCCTGACCGTCCTCATCGCCGGCCTGGCGTTCTCCACATCCAGGGAGATAGCCGTCAGCCGCCTTCTGCCCGCAGCACCCGCCCTTGCCGCCGCGATGTGGCCCGTACTCCCCACGATCCTGTTGGGGGCGTTCTGCCTGCTGACCATGATCGTCCTCAGCCTCTTCTACACCGATCTGGGGACGCAGTACACGTCGGCCGCGATCGTCGCGGTCACCTTGGCGGCGGCATATGGGAGCCATGTCCGACTTCAGCGCGAGGAAATACTCTTCCACGTCCGGCTCGTCGCCGACGCAGCCCAGAAGGTGCTGCTGCGCCCGCTGCCGCACCGCATCGAGGACGTCGAGATCGAGTCGCTGTATCTGGCGGCCCAGGAACAGGCTCGGATCGGCGGGGACTTCTATGAGGCGATGGGCACGCCATACGGGGTCCGGCTGCTCATAGGCGACGTGCGGGGCAAGGGCCTGTCCGCGGTGGGAGCGGCCTCGGCGGTGATCAGTTGCTTCAGGGAGGCCGCGTACGACGAGCCCGACCTGAAGGGCATCATCCACCGACTGGAGACCACGATCACACGCCACAGCGCTGCGTTTCCCGTCCCGGACCAGCCCGAGCACTTCGCCACCGCTCTCCTCGCCGAGATCCCGCACGGCGGCGGCCACATACGACTACTCAACTGCGGGCACCCCCCGCCGATGATCACGCATTGCGGGCAGGTCCGGGTCCTGGAGCCCGCCACCCCCTCCCCGCCGCTCAACCTCGCAGCGCTCATCGGTGACCGCTACTGGGTCGACGTCGTCGCCCTCGCCCCGGGTGACCAGGTGCTGCTCTACACGGACGGCGTATCGGAGACCCGGGACCGCAACGGCCAGTTCTTCCCGCTGTCGGACTGGATGCAGCAGCAGGGCCTGGAACACCCTCGCGAGCTGCTCGACCGGCTGCATCGGGATCTGCTCCAGCACAGCGGCGGAAGGCTCGACGACGACATCGCTGCCCTCGCGCTGAGGTGCTCCAGCGCGCAGGAGCGCGACCCGGTCGGCCCGTAGAGCTCGGTGGGCCGAGCGAGCGGTCCGAGGATCACCGTGGTGGTCACGGCCCCGAGCTCCGTGGTGAGGTGATGCCGAGAAGTGGAAGCACAGATCACAGATCACAGATCACAGGTCACGGGTCACGGGGCACGGGGCACGGGTGACGGGAGCGGCTGGAGCATGGACGAGTTCATCGGACTGCTGAACCCCGACATGTGTGTGGTCACGGCCGCGGTGGGCGGCGAACGGGCCGGCTGCCTGGTCGGGTTCGCCTCCCAGTGCTCCATCAGGCCGGTGCGGTTCGTGGTGTGGCTCTCGGAGGTCAACCACACCTTCCGAGTCGCACGGTCCGCGCAGGTCCTGGCCGTGCACCTGCTCGCCCGCGAACAGCATGCCCTGGCCGAGTTGTTCGGCGGCCACACCGGCGACCAGGAGGACAAGTTCCGGTACGTTCCCTGGCGGGAGGGGCACGGCGGGGCCGTCGTCCTTCAGGACGCGCCGGCGTGGTTCGTCGGCCGGATCGTCACGCGCGTCGGCGGCGGTGACCACATCGGCTTCGTTCTCGACCCGGTCGAGTGGGGCGAGCGCAAGGGGTACCGCGGGGCGCTGCTGCGCCTCGACGACGCCCGTACGATCTCGCCCGGCCACCCGGTGGACTGACCGGGCCACCGGGCAATCGGACGCCGGCAACGCCTGGGGAAGCCTCCTGCAGCAGGTGTCCGCGCCTGTGACGGAGGAGATCGGCGAGGGCCCGGGCGAGGTGGCGGGCGACTGCGGATCGACGCCCTGATATCCACTAACGGAAGGGTGCACGGCCGCCGGCGGGGCGACGAACGATCTCCTCTTCGATCAAGTTCGGATACCGCGCACCCGGCACCCCGCGCCGGCCTATGAGAAAGGCTTCCACCTCGTGGACTTCTGACAGACGGCCCGTTCGGCCGTGTGCGCGGTGCCGCAGAGCTGCTGTGGTCCGAGTGGCGCCCGACCGGGGCGTCGGGTTCAGTCGGTTCAGGAGAGGTCGAACCGATCGAGTTTCATCACCTTGGCCCACGCGGCCACGAAGTCACGTACGAACTTGCCTCCCGCGTCCTGGGAGGCGTAGACCTCCGAGACGGCCCGGAGCTGGGAGTGTGAACCGAAGATGAGGTCGACGGCGGTGGCGGTCCATTTGAGCTCGCCCGTGGCGCGATCCCGGCCTTCGAACACGTTCTCGTCCGAGGTCGATGCCTTCCACTCCGTGCCCATGTCGAGCAGGTTGACGAAGTAGTCGTTGGTCAGTGTCTCCGGCCGCTGGGTGAAGACGCCGTGTGGGGATCGCTTGAAGCCGGTGTTCAGGACGCGCATGCCGCCGATCAGCACCGTCATCTCTGGAGCGGTCAGCGTCAACAGGTTGGCGCGGTCCAGCAGGAGGGTTTCCGGCGACAGCTTCTCTCCCGCCCGGAGGTAGTTGCGGAACCCGTCGGCCCTGGGTTCGAGCACGGCGAACGACTCCACGTCGGTCTGTTCCTGCGAGGCGTCCGTGCGCCCCGGTGCGAACGGGACCGTGATGTCGTAGCCGGCGTTCTTCGCGGCTTGCTCGACGGCCGCGCACCCGCCCAGGACGATCAGGTCGGCGAGCGAGACCTTCGTTCCGTCGGCATGTGAGGGGGTGAAGTCCTGCCGGATCTGCTCCAGCTTCTGCAACGCCTCGGCAACCTCGGGCAGCTGGTTGACCTCCCAGTCCCGTTGCGGCGCGAGTCGAATCCGTGCCCCGTTGGCCCCGCCACGCTTGTCGGTGCCGCGGAAGCTCGCTGCCGCAGCCCAAGCGGTGGTGACCAGCTGGGAGACGGACAGTCCCGAGGCGATGATCCTGGCCTTGAGGGCAGTGATGTCCTCGTCCGCGATGAGTTCGTGATCGACCTCAGGGACGGGATCCTGCCACAGCTGCGGCTCGGGAACCCACGGGCCGAGGTAGCGCGAGACGGGTCCCATGTCGCGGTGCAACAGCTTGTACCACGCCTTGGCGAACGCTTCCGCGAGCCTGTCCGGGTTCTCGTGGAAGCTCTTCGAGATCGGGCCGTAGACCGGATCCAGCTTCAGCGCCAGGTCCGTCGTCAGCATCATGGGAGCGTGCCTCTTCGACGGATCATGAGCGTCGGGCACCGTGCTCTTGGCCGAAGGATCCGTGGGAGTCCACTGCTTGGCACCGGCGGGGCTCGTCGTCAGCTCCCAGTCGTACCGGAACAGGTTGTCCAGGTACCCGTTGTCCCACCTGGTCGGCTCGGTGGTCCAAGCGCCCTCGAGCCCACTGGTGAGTGTGTCGGCGCCCTTGCCACTGCCGTACGTGTTCCGCCAGCCGAGGCCTTGCTGCTCGAGGGAGCCGGCCTCGGGTTCCGGACCGACGTACTGGGGATCGACGGCGCCATGACACTTGCCGAATGTGTGGCCGCCGACGATGAGCGCAACCGTCTCCTCGTCGTTCATCGCCATGCGCCCGAATGTCTCGCGAATGTCCCGGGCGGCGGCCATCGGATCCGGGTTGCCGTTGGGCCCCTCCGGATTGACGTAGATCAGTCCCATCTGCACGGCACCGAAGGGAGTGGTGAGTTCCCTGTCGCCGCTGTAGCGCTCATCGCCGAGCCAGGTGTCCTCGGGCCCCCAGAAGATTTCCTCGGGTTCCCAGATGTCCTCCCGTCCGAAGCCGAATCCGAACGTCTTGAACCCCATCGATTCCATGGCACAGTTGCCGGCGAAGACCAGAAGGTCGGCCCAGGAGATTTGCCGCCCGTACTTCTGCTTGACCGGCCAGAGCAAACGGCGCGCTTTGTCGAGGCTCGCGTTGTCCGGCCAACTGTTGAGCGGGGCAAAGCGCTGAGCGCCGCTGCCGCCACCGCCCCGGCCATCGGCGACTCGGTACGTGCCCGCGGCGTGCCAACTCATCCGGATGAAGAGCGGCCCGTAGTGGCCGTAGTCGGCAGGCCACCAGTCCTGCGACGTCGTCATCACCTCGAAGACGTCCTGCTTCAGCGCGTCGAGGTCGAGGGTCGCGAACTCTCTCGCGTAGTCGAAGTCCTCGTCCATCGGATTGGAGCGGGACGAGTGCTGGTGGAGAACCTGAAGGTCCAGCTGATTCGGCCACCAGTCCCGGATTGTCCTGGGCCGAGTCGGCGTGGGGGTCGGGGAGGGGATTGCTGGGTTTTCGCTTTCACTGCCGGACACGTACGTCCTTCTTTCTGTCTCGGTGTTTCCACGCACAATGCCGATGATCGTGAGGTGTCGGCGTCCGTATGGTCGCGCACCGTGCACCGCACCGCTACGAAACACGCAGAGCACCCCCGCACCCCCGCATAACAAACGTGCGAGAAGCGGCAGCTTTTCTGCTCCTGAGCCGATTTTCGGCACAAGCCGAATCTGGTCCCGGGATCTCCCGGCAACAAAAGGTCAAGGAAGTGGCCGGGAACTCACGCCGACACCGTGCGCTCTGCAGATCGGAGCGGTTGGTCGCGGGCGGGTCCGGGACCAGGGCGGCTTCAAGTTCCCGAAGGGTGCGGGCTGTCGGTGAAGCCCATGATCCATCCGGCGTGTTCGGGTAGGTCCCGGATCGCCCGGGTGGTCTTGGCGGTGTTCGTCGCGCCGAGCAGTCGCAGGCGTCCGATCGCCAGGTTCCGAAGCGATGCCATGGCCCGTGGTGCGGCGCCGGTGTGGACGGTGGAGGCGTCCTCGGCGAAGGTCCGGTTCCTCACATGGGGGCTGGAATTTTACCCCTGTTTGCGCCCGGTCTCCTGGCGGCGGCGGTGCACCCGCAGCGCCTGTCGGCCGTAGGGGAGGCCGGCCCGCCCGTGGACGCGGCGAGGGTGAGCGTCCTGAGCGAGCGGGATTCCCGTCGGCCGTGTCCGGACTGCGAGGCGGTGTGGGCGATGGGCACCTCGTCCCACGGCTGGTTGCCCTTGATGACCGCGAGGTAGTGGGCGTCCTTGTCCTGTACCAGCCGGCGGACCTGGACCTGGACGCTGTGCATCGCATCGAAGGCGATCACGGCCCCGGCCAGGTCCAGCGACTCAAGCAGCGGGCGGAATGCGGCCGTCTCGTTCGTCTTGGCCCCCCCGAGCGGCTCGACCTCCCGCTGGGCGAGGGGGATCGGGCAGGGGCATGGCTGACGGTCGACAGCAGGTGCCGGTGGCGCTGGACCAGGTGCGCGGAGCCGGCCAGCGCCTTGCCCATCCACCGCGATCGCCCGCCCGCCCGGGCGCGGCCGCGGCCTGCACGTCGCCGCGGTCGTGTTCGGCCAGGAGGTAGGGGCCCACGGCTGTGTCCAGGGCGGGGCCGTCGACGGCGCCCAGGATCCGGGTGAGGGTGGGGTGAGAGGGGGCACGGTATCGGCCGGGCAGGTGGCGGCGCACCCCCATCCGTGCCAGCAGGCCGACGGCGGCGCGCTGGCCCCACTCGGCGAACTCCTCGATGGTCCGCGCGGCGGAGACCACCGCGCACGGGCAGGTCAACAGCACGCTGACCAGGGGATACCAACGGCCCGCGGCGCGAGCGCGGGGCAGGGACGCGCTCGAGATGTGCGCGCAGACGCCCGATGCCGCGCTCGTCGAGCGGACCCAGTTCGGTCAGGACGGTAAGGACGGGCGAAGACGAGCGGGCAGGCACGGGCCCTCTTCGTGATCAGCTGGCTTCGACACCAACATGATCACTGGCTCCGTGCCAGTTCTGCCGCGGCGTCAACTCCCGCCGCACAGCGACGATGGACCGGGCGTCCTGACGTTGGCCGTTCGCCCCCTATCAGGTCTTGCTCCGCTCCCGCCGGCGCCGGCCTGGCGGGCGTCCAGACCTGCGGACGGGGCGACGTCACGCAGGGACGCTGAGCGGCGGGTGCTCGAGCACGCGGGGCTTGTACTCGACCAGCTGGATGCGGCCGTCGAAGGTGCGGTGCTCGATCATCTCGAGGGCAACGTCCGGATAGCCGTCGTAGATGCGTTCCTCGCCCGTGGCCCCGGTGATCACCGGGAACATCACGACCCGGAAGCGGTCGACGAGTCCGGCTCGTAGCAGGGACCGGCACAGGCTGAGGCTGCCGATCGTGCTGAGGAGTCCCGAGCCGCTCGACTTCATGGCGCGGACCGCCTCGACGGCGTCGTCGCGGACGAGTGTGGAGTTGGCCCACGTCAGTGGATCCTCGAGTGAGGAGGAGAACACCACCTTGGACGCTTGCGTGAGCTCGTCGACGGACGCCTCTTCTTCGGGCCTGAACTCGTCTTGGCCCTTCGGGACCTCGCCTGCGGCGAAGCCCGACATCAGGCGGTAGGTGTTCGCTCCCATCAGGTAGGTGGCCTCGGGCTGCTCACCGAGCCATGCGAGGTACTCCGGGCCCTCGAGGCCCCAGAACCCGGGCCATCCCTCTCCCGATGCGTGGCCGTCGAGGGAGGTGATGAAGTCGACGAGAAGCTCCGACATGGCGATGTCCTTTCCTGGGGTGTCACGAGCTTGGACCGGCCGGGAGCCACAAACTCATCGGCCGCGCTGTGGAGTATCGAGAAAACCCATGACGCCGCAGCCGATCAGGTCGGCGGAGCGGCACTGCTTCGGAGGGCCGGAGGCCTACATGATTGCGCTATGCACGCAGTCGGGTAATGAGCTCCACGCGATGGGGAACGGCGGTTTGAGTTCTGTCGAATCCCCAGCTCAGCCCCACCCGTGAACGGCCCCGACGATCTACGCGATCCCGGAACTTGAAGCCGCCCTGGTCCGGGACCCGTCACTCGGATGGAGCGGGAGGTCGACGACAATCAAGGCGGTCGCGGCCTGGTTCCGAGACAGCCAGGGGGCCGCGACTTCACGACGTGCACGGCGTGGTCGAGGTCGTTCGACGATGCGCCGCAGTTCGGCGCTCGTGAGCCCGCTTGGCACCGTGCGGAGACCGAGGCCGCTCTCGTTGCAGCACTGCCTTTGAGCACCGCCGTGCCCACGGCCCAGCCGCAGCGCGAGATGGGGAGCGGGGAAACTTCGGGACGATCACCGCGACGAACCACTGCGCCGGCCCCCGGCATCAGCAGGTCGACGGTCTCGGAGATCACTCAAGGGGGAATGGGGCGCGGCGGGTTGGTAGCAGGCAGCAGGCAGCAGGCAGCAGGCAGCGGACGGCAGGCGGCGGGCAGCCGGCCGGGGGCTCGGCCGGCCGCAGGCTCGGCCGGCTGGGGGATGCCGGCGCGTCGTTGCACGGACTCATCGACGACCTCATGGCGGCCGTGAGTCCGTGCTCGGTCAGCCGAGCTTGAGGAGACCGGCTTCGACGACGGCGTGGCCGAAGGGGCCGGCGAGTTCGGCGAGACGTTCGCAGTCGCTGTCACCCAGGGCGGCGTAGGCGGGGAGGGCCAGGAGGTCGGTGCGGTCCTCGATGTGCCGGCGCAGGCGCACGCCTTCAGTGGTGAGGGAGTCACCGTCGAGGAGGCCTCGCGTGCGCAGGCGCTCCTCGGTGTCGGCCCACTCTTCCGCGGGCCGCGCGCGGCTCGCCTTGAGGAAGTCGACGGGAACCTCGCCGGTGGCGGCGTGCAGAATCAGGGATTCCAGGGCTCCGACGCCCTCGCTCAGCAAGCACGCCACATGGCCGTCTCCACGGAACTCCCGGAGCAGCGTCTGGGCGTGCCACAGCTGCAGTACCGGTTCCTCCGGCCAGGGTAGGGCGGCATGCGCGGCGAACAGCGGGCGGCCCGCCCTGTGTTCGCAGGCGGCCTCGGCGGCCCTGCGGGTCAGCGCCAGTACCTCGTCCAGAGCGGGCAGCTCGTGGATTCCCGCCCGCCGCAGGGCCTCGTCCGCGGCGGCGTACCGCGCGTCGAGTACCTGCTGAGGAGTCGTCGCGTCCCAGGCCCCGGCGAGCGCCTGCCGTACGAAATCGGGGTTGAAGTTGTAGAAGGTCGCTATGACCAGCTCGGCGGATGCCCTGCCGAACGCGGCGCTCCGGGAGGCAAAGTACCCGGCGCGTCCGCTCAGTCCGAGGTCCGCGTACCGTCGTCTTCCCTCGGGGACGAAATAGATCATGCCGTGTACGGGCTCGAGGCGCCGCCAGGCCGCGCGTGCTGTCTTCACGGGGTCACCTTTCAGGGAGTCGACCAACAGCGGTATTCGGTGCGGTTCAGTACGCGCCGTGCGCTCGCAAATGGTCGAGCAGCAGGCGGTTCAGCGTTTCGGGCGCCTCCTCGGGAACCCAGTGGCTGACGCCCTGGAGGGTCTCGAACCGGTACGGCCCGCCGACCCACCGCCCGGTCTCCCTCGCGGCCGCCGGTCCGAACGCGCTGTCCTCCGCGCTCCAGACGTACAGCGTGGGTACGTCGATGACGCCGATCGCGCCGTCGGGGCGGCCGGCCCGGTACCAGTTGAGCGCCGCGGTGAGAGCGCCCGGCTGGGACAGGTGCCGCACGTAGGCCTCGGCACTGGCCTGCGGGACCTTCTCGGCGTAGAAGGCGCGTAGCTCCTGGGCGTCGTGGGCGAGCATGCGCTCTTCGGTCGCGGGTGCTTCGCGCCAGTCGATCATGTAGCGAGAGCGTTCACGCTGGTCCTGGTCGGTGCGCAGGGTGGTGGCCAGAGCACCGGGGTGCGGGGTCGAGACGACCGTCAGGGTGCGTACGCGGCCGGGGTGGGCATGCGCGGTCCACCAGGCGACCGCGCCTCCCCAGTCATGGCCGACCAGGTCGAACGCCGCCCAGCCCAGTTCCTCGGTGATCGCGACCACGTCGTCGACGAGAAGGCCGATGCGATAGTCCTCGGGCCGCTGGGGGCGGGCGCCGGGGGAGTACCCACGCTGGTCGGGTGCCACCACTCGGTAGCCGTGCTCGGCCAACGCCGTGATCTGGCGTCGCCACGCCAGCCCCGTCTGCGGGAAGCCGTGCAGCAGCAGCACCGGGCGGCCCTCGGGCGGACCCGCCACGATCGCGTCGAACACGCCCGCACCGGTGGAGATGCTCAGCTCGGTCACGGCCCACCCTTTCGTACCGACTGGTCGGTAGCCTTCAGGCAGGGGGGCGGGCTGTCAAGTCATGAGTGCGGGCCGTCTTGGTTGAACCTGACGCCGAATTCAACTATAACCGAGCCGGAGGTCGGCTCCCGTCACCCCTGCGGCCATGGCTCATGTCATCGGCCAGCGGGGCAAGCGGTCAATAAGCAGTCACAGCGCCTCAGTTGGCGTTCGACGGTCCCGAAACTCCCGGATGAACCGGACCAGCAGGAAGCAGTGAGGCGACATGAGGGAAGCAGTCATCGTTTCGACGGCACGGACGCCGATCGGAAAGGCGTACCGCGGCGCGTTCAACGACACGCAGGCACAGGAGCTCGCTGCGCATGCCCTTTCGCACGCGGTGCAGCGTGCCGGGCTCGAGGGAGGCGAGGTCGAGGACGTCGTCTTCGGCTGTGCTGTGCAGCAGGGGTCCGCCGGTTTC
The DNA here is from genome assembly GCF_041052385.1 of Streptomyces sp. R28. Classification (GTDB taxonomy): domain Bacteria; phylum Actinomycetota; class Actinomycetes; order Streptomycetales; family Streptomycetaceae; genus Streptomyces. Next base: position 737,442 of record NZ_CP163439.1, on the reverse strand, counting down.
AACGTCGCGCGCCAGGCCGCTCTGCGTGCCGGGCTGCCGGACACTGCGTCAGGGATGACCATCGACCGGCAGTGCTCGTCGGGCCTGATGGCCATCGCGACGGCCGCCAAGCAGATCGTCGCGGACGGCATGCAGGTCGCCGTCGGCGGCGGTGTCGAGTCGATCTCCCTGGTCCAGAACGACCACATGAACACCCACCGCATGGCGGATCCCTGGCTGGTCGAGCACAAGCCGAGCATCTACCTGCCGATGCTGCAGACCGCGGAGATCGTCGCCGAACGCTACGGCGTGAGCCGGGAACGCCAGGACGAGTTCGCGCTGCTGTCGCAGCAGCGCACCGCGGCGGCGCAGGAGGCCGGCCGGTTCGATCAGGAGATCGTCGCGCTCAGCAGCATCAAGAAGGTGCTCGACAAGCAGTCCGGGGAAGTGCGGGAGGAGGAGGTCACCCTGCCCCGGGACGAGGGCAACCGCGCGTCGACGACGCTCGAAGGCCTGGCCGGGCTGGCGCCGGTGCTGCCCGACGGTCAGGTGAGCGCGCACTCCAGCGTGACGGCGGGCAACTCCTCGCAGCTGTCGGACGGGGCTTCGGCGTCGGTGCTGATGGAGTCGAAGGAGGCCGAGCGCCGCGGACTGGAACCGCTCGGCGTCTACCGGGGTATGACCGTTGCCGGTTGCGGGCCGGAGGAGATGGGCATCGGTCCGGTGTTCGCCATCCCGAAGCTGCTGAAGCAGCACAACCTCACCATCGACGACATCGGCCTGTGGGAACTCAACGAGGCGTTCGCCTCCCAGGCGCTGTACTGCCGCGATGAACTGCACATCGACCCGGAGCGGTTCAACGTCAACGGCGGCGCGATCTCGGTCGGCCATCCGTACGGAATGACCGGTGCCCGCCTGGTGGGGCATGCCCTCATCGAGGGCAAGCGCCGAGGTGTCCGGTACGTGGTGATCTCGATGTGTGTCGGCGGCGGAATGGGCGCAGCCGGACTGTTCGAGGTCGTCTGATGGAGACGGAATCGGAAACGGAGCAGGGGCAGGGGCAGGAGAAGGGGCGAACCGCGGTCCTGGTGGACTTCGGCGGGGTCATCACCTCCAGCGTGCTGCGGGCTTTCACCGACTTCGGTGCCTCGCTCGGCGGCGACCCGCGCCTGCCGCTGGAGCTCTTTGCCCGGGACCAGCCCTCACGCACCCTTCTGGCCGACCACGAGTGCGGTCGTATCGACGCCGAAGCCTTCGAGCGAGGATTCGCCGAGCGGCTCCGAGTCCACGGTGCCGACGTACCGGCCGGGGGACTCACGGCCCGGATGCAAGCGGGAATGTCGATCGACGAGGAGATGCTCGCGCTGCTCGGCGATCTTCGAGCCGCCGGTCGTCCCGTTGCGCTGGTGTCCAATTCCTTCGGTACCGGGACGTACGACGGTGTCGCCCTCGCCGCTGTCGCCGACGTGGTCGTCATCTCCTCCGAGGTCGGAATCCGCAAGCCTTCCCGGCGGATCTACGCGATCGCATGTGAACGCCTCGGCATCGACCCCGAGGAGGCCGTCATGATCGACGATCTGCAGCAGAACCTCGACGGAGCGGAGCGGATCGGTATCGGGGGAGTGCTGCACACCAGCGCCGCCGACACCCGCCGCCAACTCGCGGAACGCTTCCGTATCACCGCCTGACCGATCGACGGATCAGATCGACGGATCAGACCGACGGACCGGATCGACGGATCGGGCGCGTGAGGTGCGTCATCCGGCTGCCCCTGCCGAGGACTTGAGGGGGAGGCCGGGCCAACTCAAACGATCGGCGAGGGCGGGATCCCGCACCTTCACCTGCTCACATCCCTGGAAGGCACCGCTCATGACCAGCGTCTTCGATCCGGTGTGCCGCCACGCGGCCGCCACTCCCGACAACATCGCCCTGCGCGGCGCCACGGACCAGTGGACCTACCGTCAACTGCGCGACGCGAGCGCACGGTACGCGGGGGCTCTGGCCGCCGCAGGGCTGTCCCCCGGGGACCGGGTGCTGCTCGCAGCGCCGTCGGTGCCCGAGTTCGTGGTGGCCTATCTCGGGATTCAGGCCGCGGGCTGTGTCGTGGTGCCGGTCAACACGATGTCCACCCGGGCCGAGGTCGAGTACGTCCTCGGTGACGCCGGCTGCTCATTGGCGATCGCCTGGCACGCCCTAGGCCCAGCCGTCGCCGAGGCGGGCGCGGCGATCGAGGTGCCGTTCTGGACGCTGTCCCCGGGCGCGTCGGTCACCGGCGCGACCCCTGCCGACGTCGTCGACCGGGACCGCGACGAGACCGCGGCCATCCTGTACACCTCGGGCACCACCGGGCGGCCGAAGGGGGCTCAACTCACGGTCGGCAACCTGCTGTCCGCCGGGGAGATCGGAGCCGAGTGCAGCCGCGCGTCGAGCGCCGACCGTACCGGCACCGGACTCCCGCTGTTCCACGTGTTCGGCCAGGCATCGGTTCTGATGGCGACCCTGACCGCGGGCGGCTCGATGTCGTTGCTGGCCCGATTCGACCCGGCGTCGATGCTGGAGATGCTGCGCCGCGACCGGCTCACCATCATGGCCGGCGTGCCGACCATGTGGAACGCGATGCTGCACGCGGCGGGCGACGCGAACCCGGCGGACTTCGCGCAGCTTCGTGTCGCCGTCTCCGGCGGTGCCTCCCTGCCCGGTGAGGTCGCCCGGGCCTTCGAGGCCCGCTTCGGCTGCACCATCGTCGAGGGGTACGGGCTCACCGAGACCACCGCGTTCGGCACCTTCAACGACATCGACCGCGGCGGCAAGACCGGATACACCGGCCGGGCGGTCCCGGGACTGCGGGTCCAGGTGCGTGACGACGACGGCAACGAGTGCCCGCCGGGAACCGTCGGCGAGGTCCACATCAAGGGGCCCACGGTGATGCGCGGCTACTGGAACCGCCCCGCGGACACCGCCGCGGCCCTCTCGTCCGACGGCTGGTTGCGGACCGGCGACCTCGGCGAAACCGACACGGACGGCGACCTGCGCATCGTCGACCGCATCAAGGACCTGATCATCCGCGGCGGTTACAACGTCTACCCCGGTGAGGTGGAGGAAGTTCTCTACGAGCACCCCGACATCGTCGAGGCGGCCGTCATCGGCGTTCCCGACGACCACTACGGCGAGGAGGTCGCCGCGCTCATCGCGGCCCGGCCCGGTTCGGAACTCGGTGCCGCCGAGGTGTCGAGCTGGGCGCGAGAGCGGCTGTCCGCCTACAAGATCCCGCGCATCGTCCGGTTCGTCGACGCGCTGCCCAAGGGTCCGTCGGGGAAGATCCTCAAGCGGTCCATCGACCGTACCGCGCTCGCCCGCGACACCTCGCTCGGCGACGCTGCCGTCCACCCTCGCTGAACCTCGGAGACCAGGACGTCAACCGGCCCTGCCGGGGCCCTTGGGGGTTGTGACTATGGCGTCGGATTCAAGTAAAGTCCCGGGGATGGACACCACTGCGCCCGAGGACATCGACGGCGAGAACGCGCCGCCCGTGGCGCCCCTCTCGCAGCTTCGCGAGCCGCCCACGACGCAGCGCGGAGCGCGGACACGGGCCGCCCTGGTGAAGGCCGCCCGGAAGGTGTTCGAACGGGACGGCTACCTCGACACCCGCCTGACCGACATCACCAAAGAGGCTCGATGCGCGGCGGGGTCCTTCTACACCTACTTCGCCAACAAGGAAGAGGTGCTGGCCGCCGTACTCCTGGAGGCGCAAGAGGACATGATGCACCCCGGCATGGGCCGGGTGCAGGGCGCCGACGATCCCTATGCGGTGCTCGAGGCGAGCAATCGCGCGTATCTCGCGGCGTACAGACGGAACGCGAAGCTGATGGCGCTGCTGGAGCAGGTCGCCCAAGTGGAGCCGGAGTTCCGTGAGTTCCGAAGGCGGCGCGGGGACGCGTTCATCCGCCGCAATGCCCGCGGCATCGCCGACCTGCAGGCGCGCGGTGTCGCAGACCGTGAGGTCGATCCGATGAAGGCCTCCCGCGCGCTGTCGGGCATGGTCAGCGTCATGGCCTACCACGCCTTCGTGCTCTGTGAAGGGCAGGAAGAAGAAGGTACGCCGGTGGACTTCGAGGAACTCGTCTCCACGGTGACCCGGCTCTGGGCGAACGCCCTGCGGTTCCCCGACCACCGCTGATTCCGCCTGCTCCCAAGACACCCGGTACCGCCGGGTGTCTTTTCTTTTTCTCGTCCTGCTCCACGGACGGGACGAGACGGCGTGACGGCACGGTGTGACGACACGGGGGGCAACGACACGGGGCGCAACGACCACGGCTGCTCTGTGGCCGGCTATTGAAGTTGACGCCAGATTCAATTATACAGAGTGGCGGAAGAACGTCCCGGCACGGAGAGGTCCGCCTGTGAACGTTGCACAGAGAGTCGCCATCGTCACCGGTGGGGGTGGCGGCATCGGTAGCGCGCTGGTCGCACGGCTCGCTCGCGAGGGCGCCCGGGTGGTCGTCGCGGACCTCGACGCGGAGAGCGCGCGGGCGGTGTCGGAGAGAGTCAACGCCGACCATCCCGAAAGTACGGTCAGCGCCGGCGCGGACGTGTCGGAGACCGCCCAGATCCAGGAGCTGATCGCCCTGGCCGAGAGCACGTTCGGTCCGGTCGATCTCTACTTCGCGAACGCCGGTATCGCCGGGGCGCCCCGCCTCGACGCGAGCGAGCAGGAGTGGGACCTCTCGATCGATGTGAACCTGCGAGCCCACATCCGTGCGGCGAGGCTTCTGGTGCCGCGATGGCTCAAGCGCGACGAGGGCTACTTCGTCAGCACCGCCTCGGCGGCCGGGCTGCTCACCCAGATCGGCTCCGCCACGTACGCCGTCACCAAGCACGCGGCCGTCGCCTTCGCCGAGTGGCTGAGTGTCACCTACGGCGATCGCGGGGTCCGGGTCAGCTGTCTGTGCCCGATGGGCGTGAACACCAGGATGCTGTCCGCCGGGGAGGACTCGGGGGACGCGCTGGGAAGAGCGGCGACGCGGGCCGTCACGTCCGCGGGTGACGTCCTGGACCCGGCCGAAGTCGCCGACTCCGTCCTGGCCGCGATCGAGGACGAGCGCTTCCTGATCCTGCCGCACGAAGACGTTCTTGAGATGTACCGGCAGAAGGGCTCGGACTACGACCGGTGGCTGCGCGGAATGCGCCGCTACCAGAGCTCCCTCCTGGCGCAGCCGTGACCGGCACGCCGGACCAGCCTTTCCTCGCCGTCTGCCCCGAATTTCCCTCCCTCCCAGTCAGGAGTTCGCATGTCCCTGTTTGAGACTTCGGATCGCGCCAAGAAGTACCGGGCGGATCTGCTCGAGTTCATGGATGCGCACGTCTACCCCGCTGAGTCTGTGTACCACGAGCAGATGTGCGCGTCGGGTGACCCGCACTTCCAGCCGCCGATCATCGAGGAACTCAAGGCGGAGGCGCGCCGGCGCGGACTGTGGAACCTCTTCCACCCGCACCCCGAGTGGGGGCCGGGGCTGACGAACTTCGAGTACGCGCCGCTGGCCGAGATCATGGGCCGCAGCCACATCGCCTCCGAGGCGTGCAACTGCAACGCTCCCGACACCGGCAACATGGAGGTGCTCACGCTGTTCGGCAGCGACGAGCACAAGGAGAAGTACCTGAGGCCTCTCCTCGACGGAACGATGGCCTCGGCGTTCGCGATGACCGAGCCCCGTGTCGCCAGCTCCGACGCCACCAACATCGAGTTGCGGATGGAGCGCGACGGCGACGAGTTCGTGCTCAACGGCCGCAAGTGGTTCGCGTCCAACGCCATGCACCGCAACTGCAAGGTGCTCATCGTCATGGGCAAGACGGACCCCACCGCCGCCCCGCACCGGCAGCAGTCGATGATGGTCGTCCCGATCGACGCCCCCGGGATCACGGTGATGCGCAGTCTGCCGGTGTTCGGCTACCAGGACCGTGAGGGGCACGCAGAGATCGACTTCCACGACGTACGGGTCCCGGCCAAGGACGTCCTCAAGGGCGAGGGCGAGGGATTCGCGATCAGCCAGGCCCGGCTCGGGCCCGGTCGCATCCACCACTGCATGCGGGCCATCGGCGCGGCCGAGCGGGCGCTGGAGCTGATGTGCCGGCGCGCGCAGTCCCGGGTGACGTTCGGCAGTCCGGTTGCCGAACGGTCCAACATCCAGGACTGGATCGCGGAAGCGCGGATCGACATCGAGATGATCCGCCTGCTCACGCTCAAGGCCGCGTATCTGATGGACACGGTCGGGAACAAGGAAGCGCGCACCGAGATCGCGGCCATCAAGGTGGCCGCCCCGAACATCGCGCTGAAGATCGTCGACCGTGCGATCCAGGTGCACGGGGGAGCGGGAGTGACCGACGACTTCCCGCTGGCGATGATGTACGCGCAGCTGCGGACGCTGCGGCTGGCGGACGGCCCCGACGAGGTCCACAAGCGGGCCATCGCCAAGCAGGAACTGCGGCAGTATCGCGACGCGGCCACGGCGGCGGTGAGCTGAGATGACAGGACTGGACCTCACCGGCCGCACCGCCGTCGTCACCGGCGCCTCGCGCGGCATCGGGCTGGCGATCGCCCAGGCCATCGCCGCCGCCGGCGGCAACGTCGTCCTCACCTCCCGGTCCCAGGAGGCGGCGGACGCCGCCGCGGCCCAGGTCGGGGGCACCGCGGTCGGTGTCGGTGCGCACGCGGTGGACGAAGAGGCGGCCCAGCGCTGTGTGGATCTGACCCTCGAGCGTTTCGGAAGCCTGGACATCCTCGTCAACAACGCGGGCACCAACCCGGCCTTCGGGCCCGTCATCGACCAGGACCACGCCCGGTTCGCCAAGACCTTCGACGTGAACCTGTGGGCTCCCGTCCTGTGGACGGGTCTGGCCACCCGGGCCTGGATGGGCGAGCACGGCGGCGCGGTCGTCAACACCGCGTCGGTCGGCGGCATGGCCATCGAGGCGAACATCGGTTTGTACAACGCGTCCAAGGCCGCACTGATCCACCTCACGAAGCAACTGGCCCTGGAACTCTCGCCGAAGGTTCGCGTCAACGCGGTGGCACCGGGTGTGGTGCGCACCAAGCTGGCCGAGGCGCTGTGGAAGGAGCATGAGGACGCCGTGTCCGCCGCGATGGCACTCGGGCGCATCGGGGAGCCGGCGGACATCGCCTCGGCGGTCGCCTTCCTCGTCTCCGACGCCGCGAGCTGGATCACCGGCGAGACCATGGTGATCGACGGTGGGCAACTGCTCGGTGACGCGCTCCCGTTCAAGGAAGGAGCCGGCATCGGGATCTGAGGTGGGGGACAGGGAGGCGTCCGGCGTACAGCACCGCCGGACGCTCCCTCGTGAGAGCCCCGTCCCCCGCCCCCGTCGGGCCACCCGCCAGGTGTGTCAGCCGGGCGGCGCCGACAGATGGATCAGGATGCCGCACACCTCGTCCACGATCTCCCGGGCCTCCGTCTCGTCGCCGCAGTCGCCCAGTTCGCGCGCCGCCCCTCCGATGACGGTGGTCAGTACGCTCACCCGGACCCGGCCGGCGCGTCGCCGCTCGTCCACCTCCAGCAGCCGGGCGTTGCGCCGTACCCACGCGCGGTCCCACTGGCGGCGCAGCGCGTCGAAGCCCGCGGGGCCGTCGTCCTCCGCGAGGAGCCTGGCGAGCCGCCGGTTGTCCCAGGCGCCCGCCAGATACGCCCTGGCTCCCGCCACGAAGAGGGCGATGGGATCGTCCACGCCACGGCCGCGCTCGGCGGTCAGCGTGGCCGCGGTCCGGCGCTCCTGCTCCTCCCGGAACTCCTCCCAGAGGGCGAGGTAAAGCCCTCGCTTTCCGCCGTAGTGCTGGAAGAGGCTGCCCACCGGGATGCCCGAGCGCGCCGCGATCTCGCCGAGGCCGGCGTCGGTGTAACCGCGCTCGGTGAACACCCCCAGAGCGGCGTCCAGCAGCGCACGCCGGAGAGTCCGGTCCTGACCGGCGTGGTCCTCCGACGGGCCCATGCTCCCCTGCCCCGCCGGCAGCTGACGTGCCGCCTCGGTACCGGCGGATTCAACGATGCCGCTCACTGGCCGTCCTCACCTTCCCCGGCCCCGTCGCGGATGGCGAGGGCGACCAGCAGTTCCAGGAGGTCGGCGATCCGGCGCGGATTGCGGCCGGTGCGTTCCTCGATCCGGCGCAACCGGTAGTGCGCCGTGTTGTGGTGGATCCGCAGCCGGTCGGCGGCCAGCCGCAGATTGAGATCCGCCTCCGCGAAGGTCCGTATGGTGGCCGCCAGCGTGTCACCACGTCTGCGGTCCTCCTCCAGCAGTGCCCGCACACGGGGATCGACCAGCTGGCGGGCGAGATCGTCGGCGCGCAGCGCCAGGTAGTCGAAGGGCGACAGCCGCGGCAACGCCGCCACCCCGCCCCCGCTCGGCACCAGATCGAGGGCGGCCCGCGCCTCCGTGTAGGCGCGCGGCAGTTCGGCAGCGCCCTGCGCGACGGTGCTGATGCCCATGGAGAGCCTGGTTCCCTCCCGCGCGAGCCGCCGCTGCACGGCCTCGAAGTGGGCACATATGTCCTCCGCGTTCATGCCGGCCCGGACCACGGGCACGGTCACCACCTCCCCGTGGCGTACGACGACCAGGGTTCGGCCGGCCCAGGGACCGGCGACGCTGATCGACGCGCTGGTGGCGTACCCGTGCTCGGCCGACGTGAGATCCCCGGTGCCGGTGTTGTCGACGCACACCGCCACGACCGCCATCATCGGCGAGCGCGGTCCGATGCCGTACGCCTGCGCCGCCGCGAACAGCGGCCCGCGCGTCGGTGCCACGCCGGCCAGGAGCTGGTCCAGGAGATCCCGGCGCTCCCGGTCCGCGTCCGCCACCACGTGCTGCTGGTACTCGACGTACGCCTGCGCGGCATGGGTGCTGGCGTAGTCCACGTACCGCATGAGCGGCGTGACCAGGCACAGTGCGGCCTGCTGGGCCTCCGCGGACGTGCCCGCGCACTCCAGCAGCGAGTCCCACAGCACCTGCCGGCCGACCCGGAAGGCACTGATCCAGTCCTCCAGCGCGAACCCCGCCCGCGCCCTGCGCATCGCTGCCGCGCGACTGAACACCAGGTCCTCGGGCGCGATGTCCCGGTCGCCCGCCAGCGCCGCCAACTGCATCCGGTAGTGCTCGAGCACCTGCTCCCGCACATCGTCGAAGAACCGCTCGTCCTGCAGCGCGTACGACGGGATCTCCGTGCGCATCACCTCGACGGCGGTCTCCGCCACCTCCTCGATCCGGTCGTGGACGGCGTGCAGGATCCGCCGCCGCTCCAGGCGGAGCGGTTCGGAGAGTCGGGGGGTGCCCAGAGCGGGACCACGAGGCATGGCGCCGATCGTCGCCGCCCGCCTCGTGCTCCGTCAACAGCCCCGGGGTGAGACATCTGCGGGGACCTGTGCGCGGCGCACAGTCCGGCGACCCGGAAGTTGGGTGCTCGCACCCAATGTGCGCCCGGAACACCCCCACCTACTGTGACGCTCGCCCACCCCCCAGCACGTCGGAAAGGGCGTCACTCATGCTCGCGGTCGACGGTATCAGCGTGCGTTTCGGCGGGATCACAGCCTTGGACGGTGTCGGGTTCACCGTCGAGCAGGGCACCGCCGTAGGGCTCATCGGCCCGAACGGAGCCGGCAAGACCACCTTGTTCAACTGCCTCACCAGGCGCTGCACCCCCGATGCGGGAACGGTGCGGTTCGAGGGTGAGGACCTGCTCGCCCTTCCACCGCACACCGTGGCCGGGCGCGGCATCGCCCGCACCTTCCAGAACCTCGGCCTGTTCCCGCGGCTCACGGTCCGGGAGAACGTCATGGTCGGCGCCCACAGCCGGGGGCGCACCGGACACCTCGCCGCGGCGCTCCGGCTGCCCCGCGTCCGGCGAGAAGAGAGGGAACTACGTGAGCAGGCAGACGACCTGCTACGGCGACTCGGCCTCGCGGACGTCGCCGACCACCCCGCCTCCGGGCTGCCGTTCGGCACGCTCAAACGCGTCGAACTCGCCCGGGCGCTCGCGGTACGGCCCCGGCTGCTGCTGCTCGACGAACCCGTCAACGGACTCAGCCACGGCGAGGTCGACCAATTCGCAGATCTGGTCCGGTCGGTCCGCCAGGACTTCGACCTCACCCTCGTGGTGGTCGAACACCACATGGGATTCGTGATGGGCCTGTGCGACAAGGTGGTCTGCCTCGACTTCGGCCGCAGGATCGCCGAGGGCTCGCCCGAGGAGATCCAGCGCGACGGGGCGGTCATCGAGGCGTACCTGGGGGTGGCCGCATGAGCGAGCCCACCACCGACCGCACCGATACCGAGGCCGGTGCGGAGCCGGACTTCCTGAAGGTCTCCGGCCTGCACGCCGGATACGGCCAGGCCCGCGTGCTCCAAGGCCTCGACTTCTCAGTCGCCCGCGGCGAAGTGTGCGCGATCCTCGGTCCCAACGGCGCGGGCAAGACCACGACGCTGCGAGCGCTGTGCGGCATGGTCCGCGGCCGAGGCTCGGTCACCTTGAACGGTACGGAGCTGCTGGGCCGCTCGCCCGAGCAGGCCGCCCGGCTCGGAGTGGCGCATGTGCCTGAGGGCCGGGGCACCTTCAACGACCTGAGCGTCGAGGAGAACCTGCGCATCGGAGCCCACCTGCGCACCGGTCTCGGGCGGCGGGGCCGTGCCGAGCGCGCCGCCGTGGCGGCAGACCTGGAGCGGATCTACGGCTACTTCCCCAAGCTGCGCCAGCGCTCGCGTCAGGCCGCCGGCAGCCTCAGCGGCGGCGAGCAGCAGATGCTCGCCATCGGCAGGGCGCTGATGCTGCGGCCTTCGCTGCTGCTCCTCGACGAGCCGTCCCTGGGGCTCGCCCCGCTCGTCACCCGCGAGCTGTTCGAGATCGTCCGTGCCGTCAACGAGGAGGAACGCACCACCGTGGTCGTCGTCGAGCAGAACGCCCAGCTCGCGCTGGACATCGCGCACCGGGCGCACGTACTGGAGGCCGGCCGCCTGGTGCTGTCCGGGCCGGCTCAGCAGATCCGGGAGGACGGACAGGTCGCCGAGGTCTACCTCGGTGTCTCCGTCAGCTCCCGAAAGGCCGGGTGAGCACCGTGACCGAACTTCTCCAGCAACTGGTGGAAGGACTGGGCTCCGGCGCGGTGTACGCCAGCCTGGCGCTGGCCCTGGTGCTGATCCACCGGTTCACCGGGATCGTCAACTTCGCGCAGGGTGAGCTGGCCATGCTCTCCACCTACGTCGCCTGGCAGCTGGTGGCGTCCGGGATGCCGTTCTGGCTGGCGCTGCCGGTCACCCTCGCGGTGTCCTTCGCCGGCGGCATGCTGGTCGAGCGGATCGTCATCCGCCCCGTGCAGGGCGCACCCGAGCTGACGGTCGTCATCGTCACGGTCGGCCTGTTCATCTTCGTCAACGCGCTGGCCGGCCTGATCTGGTCGTTCACCGTGAAGGACTTCCCGCAGCCGTTTCCCGACGGCGGGCTCGACCTGGCCGGGGTGCGCCTGGACTGGTCGACGCTCGGGATCATCGGCGTCGTGGCCGTCGTGATGGGCCTGCTGTATCTGCTGTTCCAGCACACCCCCATCGGCCTGGTGATGCGGGCGGTCTCCTGCAACCCGGCCTCCGCCCGGCTGTCGGGCATCCGGGTGGGCCGGGTCCTGATGCTCGGCTGGGGGCTGGCCGCGACCGTCGGCGCCGTGTCCGGCGTACTCGTCGCCCCGCTGCTGTTCCTGGAGCCCAACATGATGGGCGGAGTGCTGATCTACGCCTTCGCCGCAGCCACCCTCGGAGGCTTCGACAGCCCCGTCGGCGCGGTCGTCGGAGGCCTGTTCGTGGGCGTCGCCGAGACGCTGACCGGGGCGTACGTCGATGTGGTCGGCGCCGACCTGAAGGTGGGCGTCCCCCTGGTGATCATCCTTGCGGTGCTGCTGGTGCGACCCCAGGGCCTGTTCGGAAGAGCGGCGGTGGAACGCGCATGAGCACGATCATCGCCACACTCGGCACGGACCGCGCCCGGCGCCTGCGGGCCGCGCTCACCGTCCTGCTCGCGGCGGCACTCGCCGTCGGCGCACCGTTCTACTTCGCCCCCTTCCAGGTCTTCCAGCTGACCATGGTGCTCCTGTACGCCGTGGCGCTGGCGGGACTGAACCTGCTGGTCGGCTTCGGCGGGCAGATCTCGCTCGGGCACGGCGCGTTCTTCGCGGCGGGCGCCTACACGGCCGCGGTCATGCTCGACCGGTACGACAGCGGGCACCTGGCCACGCTGCCGGCCGCGGCCGCCGGATGCTTCCTGCTGGGCCTGGGCTTCGGAGTGCCGGCGCTGCGGCTGCGCGGCCTGTACCTGGCTCTGGTCACCCTCGCGTTCGCGGTGTTCCTGCCGCCTCTGCTCAAGCGGCTCGAACCGGTGACGGGCGGCTCCATGGGCCTGACCGTGGACAAGCCGCAGCCGCCGGCCTGGAGCGGCCTGGCCGAGGACCAGTGGATGTACCTCGTCGTCCTCGCCGTCGCCGCGGCGGCCCTGCTGCTCGCCCGCAACCTGCTGCGGTCCCGGGTCGGCCGGGCACTGCTCGCCGTGCGGGACAACGAGAGTGCCGCCGAGGTGATGGGCGTACGGCTGTCGCTGCACAAGACCCTCGCCTTCGCGTGGAGCGCGATGTTCGCGGGAGTCGCCGGGTGTCTGTACACGTGGGTGATCGGCTTCGTCTCGCCCGACTCCTTCAGCTTCGTCGTCTCCATCACGCTGCTGGCCGGCCTGGTGGTCGGGGGGCTCGGCTCGCTGTACGGACCCCTGCTGGGGGCGGCGTTCGTGATGTACGTGCCGAGCGTGTCCCAGGACGTCAGCGAGGCGGCACCGGGAGTGGTCTTCGGCCTGCTGATCATCACGGTGATGTTCGTGGCGCCGACTGGACTGGCGGGTCTTCCGGGCCGCGTCCGGGCAGCTGTCGCCCCTCGCCTACCTCGCATCCTCGCGGCCCTCGATCGGACGCCCGAGCCCGCGCCGGGTGCGGAGCCGGGGTCCGAACCTGAGCCGGAGCCGGAGCCAGCGCTGGATGCGGAGCCGGAGTCCGAGCCCGAGCCCGAGCCGGACGCGGAGCCGGAGTCCGGACCTGAGCCCGCGCCGGATGCGGAGCCGGAGTCCGGGATCAAGTCCGCACCGGGCGCGGCGCCGAAGGCCCACGCCGTATCCGAATCCTCCGCGACAGACCCCCTCGCGGACCCCGCAGTTGCCGATGCCGAACCCGTGGGCGCACCGCCCCGCACGGAAAAGGAATGAATCACATGCGCAAGACCACCGCGCTGCGGGCGGCTGCCGCCGCGACCGCCGCCCTGCTCACCGCGACCGCCTGCAGCAGCCAGCGAGGGCAGGACTCCCAGGACACCGCCGCCGACGGTGCCTGCAAGGGCCAGCAGACCACCGGCATCACCGACACGACCATCAAGCTGGGCGGGATCTACCCGCTGTCGGGACCCGCCTCCGCCTACGGCACGATCAGCAAGGGCGTGGCCGCCTACTTCGACCACGTCAACGACAAGGGCGGCATAGACGGCCGCAAGGTGGAGTTCATCGTCCGCGACGACGGCTACCAGCCGCCCAAGGCGGTCGAGGAGGCCCGCAGACTGGTCGAGCGGGAGAAGGTCTTCGCCGTGTTCCAGAGTCTTGGCACCCCGTCCACGGCAGCCGTCTGGGACTACCTCGACAAGCAGAAGGTGCCGCAGCCCTTCGTCGCCACGGGCGCCTCCGTCTGGGGTACGGACGCCAAGCACCCCTGGACCATCGGCTGGCAGCCCAACTACGTGTCCGAGGCGCGGGTGTATGCCAAGTACCTCAAGGACGAGAAGCCCAAGGCCGAGGTCGCCGTCCTCTTCCAGAACGACGACTTCGGCAAGGACCTGCTCGGCGGGTTCAAGCAGGCCGTCGCCGGCAGCGGCGTCAAGGTGGTCGCCGAGGAGAGCTACGAGGTCACCGATCCTTCCGTCTCGGCGCAGATGACGAGCCTCGCCCGGTCCAAGGCGGACGTGCTGCTCAACATCACCACGCCCAAGTTCGGCAGCCAGGCCCTCGCCGCGGACGCCAAGAACACCAAGTGGAACCCGCTGCACATCGTGAACAACGTGTCCTCGTCCGCCGCCGTGCTCCAGCCGGTCGGGTTCAAGAACGTCCAGGGCGTGGTCTCGGCGACGTACTTCAAGGACCCCGCCGACCCGCAGTGGGCCGACGACCCGGAGATGAAGGCGTACACGGACGCGCTGCACAAGTACGCGCCCGACTCCGACCCGGCCAACCAGTTCAACGCCTACGGCTGGGCCGCCGCCTCCAGCCTGCACAAGGCGCTGGACGCGATGAAGTGCCCGACCCGGGAGGGGCTGCGGGACGCGGTGCGCAGCCTGAAGGACGTGAAGGTGGACATGCTGCTGCCCGGGGTCACCCTCTCCACCGGGCCCGACGACGCCTTCCCGATCGAGTCGATGCAGCTGATGCGGTTCAAGGGCGAGCGGTGGCAGCTGTTCGGCAAGCCGGTCGACACCCGTAAGGAGTTCGGCCCGGTCGCCAAGTGAGCCGGCGGGGGCGGTCCCGGTCGGTGCCCCGACCCCTTGGGACCGCCCCCTCGCTCTGTCACCGGCGACCAGCGGATGCCAGGCCCAGTTCCATGGGCTTACATGGCATCAGCAGGACAACCCGGTCCAGCGGTGGAGAAGCGGATGACGGAGCTCAGCGAAAGCCACGACGATCCGTTCGCCCTGCACCTCGCCGCCTTGGCGGTGCTCGACGACCGGGGCGCCGTGGTCGGATGGAACCGGCGGGCCGAGGAACTGCTCGGCTATCCGGACACAGCGGTGATCGGGCGTGCCGCATTCGACGTCCTTGTCGAACCTCGCGATCTGCCGACTGTCAGAGAGGCCGTGGCCAGCTGCAGGAAAGCCGGCGGCTGGTTCGGGGTGCTCAACGTGCGGCACCGCGACGGGCGGCTCGTGGAGATGGGGCTCAGGGCCCATGCGCTCTCGCGCGACGGCCAGGTCCGTGAGTGGGTCCTTGCGGGGGCACCCGCGGCTGACGTCCTGGAGTGGCAACAGGACCGGGCGGTTCTCGACGGGCTGTACCGCCGCTGCCCGATCGGCCTGATCGTCCACGCCCCCGACCTGCGGCTTCTCCGGGTCAACCGGGCCATCGAACGCTTCAGCGGCATCCCGGCAGCGGACTTTCGGGGGCTGCCCACCGGCTGTTACCTCCTCCCCGACGACGCACGCAGGGCCGTGGACCGCGTGCGCCAGGTGATGGACACCCGAAGGCCGTCGGTCTACTCCGAGCAGTTCGTTCGCCTGGAGCAGGATCCGGCACGCGAGCGGGTCGCGATGGTCTCCTCCTTCCCGATGGAGGACCCCTCCGGGCGCATCCTGGGCGTGGCCGAGATGGTCGAGGACATCACCGAACGTCACCGCGCCCAGCGTCGGCTCGCGCTCCTCGACGAGGCCGGCGGCCGTATCGGAACCACCCTCGACGTGGCGGAGACGGCCCGGGAACTCGCCGAGGTGATGGTGCCTCACCTCGCCGACCATGCCTCGGTCGACCTGCTTCAGCCCGTGACGCGCGGTGAGGAACTGGCGCGACCCCTGGCAGGGCCGGTGGTACGCGTGGGAGCCAGCGGCGTCGGCGCCCAGCAAGCCGGCCCGCCCCACCCCGCGGGCGAGCCGGTCGAGTTCGCGCCGGGCACACCCCAGGCCAGATGCCTGGCCGAAGGGCGGCCCGTCCTGGAACCGGTTCTCCCGCCCGACCGGTTCTCGACGGAGGGCCGCCAGGGGGCCCGCGCTCCGGACCTGGGCGCCCACTCGTTGATCGTGGTCCCTGTCGCCGCACGTGGCCTGGTCCTGGGAGTGATGACCCTGTGGCGTTCGCGCCGCCCTGACCCCTTCGAGGCGGACGATCTCACCCTCGCCCAGGAACTCGCCTCGCGCGCCGCCGTCGCCATCGACAACGCCCGGCGCTTCACTCAGCAGCAGCAGACCGCGTTCACCCTGCAGAGCAGCCTTCTGCTGCGGGCGGTTCCGGACCAGTCGGCCGTCGAGGTGGCCCTGCGGTACCTGCCGGCCAGCGCGGCCCCGGGCCTGGGCGGCGACTGGTTCGACGTCATCCCCCTGTCCGGGGCCCGGGTCGCCCTCGTCGTCGGCGACGTCGTGGGACGCGGCATCCACGCCGCCGCCACCATGGGCCGGCTGCGTACCGCCGTGCACACGCTCGCCAGCCTCGACCTGGAACCGGACGAGGTCCTCTCCCGCCTGGACGACCTGGTCAACCTCCTGGCGGCCGAACAGGAAGCAGCCGGCGAACGCCCCGTGGGCGAGCAGGTCATCGGTGCCACCTGCCTGTACGCCGTGTACGACCCGGTATCCGGGCGGTGCTCCATGGCCCGCGCCGGTCACCCGCCGCCCGTAGTGACCGCTCCGGACGGACACACGGCCCTGCTGGACCTGCCCGCCGGCCCACCGCTCGGCCTGGGCGGCCTGCCGTTCGAGGCACGGGACGTCGAACTGGCCGAGGGAAGCCTGCTGTGTCTGTACACCAACGGACTCATCGGCGAAGGCCACCTCGATGCCGACGCCGGCCTGGACAAGCTGCGGGCGGCGCTCACCCGTCCCGGTGACGCGCTGGAACGGACATGCCAAGCGGTGGTCGACTCGCTCGTGCCCTCGCGTCCCAGCGACGATGTCGCTCTGCTGATCGCCCGCACGCGCATGCTGCCACCGGACAGTGTCGCCTCCTGGCGTCTGCCGCTGGAGCCCGCCAGTGCCGCCCGGGCCCGGGCCCTGACCTCCGCCAAGCTGACCGAATGGGGGCTGGAGCACCTGGCGTTCAGCACCGAGTTGATCGCCAGCGAACTGGTCACCAACGTCTACCGCTACGCCAGCGGCCCCGCGACCCTGCGGCTGATCCGTGAACGGTGTCTGGTGTGCGAGGTCAGCGACAGCAGCCACACCTCACCCCACCTGCGCCACGCCCGTACCACCGACGAGGGCGGACGCGGCCTGTTCCTGGTGGCCCAGATGACCGAACGCTGGGGCACCCGGTACACCCGCGAGGGCAAGACCGTGTGGACCGAACAACCACTGGCCGGCATGGTCACCTGACCGTCACGGGCCTCGTAGGCAGCGACCAGCTCGGTGATCTCCCGGCCTGCGCAGGACCTCGGTACCTCGGCGGCGGGACTTGGGCCGCTGGGCGGACCACGGCGGCGGCCCCGCGGCCGCCCGCGTAGCCCGCCCGCGCCGCCGTCACTCGGCTGCGGCGAGCAGCGGGGCCTCGCTCTCCTCGTACAGCCGCCGGTTCTCGAGGCTGTCGGCGGTGCGGCGCCGGTGGTCCAGACGGCTGCCCAGCCAGCCCGCCAGGTAGCCGAACGGGACGGAGACCAGTCCGGTGGACTGCATCGGGAACAGCGCGAAGTCGGCGTCCGGGAAGACGGCGGACGGCGTGCCCGAAACGGCTTTGGAGAAGACCATCAGCACCAGCGCGCAGGCCGCGCCGCCGTAGAGCGTGGCGAGCAGGCCGGTGCGTGTGAATCCCCGCCAGAACAGGGAGTAGGTGAGCGCGGGCGCCACCGCCGATGCCCCGATGCAGATGGCCAGAGTGGTCAGTACGCCGACATTCCAGTTCTGGACGAGGGTGGCGAGCCCGATGGCGACGGTTCCCACGACCACGCTCGTCCACACCGCCACCGTCATCTCCGTACGCGGCTCCGCCTGCCCCCGCCGTGCCACATGGGCGAACAGGTCGTGGGCGAGCGACGAGGCCGCGGCCAGGGTCATCCCCGCGACCGACGACAGCAGGGTGATGAACACCATGCCCGCCACGGCCGAGTAGAGAATCGTCGTGCCCGTCGAGCCTGCTGCCCCGCCGAGCCCCTGCGACAGCATGAGCACCGACGTCCTGCCGTGCGGGTCGGCGGCGACGATGGACTGCGAGCCCACCAGCGCCGCCGCGCCCGTACCCATGATGATCACGAGCAGGCAGAACGTGGTGACCGTGCCGACTGCCCACGACATGGAGCGACGCACGGCCGGCGCGTCCTGGGCGGAGAACAGACGCATCGTGATGTGGGGCAGGCAGGCCGCGCCGAGCACCACAGTGATCTGGAACCCGATGAAGTCCAGCCGCTCACTGGCCGAGGTGCCCAGCTGAAGGCCCTGCTGGAGGAAGGCAGGGCCCGCGCCGCTGCCCTGCTGGGCAGCCCTGAGGACGTTGCCGAAGCTCCAGTCGAAGCGGTTCAGCACCAGGGCCGCGACGACAGCGCTGGTGGCGAGCAGGAACACGATCTTCACCATCTGGACGAGCGCGGTGCCTCGCATACCGCCGAGCGCCGCGTAAATGATCATCAGGCTGCCGACCATGACGATGCTGCCCGTCCTGGCGCCCGCCACGTGCGGGAGGTCCAGGATGAAGGTGAGCAATGACCCGGCCCCGGAGAGCTGGACGATCAGGAAGGGCACGGTCGCCGAAAGCGTCACCACGCAGGCGGCGACCCGCACGGCCCGCCCGGGCATGTTGCGGGCCAGGACGTCACCCATGGTGAACTGGCCGGCGTTGCGCAGGGGCTCGGCCAGCAGGAACATCAGCAGCACCAGGGACAGGGCGGTGCTGACCGCGAGGACGTAGCCGTCGTACCCGGTGAGCGCGACGATGCCGGTGGTGCTCAGCACCGTGGCCGCGGAGATGTAGTCGCCCGCGATGGCCAGGCCGTTCTTGAGCGGGGTGAGCGAGCGGTAGCCGGTGTAGAAGTTCGTCAGGTCGTCCCGGTCCGGTCCCGCCATCACGCACATGAGCAGTGTGAGGGTGACCAGGACGGTGAACAGGAGAAGGACCGGGGCCTGCGTCCCGGAGCTGAAGTCGTTCATCTCGTCACCCCGGCGTGTCTGCCGGCGGTGACCGCCTGCTCCCTGACGACGTGGGCCAGCGGATCCACCGAGCGTTGTGCGCTGCGTCCGTACCAGAAGACCGCGACGAAGGTGACGACGAGCTGGAGGACCCCCAGGGCCATGCCCAGGCTCAGCTCACCGGCGATTTTGGACCCCATCAGGCCCGGGGCGCCGCAGGACAGCACGACATACAGCACGAAGGAGCCGAGCGCGGTGAGCGTGGAGGTGCGGCGGAGCAGGCGGTAGGCCGAGCGGAGGGCGGCGAGGTCGGCACTGTGCCCGTGAGTCTCCTGCGCGTACGGCTCGTCCCAAGGGGCTTGCGCGTACGGGTCGTACCGAGGGGCTTGCCCGTACGGCTCGTACCGACGGGCCTGCCCGTACGGGTCGTACCGGGGGCCGTCGTACCGAGGGGCGTCGTACCCGTACGACTGGGGATCGGTGTGCGGCAGGGGCCACCCCGGTGACGCTGGTGGCGGGTAACGGTTCTCGTCGGGGTATGTCATCGCCTGGCCTTCCACTACGGCTCGGACCCGTGGAGGTGAACGGGGAGGAATGGTTCAGCGGCGCACCATACCGACTGGTTGGGATGGCTGTAAGTAGGCGGTGGGTCACGTTTCGGGGCCGATGCGGATGCGGCGTTCCACCTCCGTGGGGTCAGCTGTCCGAAGACGCGAGGGTCACGGCGGTCTCGCGGATGGTCGGATGGCGGTACAGCTCCCGCAGCCGTAGCGAGGGCAGGCCACGTGCCCGCAGTGCGGCGCCGATGCGGACGGCGAACAGGGAGTTGCCGCCCAGTTCGAAGAAGTCGTCGTCCAGGCCGACCGGCACGCCCAGCACCTCGCTCCAGATGTCCCGCAACTGTTCGGCGAGGTCGTCTCCGGCGGTGACCGGATCGGTGTCCCGGGCGGGTGCGGTGGGTGCCGCTGGGGCGGGGAGCCGGGCCGTGTCGAGTTTGCCGTTGGCCGTCAGCGGGAGGGTGTCCAGGGCGGTGACCGTGGCGGGGAGCATGTACTCGGGCAGGGTGCCCGCGGCTCGTTTTCGGACGGCGGCGGGGTCGCCGCCGGACGACAGGACCACGTAGGCGTCGATCCTGGCCGTGGCGGCGTCGGCGGGGTCGTCGCGACGGACCAGTACGGCCGCCGTCCGCACGTCCGGGTCCTCCAGCAGGACCGCGCGGATCTCCTCCAGCTCGATCCGGAAGCCGCGGATCTTGACCTGGCTGTCGATCCGCCCGAGGTGTTCGAGCCGGCCGTCCGGGCGCAGGCGTCCCAGGTCGCCACTGCGGTACATGGTGCCGTCGGTGAAGGGGTCGGGAACGAAGCGCCTGGCGGTCAGTTCCTCCTGGCCGAGGTAGCCGAGCGCGACCCCGGCGCCGCCGACGCAGATCTCGCCCGCCACCCCGGGCGGCAGCAGCCGACCCGCCGGGTCCGTCACGTACAGGTGCCAGCCGGGCAGGGCACGCCCGACGGAGCGGGTGGCGGCGAGTGCCAGTCGCCGGGTGAGGGTCTGCTCGGTCACGTGGACCGTCGTCTCGGTGATCCCGAACATGTTCACCAGCCGGCAGACCGACTCGGGGTGTCGGTCGAACCAGGGCAACAGCATGCGCACGTCGAGCGGTTCGCCGCCGAAGACGACCAGCCGGACCGCGACCTGGGTGTGGTCCACGTCCAGCAGTTGCGCGAAGGCCGACGGGGTCTGGCTGAGCACGGTGACGTTCTCGGACACCAGGAGGTCACGGAAGCGGTCGGGTTCCCGGGAGACGAAGTACGGCACCACGACCAGCCGCCCGCCGGTCAGCAGACAGCCCCAGATCTCCCACACCGAGAAGTCGAAGGCGCTGGAGTGGAACCACGTCCATACGTCGTCGGTCCCGAACCCGTACTCGTCGCGGGTCGCGTCGATCAGGGCGATCACGTTCCGGTGCGGTACCTCGACACCCTTGGGGCGACCGGTGGAGCCGGACGTGTAGATGACGTAGGCGGCGGCATCCGGGGCCACGGAGGTCCGCGGGCCGGTGGCTTCGCCGTACTCCGTGGCCGTTGCGAGGAGTTCGTCCGGCGTCATCGGCCGGCAGCCCGCGACGTCCGGGAACCCGGCCAGCCGGGTGATCACCACGCCCAGGCTCGCGTCCCGCGCCGTGTGGGCGATGCGGTCCGCCGGGTAGGCGGGGTCGACGGGCACGTAGGTCGCGCCGGCCTTCAGCACCGCGAGCAGGGTGACGACGAGTTCGGCGGTGCGCTCCAGACACACGCCCACCCGGTCGCCGTTCGTGACACCGCGGTGGCGCAGGCCGTGCGCCAGCAGGGTGGACCGCTCGTCGTCGAGCTCGCGGTAGGTCAGGCCCGCGCCGCCCTCGGTCACGGCGATGCGGTCGGGTGTCGCCGCCGCGATCCGCGCGAACGCCTCGGGCACCGTCATCGGGGCGGTGACCAGGTGGCGGGACGGACGGCCGAGTGCCGCGACACGGTCGCGCTCGGCGTCGTCCAGCAGGTCGACGTCGTCGACCGCGGTCCGGGGGGAGCTGAGGATGTGCCGGTGCACCCGTATGAGGTGCCGGGCGAACTGTGCGGCGATCTCCGAGGAGACGTGGCTGCCGAGGTGGTCGCAGCGCAACTGCCAGCCGTCGGCGTCCCGGAAGACCGACAGGGTGAGCGGGAACGGCGGTGCGAGGCAGGGCACATACGCACCGGGAAGCTCCGCCTCGCCGAAGAGCAGGCCGGCGAGCGCGGGACCGTCCGCGGGGGAGGGCTTCAGCTCACCGAGCGTCGGGGCTTCCGCCACGGTGAAGGTGCCGTGGTCCGTGCCGACGACCGGCGTGGTCTCGGGGTCGTAGCGGCGCAGGGTGACGGCGAGGGCCGTGAGCCAGCTCGACTCGTCGCCCCCGTGGCCCCCGTCGGCCAGGGAGAACAGGTGGGGGACGGTGGGGCCGTCGTCGCCCAGGCCCCACGAGGGGGCGGGAGCAGGTGCGGACGCGGATGCGGGTGCCTCGGGGCCGGGACGGCTTCGGTCCGGGCCGGCGGACTCGCCCGCCGCCAGCCGTCCGAGGGCCGTACCGTCCCACTGGTCGCGCGGGGCCACCAGGATCAGATCGCAGGGCCCGTCGGCGTAGCGCAGCAGGACCCTGCGCAGTCCGTCGGCCGGGCGGGCGAGTTCGGCGGCGCGGCGGCGCTCGGCGAGCGGGTCCGCCGCCGGCACGGGCACGTCCTCGATCCACAGTCCCGGCGGGGCCGTCGGGTACGGGGAACGGTCCGAGCGGACGCGCACCGCGTGGCAGTGGGCCGCGGGGTGGAGGGGGGCTGACACGGGAGGTACTCCTTGCCGTTGTGTCGTCGGAGGTGGTGGGGGGAGGGATGGCCTCGGGGGGGCGAAGGATGCGGTGCGCGAGCTCAGCGGATGCTGAATCCGCCGTCCACGGTCAGCACCGAGCCGGTGATCTGCCGGGACTCGTCGGACGCGAGGAAGACCACCGCGGCCGCGACGTCCTCGGGCTCGATCAGCGCGTTCATCGGCTGCGCCTCGACGAAGGTCTTCTCGTGCTCGTGCACCGGAACCTCCAGCGCCCGCGCGATCTCGGCGAGCATCCGGCCCTCGGCCTGCGCGTCGTCGCGCACCGACCCGGGGCAGACCGCGTTCACGCGTACCTTCGTCGGCGCGTAGTCGAGCGCCGCCGCCTTGGTCAGCCCGACCACGGCGTGCTTGGCGGCGACGTATCCGGCGAAGTGCCGGTAGCCCACGAGCCCCGCGGTGGAGGCCACGTTGACGATGCTTCCGGCGCGCCGGGCGCTCATCGCCTTGCCGACCTCGCGGATCACCCGCCAGGCACCGGAGAGGTCCACGTCGATCATCAGGGACCACTCCTCCTCGCCGATCTCGTGCACCGGCTTGCCCGAGGGTGCGGCGATGCCCGCGTTGTTCACGGCGACGTCGATCCGGCCGAACCGGTCCTCGGCCAGGGTCACCGCCTCCCGTACGGCCTGGATGTCACGGATGTCGGCCACGGTGGTGAGGACGGCCGCGCCTGCTTCCCTGCACAGTGCGGCGGTGTGCTCCAACTGCCCCGGCGTGCCCAGGGGGTAGGGCACGCCGGGCAGATCGGCGCAGATGTCCAGCAGGGTCAGGTCGGCGCCCTCGGCGGCACAGGCGAGCGCGGTGGCCCTGCCGAGTCCGCGGGCGGCGCCGGTGACGAGGACCGACTTGCCGTGCAGACGCATCGGGAACTCCTTGAGGGTTCGGACGGGTACGGGGGTCACAGCACCGTCGAGACGATCAGCCGGACCAGTGCGGGCGCGGCGTCGGTGAGATACATGTGGCCGCCGGGGACCTCGACGTGCTCGAAGTCGTGGCCGGCCACCTTGCTCCAGGACTCCGCGTCGTCGTAGTCGACGAGGTCGTCGTCCTCGCCCCGGACCACCGTGAGGGGCGCGTTCAGCGGGAGGTCGGTGGAGGGGACGTAGTTCTCGTGCATCTCGACGTCCGCACGCAGGGCGGGCAGGATCATCTCGCGCATCTCCGGGTCGTCCAGGGCGGGATGGTGGTAGCCGGCGAACTCGCCGACCCGGGCGAGGAAGTCCTCGTCGGTGAGGGCGGTGGCGCGCCGCTCGCGGCCCCGGCCGGGTTCCGGTGACCCGCTGACGAACAGGTGGACGAGCTCGACGCCGGGCTCGGCGGCCAGCCGGTGGGCGAGTTCGTAGGCGAGCACCGCGCCGAGACTGTGCCCGAAGAGGGCCACCTTGGTGCCGTCGGCACCGAGCCTGTCCCGCAGTTCGGCCAGGAGGCCGTCGACGGCCTGGGGCACGTTCCGGTACGGCTCCTCGTCGATCAGCCGCTCGCGGCCGGGCAGTTGGAGGGGCACGATCTCCACCGTGTCCCCGGCCAGGGCCGTCCAGGGACGGTAGAAGGAGGCGCCTGCCCCGGCGTACGGGAGGCAGATCAGCTTGGTCGTGTCATGCGTGGTCATGGATGCGGGAGTCTCCTTGCGAGTTGAACGGGCCTTGTGGGCGCGGGCTGTCAGAGGCGGGGGCGTTCGGGACGGGGCCGGAGGCCAGCAGGCCGGCGAGTTCCGCCGCCTCGACGGCGGTGCGCAGCGCGGTGGCGGCGCGGTCCGGGCCGGGCAGGCCGGGGCCGACCGGCATGACGTTGAGCGTGGTGGCGCCGGCCTCGGCGAATGCCGTCATCCGCTCGGCGATCCGCTCCCGCGGCCCGAGCAGCGAGGTGGCGTCGAGGAATTCGAGCGGTACGGCGGCCATGGCGCCGGGGTAGTCACCGGCGAGGAACCTCTCCTGGACGGCGCGGGCCTCGGGGCCGAAGCCCATGCGCTCGGCCAGCTGGGTGTAGTGGTTGTCCGCCCGTCCGCCCATGCCGCCGAGGTACAGCGCGGCGTACCCCCGTACCCGGCGGGCGCAGGCCCGCCAGTCGGGGCCGGTCACCAGGGGGACGCCGGGGGCGATGTCGAATCCGTCGAGGGTGCGCCCCGACTTCGCGAGGCCGGCCCTGAGCGGCGCCAGCTGCTGGGCGGCGTGGTCGGGGGAGAAGAACACCGGCAGCCAGCCGTCGGCGATCTCCCCGGCCAGTTCCAGGTTCCTCGGCCCCAGGGCGGCGAGGTAGACCGGGATCCGCTCGCGCGGTGGCCGGATGGTGAGGGCGAGTGGCTTGCCGGGGCCGTCCGGCAGCGGAAGCGTGAAGTGGCTGCCTTCGTACGCGAGGGGTTCGCGGCGCAGCGCCCGGCGCACGAGGTCGACGTATTCGCGGGTACGGCCCAGCGGCGAGGCGAACCTGACGCCGTGCCAGCCCTCCGAGACCTGGGGGCCGGACACGCCGAGCCCGAGCCTGAGCCGTCCGCCGGACAGGGTGTCGAGGGTGGCGGCGGTCATCGCCGTCATGGCGGGCGAGCGGGCGGGGATCTGGAGGACGGCGCTGCCGACGTCGATGCGGGAGGTGCGGGCGGCGATCCAGGACAGCAGGGTGACGGCGTCGGATCCGTAGGCCTCCGACACCCACACCGCCGAGTAGCCGAGGTTTTCGGCCAGGAAGGCGAGCGGGATGTTGGAGGCGTCGTTGCCGCCGACCCAGTAGCCGAGGTTGAGGCCGAGACGCAGGGTGGGGACGGTCATGGGGTGCTCCTGTGCGGGCGCGCGGGCCGGGTTGCGGGCCGGGCGCGGGGCTGTCGGGAGGGTGCGCGGCCGAGGTCAGCGGCTGGTGCGGGTGCGGTAGCGCCAGGTCGACAGGGTGATGAAGACGGCGATGACCAGTACCGAGCAGCCCACGGTGTACAGCGCGGGGTGATGGGCGGGCCAGGCGCGCTGCACGGGGAAGCCGGGCGGGGGAGTGTTGCCGAAGAAGCGGCGCAGGGCGTTCGCCAGTGAGGTGATCGGGTTCCAGGCCGCCAGGGTGGACAGCGGTCCCGGCAGGGTCGCGCCGGAGACGAAGCCGGAGGAGATGAACGTGGCGGGGAACAGCCAGATGATGCCGAGGCTGCCGGCCACCTGGGCGTTCGGGGTGATGAGGGCGACGAACACGCCGATCCACGACATCGCGAAGGAGAACAGGAGCACCAGCAGGACCCCGGCGGCCACCTCGACCGGTCCGGTGTGCGGGCGCCAACCCATCAGCAGCCCGCACACGGTGGTGAC
This sequence comes from Streptomyces sp. R28, assembly GCF_041052385.1. Classification (GTDB taxonomy): domain Bacteria; phylum Actinomycetota; class Actinomycetes; order Streptomycetales; family Streptomycetaceae; genus Streptomyces. Next base: position 711,916 of record NZ_CP163439.1, on the reverse strand, counting down.
GGCGACACTCGCCACGCAGGTGGTGAGGTCGGAGGTGGTGCGGCCGAGCAGCAGGGCCACGCGGGAGATCGGCAGGGTGCGGAAGCGGTCGACCATGCCCTGGTCGAGGTCCCGGGAGAGCCCGACCGTGGTGAAGGTGGTGGTGAAGGCCACGGTCTGGGCGATCAGTCCGGCCACCATGTACTCGCGGTAGGCCGTGCCGCCCAGGCTGTTGCCGAAGACGTACCCGATGAGCATGGCGTAGACCACCGGCTCCACCAGGCAGGAGATGAGCAGCCCGGGCGTGCGCCGCAGGTGCAGCAGGTTGCGCAGGGCGAGGTCCGCGCTCTGGGCGACGACACGGAGCGCGGGGTTGCGCCGGGCGCGGGTCGGGATCGCGGTCGGGGGGAGGCCGGTGCCGGGTGCGCCATGGTGCGGGGAGCCGGTCCTGTGGACGTCCGTGGGCGTGCTCATCACGCCGCCTTCTGCCGGGCGCGGCTGGTCAGGCCGAGGAACACGTCGTCCAGGGTGCTGCGGCTGAGCCCGATCTCCAGTACGTCGACCCCTTCGTCCTCCAGTGCGGTGAGGGCGCGGCCCAGTGCGGCCGGGCCGTCGGCGGCGGCCGCCTCCACGCGCCGGGCGCGCCGGTCAACCGTCGGGGCCGCGCCGGTGGCCTGTGCGGCGGCCCGCGCGGCCGCGTCGAGCTGGTGGTCCTCGGCGACACACACCACGATCCGGTTTCCGGCGGCAGCTTTCAGCTCGTCGCTGGTGCCCTCGGCCACCACCTGGCCCCGGTCGATCACCGTGATCCGGTCGGCGAGGCGGTCCGCCTCCTCCAGGTACTGGGTCGTCAGCAGGATCGTGGTGCCGCCGGCGACGAGTTCGCCGACCGCGTCCCAGGTGTCGAGTCTGCTCTCGGGGTCGAGTCCCGTGGTGGGCTCGTCCAGCACGACCAGGGGCGGTGAGCCGACGAGGGCGGCGGCCAGATCCAGCCGCCGGCGCATACCGCCGGAGTAGGTGTTCGCCGGGCGTCCCGCGACGGCGGAGAGCCGGAACCGGGACAGCAGGTCATCGGCGGTGCGGCGGGCCGTACGGCGGCCCACTCCGCGCAGTTTCGCGAGGAGATGGAGGTTCTCGAAGCCGGTCAGCATGCCGTCGATCGTCGAATACTGGCCAGCCATTCCGATCGTGGAGCGGACCTTTTCCGGTTCGGCCGTCACATTCCAGCCATTCACGAATGCGTGGCCGGAATCCGGCTTGAGGAGGGTCGTCAGAATCTTTACCAGCGTGGTTTTTCCAGCTCCGTTCGGACCCAGGAGGCCCAGGACCTCGCCCGGGCTCACCTGTAGGTCGACGCCGCGTAAGGCGTGACTTCCCTTGAATCTCTTGCGTAGTCCCTGTACGGCGATGGCCGACGCGATTGGGGTATGCACAGATCCGTTCTACGCCCGCCGATGATCGAAGTCGATCATGGAACGTTCAAGGTTTCTTGTGCGTTCGATGGTGTTACTTGAAGGTTGTTTTAACGTTTCACTACTGGTTCGGGAATCAAGATCACGTACGTTTTTGTCGTGCGAGAATTACTCACGACGCTGAGGGAACAGGCAGCGCGTAATCCGCAGCAGCCTGCCGTGACATTCGTTTCGGACTTCAGCGAAATCAGACGTACGGTGCGCGACCGCGCACAACTCGATGTGCATTCCCGGCGTATTGCCTCCTGGCTCCAGGAGCGCCTCTCTCCAGGGGACCGGGTGCTGCTCCTCTACTCCCCGGGAATCGAATTCACCACCGCGTTCTCCGCCTGTGTCTACGCCGGCGTCATCGCCGTGCCGGCCCCGCTGCCGGGCCGCTACCGGCACGAGCGCCGCAGGCTCGCCGCGATCGCCCGCGACGCGGGGGTGCGAGCCATCCTGACGCAGCGCAGCGACCTCCCGGACGTCGAGAAGTGGGTCGCCGAGGAGGGAGTCGTCGGCGCGGTATGCCACCCGACCGACTCCGGTGACGGGGACCCGGCCGCCTGGACCGTTCCCGAGGTGTCGCCCGAGACCCTGGCACTGCTCCAGTACACGTCGGGATCGACCGGCGACCCCAAGGGCGTCATGGTCACCCACGGCAACCTGGTCGCCAACGTGGACCGGATGGTCCGCATGTTCGGGAACGACAGCGGCACGGTGTACGGCGGCTGGATCCCCCTCTACCACGACATGGGGCTGATCGGCCTGATGCTGCCCGGCCTCCTGTGCGGGAGCGGGTATGTCCAGATGGACCCCATGTCGTTCCTGCGCCGCCCGTACCACTGGCTGCGGATGCTGGACGCGTGCGACGTCGGATTCACCGCCGCGCCCGACTTCGGCTACGAGCTGTGTGTACGACGGGTCACCGACGAGCAGCTCGCCATGCTCGACCTGTCCCGGCTCAAGGCCGCCGACGGCTCCGAGCCGGTCCGCGCCGACGTCGTCGCCGCCTTCACCGAGAGGTTCGCCGCCGCGGGACTGCGGCCCGACGCGCTCATCCCGGTGTACGGCCTGGCAGAGGCGACTCTGATGGCCTCCGGCACCACCGGGCGGCCACCCCTGCGGACCACGGTCGACGCCACGGCACTCGAGAACCGGGTGCTCAGGCCGGCCGACGACACGGAAGCGTCCCGCGTACTGATCGGCTGCGGGGCGCCGGCCGGGTCCGACGTCGTGATCGTCGATCCCGGCACCGGGGACGCCCTGCCCGAGGGCCGCATCGGCGAGATCTGGCTCAGCGGCCCCTGCGTCACCGCGGGTTACTGGGAGAACGAGGACGCCACGAGCGCCACGTTCCGGGCGTACACGGGCGACGGAAGCGGACCTCACCTGCGCACGGGCGACCTCGGCGGCCTGCTCGACGGCGACCTGTACATCACCGGCCGCCGCAAGGACGTCCTCGTCCTGCACGGGCGCAATCTGCACCCCTCGGACATCGAGTACGAACTGCGCTCCCAACACGAGGAACTGGAGGGCCTGCACGGCGCCGTCTTCATGGTCGGCGACGACGACGGAGTGGACATCGCCCCCGCGATCGTCGCCGTGCACGAGATACGTGCCCACTGGGGCGCCGAGCGGCTGAGCGAGATCGCCGTGGAGATGAAGCAGACCATGGCCCGGGAGTTCGGCGTACCGGTCGCGGCCGTCGCCCTGGTGCGGCCCGGCGGCGTCCGGCGCACCACGAGCGGGAAGGTGCAGCGCTCGGCGATGCGCGCCCTCTACCTCGCCGGTGAACTGGACACCCTGCACCTCGGCGAGGACAAGTTGCTGACGGCGGCCCTGGCCGAACACCGGCGGGTGACCGCGCGATGACCACGACGACGGACCTGGAGACCCTGCTCGCCGCCCACGAGGACGACACCTTCTCGCCCGCCGCGCTCGCCGAGCTGGACGCCCGTGAGGAGTTCCCCGGCGACGCGGTCCGCGTCCTCGACGACGCGGGGCTGGCCGCCCACTACGTCCTGCCGCCGGACGGCGATGTCAGCGGGACGTGCGATGTCAGCGAGACGGTACGGCTGCTGCGCGCCGTCGCCCGCCGCGACCTGACCGTGGCCATCGCGCACGGCAAGACGTTCCTCGGGACGGCGCCGGTGTGGGTGGCCGGCACCCCGGACCAGGCCACCCGGCTCGCCGAACGGGTACGCGGGGGCGAGGCGGTCTGCTGGGGACTGACCGAGCGCGACCACGGCGCCGACCTGCTCGCTGGCGAGTTGGCGGCGGTTGCCGACACGGAATCCGGGGCCGGCGGCAGCGGCAGCGGCAGCGGCAACGGCATCGGCGGTGACGCCGGCAGTGGCGTCGGCGGTGGCAGTGGTGGCTGGCGGCTCACCGGCGAGAAGTGGCTCATCAACAACGCCACCCGCGCCACCCTCGCCTGCGTCCTCGCCCGCACCGACCCGGCGGGCGGCGGACGCGGCTTCAGCCTCTTCCTCGTGGACAAGCGACGGCTGCCCGAGGGTGCATGGCGGAGCTTGCCGAAGGTCCGCACACACGGCATCCGCGGCGCCGACATCAGCGGCTTCGCCCTGGACGGCGCCCCGGTTCCCGCCGACGCCCTCGTCGGCGAGGAGGGCGACGGGATCGCCGTAGTCCTCAAAACGCTCCAGCTCACCCGTATCGCCTGCACGGCGCTCTCCCTCGGCGCCGCCGACCACGCCCTGCGGCTGGCCCGGGACTTCGCCACCGGCCGCGAACTGTACGGCCGCCGCCTCGCCGACGTCCCGCACGTGCGGCGCATCCTCGGCCGGGCAGCCGCCGCGGCGCTGACCGCCGAGGCGGTGAGCGCGCTCTCCGCCCGCTCGGTGCACACCCTGCCCGGGGAACTGAGCGCGATCTCAGCGATCACCAAGGCCTACGTCCCGACGCTGACCCAGGAGACGCTCGGCTCGCTCGGTGAGCTGCTGGGCGTACGCGGCTTCCTCACCTCACCGCCCGGTGGAGGCTTCGCCAAACTGGAGCGCGACCACCGCATCTGCGCGATCTTCGACGGCAGCACGGTCGTCAACCGCGCGGCCCTCCTCAACCAGATGCCGCGCCTGGCCCGTCAGCCGAGCCGCCGCCGCACCGACACCGAGGGCCTGCGGGTGGCCGCCGACCTCACCGCGCCCCTGCCCCCGTTCGACCGGGACCGTCTGACGCTGCTGTCCGTCACGGGCTGCAGCGCCGTGCAGGCCCTGCCGGACCTGGCGGAGCACATACGGGAGGAAGGGCCACCGGAGGCGGGTGTGCTCATGGACCGGCTGCTCGCCGAACTCGCCCGGATGGAAACGGAGTCGGCGGACTTCCTGCCGGTGGCGGGCGGACTGCCCAGCACCGCCTTCGGCCTGGCCGAGACCTACGAACGCGCCTACGCCGCTGCCGCCGTCCTGCTGCTGTGGCGGGAGAACCCGACCCTGCGCACGGGACGGCTCGGCCTGGACGGCCTGTGGTTGCGGGCCTGCCTGGCCGCCCTGCTCGGTGAGGACGGCAGCGCCAACGCGAGCGCCGGCGACCGCGACAAGGACCGCGAATGCGACCGCGCCAACGACGTCTTCGACGCCCTGGCCGACGTCGTTCTCGGCACGCCCGAGACGGAGTTCACCCTGTGGGGAGGCACCGCATGACCACCGCCACGGGCCTGGCCCCCAAGCGCGCCGACGAACTGGAACACCTGCTCGGCCCCCTCTCCGACCCGGCCAACCCCACCGGAGCGACCGCCGTCCTTGCCGCCGACGAACGCGCCGAGATGCTCACCGCCGGAGAGGCACTGCTGCACTCGTACGGGCTGAACGCCGAGTTCGTACCGCCCGAGCTGGGCGGTCGTCTGGAGCGGGCCGACCACCTCGCCGAGGTCATGCGTGCCCTGTACCGCCGCGACCCCGCGCTCGGCCTCGGCTACGGCGCCAGCTCGCTCATCGCCGGAGTCACCCTGTGGACCGCCGGCGACGAACGGCAGACCGAACGCGCCGCCGGCCTGCTCCTGGACGGCCGACGCATCGCCATCGCCTTCCACGAACTGGCGCACGGCAACGACATGGCGGGCACGGAGTTCGCCGCGCACACCGCACCCGACGGCGGGCTGCGGCTGAGCGGACGTAAGGAAGTGGTCACCAACATCGCGCGGGCCGACGCCATGGTCCTCCTCGCCCGCACGGATCCCCGGCCCGGCCCGCGCAGCCACTCCCTGGTCCTCGTCGACCGGGCGAGCGCCGACCCCGCGCACCTCACCGACCTGCCGCGCTTCGGCACCGTCGGCATGCGGGGCGTCCAGCTCGGCGGCCTGAGCTTCGACGAACTGCCCGTGCCCGCCTCCGCGGTGCTCGGCCCCGTCGGCTCCGGCCTGGAGACCGCGCTGAAGGCCCTCCAGATCACCCGCACGGTCCTGCCCGCGATGACCACCGGAATCCTCGACACCGGACTGCGCATCGCCCTCGACCACCTGACAGGGCGTCGGCTCTACGGCGGCCCCGCGACCGCCCTCCCGCACGTCCGCTCGGTGCTGGCCGGCGTCTTCGCCGACCTGCTGCGCGCCGAGGCGCTCGGCGCGGTCGGCGCCCGTGCACTGCACCTGGCGCCCGGCGCGGCGAGCGTGTACGCCTCCGCGGTCAAGTTCGAGGTGTCCCGCCTGCTACTGGAGGCCATGGACCGCCTCGCGGAACTCCTGGGTGCCCACTTCTACCTGCGCGAGGGACCGACCGCGCTGTTCCAGAAGCTGCTGCGCGACCTCGCCCCCGTCGGCTTCGGGCACATCGCGCGCGCCGCCTGCCAGATGAGCCTGCTGCCGCAACTCCCGCTGCTGGCCCGCCGCACCTGGAACCGCCCCGGCACCGAGGCGCCCGGCGACCTGTTCGCGCTCGACCGGGCGCTGCCGCCCCTGCCGTACGACCGGCTGGCCCTGCACGCCGCGGGCCGCGACCCGATCGCCGGTTCCCTCCACGCCCTGCTCGACGCGCCCTGGACGCCCGAGCATGCCGACCTGCGGGCCGCCATCGCCGGCGACCGCGCCGATCTGGCCGAACTGGCTGCCGTGTGTGGGCAGTTGTCGCCGGTGGACCTGGGTGTCGAGGCCCGCCCCGAGCACTACGACCTCGTCACCCGGTACGTACGCCTCCTGTCCCGGACCGCCTGCGTCCAGGTGTGGCGGCACGCCGGACCGGGGGACTTCCTGGCCGACCCCGCCTGGGCGCGCGCGGCCCTGCACCGCTCGGCCCCCGGCCCGCACCGGCCGGGCCCGCTGCCCGCCCAGGTCGAGGACGCGCTCTTCGCCGAACTCCTGGACCGCCGGGCCACGGGCCGCTCCTTCGGCCTGACCGGAAGACAGCTCGCCGTCTGAGGTCCGCCTGCCACCTGAAGGCCGTACGCCGTCCTACCCCGCTCGCCTGCCCAGGCGTGCCGTGCCGCCGTGCGCCCGGCCTCCGTTTTCCCTCTCCGTTCAAGAAAGAGACCCCCCTCATGACTGCTGGCAACCGTGACGTGCACACCTGGCTGACCGAGCGCGTGGCGACCTACCTGCGCCGTTCGCCGGAGGACATCGACACGTCCGTACCGCTGGCCGACTACGGCCTGGACTCCCTGACGGCGCTGGCCATCACCGCCGACATCGAGGACGAGTTCGAGGTGACCGTGGACGACGCGCTGACCTGGGACCATCCCACGGTCGACGCGCTGAGCGCGGCTCTGTCCGGGCTGGTCGGCGAGAAGCAGGCCTGACGATGAGCACTGCGCTTCCGCTCACGGCGGCCCAGCAAGGGGTGTGGGTCGCCCAGCGCCTCGCCCCCGACAGCCCCCTGTACACCTGCGGCATCTACTACGACGTCCCCGGCCCCGTGGACCGCGCCCTGCTGACCCGGGCCGTCGAGCAGGCCGTGGCCGAGACCGAGGCACTGCGGGTCCGCTTCCACGAGGACGGGGAGACGGCTCGGCAGACGGTCGACCCGTCCGTCACGGGGGAGTTGGAGTACCTGGACCTCAGCGGCGAGGCCGACCCGGTCGGCGCCGCGCGGGCCTGGATCGACGCCGACCAGGCCCGCCCCGTCCCGGTCACCGGCGACCGGCTGTTCCGGCACACCCTGCTGCGGCTCGGCTCCGACCGGCACTGGTTCCACTTCCGCTACCACCACATCCTCCTCGACGGCTACGGACAGGTCCTGCACTGCCGCCGTGTGCTGGAGGTCTACACGGCCCTCGCGGCGGGCGAGCAGCCACCCGCGAGCGGCTTCGGCACGCTCAGCGAGGTCCTGTCCGAGGAGAACGCCTACCTCGGCTCCGCCCGGCACGAGCGCGACGGCGCCTACTGGCAGCGGGAGTTCGCCGACCTGCCCGAGTCGACCGAGCTGGGCTCCGGAGCCACGGGACTCGCACCCAGCCTGCCCGGCGCGAATCTCCGGCTGCCCGAGGAGACCGCCCTGCGCGTGCGCGGACTCACCGGGTCCCGCTGGTCCCTGCCGGTGATCGCCGCCATGGCCGCCCACACCCACCGGGTCACCGGCGCTCACGACGTCCTCGTCCGCGCGTTCATGGCCGCCCGGCTCAGCCCGCACGCCCTGGCGACACCCGCCATGCTCGTCAACGACGTGCCGCTGCGGATCCCCGTCGACGGTTCGACGACCTTCACCGAACTGCTCGACCGCGTCGCCGCCCGCCTGGCCGAGGCCACCCGCCACCAGCGCTACCCGCACGACGAACTCCGCCGCGACCTCCCCGCCACGGCCCACCCGGGCTCCCTGAACGGCCCGTCCCTGAACGTCCTCTCCTTCGCCGCCGCCCGCCTGCCCTTCGGGCCCGTCCAGGCCGAGGCACACCAGTTGGCCTCCGGACCGGTACGCGACCTGGCCCTGCACGCCTACGGCGACCCCGAGGCCGGCGACGGCATCGAGCTCACCGTCAACGCCCACCCCGGCCGCTTCACCCCCGACACGGCCGCCGCCCACCGCGACCGCTACGCCCGCCTCCTCACCACCGCAACCGAGCACCCCGACCGGCCCATCGGCGCCCTCGACCTGCTCGACGACACGGAGCAGGAGCGCTTCCACACCCGCAACGCCACCGCCCGCCCGGCCGAACCGCGCTCACTGGTGGAGCTGTTCGAGGCCCAGGACCCGACCGCCGAGGCCGTCGTCTGCGAGGGCGAGCGGCTGACGTACGGCGAACTCCACGCGCGCGTCAACCGGCTCGCGCACGCCCTGCGCGGACGGGGTGTGGGACCCGAGTCGCGGGTCGCGGTGAAGCTGCCCCGCTCGTCCGACCTGATCGTCGCGCTGTGGGCGGTGCTCAAGACCGGCGCCGCGTACGTGCCCGTCGAGACCGGCTACCCGGCCGAGCGGATCGCCTACGTCCTCGCCGACGCCCGCGTGTCGTTCGTGCTCGACGAGGAGAACGTACGGACCCTCGGCGAGGGCGAGCCCGAATCGAACCCCGGCGTCGTCCCGCGGGGGGACAGCGCCGCCTACGTCATCCACACCTCGGGCACCACCGGCCGCCCCAAGGGCACCGTCGTCACCCACGCCGGTATCGGCAACATGCTCGCCTGGATGCAGGACGAGTACCGGCTCACCCCGGCGGACCGGGTCGTGCACAAGACGCCGATCGGGTTCGACGTGTCGGTGTGGGAGGTCTTCTGGACCCTCACCCGCGGCGCGACCCTCGTCGTCGCCCGCTCCGACGGCCACCGCGACCCCGCCTACCTCGCCCGCCTGGTCCGCGACGAACACGCCACCGTCATCCACTTCGTCCCGGCGATGCTCGGCCCGTTCCTCGACGAGTACATCCCGACCGCTTCCCTGCGCATGGTCAGCTGCGGCGGCGAGGCACTGCCCGCCGGGCTCGCCGACCGCTTCCACCGCGAGTGCGGCGCGCGGCTGCACAACTCCTACGGGCCCACCGAGTTCGCGGTGACCGCGACCTCCCACGCCTGCGCGCCCGGCGAGCCCGTCACCATCGGCACGCCCACCCACAACTCCCGTGCCTACGTGCTCGATCCGGCCCTGCAACCGGTCCCGGACGGCGTCACCGGTGAGCTGTACCTCGCGGGCGTCCAGCTCGCCCGCGGCTACTTCGACCGCCCCGGCCCGACCGCCGAGCGGTTCGTCGCCGACCCCCACGGACCGGCCGGCACCCGCATGTACCGCACCGGCGACCTGGTGCGCCGCCGGGCCGACGGCGACCTGGAGTTCGTCGGACGCGCCGACGACCAGGTCAAGATCAACGGGCAGCGCGTCGAACCCGCCGAGGTCGAGGCCGTACTGGCCTCGGTGCCCGGCGTCGAGCAGGCCGTGGTCCTCGTCCACGACTCCGCCGCCGGCGCCAGGCAGCTCGTCGGCTACGTGACCGGCACACCGGAGACCGACCCGCGGGCCCACCTCGCGGACCGGTTGCCCGCGCACATGGTGCCGGTGAGCGTGTTCGTCCTGCCGTCGATCCCGGTGACCCCCAACGGCAAGGTCGACCGCCATGCCCTGCGCGCCCCCGAGCGGCCCGTCGGCGGACGCGCGCCAGAGACCGGCACCGAACGCACCCTGCACGCGCTTGCCGCGGACCTGATCGGCCGCCCCGAACTGGGCGTGGACGACGACCTGTTCGCCCTCGGCGCGGACAGCATCCACGCCATCCAGCTCGTCAGCCGGGCCCGCCGCCAGGGCCTGCGCCTCACCCCCCAGGACGTCTTCGACCACCCGACCGTCGCCCGGCTCGCCACCGTCGCCGCGACGGCACCGGCGACCCCGTCCGTCGAGGACGACCCGGTCGGCGAGCTCCCCGTGACGCCGATGGCCCGGCGCCTGGCCGAACGCGCCGGCCCCACCGCCGGGTTCGCCCAGTCCCTCCTCCTCGCCGCACGGCCCGGACTGTCGTACGACCGGATGGCCGCCGCCCTCCAGAAGCTGCTCGACCGGCATGACGCCCTGCGCATGCGAGGCCGGCGCATCCGGCCCGTGGGCGCCGTACGGGCCGAGGAGTGCCTGACCCGTGCCGGGGACGAGGACGTGGCCGGGCAGAAGGAGGCCGCCCGGCGTGCGCTGTCGCCCGACGACGGGGTGATGGTGCGGGCCGTGTGGTTCGAGTCCGGCCGGCTGCTGCTCGTGCTCCACCACCTGGTCGTCGACGGAGTGTCCTGGCGCGTCCTGCTGACCGACCTCGCCGAGGCGCTCGCCGACGGCGAACTGTCCCCGCCGGGGACGTCCCTGCGCCGCTGGGCCGAGCACCTCGCCATACTGCCGGACGACGAAATCCCCCTGTGGAAAGACCTGTTGTCCGCCTCCGAGCCCGTCCTCGGCGCCCGCCCGCTCGACCCCGCCCAGGACGTCCACGGCACCGCCCGCTCGATCACCGTCACCGTCCCGGCCGACCTCACCGGCACCCTGCTGACCACCCTGCCCGCCGCCTACCGGGCGACCCCGGACGACATCCTGCTCGCCGCGCTCTCGGCGGCCGTACAACGCCACCGAGGCGAGGGACCGGTCCTGGTCGACCTGGAGGGCCACGGCCGCGACCACCTGCCCGACGGGATGGATCTGTCCACCACCGTCGGCTGGTTCACCCGTATCCACCCGGTGCGCCTGGGCCCCGGCACCGAGACCGACGCCGCCCTGATCAAGCGCACCAAGGAGGAGCTGCGCGCCGTCCCGCACGGCGGCCGCGGCCACGACCTGCTGCGCGACCACCTCGCCGGGCTGCCCACGCCCCAGATCTCCTTCAACTACCTGGGCCGGCTGGACGCACAGGACCTCGGCGGCTGGCACCTCGCCGAGGGCGAAACGGCCGTGGAACTGCTCGCCGACGACCGTCTCGCCCTCACCCACGCCGTCCAGATCGACGCCTACGTCCGTGGCGGCGCGCTCACCGCCGAGTGGACCTACCCCTCGGGCGTCCTCACGGAGGCCGACGTGCGTGCCCTCGCCGAGGCGTGGACCGGAGCCCTGGCCGAGCTGGCCACGCACACGCGAGGCGGCCTCACCGTCTCCGACGTGCCGCACGTGCGGATCACCCAGGAGGAACTGGACCGCTTCCGCGGCGCCACGGACGTCCTGCCGCTCTCCCCGCTCCAGGAGGGACTGCTCTTCCTCGCGCTGTACGAGCCCGACGACCCGTACGTCGGCCAGCTCGTGCTGGAGATCGACGGAGGCTTCGACGCCGACCGGATGCGGGCCGCCGCCACCGCCCTGCTGCGCCGCTACCCCAACCTGCGCGCCGCCTTCCGCAGCCGCTCGGCCGGCGCACCCGTGCAGATGGTCCCCGCCGACGTCAAGGTGGGCTGGGAGCAGCGCGACGAGGACGACCTGGAGGCGTTCCTCGCCCGCGACCGGGCCCGCGGCTTCAGCGTCGTCCGGCCGCCCCTGCTGCGGTTCACCGCGCTCGGCGACCGTCTCGTGCTGACCCACCACCACCTGCTGCTGGACGGCTGGTCCCTGCCGCTGCTGGTGCGCGACCTGTTCACCCTGTACGGCGGCACCGAACTGGCCCCGGCCGCCCCGTACCGCGACTACCTGGCGTGGCTCGGCCGGCAGGACCACGAGGCCTCCGCCGAGGTGTGGCGCCGGCAGCTCGCCGGCCTCGCCGGACCCACTCTGCTCGCCCCCGCCGACCGCACCTGCGACGCGCACGACGTCCATGAGCTCGTCCTGCCCGAGGCACTGACCGACGCGCTGTCGGCGACGGCCCGTGCGCACCGGCTCACCCTCAACACCGTCGTGCAGGGCCTGTGGGGCCTGTTGCTGAGCGCCTTCACCGGCCGCGACGACGTAGTGTTCGGCGCGACCGTTTCCGGGCGGCCACCCGAGCTGCCCGGCGCGGAGTCGATGGTCGGACTGTTCGTCAACACGCTGCCGGTCCGCGTCCGCGTCGACCACGAGGAACCACTGGCCGCGCTGCTGGCCCGGCTCCAGCACGAGCAGCAGTCCCTCCACCCCCACCAGCACGCCTCCCTCGCGGAGATGACCCGCGCGACCGGCTTCGACGCCCTGTTCGACACCGTCGTCGCCTTCGAGAACTACCCGATGAGCGACGGCATCGAGGCCGGCGGCCTGCGCCTCGCCCACGCCCACCTCGTCGAGCGCACCCACTACCCGGTCAGCCTCTCCGTCTTCCCCGGGGAGCGGCTGCGGCTGAGGTTCTCCTACCTCGCCGGTGCCTTCGACGCCACGGCCGTCGCTCGGCTCGCCGACCTCCTGGCGGACCTGATCGGCAGCGCGGCCGCCGGACTCGACGTTCACACCGGTGAGTTGGCCGCCGTGAGCGAGGAGGACCGGCTGCTCGTCACCGGTGTTCGTGCGGCCGACGCTCCCGCGAGGACCGCCCGCACCGTCGGGGGCGGTGAGCCCCGCTCGCCCGAGGAGCGGACGCTGTGCGCCATCGTCGCCGACGTCCTCGGCGTGGAACGGGTCGGCGTCGACGACGAGTTCTTCGCGCTCGGCGGTACCTCGATCCTGATGATCCGTCTGGTCCACCGGGTGCGCGACGAGTTCGGCGTCGACCTGTCCCTGCGGGACCTCTTCGCCGACCCCACCGTCGCAGGCGTCGCCGAACGCCTGACCCGCCTGTCTCCCCAGGCCAAGCGCATCACGGCGGAGGAACGGCCCGACCGGATCCCGCTGTCGTTCGCCCAGGAACGCATGTGGTTCCTGCAACGCCTCCAGGGCACCTCCGGCACGTACAACATCCCCCTGCAGATCCGGCTGACCGGCGTCCTCGACGCCGACGCCCTCAGCGGCGCGCTGGCCGACCTCGTCGCCCGCCACGAGGCGCTGCGCACCGTCTACCCGGAGGACGCCGACGGCCCGCACCAGGTCGTCCTGCCGCCCGAGACGCCGTACACCACGGAGTTCGTCCGGGACGCCGCCCCCGACCTGGCCGCCGACGCCGCCCGCCCCTTCGACCTGACCCGCGACGTGCCCCTGCGGACGACGCTGTACGAGACCGGCCCCGACACCCACGTCCTGCTGCTGGTCGTGCACCACATCGCGGCGGACGGCGCCTCGCTGCGCCCGATGGCCGAGGACATCACGGCCGCCTACCGCGCCCGGACCGGCGGCGACGCACCCGGCTTCCCCGAACTCGCCGTCCAGTACCCGGACTTCGCGACCTGGCAGCGCGAGACGCTCGCCGCGGACCTGCCCCGCCAGATCGACCACTGGAAGCAGCACCTCGACGGCCTCCCGCCCGAGGTCACCTTCCCCGGCGACCGGCCGCGCCCGGCGGTGGCCACACACCGCGGCGACCATGTGGAGTTCCCCGTCGGCCCGGAGCTCTACCAGCGGATGCTGGACCTGGCCGGCCGTACCCGCACGACCCCGTTCATGATCCTCCAGGCCGCCGTGTCGCTGCTGCTGACCCGGCTCGGCGCGGGCGAGGACATCCCGCTCGGCGGGGTGATCGCCGACCGGCCCGACTCGGCGCTCGACGACGTGGTGGGCGTCTTCATCAACACCCTCGTCTACCGCATGGACACCTCCGGCGACCCGAGCTTCGAGGAGCTGCTGGTCCGCGTCCGGGAGACGGGACTCGCCGCCTACGCGCACCAGGGCGTCCCGTTCGAACGCCTCGTGGAGGAGCTGAACCCCGAGCGCTCCCGCTCCCGGCACGCCTTCTTCCAGGTGATGCTGGCCTGGCTGGACCTGACCGAGGCCCGCTTCGACCTGCCCGGCGTCACCGCCGACCCGGGCCCGGTGACCAGCGGCACCGCCAAGTTCGACGTGCACTTCGACTGCCACGTCCACGAGGACGGCGGGCTGCTGTGCCGCCTGGAGTACGCCACCGACCTGTACGACCGGCGGACGGCGGAGAGCTTCGCCGCCAGGTTCGTGCGCATCCTGGAGCACGTCACCACCGACCCCGCACAGCGGCTGTCCGAGGTGGACGTACTCGGCCCCGACGACCGCGCCCTGGTGCTGCACGGCTGGAACGACACCGGCCTCTCCTGGGACGACCCGCGGTCGATCGTGGAGCGGTTCGAGGCGCAGGACCCGGGCGCCGAGGCCGTCCTCTTCGAGGGCGAGCGCGTCACCTACCGCGAGCTGAACCTCCGCGTGAACCGCCTCGCGCACGCCCTGCGCGGCCGGGGCGTCGGCCCCGAGTCACGGGTCGCGGTGATGCTGCCGCGCTCGGTGGACCTGATCGTGGCCCTGTGGGCGGTGCTCAAGGCGGGCGCCGCGTACGTGCCCATCGACACCGGCTATCCGGCCGACCGGATCGCGTACATCCTCGACGACTCCGGCGCGACCCTGCTCATATCCGACCGGGACGTGGACGGGTTCGACCGCATCGGGCCGGAGAGCGGTGTCGGACCCGAGAGTGGGGGGCGCGCGGAGAACCCGGGCGTGCCGGTGCACGGCGACAACGCCGCCTACGTCATCTACACCTCCGGCTCCACCGGCCGCCCCAAGGGCACCGTCAACACCTACGCGGGCATGGCCAACCGCCTGTGGTGGATGCAGCGCGACCATCAACTGACCGCCGGTGAGCGGGTGTTGCAGTCCACCCCCGTGAGCTTCGACGTGTCGGTGTGGGAGGTCTTCTGGACCCTCACCCACGGCGGCACCCTCGTCGTCGCCCGCCCCGACGGCCACCGCGACCCGCTCTACCTGGAGCGGCTGATGAGCGAGCAGCGCGTCGCGGTCGTCCACCTCAGCTCCTCGATGCTCGGCGCCTACCTCGCCGAGTCCCGGCTGCCGGCCTCGGTGCGCCTGGTCGTCTCCGGCGACGAGGCGCTGCCCGCCGAACTGGTCCGCCGATTCCACGAGCACGCGGCGAACGAGGACGCCGTGCTCCTCAACGCCTACGGCCCGACCGAGGCCGCCGTCGACGTCACCACCTGGTCGGCCGGCCCGGACACCGAGACCGTCCTGATCGGCGGCCCCGTCCCCAACACCCGCATGTACGTGCTGGACGCCAATCTGGCCCCGGTCGCGCCGGGCGTGCCCGGCGAGCTCTACTGCGAGGGCGTTCAGCTAGCGCGCGGCTACCTCGACCGGCCGACCCTGACCGCCGAGCGTTTCGTCGCGAGCCCCTACGGCCCGCCCGGATCCCGCATGTACCGCACGGGGGACGTGGCACGCTGGACGGCGGACGGCGAGCTGGAGTACCTGGGCCGCGCCGACAACCAGGTCAAGCTGCGCGGCTTCCGAGTCGAACTCGGCGAGATCGAGGACGCGCTGGCCGACCATCCGGCCGTCGCCCGGGCCGCCGCGGCCGTCCACGGCCAGTGGCTCGTCGGCTACGTCGTCCCCGCCGACCCGGACACCCCGCTCGACGCCGCCGACGACGTACGCGACCGCCTCGCCGCCCGGCTGCCCGAGTACATGGTCCCGGCCCAGATCGTCACCCTGGACGCGTTGCCGCTCACCCCGAACGGCAAGCTCGACCGGGGGGCCCTGCCCGCCCCCGACATCACGCACACCACCGGACGCGGGCCACGCACCCCGCAGGAGGAGATCCTGTGCGGGCTGTTCGCCGAAGTGCTCGGCGCGGGCGAGGTCTCCATCGACGACGACTTCTTCTCGCTCGGCGGCCACTCCCTGCTGGTGACCCGGCTGGCGAGCCGCATCCGCGCCGCCCTCGACGTCGACATCGAACTGTCGGTGCTGTTCGAGGCGACGACCGTGGCGAAGCTCGCTTCCCGGCTCGCCGGTAGCGGACCGCGCCGCGGCGGCCTCACCGCACAGCCGCGCGACGGGCGCTTGCCGCTGTCGTACGCACAGGAACGGCTGTGGTTCCTGCACCGCTTCGAGGGCCCGTCCCCGACATACAACCTGCCGGTCGCGCTGCGGCTGACCGGTGACCTCGACGTGCCCGCGCTCACGGCCGCCCTGGCCGACGTGGCGCAGCGGCACGAGGCGCTGCGCACGGTCTTCGCCGAGGACGGACACGGCCCGCACCAGATCGTCCTGCCGTCGGTGCCGCCGCTGACCGTGGTGAGCGTCGACGAGGAAGGGCTCGCGGCACGATTGGCCGAGGCCGTCCGCACCCCGTTCGACCTCACCGCCCAACCCCCGCTGCGGACCACCCTGTTCGACCTCGGCGCCGGGGAGCACGTCCTGCTCCTCGCCCTGCACCACATCGCCGGCGACGGCGCCTCCATGGCCCCGCTCGCCCGCGACCTCGCCACCGCCTACGCGGCCCGGACCCGGGGCGAGGAGCCCGGTTGGGACCGACTACCCGTCCAGTACGCCGACTTCGCGGTGTGGCAGCGGCGGGCGCTGGGCGCGGCCGACGATCCGGACAGTGCCCTGGCCCGGCAGCTCGACCACTGGCGCGGCACGCTCACCGGGCTGCCCGAGCAGATGGAGCTGCCCTTCGACCAGCCGCGGCCCGCCGTGCCCACCCATCGCGGCGACACCGTGCCCTTCGCCGTCGAACCCGAGGTCCACACGGGCCTGGTCCGGCTCGCCCGGGAGCACCACACGACCGTCTTCATGGTCGTGCACGCCGTTCTGGCCACCTTGCTGCACCGGCTCGGCGCGGGCGACGACATCGTCATCGGCTCACCGGTCGCGAACCGCACGGATGACGCCCTGACGCCCCTCGTGGGCTTCTTCGCCAACAACCTCGTGCTGCGCACCGACCTGACCGGCGACCCCGACTTCACCGAGGTGCTGCGCCGGGTGCGGGCCGCCGACCTGGCCGCCTACGCCCACCAGGACGTGCCGTTCGAGCGGGTCGTGGAAGCGGTGAACCCGGCGCGCTCCACCGCCCGGCACCCGCTGTTCCAGACCGGCCTGAACTTCAACAACGCCGACCAGCAGGCCGCGCTCGACCTCGCCGTCGACCTGCCCGGGCTCACTGCACTGGTCCAGCCGGTCGCGTCGCCCGCAGCCAAGTTCGACCTGTCGTTCTTCCTCACCGAGCGGCCCGAGGGCGGGGTGAGCGGGCTCCTGGAGTTCGCCACCGACCTGTTCGACCGCGACTCGGCCGCCCGCATCGCGGCGCGCTTCACCCGTCTGCTCACCGCCGTCACCGCCGAACCCGGCCGCCCGGTAGGGGAGTTCGACATCGTGGACGACGACGAACGGCGGCTGCTGCTCACCGAGTGGAACACCACCGGCCACGAGGTGCCGTCGGCCACCCTCACCGACCTGATCGAGGCCCAGGCCGCCCGTACCCCGGACGCCACCGCCGTCGTCTTCGGCGCGACCGAACTGTCGTACGCCGAACTCGACGCCCGCGCCAACCAGTTGGCCCGGCACCTGATCGCCCTGGGCGCTGGTCCGGAGCGGTATGTCGCCGTCCTGATGCCGGTCGGCGAGGACATCCCGGTGACCCTGCTGGCCGCGCTGAAGACCGGCGCCGGCTACCTGCCGCTCGACCCGGCGCACCCGGCCGACCGGCTCGCCTTCATGCTGGGCGACATCGCTCCCGCCGCTGTGGTCACGACTGCCGAACTCGCGGAAGCCGTAAGCCCGTTGACGGATGCACCAGTCATCCACACGGGCGATCCGGCGACCGCGGAGCAGTCGCCCGCCCCGCTCACCGGGGTGGACCGGCGGCCCGAGCACGCCGCGTTCGTCATCTTCACCTCGGGTTCGACCGGGCGACCCAAGGCGGTCGTCGTCGAGCACCGTTCGCTGGTCGCCTACCTGGCCTGGGCGACGCACGAGTACGACAGCCTGCGCCGACGCGTCCTGGTGCACTCGCCGGTCTCCTTCGACCTCACCGCCACCGGCATGTTCGGCCCGCTGATCTCCGGCGGCACCGTGGAACTGGTCCGCTGGACCGCCGGCGGCCCCGACCCGGACGCCCACGTCACCCGGCCCGACTTCGTCAAGGCCACCCCCAGCCATCTGCACCTGCTGGGCGTGGTGCCCGAGGAGTACTCACCCGGCGGCCAACTCGTCCTCGGTGGCGAGTCGTTGCTCGGCGACGTGCTGGACGCCTGGCGCACCCGGCACCCCGGCGTGACCGTCCTCAACGAGTACGGCCCGACCGAGACGACCATCGGCTGCAGCCTGTTCCGCATCGCACCCGGCGACCCCGTCCCACCCGGCGTCATCACGATCGGCACGCCCGCCTGGAACACGCAGATGTACGTGCTGGACGCGCTGCTGCGCCCGGCGCCCGTCGGCACCGCCGGGGAGCTGTACGTCGCGGGCGACCTCGTCACCCGCGGCTACCACGGACGTCCCGGCCTGACCGCCGGGCGCTTCGTCGCCAACCCGTTCGGCCCGCCCGGATCCCGGATGTACCGCACCGGCGACCTGGCCCGCTGGACGGCCGCCGGACTGCTGGAGTTCGTCAGCCGCGTGGACGACCAGGTCAAGATCCGCGGGTTCCGCATCGAACTCGGCGAGGTGGAGGCCGTCCTGACGGCTCAGCCCGGCATCGACGCGGCCGCCGTGGTGGTCCGCGAGGACACCCCCGGCGACAAGCGCCTGGTCGCCTACGTGGTGCCGGAGCCGGATCGCCCGGCGGACCCGGCCGCCCTGCGCGCCGCCGCCGCGCGGGCGCTGCCCGACTACATGGTCCCCGCCGCCTTCGTCGTACTGGAGACCCTGCCGCTGACCGCCAACGGCAAGATCGCCCGCAAGGCGCTGCCGGCCCCGGACCTCGGCACCAACGGCTCGGGCCGACCGCCCGCCGAGGGCACGGAGCGGCGCGTGGCGGACCTCTTCGCGGACGTCCTCGGCGTGCCCGACGTGAGCCCCGACGACGACTTCTTCCGCCTCGGCGGCCACTCCCTGCTCGTCGCACGGCTGGTCAACCGCGTCCGCGCCGACTTCGGCGCCGAGCTGTCCATGCGGGACGTCTTCGAGCACACGACCGTCGCCGGACTCGCGGGACTGCTGTCGGGGCGGCCGACGGAGGCCGTACGGCCCCCGCTCGTCCGGCGTGAACGGCCCGAGCGGGTGCCCCTGTCGGCGGCGCAGCGGCGGATGTGGTTCCTCGACCGGCTCGACGGCCAGGCGCAGACGTACACCATCCCCGTCGTCCTGCGGATGACCGGCACCCTCGACAGGGACGCCCTGCGGAACGCCTTCGGCGACCTGGTCCGGCGGCACGAAGTCCTGCGCACCGTGATCGCCGAGGGCCCGGAGGGGCCGCACCAGGTCGTCGTCGACACGGAACCGCGCTTCGCGATCCGGTCGTACGACCCGGCCGACTTCGACGCGGGGATGGCGGAAGCCGCCCGGATGCCGTTCTCCCTGGACCACCAACTGCCCATCCGCGCCGTACTGTTCACCGACGGGGAGCAGGCACACGCCCTGCTGCTGCTCCTGCACCACATCGCGGGCGACGGCTCATCCATGCGGCCCCTCGCCGAGGACCTCTCCACGGCCTACGCCGCCCGCCTCGCCGGCCGCGCCCCCGACTGGACCGCGCTGCCCGTCCAATACGCCGACTACGCGCTGTGGGAGCGGGAACTGCCCGCCGACCGGGTCGACTTCTGGACGAGGGAGCTGGCCGGGATCCCCCACCAGATCGAGCTGCCCACCGACCGCCCCCGGCCCGCCGTCGCCTCCCAGCGCGGTGGCACGGTGCCCTTCACGGTGCCGGCCGGACTGCGCGGCCGTATCGAAGCGCTCGGCCGGGACCGGGGCGCCAGCGCCTTCATGGTGCTGCACGCCACGCTCGTCACCTTGCTGCACCGGCTGGGCGCCGGCGACGACATCGTGATCGGAACTCCCGTGGAAGGCCGCCCGGACACCGCGCTCGAAGACCTCGTCGGGCTGTTCGCCAACACCCTGGTGCTGCGCGCCGACACCTCCGGCGACCCCACGTTCGAGGAGCTCCTGGACCGGGTGCGAGCGGCGGACGTGGCGGCGTACGACCACACCGACGTGCCGTTCGAGCAGCTGGTCGAGGTCCTCAACCCGGCGCGCTCGCGCTCCCGGCACCCGCTGTTCCAGGTCATGCTGACGGTCAATCAGGAAGCCGTCGCGCCCACCCTGCCCGGACTCGACGTGACCGTCGGGGACGTGCACGGTGACCGCGCCAAGTTCGACCTGTCGCTGACGCTCGTCGAGGGTCTCGAGGGCGTCGAGGGTGGCGAGGACGGTGAGAGCGGCTGGTCCGGATGGGTCGAGTACGCCTCGGACCTGTTCGACCGTGCCACCGCCGAGAGCGTTGCCGCCCGCTATCTGCGCCTGCTTCAGGAGGTGACCGCCGACCCGGCGCGTCCCCTGCACGCCCTGCCCCTGCTCACCCCCGCCGAACGCGAGGACGCGCTCGTCCGGCGGGCCGGCACCGCCCGGCCGCTGCCGCAGGCGTCGCTGCCGGAGATGTTCGAGGCACAGGTGGCGCGCACTCCGCACGCCGTGGCCGTCGTCGCGGACGGTACGGAGCTGACGTACGACGAGCTGAACCGTCGCGCAGGCCGGCTCGCCCGGCACCTGGCCGCGCTCGGGGCCGGACCGGAGACCGTCGTCGCCGTGGTGCTGCCGCGCCGCCCGGAGGTGGTCGTGGCTCTGCTCGCGGTCCTGAAGACCGGGGCCGCCTACCTGCCGATCGACCCGGCCAACCCCCGGGCGCGGATCGACGCCCTCGTCGCCGACGCGGGCGCCGCGATCGTGCTCGACGAGGACGCCCTTGCCGCCGTCCCGGACAACGGCGCGGCCGCGGACGGCGACCCGGGAGCCCGGGTCCACCCCCGGCAGGCCGCCTACCTGATCTACACCTCCGGATCGACGGGCCGCCCGAAGGGAGTGGTCGTCGAACACGGCTCGCTCGCCGCCTATCTGAGCGAGGCCGCAGCGATGTACCCGGCCGCCGCGGGCGAGTCCCTGGTCCACACTTCCCTGGCTTTCGACATGCCGGTGACCACGCTGTTCACGCCGCTGGTCACGGGCGGCCGGGTGCGGTTCGGGGAACTGGACGACGACACTCCGACCCCCGACCTGCTCAAGGTCACCCCGAGCCATCTGCGGCTGCTGGAGTCGCTGCCCGACCGCGTCTGCGACGCCCGGAACCTGGTCATCGGCGGCGAGGCACTCGACGGCACCGCCCTGCAGGCGTGGCGCGAGAGGCACCCCAAGGCCGTGGTGATCAACGAGTACGGTCCCACTGAGGCGACCGTCGGCTGTGTCGTCCACCGGCTCGAACCGGACAACGACCTCGCCGCGGGACCGGTGCCCATCGGCCGCCCCATCGGGGGCGCGCGCGTCTACGTGCTCGACGAGCACCTCCAGCCCGTCCCCGACGGGGTGTGGGGCGAGCTGTATCTCGCCGGCGCCGGGCTCGCCCGCGGCTACACAGGCCGGCCCGGCCAGAGCGCCGAGCGGTTCGTCGCCGACCCGTACGGCCCGCCCGGCGCCCGCATGTACCGGGTGGGCGACCGGGCCCGCTGGAACCGCGCCGGGGTGCTGGAGTACGCCGGACGCGTCGACGACCAGGTCAAGGTCCGGGGCTACCGGATCGAGCCCGGCGAGATCGAGTCCGCGCTGACCGCGCTCGACGGGGTCGCACGCGCCGCCGTGATGGCCCGCGAGGACCGTCCGGGCGACCAGCGGCTGGTCGCCTACGTCGTGCCGCGTCAGCAGAGTTCCGCGCCGCTCGTCGCCGACGAACTACGGGCCCGGCTCGCCGCGACGCTGCCCGCGTACCTCGTGCCGTCCGCGTTCGTCGAGGTCGACGCGATCCCGCTGAACGCCAACGGCAAGCTCGACCGCAGGGCGCTGCCCGCCCCGCCGGACACCGCCGCCGGTACCGGCCGGGCACCGCGGACCCCGCGGGAGGCACTGCTGTGCGGGCTGTTCGCCGAGGTACTGGGCGTGCCCGAGGTCTCCGCCGACGACGACTTCTTTGCCCTCGGCGGCCACTCCCTCCTCGGTACGCGGCTCATCGCCCGGGTCCGCGCCGAACTGGGCGCCCGTGTCTCGGTGCGGACCCTGTTCGAGGCCTCTACGGCGGCCGCGTTCGCCGAACGGCTGGACGCCGGCCCCACCGAGGGCGACCCGGACGCGCTGGCCCCGCTGCTGCCGCTGCGGAACACCTCGGCCTCCGGCACCCCGCTGTTCTGCCTGCACCACGTGGACGGGATCGGCTGGTGCTACGCGGTGCTCGGCCCGCACCTCGACGAGGACACGCCCCTGTACGCCGTCCAGGCCGCCGGAATCGACGGCGACGACGAACTGCCCGGCAGCATCGGCGAGATGGCGCAGCGGGCCGTCGAACTCATCCGCGAGGCCTGGCCGTCGGGACCGTACCGGCTGCTCGGCTGCTCGATGGGCGGGCTGCTCGCCCACGAGGTGGCCGTACAGCTGCGGGAGGCCGGACAGACCGTCGAGGCGCTGATACTGCTCGACACCCACCTCCCGCACATCGACCACGACGGGGTCGAACCGACCGAGCAGCAGCTGCGGGACCACGTGCCGATCCCGGAGGACGGACCGGTGCAGCTCACGCAGGAGCTCCGGGCCGACCTGGTGCGGGTCGGCGCCCACATCCGACGGCTCACGCTCCGGCACGTGCCCCGCACCTTCGACGGCGATGCCGTGCTCTTCCACGCCCTGCGTCCCAGCGCGCCCGGCGAGCCGCTGCTCGACCCGGCCGACTGGCGCCCCCATGTGACCGGACGGATCGATGTCCACGACGTCGACGTCGCCCACCTCGACCTCCTGCTCGGCCGATCGGCCGAATCCATCGGCCGGACCGTGGCCGCCCTCCTCCGCACCGAGAACGACCGGAAAAGGAACTGATCCGCGATGACCAACCCCTTCGAGAACCCCGACGGCGTCTACCAGGTCCTGGCCAACGACGAAGGCCAGCACTCGCTGTGGCCCGACTTCACCGCCGTGCCCGCCGGCTGGACCACCGTCTTCGGCCCCGACAGCCGCACCGCCTGCCTGGAGTACATCGAGCGCGAGTGGACCGACCTGCGCCCCAAGAGCCTCGTCCAGGCCATGGGCGAGTGACGACGCGAGCGAAAGGGAACACGCACGTGAGCAGCGTCGACACGACGCAGGCACCGTACGCCCCGGCGAGCGCCGACGGCACGGTGCGCTACGGCACCCGCACCCTCGCCGGGCTGGGCCAGGTGGCGACCGAACTGCTGGACCAGGCGAGCGACGGGTCGACGACCCGGCCTGGGTGGACAACGCCCGGCTAGCCTGGGAGGACACCCCCACCGAAGTACGGCGCACCGTAAGGGAGTTCCGCAGGCACTGCGGACCCGACGGAAGTCTCGTCCTCAGGAAGCTCCCCATCGGCGCCGGGCACCTGCCCCCGACCCCCATGGTGAAGGGGTCCGTCCAGCACACCCCCTCCCTCCCGGCGGCGATGCTGCTGCTGTTCGCGGCCGGGCTCGGCGATCCGGCCGCCTTCGCGGCGGAGAAGTCCGGTGCCCTCGTCCAGGACGTGGTGCCGGTGCCCGGTCAGGAGGAGATCCAGGGCAACGTCGGCTCGGTCGAACTCACCTTCCACACCGAGAACGCCTTCCACC
Organism: Streptomyces sp. R28; assembly: GCF_041052385.1. Taxonomy (GTDB): domain Bacteria; phylum Actinomycetota; class Actinomycetes; order Streptomycetales; family Streptomycetaceae; genus Streptomyces. Next base: position 688,084 of record NZ_CP163439.1, on the reverse strand, counting down.
CCCACCGGCCCGACTACGTGATGCTGCTGTGCCTGCGCCCCGACCACGAGGGAGTCGCGGAACTGCGCACCAGCTGCGTACGGCGCGTCCTGCCGCTGCTCACGCCCCGCACCCGCGAGGCGCTCGGCAGGCCCGAGTACGTCACCGAGGCACCGCCGTCCTTCGGCGCGACCGGCGAGGCAACGGCGCACGCCGTCCTCACCGGCGACCCGGACGACCCGGACTGGTGCTTCGACGAGGCGGCCACCCGGGGCACGACCCCCGAGGGCCGGGCGGCCCTCGCCGAACTCGGCGAGGTGACCCACCGCGCGTACACCGGGGTGCTGCTGCGCCCCGGCGACCTCGCCATCGTCGACAACCGGGTCACCCTGCACGGCCGTTCGGCGTTCACCCCACGCTACGACGGCCGTGACCGCTGGCTCCAGCGGACGTTCGCGTTCAGCGACCTCCGCCGCTCCCGAGACCACCGCCCCGGCGACGGAACGGTCCTGGTCAAGTGACGCCGTTCGCAGACGCGTCATGAGAACGAACAGACCGCTGGATCGATGGATCGGCGGAATCGATGAAAGGTACGTGCTGACATGACCGAGACCGAACGGACGCCCCTCGCGGTGTTCGAACGTCACGAGTCGAACGTACGCAGCTACTGCCGCGACTTCCCGGTGGTGTTCGAGCGAGCCGCCGGACACCACCTCTGGGACACCTCCGGACGCCGCTACGTCGACCTGCTGTGCGGCGCCGGATCGCTCAACTACGGCCACAACCCGCCCGCGATCGTCCAACGGGTGACGGCCTACCTCGCGGCCGGCGGCCCCGTGCAGTCACTGGACCTGCACACCACGGCCAAGGCCGACTTCCTGGAACGCCTTTCCGCCCTCGTCCTGGAGCCGCGCGGCCTCGGTGACTTCGTGGTCCAGTTCCCCGGCCCGGCCGGGACCCTCGCGGTCGAGGCCGCCCTGAAGCTGGCCCGCAAGGTCACCGGACGCACCGAGGTGATCGCCTTCACCGGCGGATTCCACGGCGCCTCCCTGGGGGCACTCGCCGCCACGACGTCCCCGCTGCTGCGCGGGGCGGCCGGGGTACCCCTGACCGACGTCACGATCCTCCCGTACGGCGACGCCGCGGGCCCCTCCGGCACCGACCCGGTCGCCGCACTGGAGGCCGCCCTCGGCCAGGGCACCCGCACGGGCCCGCCCGCCGCGATCCTCCTGGAGACGGTCCAGGGAGAGGGCGGACTCCACACGGCGCCCCGCCCCTGGCTGGCCCGGATCCGCGAACTCGCCGACGCCACCGGCGCGTTGGTGATCGTGGACGACATCCAGGCAGGCTGCGGACGCACCGGCACCTTCTTCAGCTTCGAGGAGACCCCCGAGCTCCGCCCCGACCTCGTGTGCCTGTCGAAGTCGCTCAGCGGCATGGGCCTGCCGATGGCGGCCCTGCTCATCAGCCCCGAGACCGACCGGTGGGCGCCCGGTGAACACAACGGCACCTTCCGCGGCCACAACCTCGCTTTCGTGGCCGGCTCCGCGGCCCTCGACCACTGGAGCGACCCGCACTTCACCGCCCACGCCGCCGAACTGGCCACCGCGATCCGCACCAGCCTCGCGAGCATCATCGACGCCCTCCCGGCCGGGGTCGCCGAGGCCGTCGGCAAGGGAGCGATGAGCGGACTCAGATTCACCGACACCGAGACCGCCACCGGGGTGCGGCAAGCTCTGTTCCGCGCCGGCGTGGTGGCCGAGACCTCGGGGCTCGGCCACGTACTGAAGCTCCTGCCACCGCTCACGATGTCGCTCACCGACTGGAAGGAAGTCGCGGACATCCTCGGCGACACGGTTCTCACCACGGTGGCGGCCGAACCCCTGGGGGGCAGGGGGAGGTCGAACAGGCCCTAGTGTGCTGCCATGCGCGACGACACGCCGCACGAAGCGAACCGCGTCCACCTGAGCCGGACCTTCGACGAGGACGCGGAGCTGTACGACCGGGCCAGGCCCGGGTATCCAACGGAGCTGTTCGACGACCTCGCCGACCTGGCCGGTGCCATTCCCGGCTGCCGTGTCCTTGAGGTGGGGGCGGGTACCGGCAAGGCGACCTTGCCGCTCGCTGAGCGGGGTTGCCGGATCACCGCCGTCGAGCTGGGCGCGGGCATGGCCGCCGTTGCCCGGCGCAACCTGGCCGGGTTCGAAGCGGTGGAGATCGTGACGGCGGACTTCGAGAGCTGGCCACTGTCGAAGGAGCCGTTCGACGTGGTCGTCTCGGCGACGGCGTTCCACTGGATCGATCCGGCGGTGCGGATGGCAAGAGCCGCCGACGCGCTGCGGCCCGGTGGGGCCCTCGCCGTGGTCGCCACGCAGCATGTGGCGGGCGGCACCGAAGAGTTCTTCGCCGAGGTCCAGGACTGCTACGAGCGTTTCGATCCGGCCACCCCGCCGGGGCTGCGGCCTCCTGCCGCACAGGACGTCGACACCTCGGATCACGTGGAGGAGGTCGCACGCAGCGGCAGGTTCGGCCCTGTCGTCCTCCGGCGTTACGAGTGGGACCTGACGTACACCACGGCGGAATACCTGGAGGTGCTGCGGACCTACTCCGGCCACCGGGCGCTGCCGCCGGCGGCCAGGGAGGGACTCCTGGGCTGCATCGCCGGGCTGATCGACAGGCGATACGGAGGCCGGGTCACCAAGCGGTACCTCACGGAGCTGCGGGTGTCGCGGACGGCCCACGTACTTCGGTAGGTGCGGCTCCTGCCGGCGCCGCCGTGTCCGACCGCGATGCCGCTCGTCGGGCCGGCGGCATCGCAGTCGTTCGACCCCGGCACCTGTCAGTGCGCCTCGCGCACGACCGCGACACCCCCTGCGGGAACGGTGACCGATCCGCTGACGGCCTGGCCGGTGAGGAGTTCGACGCCTTCGGCGGGGACTTGGGCGCCGCTTCCGCCGTGGTCGATCAGGAACAGGTAGTCGGCGTCAGTGCCGCTGCGCCGGACGGCCTCGATGCCGTGCGCCGGGGTGGCAAGGACCGGCTGCACGCCGGCCTCTTCGCAGATTCGGGCCAGCAGCGCGGCGAGGGTCGCGGGGTCGGGGCGAGTCGCGACATACCAGGCGGTTCCGTCGCCGGGGGAGTGCCGGGTGACGGCAGGTACGCCCTGCAGCGGCCCGTCGCCGTAGGAGGCGACCGCTTCGGCGCCCGCGAGCCGGACGCGCTCGGACCACAGGGTGGCGGTGGCACCCGCGGGGACCGCCCCGGTGAGGTGGAGCGTCTCGCCGGGCAACAGGGGGAAGAGTTCGTCGGTGCGCACACCGAGGACGTTCCGGAAGGCACCCGGGTAGCCGCCGAGCCGGATGTGGCAGTTCTCGTCGACCGCACCGCTGTGGAAGCCGACGGCCAGGGTGCCGCCCCGTTCGGCGAAGGCGGTCAGGTTCTTCGTGCCCTCGTCGTCGACCAGATAGAGGCTGGGTGCCAGCACCAGGCGGTACGAGGACAGGTCGTCGTCGGGGCGTACGAAATCCACGGCCACGCCGGCTTGCCACAGCGTCCGGTACCAGTCCCGTACGAGGTCCTGGAAGCGCAGCTCGCCGCTGGGCTGGGAAGGCTGTTCCAGGGCCCAGCGGGCGTTCCAGTCCCGCCTTGGCAGCACGCCACTGGAAGAAGGCGATGCCGTCTGCGCCGTGTGCGACGTGGGCGAGGGCGTTGCGGCGCATCTCGCCGGGCCCCTTGGCGCGGTTGACGGGCTGCCAGTTGACGGCTCCGGCGGAGTGCTCGATGGGCCGGATTGGGATCGGCGCCGGTGGCTCGGGGCGGGAGGATCTCGTCCCAGTCGTAGTACCACTGGCTCCAGAAAGTGGTGCCCCAGGCGTGGTTGAGGGCCTTCAGGTCGTCGGTGTGGCGACGGCGCAGCCATCCGCGGAACGCCTCCGCGCTGACGTCGCAGTAGCAGGCCGCGTTGTGGCAGCCGTACTCGTTGTGGATGTGCCACATGATGACGGCAGGGTGGTCGGCGTAGCGCTCGGCCAAGGCGCGCGTGATGCGCAGGGCGGCGGTGCGATAGGCCGGGCTGGACGGGCAGAACGTCTGGCGGCTGCCGTACGAGAGCGTGCGGCCGTCGCGGTCGACGGGCAGGGCCTCCGGGTGAGCCCGGAAGAACCAGGCGGGCGGCGCGGCGGTCGGGGTGGCCAGGTCGGCGGCGATGCCGTTCTCGTGCAGCAGGTCCAGGAACCGGTCCATGCGGGCGAAGTCGTACTCGCCCTCGGCGGGCTCCAGCAGCGCCCAGGAGAAGATGCCGACGCTGACCATGGTCACCCCGGCCTCGCGCATCAGGCGCATGTCCTCGGCCCAGACCTCCTCGGGCCACTGCTCGGGGTTGTAGTCGCCGCCGTAGGCGATGCCGGGCAGGCGAAGGCGGCGTTCAGTGCTCACTGGTGATGCTCCGGGAGGTAGCAGGGAACAGGCGAATGAGGAGACGTCAGCCCTTGTTGGCGCCGAGGGTGAGGCCGCTGACGAACTGGCGCTGGAGCAGGAAGTACACGACGAGGACCGGGACGGCGGTGATGAGGGCGCCGGCCGGCGACGAGGTTGGGGTCGGTGAAGTACTGGCCGGAGAGGTTGTTGAGGGCCGAGGTGATCGGCATGTTCTCGCCGGTGGAGATCAGGACGAGGGCCCAGAAGAAGTCGTTGTAGATCCAGATGGAGAGCAGGGTCCCGAGGGCGGCCATGGCGGGCTTGCACAGCGGGAGGGTGATCTGCCAGTACAGCCGCCACACGGAGGCGCCGTCGACGAGTGCGGCTTCGGTCAGTTCGTGCGGCAGCGAGCGCATGTAGTTGCTGAGCACGAAGGCGCAGAAGCCGGACTGGAAGGCGACGTGGATGAGGACGAGGCCCAGGGCGGAGTCGTAGAGCTTGCCGCTCATGGTGATGCCGGGCAGGTCGATGAGCAGGTACAGCCGGTACAGGGGGGTGATGATGACCTGCTGCGGGAGGAGGTTTCCGGCGGTGAAGACGAGCAGCAGGAAGAGGTTGATGCGGAAGTCGAAGCGGCTGACGTAGAAGGCGACCATCGAGGACAGGAACAGGGGCACCAGCACGGCCGGCACGGCGATGAGCATCGTGTTGCCGAAGTAGTGCGTCATGTCCGACTGCGTGAACGCGTTCGTGAAGTTCTCGAAGGTCAGCTTGTCGGGCCAGGAGACGTAGCCCTTGGCGGATGTTTCGGAGTACGGGCGCAGGGCCGCGTAGACCGCCCAGAGCAGGGGGGCGAGCCAGGCCAGGGCCATGGTGGCGAGGAAGACGTGCAGCAGGATCCGGCCGGGGCGGATCGGGGTGCGCTGCTTGGGCGCACCGAGCACGGCGGTGGGGGTGCTCATGCGCGCCGCTCCTTGCGGAAGGTGGCCACGAGGTAGGGGATGATCACGACGAGGGAGATCAGCAGCAGGACGACGGCGATGGCGGAGCCGTATCCGATGCGGCTGGACTCGCCGATGATGTTGTTGGTGACCAGGATCGAGAGCAGTTCGGTGCCTTCGGCGCCCTTGTTGAAGACGAAGACGAGGTCGAAGGCGCGCAGGGCCTCGATGATGGTGACGACCAGGACGATGGTGTTGGTGGGGCGCAGGGTGGGGAAGATGACGTTCACGCCCGCGAAGAACACCGGGCGACGATCCGGAACCCTCCCTCCACCCTCTCGCAGAGGCTCTGCGCTGGCAGGACGCCCACGAGTGGACGCTGGTCGTCAACGCGGTCAGCGGCACGACCGGTCCCTGGTGCTGGCCGGACGGGGGCGGACCGCGACGGTACGTGGAGACGGCGAACTTCGACGAGTGGCTCGAATCGGTGGCCGCGGGGCGCGGCATCGGCATCGTCCCCGAGGTCGCCGAGCGCCGCATCCAGCATCCCGCGCCGCGTTTCCTGCCGGTGACGGGCGCGCCGCCCAGCCCGGTCCGCCTCGCCTATCGCCCCGAGACGGGCACGGGGTCCGCGCTGCTGCGCCGCTTCCTCGAAGCGGCCCTGGCCGCGGCCGCGACCTGCGTCCATGCAGGTGAGGCATAGCCTCAACCGGAACGGCATTTCCGCTGACCGCCCCGCTCTTCCTACGGTCGAGGGCGGAGGGGCTCGGAGCGGCCGGACCACCCGGCGCCCCGCCACCGCCTCCCTCCTCCTGCCCAGACCTAGGAGCCCGGCACCATGGGATCGCCCCCACCCCGTCTTCCCCGTCATGACGGCTCGGCCATGGTGGTCGGCGGCCCCACGACCCTCCTCGACCTCGGCGGGCTGCGCATCGTCTCCGACCCGACCTTCGACACCCCGCGGTCGTACGGCCACCTGACCAAGGCCGAAGGCCCCGCTGTCACCGAGGGCCGGCTCACCGACGTCGACCTGGTCCTGGTCAGCCACGACAACCACGCCGACAACTTCGACGACCGCGGCCGCGCCTTCACCTCGACCGCCCCGCTGCTGCTCACCACGACCGGCGGCGCCAAGCGTCTCGGCTCCCCGGCGGAGGGCCTGGCCGCCTGGGACACCCACAGCCTCAGGCGCCCGGACGGTGGGGAGCTGACCGTCACCGCCGTGCCGGCCCGATTCAGCGATGGCGCCTGTTGCACCGGAAAGCGTCGCAGACACCGGTGCTGAGCTGCGCTGACGCGTCCACCGTGGGCCCGCGCCACACGACCGGCCCCAGGGAACCCGCTGACTCGCACGCGGCGACCTGTCGGGCCGTCACCCGTACGCGGTGCCCAGGTCGCTGGGGCCTCGGGGGCGCGGTTAGCGTCCGGAAGGGATCACCGAGCGGCCGTTTCCCGTCCCGTGGCGTGCGGCCCGACCCTTCCTGGAGGCCCGTATGAGGATCACACGCCCGGCGCCCCGCGGCGCGAGACGACGTACCCGCATGGTCGCCCTCGCGTCCGGATTGACCGCCCTGGCGGCGACGGCCCTGGCCGGGACCGCGGCCCACGCGGGCCCCGTCGACCCCGGTCCGAACGCCACGTACAGCACCGCGCAACTCTCCGCGGTCGAGAAGGCGGTCGCGGGCGCCGGTGTGGTCGGCACCGCCTGGAGCGTGGACGTCACGACCGGCAGGGTGCTGCTCGCCGCCGACAGCACCGTGTCCGCCGCCGCGATCGACGCCATCAAGCGGGGCGTGGGCACCGACGTCGGCGCGCTGCGCGTCGAGCGCCTGCCGGGCAAGCTCACCAGGTACCTCTCCGGAGGGGACGCCGTCTACAGCAGCTCCGCCGTCGGCACGTTCCGCTGCTCGCTGGGCTTCAACACCCAGGACGGCGCCGGAAGGCACTACTTCGTCACCGCCGGCCACTGCACCAACGGAACCACCGACTACTACTCGGACCGGCTCGTCACGCACATCGGCACCACCGTCGGCTCCAGCTACCCGGGCAACGACTACGGCCTCGTGGCCTACGACGCCGGCCAGCCCGTCCCGCCCGGCACGGTCGGCAACCAGGACATCACCGGCGCCGGCGGCGCCCAGCCCGGTCAGGCCGCCTGCCGCCGCGGCTCCACCACCGGTACCCACTGCGGACGGGTCACCGGCGTCAACTGGAGTGTGCGCTATCCGGACGGCGTGGTGACCGGCATGATCCGCACCAACATCTGCGCCGAGCCGGGCGACAGCGGCGGCCCCCTCTACGCCGGCACCCAGGCGCTGGGCCTCACCTCCGGCGGCAGCGGCAACTGCACCACCACGCCCGGCACGACCTTCTACCAGCCGGTCACCGAGGCCCTCAACGCCTTCGGCGTGCAGGTGTACTGAGCACCAGCACTAAGACCTCGACGGGGCCCGGTGCAGGGACGGGATCACACACCGGGCACCCGGCAAGTGGCCTTTTCGCCGAGGGGGGTTCGGCGGAGCGCGCCGCCAGGTCGACGGTGCGGTGGCCAGGTTGTCATGCTCAGATGGGCACGCCGCACGGGGACGCCGGGCCATGATGCAGTATCGCCCCGTGAACAACCCCAACAGACGCACCGTCCTCGCTTCCGTCGCCGCCGGCCTGCCCATCCTCAATGTCGTGATGGGCAGCGGCGCCACGCCGGCCGCGGCAGCCGACCAGTACGGGTCCAACACCGAGCTGTACACCCGTACCGCGGCCAAGGAGGGCACCGACTGGATGCGCCGCTTCCGCATCGGCGCGCCGGTGCAGGTCACGGACAACGCCCGCACACGAGCAGCGCCATCAGCAGCACGGCGGTGATCGCGCCGCACGGCGGTGGGATCGAGGCGGGTACCAGCGAGCTGTGCATGGCCATCGCCGGTTACACGCCCTTCGACGTCAACACCGACCCGGCGAGCGCGGCGGTGCCGGGGGAGCCGCAGCGGGACTACTGGATGTTCGAGGCCCTGGCCAACTCCGCCGCGCAGCACGTCACCTCCACCCACTGCGACGACCCGGCCGCCCTCGCCGTCTGTGCCGGCAACCTGTACGCCGCCGCCCTTCACGGCTTCGACGACACCGCCGCGAAGAAGATCGTCATCGGCGGCCGGGACGAGCGGCTCCAGCGCAACCTGCTGGCGGCCTTCACGAAGTACGGTCTGACCTCCCCCACGACCGTCGTCGACCGGGACGTGACCGTGGTCCTGGCGGGCGCCACCGACCCCATCAACGGCGACGACCCGGCCAACATCGTCAATCGGACCCGCACCGGTGCCGGCGCCCAGCTGGAGCTGTCCACCGTGCTGCGCAAGGCGATGTTCGGTGACTTCTCCGGCGCGGCCAAGCGCAGGACGACGGCCGGCGTGCCGAGCACCGACAGCCCCTACGCCGACCACTTCTGGAACGGTTTCGTGAGCGCCGTCCGCGAGGCGATCAAGAACCACGAGCTCGGCCTCGACTCCCTCTAGAGCTGGAGGGGGGAGTGATGACGGCCTTGGGGTGACGGAGTAGAAGTTCCGGCCGGTCGGCGGGCCGGGTCTCGCTCGGCGAGGACCACCGGCGTCCCCCTGGCCTCGGCACCGTCCATGGCCCACCGGCCCACACCCCGAGGTGATGGTCGCCGTCGTGCTCGAACCCGGCGCCCCCGACGCCCGTCAACTCCTGCCAACAGCGATGACTCCGAGCCTGCACGCGCTCTATCCCTGACTTGTCATGCGCACGTACCGTGTCCTCGGTTCGCAGTCAGGAAGCCAACGTACGGGGGAGAGGGAATGCTGCCACCCAGACGCTTATCGAAGCGGGCACGCTCACTGCTCATCGGAGCGGTCCTGCTCGCACTCCCGGCGGTCACGGTCACACCGTCGTCGGCGGCCAACGCCGGCGAACATCCCGGGACGCAGCAGCGACCGGCCAAGGAACAGCCGGATCTGCCGTACCCGAACATCGACGTACGCGGTGACAAGCGCGTCGCGCCCACGGCCGGGCAGTTGCACGCCGCTCAGGAACTCGACGGCACGGCCGTCCGCTGGAGCCGGTTCGGTACGCCGAAGCGGCTCACCCCGCAGGGCCGCAACGCCCTCACCGCCACCAGCAATGCCGACCCGCGCACCCTCGCGCTGGACCACATACGCGACCACGCGGCCCTCTACGGTCTCTCCGCCGCCGAGTTGGACGCCCTCGAGGTCGTCAAGTCGTACCGTACGGAGCACAACGGCGTACGGCATGTCTTCATCGGCCAGGGCGACCGGGGCGTCCCCGTCCACGGCGCCCGCCTCTCGGTCGCCGTCGACAAGGCCGGCCGTATCCTCACCGTCACCGGCAGCCTCGTCCCGGACGCCCGCGCCACCGGGACGGTCACCCTCGACAAGGGCGCCGCGCTGGACCGGGCCGCAGCCTCCGTCGGCACCGACACCCCGCCCGGCACCGCCACCGCGACGCGGGTCACCTTCCCGCTCGCCGACGGCACCGCCCGCCCGGCCTGGCGGACCACGCTCACCGCCGACAACCACCACCTGTACGACACCGTCGTCGACGCCGGGAACGGCACCGTCCTCCTGCGCACCGACCGCACCAGCAACGAGGGCCCCGAGGGCCGGGTCTTCACCGTCCAGAACCCCACCCTCGGCAGCGCGACGACCGTCCCCTTCAGCGGTCTCGGCCGTTCCTGGGTCGGCGGCCGGGTCACCACCGGCAACAACGCCGAGGTCTCCCAGGACCTCGACGGCGACGAGACGCTCGGCCACCAGCCCCAGACCCCGGCGGGCGGAGACCCGGCGTACCAGCATTTCAACTACACGTTCACGGACGCCTTCCGCACCAGCGGCGGCACCGACCTCACCACCGACCGGGACGCGGTCGTCACCCAGGCCTTCTACTACACCAACCGCATGCACGACCACCTCTACGGGCTCGGCTTCGACGAGGCGTCGGGCAACTTCCAGGAGGACAACCTCGGGGGCGGCGGCTCGGGCGGCGACCGCGTCGACGTCTACGTCGACTTCGACGCCAACGGGGACTCCGCCTGCAACGCCAACTTCAGCACCCCCGCCGACGGTCAGAACGGGACCATGCGGCTCTTCGTCGGACGCGCCTCCTGCGGCAACCACGACACACACCGGGCCATGAACGGCGACACCGTCGCCCATGAGTACAGCCACGGCCTGTCCAACCGGCTCGTCGGCGGCGGCGACATGGGCGACGGCGAGCAGACCGGCGCGCTCGGCGAGGGCTGGAGCGACGCGGTGGCCACCTCGCTGTGGAACGACCCGGTGTACGGCGAGTACAACAACGGCGAGCCCACCGGCGTACGCCGCGTCGCGTACAACGACAGCGACCTCACCTACGGCGACCTCTGCGACGGCGGCAGCTGCGAGGTGCACGACGACGGCGAGATCTGGGCCACCGTCATGTGGGACATGCGCACCGCGCTCGTCGGCGCCTACGGCTACGCCACCGGAAAGCAGCGGCACGAGCAGCTGATGGTCGACGGCATGAAGCTGACGCCGTCCTCGCCCGACTTCCTGGACGCCCGCGACGGCATCCTGGCCGCCGACCGGGCCAACCACGGCGGCGCCAACCAGTGCCTGCTGTGGGGCGTGTTCGCCCGCCGCGGCATGGGCGCCAGCGCCACCTCACCCAGCCAGAGCCAGGCCAATCCGGCGACCGACTACCCCGCCACCTGCCGGCCCACCGCCGACGCGGGCGGGCCGTACTCCACCAAGGAGGGCGCCGACGTACGGCTCGACGCGAGCGGCTCCACCGTCCCCGGTGGCGGCGGCAGCTACAGCTGGGACTTCGACGGCGACGGCGCCTATGACGACGCGACCGGCGTCAGCCCGCTCTTCGACCGAGTCGGCCAGGACGGCACGTACACCGTCGGCCTGCGCGTCGGCAACGCCGCCGGGGCCGACACCGACACGGCGACCGTGACCGTCACCAACGTGGCCCCCACGGTGACCTTCACCGTCCAGGGCCCGCGTGAGGAGGGCGGCAAGCTCACCGTCTCCGGCACCGTCACCGACCCGGGTTGGCTCGACCCGCTCACCGCCACCATCGACCCCGGCGACGGCAAACCCGTCTCCCTGCCGGGACAGCTGGAGAACAACCGTCCCGACGCCACCCTCACCTTCAGCCGCGAGCTCGTCTTCGGCGACAACGGCGCCTTCACCGTGAAGGTCTGCGGCAGCGACGACGACACCACCATCTGTCGCGAGGCCGAGATCACCGTCGCCAACGTCAACCCGACGGTCGCCATCGAGAAGACCGGCGCCGTGCAGCTCGCGGGCGGGCGGACACTCGTCGTCCACGCGGGCGAGGAGAAGAGGTACACCGCCCGGGTCACCGACCCCGGCAGCGACGACGAGACCATGAGCTGGGCGTGGGGCGACGGGACACCCGCCACCACGACCACCTCGCTCGTCAACCCGCCCGACCCCGATCCCGCCCGCAGCCCCAGCGTCCAGCCGCGCGACCTGACGGACGCCCAGGCCCACACGTACGCCAAGCCCTGCCTGTACGACCTGTCCTTCACGGCACGCGACGACGACGGGGGTACGGGGACCGAGGCGATGCCCGTCATCGTGCAGGGCAATGCCCCGCTGTCGCTGCTCGCCGACGTCTGGTACGTCAAATACCTCACCGGCGACCTCACCGGGCTCGGCAAGAAGACACTGGACTGCTATCTGAAGATCGTCCAGCACGCGAGCGCGGTGTTCTCCGAGAAGGTCGACGTGTCCACCCAGGACAAGGCCGCGGACGTCCTCTTCCTCAACCTGCTCCTGGACCCGAAGCGTTCCCTCGACCGCCAACTGCTCGCCGCCTGGCTGAACTTCGCGAACGGAGCCTTCGAGCCGAACGAACTCGTCGACACCGACAGCGACCTGAAGGCGGACACCCCCTTCCTGGAGGCCGTCCAGAACGCCGAGAAGGTACGCCTCGACCCGAACGCCACCACGCAGCAGATCAAGGCCCAGGCGGCCATCCTCACCTGCATCAACATCCCGCTCGTATGACACGGATGACGCTCCTGCCGCGCGCCGCCGCCACCCTGCTCCTCGGGGTGGCGGCGGGCCGCGTGCACCGACAGCCCCCCACCGCACCGCCCGACCCCACCCACCCACACCGCCACAGTCACTCCCGCTCCCACCCCCACCCACGCGGCGACAACCACCACCCCTGCGCCGCCCGCCCCGGCCGTCCTCACCCAGGACGACACCGGCCGCACCGTCACCCTCTCCGTCGGCGGCACCACTCAGCTGCGTCTCTCCGGCCGTTGGCGAGAGACCACCCCCACCGTCGACGGCACGGCGATCGTCCTTGTACCGGTCGACTACGAGACCGACCCGGGCTTCAGCGCCTGGGACATCCGCGCCGCAGGACCGGGCGAGGCGGTGCTGCACACCACCGGACGGCCGGGCGTGCGGCCGCTGCGGATCACTTTCCGGATTCGGTGAGAATTCAGTCGGCCCGATCGGGGCTTGATCAGTCCGCAGGTCCCGCAGGTCCCGCAGTCACCCGTTCCGTCGCTGTCCGCGCTGCTCATAGCGCCGCCACTCGTGGCCGTCGTCGCCAGAGATCCACAGCCCTTCCCCCTTCACCAGGTCGTACGTCGCCGTCGTCGCGTCCGCGATGCCGTAGAGCGTCGTGCCGTCGACGGCGAACGACGTGAATGTCGCGGGCGTCTTCAGCTCGTGGAAGGCGCTGTTGGTGGGGTCGTCGGCGAGCCAGTAGCGGCCGCCTTCCTCGCCGACGAGCAGCCGCTCGTCCGCAAGCAGCTCCAGGACCAGCGACTCCGGGCCGCGCTTCAGGTCCTTGAAGGGGATGCCGCCGCCGAGGACCGTCTGCCAGTGTCCGCCGTCGTCCGTCGTCACCAACAAGCCGCGCACGGCCTCGCCCCGGGTGAGGGACAAGGCCACGGTGCCGCCCCGCGCGGCGAGGATGCCTCCTGCGTACGGCCTCGGGACGGTCGTGGAGCCGAGGGTGCGCCCGTCGCGCTGCCGGACGACGCGGTCGGGGTCTTCGGTCAGGGGCTGGGTCAGGCTCCAGGCCGTACCTCGCTCGTCGACAGCGAGGCCGATGGCATCGGCCGGCAGACCGGCCGGGGATGCCACGGTGCGCGTGGCGGGACGGTAGATGAGGGTCGGCTCCGGTTGGGTGAGCAGGATGTCGCCAGGGCGGGTGCCCAACGGGGTCTCGGCGTTGGTGACCTTGTGCCGCTTGCCGCGTACGTCGAGGGCGTACGCTCCCTCGGCCCCCTCTCCCGGCGGCACCTGCACGAAGCCCCCGCGCACCCCCGTGAACGTGGCCCGCGTCGCCTCCGCGTCCGTGTGTTCCGCGTGCTCGGCGACCGTACGGCCGTCGGGGCCCACGATGCGCCAGGCGGAGGCGGCCGACCCCTCGTCGTCCTCGACGTTGCCGGCTTCGTACGTCAGGAGCAACGAGCCGTCGTCCGCGCGGACCACACCGGCGGGTGCGCCTGCCGCCTCGATGACGTCGGCGGAGCGCGGGTGAGGGTCGTCGATGACGCGCTTGTACTTCGCCTCGCGGCCCCCGGACTCCCCGTCGTCGGAGCCGCCCGGGCTGCAGGCGGTCAACGCCAGCGCCGCACTCGCCGCGGCCACAAGTCCGACCGTCCGCTTCCCGGGTTTCCTCAGCCACGCCATCGCCACATCCTCACATGAGGCGGCGGCCACCTTGGCGGAAGGCTCGACTCTGAGGGCTGGTCACTGTTGGTTGGGCGTCGCCAGGTTGTCCACCAGCATGGCCAGGGCCGACCTCGGGACGGTTCCGCTCGACCCGCTGTTTTCCTGCCCCCAGGCCGGGCTCGAGTCCGTGGATCCTGAACCTGTGGTGTCGTTGACACCCTGGAAGATGCCGAAGTCGATGGGCCCGTCGTCCGCTGAGGCGGGGAGGGCGGCCGTGAGGAGAGCGGCACCGGCAAGTGCGGCGGCAGCGATGATCTTCATGCCTGGTCAACGATGAGACGGGCATCAGGATGTTCTGTTATGCCCCTTTTGGTGGCAGGCTTCGGAGGCAAGCTTCGGTGGCATGGGCTCAGCCTGGCACCGGCTCCCAGCCCCGGTGTCCCAGCGCAGGGGAAAGCCCCCCGCCCCGCATCGAGAGCATCACGGTGCGGGGCGGGGAATGAAACAGCGGCCCAGCGGTCAGTGGCCGATGCTCCGGTCGAAGCCGGACTAGTCCTCGTCGAAGTCGGACATGTCCTGGTCGAAAGCAGGCGCGTCCTGGCCGGAGCCGGGCGCGTCCTGGCCGGAGCCGGGTGTGCCCTGGTCGGAGCCGGGTGTGCCCTGGTCGGAGCCGGATGCGTCTTGGTCGAAACCGGATCCGGCGGGAGAGCTGCTGCCGAAACCAGCTCCCAGGTTGCTCATGTCGTCGCTGTCGTAGGCAAGGGCCTGGCCCGCGCCTCCGAGCAGAACGGTCCCGGCGAGAACGGTGGCGGCCAGCAGGGTAGGTGCACGCACGAGCGTCTCCTTCGGTAGGTGTGTTCGCCAGAGGTATGCCGCCGGCCCGCAGGCGAGATGCGCTGACGTACAAACAGGCACCCGAATAGGCGGCGCACTTGGCGGAACCCGCACCAGTGCCCTGGCCGAAGGTCTGCGAGTCGCAGAGATACTCGCAGACCTTCGACATACGGCGCCGGTGCCCCAGCCGGGCAAACGACCCGCTCGACCACCCAACGACGCGGCACAACCGCGAAGTTGGGCAGCTCGGAGACTCGGCCGCGCCAAGGCCCGCGAACCCCGAACCCCGTCCCCGCACGGCGAGTTCACAGATGCGCGAAAGCGGGGTTCGTCAGCGGTGCCGGATTCTTCAGTCGGACAGTCCTCGCACGTACCCGGCGAGCAGCGTCGCCACCGCTTGTGGAGTCTCCACGGTCATGGCGTGGGTAGCGTCGATCTGGTTGACGCTGACCGTCGGCCGGGTGCGGGCGAGCCCGGCCAGCTGGTCGGAGACCCCTCGTGCGAACCGGGCAATGAAATCGTCGAACCACTCCATGCCAGGCGCAGGCGACATCCGTCGGCCGGCCTGTACCAGCAGCAGCGGGCTGTCGATCCCGTCCAGCCACTCGGTGACACCGAGCGCGCCGAGCCTGTGGAGTTCGTCGAGGATCTCCAGCGCCGCGGCCCGCTCCGGCAGCGTCTGCCACTTGCCGTCGGGCAACGGGCGTGCGGCCGCACGGGTAATGGCCTCCGCACGGTCGGCGGGAATCCCGGAGCGGACCGAGTTGGCGACCCGCTCCTCGATGTACTCGGGTGACGCGATGGCCCCGGCCGACGTCATCAGCGCCTCACTCACCCGTTCGGCGTCGGGATAGTCGCGTCCCCACCAGAAGCCGTCGAGATTCACGGCGGCACGCGCACGGGCACGGTCAGGGTTGGCTCGGGCGTACTCGACCGCGATCAGTCCGCCGAGGGAATGGCCCACCACCACGGCCTCCGGCACGCCATGCGCGTCGAGTGTGTCCGCGATGTGCCGGACCACGCCGGGGATGGTCCAGGGGGAGGTATCGGGAGAGCGGCCGTGTCCGGGAAGGTCGACGGCGAGGACGCGGTGCCCGGCGGTGAGCAGGTCGGCCGAGGCATCCCAGTCGGCGAGCGACCGTCCGAAACCGTGCAGGAGAACGAGTTGCGGGCCATCGCCCCCATAGTCATGAGCATGTAGGAGTGTCATATGGGCTGCACTGTATGGGGCACGCAGTAATTCGAACACCGGATTAGAGAGCCCCCCTCGCCGAGGAGGAGCTGCAAGCGGCGCATGACGAGTTGGGCGGAGCAGGGGCTGCGGGTGATGTCGGTGCCCTAGCAGAAATCCAAGTCCGCCTGCGGCAGCGCCTGGAAGGGACCTCCCGGACGGGCTGCTGTACGTGTGCCGACCGCAGGCCGAGCGTCGGTCATTCCGGGCGTAGCGTGCTGCCTGGCCGAGGGGAGCGGGATTCGGCGTCTTCCCGGGTGGCGTCGGGGGCGCTCCAGCTGGCGAGGAGGGCGAGGGCCTGGGCGGAGGCGGAGCCGGGTTCGGCGGTGTACACGCACACGGTCTGGCCCGGGTCGGCGGGGAAGGCCAGGGTCTCGTGGTGGAGGGTGAACTCGCCCACCACGGGGTGGTGGAAGTGCTGCGTTCCGTGGACGCACTGGGCCACTCGGTGGCTGTCCCACCAGGCGCTGAACTCGGGCACCTTGACGACGGCCTCGCCGATGAGTTCGTTGAGCAGGGCGTCGTCGGGGTGGCGCCCGGCCTCCAGGCGCAGATCGGCCACGACGATCTCCGCGACCTCGTCCCAGTTCCGGTACAGCTCCCGGGCGGTGGGATCGAGGAGGATGAAGCGCGCGAAGTTGCGCTCGCGATACGGCAGGGCGTCCCAGTCCGTGATCAGGGCGCGGGCCAGCTGGTTGGCGGCCAGCACGTCCTGACGGTGGTTGGCGACGAAGGCCGGTGAGACGCCGTTGAGGATGTCCAGCATCTGATGGACCTCGGGGCGCACGCGCTGCACGCGTTCCGCCCGGCGGCGTCGGGGGCCGGTGGCATGGGGCCGGGCGAGGTCGAAGAGGTGGCTGCGTTCGTCGTCGTCCAGACGCAGGGCACGCGCAACGGCGTCCAGGACGGCCTCGGAGACGTTGGGGTGGCGGCCCTGTTCGAGGCGGGTGTAGTAGTCCGTGCTCACCCCGGCCAGCCGGGCGACCTCCTCGCGGCGCAGGCCCGGTACCCGGCGGACACCGCCGCCCGGGGCCACGCCCGCGTCGTCCGGGCTCAGACGGGCCCGGCGGGTGCGAAGAAAGTCTCCCAGCTCTGCGTTCTGCTCCATTCCCCAAGTATTCGCTCCGGGCCGGGCGGCGACCCGGTCCAGGGTGGCCCAGCTGGACCCAGGTTCAGCTGGTCCACTTTTGCGGGCTGACCCGCCTTGCGGCGCCGCGAGTCTGGAACAGCGCGGTCCTGGTCTCGCCAGGCCGGCTCTGCTCCCAGCAGCACCCACTCGCCCGGCCATGTCCTCTGGAGCACCCCCACCATGCCCTTGGTCATCTATATCCTCGGCTTCGGCACGTTCGCCCAGGGCACCTCGGAGTTCATGCTCTCCGGGCTGCTGCCCTCCGTCGCCGGTGATCTGGACGTCTCCCTGTCGGAGGCGGGGCTGCTGGTCTCGGCGTTCGCCGCCGGGATGGTCGTCGGCGCACCGCTGCTGACCCTGGCCACCCTGAGGTCGCCTCGGCGCGCCGCACTGGTCGGCTTCCAGGTGGTGTTCGTCGCCGGGCACGCGGCCGCCGCGCTCGTGCCGCACTTCGGGCTCCTGCTGGTCATGCGCGTGGTCACGGGCATGGCGTACGCCGGTTTCTGGGCGCTGGCCTCGGTCGCCGCGGTCTCCCTCGTCCCCGCAGGCCTGCGCGGGAAGGCGATGTCCGTGGTCGTGTCCGGGCTGAGTCTGTCCATGATCCTCGGCGTTCCGGCCGGCACGCTGCTGGCGCAGTACGCCGGCTGGCGGGCGGCCTTCTGGGCGGTGGCCGTGATGTCCGCGCTGTCCGCGACCGCGGTGCTTCTCACCCGGCCCGGCGGACGCGAGACCGGGGTACCGCAGTTGAGGCTGCGTACCGAACTGCGCTCCTTGGCGGTGCCCCGGCTGTGGGTCGCCTACGCCACCACCGCGCTGACCGTCTCCGCCACCATCGCGGTCTTCTCCTACCTGGGCGCTCTCCTGGAAGACGTCACGGGCATCTCCGAAGGGCTCGTGCCGGCGGTGCTCGGCCTGTACGGGGTGGGCGCGCTGGCCGGCCTCACGGTGGGCGGCCGCATCGCCGACCGGGCCCCGTTCGGCGTCCTGCTGACCGGCATGGGCACGGTAGCGGTCGTGGCTGCCGCCATCGCGCCGACCGCGGACATGCCCGCGGTAGTGATCCCGCTCGCCGCACTCCTCGCCGCCGGCGGCTTCATGACCAACCCGGCGGTGAACGCCCGGGTGTTCGGCATTCTGGGCGAGACCAGGACCCTGGGCGGCGCGCTGAACATCGCCGCCTTCAACGTCGGCATCGCGGTCGCTCCCTGGGTGTCCGGCCTGGTGATCGACGCGGGCCCCGGCCTGGCGGGCATCGGCCGGGTCGGCGCGGCCTTCGCCGTGGCGGCTGTCGCGAGCACGCTGCTGGACCGGCACCTCACCCGCCGCCACCGGCACACCACGCCCGCCCCGGCCCCCGCCCCGCGCGACGCCGCCGAGTCCGCCGCCCGCTGAACCGACCACGACCCGTGGCGTGCACGGCGACTGCGACAAGGAGATCGCCAAGGGCCCCGACGACATCGGCCGCAACTCACCCGGGGAGAAACCGATATGAGCCCGATCAGGTTCATCGGCAGCTGGCTGAATCGTCGGCACCGTCGCCCGCCTGCCCGGGGCGGCCACCCGCCGAAGCTGCGGCCGCGGGCGGCATCCTGGCAGCGGAGGCGGGGCCCGCCCGGCCGTTTCCGGTCGCACGGACCCCGCTGAGTCCCCACTTCCTTGTCAGGCGCTCTGTTGCAGTCTGCGCAACGAAGCGACGAGCCGGTCCACCTCATCGGACGTGTTGTAGAGCGCGAGGGACGCGCGCGCCGCCGACTCCAACCCGTAGTGTGCAAGGGCTGGTTGGGCACAGTGGTGACCGGCGCGGACGGCGATTCCGTCGCGGTCGAGCCAGCCGGCGACGGTGGCCGGGTCCTGTCCCGCGAGTGTGAACGTGAGCACCGCGATCCGGTCGGCCGCCGAACCGATCAGCTCGAGCCCGGGCACCGTGGCAAGGGCCTGGAGCGCATACGCCATGAGACCTTCCTCGTAGGCCGCGACGGCCTCGCGGTCGAGCGACGTCAGCCAGTTCACGGCGGCGAGCAGTCCCATGACTCCGGAGATGTGTCCGGTACCGGCCTCCAGCTTGTGCGGGGCGGCCGCGAACGTGGTCTTCCCGAAGTCCACGGACTCGATCATGTTCCCGCCGCCCTGCCACGGCGCCATGCCGGCGAGGAGTTCCGGCTTCGCGTACAGGGCGCCGATGCCGGTCGGCGCGAAGAGCTTGTGACCGGAGAACGCGTAGAAGTCCGCATTCAAGTCCTGTACGTCGACGGGGAAGTGAGCGACGGCCTGGGCACCGTCCACCAGGACCTTGGCGCCGTAGCGGTGGGCGAGCGCCGCCATCTCCTTGACGGGCGGCACAGTGCCCAGGACGTTCGACGCGTGGCTGACCGCGACGAGCTGGGTGCGCGAGGACAGCAGATCGGCGTACGCGTCCTGGTCGATCTCCCCGTCCGGCGTGAGCGGGACCGGGACGAGCCGGGCCCGGGTCTCCTTGGCGATCATCTGCCACGGCACGATGTCCGAGTGGTGCTCGAGGACCGGCACGAGGATGTCGTCCCCGGGCCCGAGGTTGGCCCGCCCCCAGGTCTGCGCGACGAGGTTGACCGCCTCGGTGGTGCCGCGCACGAAGACGACCCCGTCCGGGCTCGGGGCGCCGAGGAAGTCGGCGACCGCCGCCCGCCCCGCCTCGTACGCCTCGGTGGCCTCCCGCGCCATGGTGTGGGCCCCGCGGTGGATGTTGGAGTTGGCGGCGCCGTAGTAGGCGGCGAGCGCCTCGATGACCTGACGCGGCTTCTGGGTGGTGGCCGCGTTGTCCAGCCAGACGAGGGGATGGCCGTTGACGGTCCGGTGCAGGACCGGGAAGTCCGGCCGCACCGACTCGGCGGTGAAACCGCGCGGTCGGATCGGGTACGGCTGGGCAGCAGCCCTCTGTTCCCCGGCTGTCGGCGTCTGCCACGCCGTGACGTCAGGCGTAGTCATGGTACTTGGACACCTCGACGTTCTGGAGTACGGCGATGGCGTCGTCCACCAGCACGGCGGTGTTGAAGTAGGCCGTCATCAGGTAGGACGTGATGCCCTTGCGGTCCATGCCCATGTTCCGCATGGACAGGCCGGGTTCGACCTCGTCCGGCACGGCCGCGGGGCGCAGTCCCACCACGCCCTGCTCGGCCTCGCCGACCCGTACCAGCAGGATCTCGGTGGTACCGGCGGCCTCGCCCGGGCCGCCCGGGCAGGGCACCTTGTCGGACGGCAGCAGCGGCACGCCCCGCCAGGTCAGCAGCGGACTGCCGAACCGGCTGTCCGTCACCGGCGGCACCCCCCGCCGCGTACATTCACGCCCGAACGCGGCGATCGCCCGCGGGTGCGCGATGAAGTAGGCGGGCTGCTTCCACACCTTCGCGAGCAGTTCGTCCAGGTCGTCGGGGGTGGGAGCGCCGGTCCGCGCCTGCACGCGCTGACCGGCCGGGACACTGTGGAAGAGACCGAAGTCGGGGTGGTTGAGCATCAGGCTCTCCTGCCGCTCACGCAGGGCCTGGACGGTCAGGTTGGCCTGGGTCCGCGTCTGGTCCATCGGCCCGTTGTAGAGGTCGGCGACACGGGAGTGCACCATCATCCGGGTCTGGGCGAGCGTCATGTGGTACTCGCGCGGCACGTCCTCGTAGTCGACGTAGGTGCTCGGCAGATCGACCTCACCCACGTGACCGCCGCTCAGGTCGATGGGCGCCTCGGTGCCGGGGGCCGGCATGCCGCCCGCCGCGTACGACTCCACCGCCCCGCGCAGCGCCCCGTCGTGCTCCATGAGCCCGGCGAGGGCGGAACGCGCGGCGCGCAGGGCGACACCGGGGGTGACGGCCTTGACGGCGTACGGCATGGGCTCGCCCTTGGTCCACGCCGCCAGGTCGAAATACTGCCCGTCGCCGATGACTTGGATCAGCGCCTCGTCGCCGTACCGGCCGGCGGCTCGCTTCTCGGCGCGGCCCCGGACGATCACCCACAGGTCCTCGGCGGTGTCGCCTTCCTGAACGAGCACTTGCCCGGCCTCGAAGCTCGTCTCCGTGAAGGCGTCGGCCAGTTGAGCGAGGAGAGCGTCTTCGGACTCGCGCAGGTACGGGATCTCACGTAAGTCGCCCGGGATGACGCGCGGACTCCCCTCGTCGGTGTGCGTGCTGATGCGGTCGTCGCCCAGGACGTAGGTGCGGCGCCGGTTGACGCGGTACACACCCGACTCGACGTCGACCCAGGGAAGGGCGCGCAGGAGATAGCGCGGGGTGATGCCGCGCATCTGCGGTGTCGTCTTCGTGGTGGTCGCGAGTTGCCGAGCGGCCTCGGGGCTGAGGCTGATGCGGTCGGTCGTCACAGGGGGCCTCCTTGAGTGAACTGCTCCGGGAGCGGACTTCTGTGCGAGCGAGCCGATCGTGCAGGTGGCAACGGGGCCTCACAAGACGCACCGGACACCGCTCGGCGGAGCCCGGGCCGAAAACCCTCTGCTCGGGACGGGGACGGGCGCGCCACACTGGGCCCGTCGGAAGGCGGCGCCACCAAGGGCGAGGACGGGCGGACGATCCTCCAGGCGCAGCGACGACCAGCGGCCCGACGCTCGGCTCATCGCCCACGGACGGCTTGATTTGGGCCCGTATCCCTGCTTTTAGCCTCTTAAAGGAGTACTTATGTGACCCCTCTTCGGGCCGTGTTTACCTGAATCCGCAATTACGTACGGCCCGGGGGTGCGCCCCCCCCGGGCCGTACGCGACGTGGTGCCCCCGCTACCCCGGCGCCGGGAGCATCACGTTGCCGCCGCCGGTGGTCATCTCAGCGCACCTCCCGCGCGTAGGGGGCGACGGTGATCCGGTCGATCAGCGGCGCGTTGCGGGAGCGGAGCAGCACCCCGGGGAAGGTGTCCGAGGCGTAGGTGGTGCCGTCGAAGTTCGGCAGTTCCTCGGAGCGGAAGACGATCGTGTTCTGCCCCTTGTCGAGGTGGACGGGGACGGTCAGCTCCCAGAAGTTGTTCTGGTGGAAGCTGTGCGGGAAGCCGACGCGCCGCGCCTCGCCGCCGTTGACGCTGATGTCGGCATGGCGGGCGAGTGGGTCCGGGTTGTAGTGCGTGGCCTCGGACTGCTCGGGGTTGGAGTAGCGGATGCGCAGCGCGTACAGGCCGCCGTGGTCGGCGGTGACCTTGAACGTCGCCGTGTTGCCGTTGCCGGGGTCCCCGCCGATGCCGGTGATCGCCGTGCCGTCGGTGGCCAGCGAGAGCGGGGCGAGGGTGGCCGAGCCCGCGAGCTCGGCGGCGCCGGCCTCGTACGTACGTGTCGGCAGCGTGCCCTCGGTCGGCGTCACCGTCAGCCGGTCGACGAGCGTCGTGGACGAACCGCCGGTCACGGTCACCTTGTTGAGGCCGCCGGACAGGGAGACCGCCACGCTGCTCCCGCCCTTGGCCAGGCGCAGGACGTCGTGCCCGTTGACGGAGAGCCGGGAGCCCGTGCCGCCGAGGGTGTCGACGCCGAGGGTGGCTTCGCGGTCGGCGGCGGAGTAGACCCAGAACGTGGCGGTCTGGCCCTTGGCGAGCCGGGCCGCGCCCGAGCCGGAGGCCGCCTGCTTCGGCAGGTCGTAGACCGGCCGTGCCCCGCCGCCCAGCCAGGCCAGTTCGCCCTCGTACACCTGGGTGGCCGCCGAAGCCTTGGGGAGGGCGAGGGTGAGGCGGTCGACGATGGCGTCCCCCTTCGTGACGCGCTTGCCGTCGAGGCTCTTCGCGGCCAGCGTCAGGGTGTGCTTGCCCTTGGTGAGGTGGACCTTGGTGTCGGCGTGGTCCCACACCACCCACTTGTAGCCGAGCGGCAGGTACAGCTCCTGCTCGCTGTCCGCCTTGCCGTCCACGCGCAGGAAGACGTTGGTGGGACCCTGCTCCTTCACCTTGTCGAACGTGTTGAGGGAGTTGGCGAAGGTGCTCAGGTCGTAGGTGCCGTCCTCGGGCACGTCCACGGTGAAGTCGAGCGTGACGTCCGAGCCGGTGCGCAGGCCGCCCACGTCGTAGCCGCCGGAGGTGTAGAACTTCGACACGTCGCGCGGTGAACCCTCAGGACCGTTCCTGGAGTAGCCGGACCCGGTGTGGGCGGCGTCCTCGGCCTCGTACGACGCCTGCCAGCGCACCGGCGGGGACTGCGTGCCCTTCGCCTTCCCGGCCGGGCTGAGGACGATCTCGTACGCGGAGGACTCCTTCAGCGCCGGCAGCCCCCCGTCGCCGAAGTCGACGACGACCGTGCCGTCGCCCGCGACCTTCAGGTTCTGCTCGGAAAGCAGCTTCGGGCCGGAGCTGTCGCCCACCTGCCCGCTCCACTCGACCTCCTTCACCCAGGCGTGCACCCGGTCCCCGAAGAGCCTCTTCGGGACACCCGCGAAGGTGATGTGGCCCTTGCCGGTGGAACCGCCGAAGATCAGCCTGGCCTGCTTCTTCTTCTCGTCGAGTGTGGCGACGCCCTGCATGGTGTAGTTCTCGCCGGGGAACGGCGGCGTCACCTTCACCGTGTGCCCGCTCATCGAGGCGTACGAGTTCAGCAGCCACCACTGGCCGTTGCCGCGGTTGGACTGCACCGCGGAGTCGGAGAGGTTGCCGTCGATGTTCCAGTACGCGATGTCGGCGTCGACCTTGGACTCCTCGATCGCGGAGACCCACTGGATCATCTGGCCGGGGACGGAGGTGTGGTAGTTGAAGGCGTACTCGTTGATGTTGACGGGGAGTTGGGTGCCGGCGCGGTCGGTGCCCTTGAACAACTCCTTCTCCCACGCCCGGTATCTGGCGACGCTTTCGCGTACCGCCTCCGGGTGGCTCAGCTCGTGCCAGGTGATGACGTCCGGGAGGGTGCTGGCGGCCAGGGTGTGGGTGAGGAAGCCCTTCACCTGGTCGTAGAGGACGCTGGTGTTGGGGCCGGCGATACGGGCGCTGGGCATCCTGGACTTGATGAGCTGGTACGCGTCGTCCCAGGCGGCGAAGAAGTCGTCCGGGTCGTCCAGCCAGCTGACCTTGTCGTAGCTCCACTCGCCGGTGCCGAACATGTTGCCCTCGGGCTCGTTGAACGGCACGAAGACGACGTTGTCCCGGTACTGCTCGGGCAGCCGCAGGACCTGATCGACCTGCCCCGCGATCTTCTCCTTGTAGAGCTTGATCTTCTCCTCGGGAGTGGCGCCCGGCCACTGGTACGGGAAGCCGCGGTGGATGTCGGTCATGTAGATGTACACGTCACCGTCGGTGGAGTCGGGCAGCGGCTTCACGACCTCCAGCGCGTCGGCGCCGGGATGCTGCGGGCCGTCCTGCGCCTTGGTGGAGACCGTGCGCAGGCCCATGCCCTCCATGAGGTTGTTGGTGGGGACGTCCGGTCCGTACACGCCGTACAGCGTGCCGGAGGCGCCGCCGTGGAACGCGCCGGTGTCGGAGTCGAGGTCGACGGTGAGCTGTCCCTCGCGGACCACGGTGACGGTCGCCTTCACGGCGCGTCCGGCCGCCGTTCCCGACACCGTGAACGTCCCGGGCCGGGCGTACTTCTCGGGCGGTACGGCGTCCCAGGTGAGGGGCGTGTCGCGGTCGTAGCCGTCGGAGAAGGAGGAGCGGACGGCGCCCGGGAGCGACGGAGCGGTCCCGGTCGTGGTGCGCACGTCGAAGGACGTCTTCGAGAGCTCCTGGACGGTCGGCACGGTCCCGACGGTACCGGCCACCTGCTCGGCGCTGAGCGCCGTGTGCCACACGGTGAAGTCGTCGATCGCGCCTTTGAGCAGGGGGTCCGGCCAGAGGGACTTGCCGATGTAACCGGCGGCCGTGGCCGAACCGTCCAGCAGCTCGTTGGCCTTGATACCGGTCGCGGCGGAGGAGACCGCCACACCGTCCAGGTAGGTGGTGAGCCGGCCTGCGGTGGTGTCCAGGGTGACGGTGACCGTCCGCCACGCGTCCGCGGGAAGCATCGCGTAGCCGCGGACCTGTGCCTGCGCTCCGCCTCCGCCGGTGGTCACGGAGGTCTGGAGCAGCCCGCTGCTGTTGTACGGGGTGCTGAAGAGGTACTTCGTGGTGTCGGTGCCCAGGTCGAAGATCCGCTGCCACGGCGACTTGTCACCGCTCCACTTCACGCGGGCGGAGACGGTCAGGTCCGTGGTGTCCGCGAGCACTTCGCGCGGCAGGCGCACATACGCGCCGTTCGACGTGGGGGCCCCGCCGGGCAGGGCCAGCGCCTTGCCGCCGTCCGCGCCCGCGACGGACCGGGCGGTGGAGCCGTTCACCAGGGTCGCGTTCAGGCCGTTGCCGGAACTGTCGGTGATGCTGCCGGAGGCGAGGTCGTCCTGGTCGAAGGTGTAGCGGGCAGCGGGCCGCGGCGTCTCGCCCGCCTGGGCGGGACCGGCGGGTGCGGCCAGCAGGCCGGCGCCGAGAGTCAGGGCTATCGCGGCCGGGGCTCGGCGCCGCGTCGATCGGTCAGCGGATGACATGGATGACGTCCTCAATCATCGAGTAACGGGTTCCGGGTCCGGTCGGGCACGCCTCGGTGAGTGGCAGGTCCCGGGGGCCACCTCGGGTGGCGTGCTCGTCGAACCGGTTCGGCTTTGGCAGGCGAAAAAGGGAGGGGTTGGGTCAGGTTGCGGGCAGGCGGCTGCGCGGTTCGAAGGCGTGGCACGGGTATCCCGTCGCTCCATGGGAGAGGGCCGCGCGTCGAACCGGTTCGGGGAAGCTAACACTGAGGCTTCCGGGCAGCAATCCCTTCTGCAGCAGGATCTTGGCGACATCCCTGTTGGCCGGAGTGCTGCGTTTCCCGAGTGTTGACAGGGGTGCGGTCAGTTCCTACGTTCGCTGTCATACGAACCGGTTCGAGCTAGGAGTGCCGTGAACATCGGTGAGATCGCCCGGCGAGCCGGTGTCTCGCGGAGCACTGTGTCCTATGCCCTGAGCGGCAAGCGCCCGGTGTCGGAGGACACGCGCCGGAAGATCCAGCAGGTCGTCGACGAACTGGGCTACCAGCCGAGCGCCAGCGCCCGCGCCCTGGCCAACGGGCGGACCAGCACCCTCGGCCTGGTCTTCCCACCGGCCGGGAACCACTACACGGGCATGCAGCTGGACTTCATCGGCAGCGTGGTGGAGGCCGCCGCGACCTACGACTACGACGTGCTGCTGTCGCCCAGCGGTGTGGACAGCGACCGCTCCTTCCAGCGGCTGCTGGGGGAGCGGCGGGTCGACGGCGCGATCCTGATGGAGATCAGGCTGGAGGACGACCGGGTCGATCACCTGGCCGAACTGGACTTCCCCTCCGTCGCCATCGGCCGTACCGCTCGTCCCGAGAGCGGTTGGTGGGTGGGCCTGGACCACACCGCGCTGGCGGCGGCCTGCGTTCACCACCTGGCGGACCTCGGCCACCGGCGGGTCGCCTTCGTCAACCGTCCGGAGCAGCTGCTGCGGGCCGGTTACGAGTCCGCGCACCGGGGTCTGGACGGCTTCACGAAAGCCGCGGCCGAGCGCGGGCTGACCGTCCGGACGTACTGCTGCGGCGACGACGCCGCCTCGGGCCAGGCGTGCGTGGAACGGATCCTGCACGACGACCCGGCCACCACGGCCCTGGTCACACTGAACGAGGCCTCACTCGGCGGTCTCTACCGGGGCCTGGCCCTGGCCGGCCGCCATGTGCCGCGTGACTTCTCCGTCACCGGGGTCGTGGCAGCCCGCTGGGCGGAGACGATGACCCCACAGCTCACCGCGGCGGACGTACCGGCGGCCGAGCTGGGCCGACTCGCCGTCGACCTGCTGGTGGAGCGGCTCGACCAGCCCGCCGCGCCGCCTCGGCACCACCTGCTCAGGCCGCCGATCTCCCTGCGGGCCAGCACCGGGCCCGCGGGAGCCGTGCCCGCCACGGACTCCGGGTTCGCTACGACGCCCTGACCGTCCGCATGCGGCCCCTCGCCCTTTCAAGGACGGGCGGCAAGGGCTTCGAGCACCTCGCGCCTCCGCATCCGCCGACCCGTGCGCAGCCCGAGCCGGTCGAGCCGGGCGCCGACGACATCACCGTCGCTGAAGATCACGGCCGCCGGAC
This sequence comes from Streptomyces sp. R28, assembly GCF_041052385.1. Classification (GTDB taxonomy): domain Bacteria; phylum Actinomycetota; class Actinomycetes; order Streptomycetales; family Streptomycetaceae; genus Streptomyces. Next base: position 660,836 of record NZ_CP163439.1, on the reverse strand, counting down.
CGTCGTTCTTCTCCTCGTACAGCGAGAAGCACTCCAGCATGTCCCGGACGGCGACGGGCAGGGTCCGGTCGTTCTCCCACGCGGGCGGCATGAGTGACACGACGGCTTCGACGATGTCGAGACCGACGTCGAACACCCGGCTCTGCAGCGTCTGGTCGAGCCGGCTCGAATCGGACTGCCCCGGCGGCCGCACGATGCTCCGGGTATGGGCCCGCGCGAGCCGGAACGGCTGGGCCATGGTCGGGTGCGGCTCGGTGTTCGTGGAGTACCCGATGACCTCGCCGGAGTTGAGCCGCCCCTTGAGCACCTGCGTGCGCGCGCTCAGCGACAGCGGGTACAGCCCGGCGTACGAGGTGTCGTCGGCGTAGGCAACGGTCTCGATCGCGAGCAGGGCGCGGTGGGCGGCGGCGTCGACGTCGGCGCGCTTCCATCCCTCGGGCGTGCGGAACACCCACTGCACGACGGGCAGTTGGTACTGCTCGGCCGCGGGCCGGGCGACGGTGTGGTCCCCGGGCACGTCGCGGACCAGCTCTCGCCGGTGGTCGCGGCGAAGAACTCCACCGACAGGTGGACGCTCACGCCCGCACTGTCGCCGACACCCTCGGCGGATGCGCCGCCACGGTGCGGGATGGCGCAGAGCGCTTCGTCTTCGCCGGGTCGGCGGCCGACGCGTCGCGACCCGTCGGGCTGCGCTCCCCATGGGGGCGGCCGACAATGGGCAGTGGATCGCATGTCCGGCCCGCCCTCGACGCCGCGGCGGTGTCGGCCCGAGAGGAACGTGCTCATGGGCGCTGAGGCTTCGCCGGCCGCGCGGACGGCAACGCCAGGCATCGCGCTCTGTCAGGTCACGGTCGGTCTCGGCTCGACGTACGCCGGTGTGGTGATCCAGACGGCTTCCGTCGGCGGCATTGGCCTACGCCATCGGCTCCGGGTTCTCGGCAGGGTTTCGCCGCTCGGCTCGCGGGCGCCACGTGGCGGGTGCCTGCCGTGAAGGGCAGGGCGGAGCGGACGCGGATCCTGCACCGGTCGGTGCGGGTGACTCTCGCCGCCTCCACGGGCTTCTACACCTTCGTGTACGGGCTCGAAGAACCGGTACTGGCGCTGTACGCCTTGTTCGCGCCGATCGCCCTCGGCCTGCTGTCCCCGATCCCCGGGTCCGGGCGGCAGCGGGCCGAGGTGATGCTCAAGGCGCTGCCCATCGGCCTGCTGCTGGTCGCGCTGGGCACCGTACTGGCAGTGGAGACCTGGGCGGCGGTGCTCGGCATGCTCGGCGTGGGCTTTCTCCTCGCCTTCGCGGTGATCGCGGGGCCGCGCCCCGCCGGAGCGGCGCCGGGACTCCAGCTCTTCTACATCCTGGCCTGCTTCCCGCCGTACGAACCCGAGACCCTCGGGCTACGGCTGGCCGGGCTCACCTTCGGAGTGGTCGTGCTGGCGCTCTGCGAGCTGTTCCTGCTGCCCCAGCCGCCGGACCCGACGTACCGGACGGCCCTCGCGGCCGCACTGGCGACGGCCGGCGACACCATCGCAGGGCGCACGGTCCTGTCTGCCGAGGCCCTGCGGGAGGCCGGTGCGCGGCTGCGGTTGTCCAACATCCCGGCCGCGGAACGCCCCGCGGGCCCCGGCCGTGCGGTCCGCGGCCTCTCCCAGGCGGGGGCCGCTGCCCGCCGACTGCTCGAACAACTGGCCCATCTGACCGAGACCGGAGAGTTTCACGCCTTCGTCCGGGAGGGTGCGGGAGTCGGCGAATGCGGCGGCCGTACCGTCACGGCGGCTGGGCGGCCGCTGCTGCCGCAGGTGGTGTCCCAGTGCGAGGAGACCGCCGCAGCCCTGCGCACGGGCCGGGCTGATCCCGGTCCGTGGGCGGGGCTGCGGATGGACAAGGCCATCGACGACTTCCAGCAGATGCGCGTGCGGCAGGTGACGGGGGCCGCCGACGAGGTACCGACCCTGCCGGGACCGGGACCGGTGCCGGTGCTGCGGCGGCAGGCGGCGCTGTTCGCCGTCGCCGAGTCGGTGCGCATCCTGGAGGTCTCCGTACGGGTCGGCCTCGACGGGCGCCGCACCCCGCCGATCGAGCCCCGGGAGCTCTTCTGGTACACGCAGGCCGCCACGCCCCGGCTGTGGGCGCGCCGGATCACCGGCAACATGACGATCCGTTCGGTGCAGTTCCAGAACGCGGTACGGATCGCCGTGGCGCTGGCCGCCGCACGGCTCGTCGCCGGTTCGCTCGACCTGACCCACGGCTTCTGGGTGCTGCTGGCGGTGCTGACGCTGAGCCGGACCACCGTCGGAGAGACCTGGACGGCCATCCGCCAGGCAGTCACGGGCAACCTGGTCGGCGCCGTCGCGGCGGGCGCCCTGCTCATCGGGCTCGGCCGGCACACCGACGCCTACGCCGCGATCCTCGCCCCGGCCATGCTGATCGCCTTCGCGCTCGGTCCGCTGCTCGGCATCGCCTGGGCGCAGGGCCTGTTCACGCTGGTGGTGGCCACCGCGTTCGCCCAGATCGCCCCGGCCTCCTGGCAACTGGCCGAGGCGCGGATCGTCGACGTGGTGACCGGCAGCGCCATCGGTCTGCTGTGCGCGATGCTCGCCTGGCCGGCCGGCGCGCGCAGAGAGGTGCGCAGAACGATGGCGGGGCTGCTGCAGGAGTGCGGCCCGCTGATCAACGGCACCGTCGACACGCTGACCGCCGTGCCACCCGGCTCGGTCCCGGCCCCGTCGACGCGCCCCGCCCTGCACCGGCTGCGCCTGGCCGAGTCCGCCTACGCCCAGTTCCGCAGCGAACCGGGGGTCGACGCGCCCGTGCGCGCCGACTGGCACGCCGTGCTCATCACCGCCCACCACATCGTGCTCGGCGCCCAGTGGCTGCCCCGTTTCGACCTGCCCACGGCCGCCCTGACCCCCGATGCCGCCGACCGGGCACGGGACGGCGCCCGTGCGCTCGCGCAGACCACCGACCGGCTCGCCGCGCTGTGCATCGGCCGGCAGCCGCAGCCGCTCGAGACGGGGCCCACGCCCTCGGAGCCGAGCGGGCCTCCGCTGCCCGCGCTGGTCGACCTTGACGTGTGGCTGCGCAGCCTGACCGCCCAGCTCACCCGGATCGAGGCCGGGCTGCCCGAGGCGGTCCGCCGGGCGCCGCGCGGCAGGCCGGCCGTCGGCAGTGCGGGCTCCGTGCCCCAACCCGGCGGACAAGCAGGCCGGGGCGCGCCGTGACCGGCCAGAGCCTCCGCTCGGAGCTGCGGCCGCCGTCCGTGCGCGGGTGGGTGTGGTGGCTGCCGCTGGCCGCGGTGGTCGTCGATGTGGCCGCCGAACTGATCGTCAGGGGCCGCGAACCGGTGAGCTTCATGCTCATCGCGGTACCGCCGCTGGCCGCCGCGACCCGTGGCCCGCGCGGCACCGCGCTGTCCGCGGTGGTGTGCCTGGGGCTGCAGATGTGGATGGCCGCCCGGCGCCCCGGCCACTTCGACGAGCAGCACCATGTCGCCGTGTACGTCGCCACGACCCTCATCGGCATCGCCGGCGTCGCGCTGGCCTGGCAGCGGGAGCGGACCCGGCAGCATCTCATCCGGGCCAACTCGGTCGCCGAGGCCATGCAGCGGGTGCTGCTGCGTCCGGTACCGCGCAGGCTCGGCCCGGTACACGCCGCCGGGTTCTACGAGGCCGGGGAGGGCGGCACGCTCGTCGGCGGGGATCTGTACGACGTGTGCGAGACGCCCTTCGGGGTGCGGGTCATCATCGGTGACGTCCGCGGCAAGGGGCTGGACGCCGTCCAGACGGTCGCGGCGGTGCTGGGCAGCTTCCGGGTCTCGGCCCACGAGTGGCAGAGCCTGAGCGGGCTGGCCGAGCGGCTGGAGTTCAGCATCGCCCGCAACAGCCCGGCCGGAGACGACGGCGACCCCGAGTTGTTCGTGACCGCACTGGTGCTGGAGTTCCCGCCGGACGGCGGCGAGGTGCGGATCGTCGACCGCGGTCACCCCGCGCCGCTGGTGGTCGGCCCGCAGGGCGCCCGGCGACTGGTCACGGTACCCGGACTGCCCCTGGGGCTGGGCAAACTGGCGCCGGACGGATGCGACACGACGGTGCATCCGCTCGGACCTTCGGAGGTGCTCGTCCTGCACACGGACGGGGTCAGCGAGGCCCGCGACGCGGACGGCGTCTTCTACCCGGTCCTTCAGCGGCTCGGCGAACGGTTCCGCGGTGAGCGCGCACTCGACCCGGAGGCGGTCGTGTCGTTCGTACGGACCGACGCGGAACGCTGGTCGGCCCGGTCCGACAACGACGACCGGGCCGTCCTGGCCCTCACCCTGGGGGCCGCGGCGCCCCCATGACCGGACTTCGCCGTGGACGCGATGCCGACGGGTCAGGCACCTGACTCCCCCTGCTGCGCGGACATCGGCTGCTCGGCCCAGATGGTCTTGCGGTTGCGGCCGTAGCGCGTGCCCCACCGCTCGGACAGCTGGGCCACCAGGAACAGACCACGTCCGCCCTCGTCGGTGCCGCGGGCCTGGCGCAGATGGGGGGATGTGCTGCTGGAGTCGGAGACCTCGCAGATGAGATGGCCGTCCCTGATCAGCCGTAGCAGCACCGTGCCGCCGGCGTACCGGTAGGCGTTCGTGACCAGTTCGCTCACGATCAGTTCGGTGGTGAACGCGAAGTCCTCCAGGCCCCAATCGCTCAGCCGGTCCCGCACCAGTGTCCGGGCCCGGCCGGCCGCGGTGGGCTCGGCCGGCAGCTGCCAGGTGGCCACGTTCTCCGCCGCCAGCACCCGGGTTCGGCCCAGCAGCAGCGTCACGTCATCGGCGGGCCGGTCGGGCAGCATCGCGTCCTCCACCGCCTTGCAGGTGTGCTCCAGCGAAGGGAACGGACCGGCCAGCGTGGAGCGCAGCAGGGCCAGCCCCTGGTCGATGTCGCGCCGGCCGGCCAGGAGGAGACCGTCGCTGTACAGGGCGATCAGGCTGCCCTCGTCCAGTTCGACCTCAGCCGTCTCGAACGGCAGCCCGCCCAGGCCGAGGGGCGGTCCGGCGGGAATGTCGACCGGGCGCACCCGGCCGTCCGGACCCAGCACGGTCGGCGGGGGGTGTCCCGCTCGGGCCAGGGCGCAGTGCCGGGAGACCGGGTCGTAGATCGCGTACAGGCAGGTCGCGCCCACGATCTGGGGCGTGTTGCCATCGGTCTGCCGCTGTTCGGTGGCCAACTGGTCCACCAGGTCGTCGAGCCGGGCGAGGACCTCGTCCGGAGCCAGGTCGAGGTGGGCCAGCGTGTGCACGGCGGCGCGCAGCCGGCCCATGGTCGCCGAGGCGTGCATGCCGTGGCCGACGACGTCGCCGACGACCAGGGCGACGCGCAGTCCCGACAGGGGGATGACGTCGAACCAGTCGCCGCCCACACCGGCGGAGGCGTGCGCGGGCAGATAGCGGTGTGCCGTCTCGACCGCCGGGTGCTCGGGCACCTCGCTCGGCAGCAGGCTGCGCTGCAGGGCCTCGGCGGCGTTGTGCTGCTGGGTGTAGCGGCGGGCGTTGTCGATGCAGACCGCGGCCCTGGCGGCGAACTCCTCCGCCAGGGTGAGGTCGTCCTCCTCGAACGGCTCCGGCCGCTGCGAGCGCCACAGGCAGACCAGGCCGAGGACCACACCGCGCGCGGCCAGCGGCACCACCATCAGCGAGTGGACACCCAGCGCGAGCGCCTTCTCGGTCCGCTCCGGCTCGGCCGAGAACCACCCGCGGTTGCCCTCCACGAGCGGCTCCAGGACCGGACGCCGCTCCGCCAGGCAGCGGGCCGGCGCGGTGTCCTCGGGGAAGGAGAACAGTTGGCCCTCGGGGTACATCACCTGCAGCACCTCGGGGTGGATGCTGCGCACCGCCATCCTGCGCAACGGGCCTTTGGCGTCGGGGGCCGGCTCCTCCCCACGGGGCACGGGCTCCAGCAGATCCACCGAGAGGGCGTCGGCGAGCGCGGGAACGGCAGCCTCGGCCAGCTCGCGAGCCGTCCTGGCCACGTCCAGGGTGCTGCCGATCCTTGCACCGGCCTCGTTGAGCAGCGCGAGCCGCCGACGCGCCCGATGGCGGTCGGTGACGTCCTCAACGATCTCGGTGACGCCCAGCACCCTGCCGGAGGGGTCCTGCATCCGGAAGGCGGACACGGAGACGATCAGTTCCTTCTGGGGGTCCGGCAGCAACCGGCAGGTCTGCTCGGCGAAGATCATGGGCTGCCCTGTCTCCAGAACCCCCCGGAGCCGCTCCTCGATCAGTTCCGCGTCCGGGCCGAGCAGGAAGTCGGCGGTGCGATGCCCGCGGTACGCCTCGGTCGGCAGTCCGCCGAACCGCGCGACCGCCCGGTTCACCCGCACCACGCGCAGGTCCGGGCCGAGCACCGCGACGCCCACCGGGGACCGGCTGAAGAAGCCGTCCAGCATCGCCCGGTCGATCTCCCACTGGGCGATGTCCTCGGCGAGCGAGCCGACGAGGAGCCACTCGGTGGTGGAGTCCAGGCGTTGCACTCGGCGGGCCCTGAACCCCACGTACACGCGGTGGCCGGCGCGATTGCGGACCGGCAGCAGCCCGAACCAGCCGTGTTCCCGCAGACACGCGGCGGTCGCCTCGGCGATCACGGCCTCGTCCGCGCTGTCGACGAGGACCTCGCGCACCCGCCGGCCCAGCACCTCGTCGGCCCGGTACCCGAGCAGCGCGGTGGCCTGTTCGCTCCAGGCGACGACCCGTCCGCGGCCGTCCAGTACGGCCGACGCGGATCGGTGGACCGAGAACGGATCGTCCGGGCTCTCGCTGAGCGACATAGGTGATGTGTTGTGCATCGCCCACCCATCTCGCGCCGTTTCGCGGGGCCCGTGGTGCGGCGCCCCGGGCGCTCCTGCCGTTCCGCATGCCTGTCTTTGCAGTGGCTCACTCCAGTATCGGCCGTGTGGGCACGGAGCGCTTCGTCGTCGCGGCCGCAACTGTCGCAACCTCGGTCGCGTGCTGCTCGGCACGGCCCGAGGTCCCGGTTCACCGGGGGAGGGCTCGGGCGACGAGTATCGCCACGTCGTCGTCCGCCGCCTCGGGCATGACGTGGGCCAGGAGCTCGTCGCAGATCTCCTCCAGCGGACGGCCGGGGTGCCGCAGTGCCTGGGCCAGTCGGCGCATGCCCTGGTCGAGGTCCGTGCCGCGGGTCTCGATCAGACCGTCGGTGTAGGCCACCAGGAGGCCGTGCGGCGGCAGGAGCACCCGCTGCACCTCGCGGTCCTGCCTGCCCACGCCCAGCGGCGGGCCCGCGGGTCCGCCCAGGAAGGTGACCGTTCCTCGCTCGTCGGCGATCAGGGGAGGCGGGTGGCCCGCCCGGGCGATCAGGCAGTGGGCGGTGACCGGATCGTGAACGGCGTACAGGCAGGTGGCCATTTCGTAGTCACCCAGGTCGGCCACGGTGGCGTCCAGGGAGCGCAGCACCTGGTCGGGCGCGGTGTCCCGGCGTGCCAGCGTCCGCACGGCCGTGCGCAGCTGGCCCATGACGGCCGCGGCGTGGATGCCGTGCCCCATCACGTCTCCGATCACCAGGGCGGTCCGGTCGTCCGACAGGGCGATGGCGTCGAACCAGTCGCCGCCGACCTCGTGGTCGCCGGCCGGCAGATAGCGGCCGGTGAGTTCCAGTCCGCTGACGGTGGGCAGGGAGGTGTTCATCAGGCTGCGCTGGAGGGTGAGTGCCGCGTCGCGTTCCCGGCTGTACATGCGCGCGTTGTCGATGTTCAGCGCGGCTCGGGCGACCAGCTCGTCGATCAGCAGCGTGTCCTGGTCGTCGAACGGCTCCCGCCCGCGTGTCCGGGTCACCACCACCGCGCCGAGCACGGTGCCCCGGGCGACCAGCGGGACCAGGCGCGCCGCGCCCACGTGGGCGTACAGGTACTCGCGCAGCGGTTCGGCGCCGGGGGTGGGGATCAGCGGAGCGATGTCGCCCAGGTAGAGGTTCATGGGACGCCCGGCACTGATGACCTGCTCGTACACCGATCCGGGCGGCACCTGCATGGTCATGCCGACCGCGAGGTGGTCGGCCGGCGCGGCCGGGTCGGTGAAGGCCGCCGCGGCACGCCGGACCACGCCGTGCGCCGACGCGGCGGTCTCGTCCGGGGCCATCGCCTCCTCCAGCAGCTGGACGTCGGCCGAGTCGGCCAGCCGGGGCACCAGGACGCGGACCACCTCCTGCGCGGTCTGCGTCAGATCCAGGGTGGAGCCCATCTGGGTGCCCGCCTCCGCCAGCAGCGCGAGACGCCGCCGCGCCCGCTCCGCCTCCAGGTGGGCCCGCTGCCCCTCCGTGACGTCGATCAGCGAAGCGATCACCCCCACCCGCTGGCCGGCCCCGCCGAGCAAGGGAGCGTAGGAACACGACCACGTCCGCGTCCGTTGCGGGTCCGAGGCGCCGGAAATGTAGCGGAAGTCGACCACCGCCTCACCCCGGTCGAGGACCTGCCGCATCACCGACTCCAGCGCGCCGGCGCCGGGGGCGATCTCGGTCACGCGTCTGCCGACGTGCTCCGCCACCGGGACGCCGTCGATCCGGGACAGAGCCTCGTTGACCCGCAGGAAACGCAGGTCGGGACCGAGCATGGCCAGCCCGATCGGGGACTGGGAGAACAGCCCCTCCAGCGCGGCCAGCGCATCGCGCATCCGCTCCACGGCGGAGGTCTCCGCCGCGATGGCCAGCACACCCGTACGCCCCTGCCCGTCCGCGATCGGACAGTGCCACATCTCCATGTCGACCACGGTCCCGTCGCGATGCCGGACCGGCAGCCGTGCGACCACCGCCGCCCCCGTGCGCAGCGTCCGGGCCAGGCGGTCGGCCAGCTCACGGTTCTCCTCGGGCACCAGTACGCTCCGCGCGTCCTGGCCCACCATCTGCTCCGGCGTGTGACCGAGCAGGTCCTGCGCGGCCAGCGACCACTGCGCCAGACGTCCGTCGGCGTCGACCACCCACAGGGCGAGCGGGAGCAGGTCCTGGAACACCCCCGCATGCCGCCCCGCGGACGCGCCCCGGTCCGGCGTTTCGCCGATCGCATCGGGGGCACGTGCACCGCGGTGACTCGCGCCGGCCATGAGGGCACCTCGCTCACATCACCCTTGACCACAGGAGGCTCAAGGACAGCCTAGGCCGCGAGTGGCCCGGCTCACATGGCGTGAAACAGGTACCGCCGACACCATGGGTGCTCCGTCACCGGCAGGCTGAAGGGATCAACGATGTTCCGCAAGGTGCTGGTAGCCAACCGCGGCGAGATCGCGATTCGTGCGTTCCGCGCAGGCTACGAGCTGGGAGCGCGCACCGTCGCCGTCTTCCCGCACGAGGACCGAAACTCCCTGCACCGGCTGAAGGCCGACGAGGCCTACGAGATCGGCCGGCCGGGACATCCGGTGCGGGCCTATCTCTCCGTGGAGGAGATCGTCGGCGCGGCACGCCGCGCGGGAGCCGACGCCGTCTACCCGGGGTACGGATTCCTGTCCGAGAACCCCGATCTGTCCCGGGCGTGCGAAGAGGCGGGCATCACCTTCGTCGGACCGAGCGCGGAGATCCTGGAGCTGACCGGGAACAAGGCGCGCGCGGTGGCCGCGGCCCGCGCGGCCGGCGTGCCGGTGCTGGGTTCCTCGGAACCGTCCACCGACGTGGACGCCCTCGTCAGCGCCGCCGAGGGCATCGGCTTCCCCATCTTCGTCAAGGCGGTCGCGGGCGGCGGAGGGCGCGGCATGCGCCGCGTCGCGGAGCCCGCCCAGCTGCGGGAGGCCATCGAGGCGGCATCCCGTGAGGCGGCGTCCGCGTTCGGCGACTCCACGGTGTTCCTGGAGAAGGGCGTCGTCGAGCCCCGCCACATCGAGGTGCAGATCCTCGCCGACGGGCAGGGCAACGTCATCCACCTGTTCGAGCGGGACTGCTCGGTGCAGCGTCGCCACCAGAAGGTCATCGAGCTGGCACCCGCACCGAACCTCGACCCGGCGCTGCGCGAGCGGATCTGCGCCGACGCCGTGCGGTTCGCCCGGCAGATCGGCTATCGCAACGCCGGCACCGTGGAGTTCCTTCTCGACCGCGACGGCAACCACGTCTTCATCGAGATGAACCCGCGCATCCAGGTCGAACACACGGTGACCGAGGAAGTCACGGACGTCGACCTGGTGCAGGCGCAGCTGCGCATCGCCGCCGGCGAGACACTGGCCGAACTCGGCCTCGCCCAGGAGACCATCACCCTGCGCGGCGCCGCGCTGCAGTGCCGGATCACCACCGAGGACCCGGCCAACGGCTTCCGCCCGGACACCGGCCGGATCAGCGCCTACCGCTCACCGGGCGGCTCCGGCATCCGCCTGGACGGCGGCACCACCCACGCCGGTACGGAGATCAGCGCGCACTTCGACTCCATGCTGGTCAAACTGACCTGCCGGGGCCGGGACTTCACCACCGCGGTCGGCCGAGCCCGGCGCGCCGTGGCCGAGTTCCGCATCCGCGGCGTGTCCACCAACATCCCCTTCCTGCAGGCCGTGCTGGACGACCCCGACTTCCGGGCGGGCCAGGTCACCACGTCGTTCATCGAGCAGCGCCCGCACCTGCTCACCGCCCGCCACTCCGCCGACCGCGGCACGAAGCTGCTTACCTACCTCGCCGACGTCACGGTCAACAAGCCGCACGGTGAACGACCCGATCTCATCGACCCGTTGACCAAGCTGCCCGCGCTGCCGACCGGTGAGCCGCCGGCCGGGTCCCGGCAGCGGCTCGCCGAACTCGGCCCGGAGGGCTTCGCGAGCTGGCTGCGCGCGTCCCCGACCATCGGCGTCACCGACACCACGTTCCGCGACGCCCACCAGTCGCTGCTCGCCACACGGGTGCGCACCAAGGACATGCTCGCCGTCGCCCCGGTGGTGGCCCGCACCCTGCCCCAGCTGCTGTCCCTGGAGTGCTGGGGTGGTGCGACCTACGACGTCGCCCTGCGCTTCCTCGCCGAGGACCCGTGGGAGCGCCTGGCGGCCCTGCGGGAGGCCGCGCCGAACATCTGCCTGCAGATGCTGCTGCGCGGCCGCAACACCGTGGGCTACACGCCGTATCCCACCGAGGTGACCGACGCGTTCGTGCAGGAGGCGGCGGCCACCGGCATCGACATCTTCCGCATCTTCGACGCCCTCAACGACGTCGAACAGATGCGGCCCGCCATCGAGGCCGTACGGGAGACCGGAACGGCTGTCGCGGAGGTGGCCCTGTGCTACACCTCCGACCTGTCCGACCCGTCCGAGCGCCTGTACACCCTGGACTACTACCTGCGCCTGGCCGAGCAGATCGTGAACGCGGGCGCGCATGTGCTGGCCGTCAAGGACATGGCCGGCCTGCTGCGGGCACCGGCCGCGGCGAAGCTGGTGTCGGCCCTGCGCCGGGAGTTCGACCTGCCGGTGCACATCCACACCCACGACACCGCGGGCGGCCAGCTCGCCACCTACCTCGCCGCGATCCAGGCCGGCGCCGACGCGGTGGACGGCGCGGTGGCGTCCATGGCCGGCACGACCTCGCAGCCGTCACTGTCCGCGATCGTGGCCGCGACCGACTACTCCGAGCGGCCCACCGGCCTGGACCTCCAGGCCGTCGGCGACCTCGAGCCGTACTGGGAGAGCGTCCGCAAGGTCTACGCCCCCTTCGAGGCGGGTCTGGCCTCGCCGACCGGCCGTGTCTACCACCACGAGATCCCCGGCGGGCAGCTCTCCAACCTGCGCACCCAGGCGGTCGCGCTGGGCCTGGGCGACCGTTTCGAGGACATCGAGGCGATGTACGCCGCCGCCGACCGGATGCTCGGCCGCCTGGTGAAGGTCACCCCCTCCTCCAAGGTGGTCGGCGACCTGGCGCTGCACCTGGTGGGCGCCGGCGTGTCCCCGGGGGACTTCGAGGCCGGGCCCGACCGGTTCGACATCCCCGACTCCGTCATCGGCTTCCTGCGTGGCGAGCTGGGCACCCCGCCCGGCGGCTGGCCCGAGCCGTTCCGCAGCAAGGCGCTGCAGGGCCGCGCCGAGGCCAAGCCGGTGCAGGAACTGAACACCGACGACCGTGAGGGCCTCGCGAAGGACCGGCGTTCGACACTCAACCGGCTGCTGTTCCCGGCACCGACGCGCGAGTTCGACACGCACCGTGACACCTACGGCGACACCAGCGTGCTGGACAGCAAGGCCTTCTTCTACGGGCTGCGCCCGGGCAAGGAGTACGCCGTCGACCTCGAGCGCGGTGTGCGGCTGCTGATCGAGCTGCAGGCCGTCGGTGACGCGGACGAGCGCGGCATGCGCACCGTGATGTCGTCCCTGAACGGCCAGTTGCGGCCGATCCAGGTCCGCGACCGGGCGGCGGCCTCGGACATCCCGGTGACGGAGAAGGCCGACCGGGCCAACCCCGGTCATGTCGCGGCGCCGTTCGCCGGCGTGGTGACCCTCACGGTCGCCGAGGGCGACGAGGTGGTGGCCGGAGCCACGGTGGCCACCATCGAGGCGATGAAGATGGAGGCGTCGATCACCGCCGCGAAGTCCGGCAGGGTGGCCCGACTGGCCATCAACCGCATCCAGCAGGTCGAGGGCGGCGATCTCCTGGTCGAGCTCGCCTGAGTCGACCGCGTGTCGCCCCGCGCGGGTGAGGCACCTGCGCGGGGCGTCGGCGGGCCGGGGTTGCCGGGCATCCGTCGATGTCCGGCCTCATCCGGACAAGGGCCGACACTGACCGTATGACCAGGACTCTCGTGGACCCGCACTCCGTCCCTGCCGAACTCCGCCCCTACCTCCAGGAGGTCGTCCACCGCGCACACGCCGTATGCGGATCGCACCTGGTGAGCGTCATCGCCGTCGGCTCCGTCGCGCTCGGCGACTACCGGCACGGACGCAGCGACACCGACGTGACCGTGGTCGTGGACGGGACGCTGACCGGCCCGGCGTTGCCCGACCTGGCAGCCGCACTCGCGCACCCCGCCCTTCCCTGCCCCGCGGCGGGACTGGAACTGGCGGTCTACGACGAGGACTTCGTGGCCCGGCCGTCCGGCGAGGCCGGGTACCTGCTGGACCTCAACACCGGCCCGCTGCTGCCCGAACGGGTCAGCCTCGACCCGGCGGAGTCCTTGTCGTTCTGGTACGTCATCGACCGTTCCGTCGCCCATCAGGCCGGGCGTGTGCTGTACGGCAGGCCGGCGCGGGAAGTGATCGCCGAACCCGCCCGCGCCGACGTGCTCGCCGCGATCCGCGCCTCGGTCCATGAGCACACCGCCGGCGAAGGGCACCTCGCGGACAACCGAGTCCTCAACGGCTGCCGCTCCGTGCAGTTCTGCCGTACGGGCCGCTGGCAGCCCAAGCGCCGGGCGGCGCATGCGGTCGCGGCGTCCGAGGAACGCTTTTGGCCTCTCCTGAACGCCGCACTGCGCAGCTACGAACGTCCCTCGCGCACCGCGGCGACCGCACTGCCCACCACCGACGCACAGAACTTCCTGGCCTGGGTGGCCGAACGCGTCGACGAGACGGCCGACGCGGAGCGGGCCGGGTAGGCCGGCCGCTCGACACGTCGGAGAGGGGGTCGGTCACTGCCGATGCTGCTGTGTGCCCTGGGGCCTTGACTCGTCCGGGGCGGCGGCCTGGGCGGCCCGCGTGGTCTCACCCTGGACCACCCGGGGTGCGGCCGGATCGTCCTCGTCCTTGATCGCCCTGGCCTCGGCCTTGAGGATGCGCGCCGACTTCCCCGCCGAACGGGCCAGCTCGGGAAGCTTCTTGGCGCACAGAACGGCTATGACGACGAGGAGGATGATCGCGAGTTCGCTGAGTCCGAACATGAGGGCCCTGTCCTTCTGATGAGCTGGGGCCTGAAATCTACAGCACTGTCGAAATCATGGAAGGTGGCCTCTGCTTTCCTTACGATGTACCGCTCGATGTAGCGCACATGACGAGCAGGTCAGCGGAAGGGAGACAGGGCATGGCGGATGACCGGCAGCGTTCCCGGCGCCGGGGGCAGGGTGAGCTGGAGGCGCTGGTCCTGTCGGCGCTGCGGGAGGCCAAGGGCCCGGCGACGGCCGGCTGGGTGCAGGAGCGGCTCGGCGAGGACCTCGCCTACACGACGGTGATCACGATCCTGACCCGGCTGCTGGCCAAGGGCGCGGTGACCCGGGAGCGAGCGGGCCGGTCCTTCGCCTGGACGTCGGCGTCGGACCAGGCGGGCCTCGCGGCGCACCGGATGCGCAAGGTGCTGGACGCCGAGAGCGACCGGGAAGCCGTACTGGCCAGCTTCGTCACGGGCCTGGGTCCGGACGACGAGCGGCTGCTGCGCGAACTGCTGGGCGAGTCCCGAAGCGAAGGGGAAGACTGACGCCTCATGGGGGTTTTCGTCTTTCTGCCGCTGGTCCTGCCGCTCACGGCATGGCCGATCGCGCGCCTGGCCGAGCAGCACCTGCATCCCCGCACCGCGACGCGGCTGCTGACCGGCGTGGCCGTGGTGATGGCGATGTGCAGCACGGTGTGCCTGGGCCTGGTGATGGTGGTGGGCACCGCTCAACTGCCCGGCAACCCGCTGCCCGACGGCTGGTCCGACCCCGAGGTGCGTGCGGCGGTGCCGTATGACGAGGTCGTCGGCAAGGCGGCGATTCCGGCGCTGTGCGCGGTGGTCGTGGCCTGCGCCCGTACCCTGTGGCGGCACGGCCGGGTGCGCCGCCGAGCCCACCGCGCGCTGGCCGGACTGCCGGGCACGGGAGTAGCCGTACTCCCCGACGAGGTGCCGTACGCATACGCGCTGCCTGGCGGCCGTCGCGATCGCGTGGTGGTGACCACGGCGCTGCTGGACCGTCTCGAACCCGCCGAACGCCGTGCGCTGTTCGCCCATGAGCGGTCCCATCTGGCCGCGCGGCACCACCGCTTCCTGCTCGCCGTCCAACTCGCCGCCCGGGCCAATCCGTTCCTGCGCCCGCTGCGTACAGCGGTGTCCTACACCGCGGAACGCTGGGCGGACGAAGAGGCGGCCCGGGCGGTCGGCAGCCGCCGAACGGTGGCGCGCGCGATCGGCAAGGCGGCGCTCGTCTCCCGGGGTACTCCGGTCGCGACGCTTGCCGGCTTCGCGGCGCCGGGGCCGGTGCCGCGCCGGGTGGCCGCGCTGCTCGGTCCCGCTCCGCCGGTACGGCGCTGGCCGTCGCTGTTCACGTCGGTGGGTCTGGCGGCGTGGTGCGCGGCCGTGGGGACGGCCGTGTCGGCGATGTCGTCCGCGAACTCGGCGGTGACGATGGTCCTCATCCTGCGCGCGGCGACGCCCCTTTGAACGAGGGGCGCTCGCTGGTCACCAGCGGTTCTCCCGAGAATTTCGCGTATTCGTTCGGTTCAGGCAACTGATGTTGCGAAGATCGTGGTCTGGTCATGGTGAGGGGTCCGGGCCTTACGGCCGTACATCTACAGAGGGGGCGCGGATGAGCGGAACGGGGAAACGCCGGCGTATGACGGCCGGCGCGGGGAAGACCGGGCTGACCCGGCGGGGGCGGATCCTGGCGTGGGGTGCGGGGGTGACCTCGGTCGTCGTGCTCGGCATCGCCGGGGTGGGCGCCTGGGTCTACCAGGACCTCAACGACAACATCAAATCCGCCGACGTCGACGACAAGATCGGCGGTGACCGTCCCGTCAACCTCAGCCCCGGCTCGAAGAACATCCTGGTCGTCGGCTCCGACAGCCGCGACGGGGCCAACGCCGAGTACGGCAAGGACCTGACCACCATGCAGTCGGACACGCTGATGGTGCTGCACGTCCCCGCGAACCGGAAGTGGGCCGCGGTCGTGTCGTTCCCGCGTGACTCCTGGGTGGAGATACCGGCCTGCGACAAGGGCGACGGGAGCGACTCCGCCCCGCACCACGCCAAGATCAACGAGGCCTTCGCGCTCGGCGGCATCAGTGGCGAGGTCGCCGGGGCCGCCGCCTGCTCCATCAAGACGGTCGAGGCCAACACGGGCCTGCGCATCGACCACTTCATGTCCGTCGACTTCCAGGGCTTCAAGGGCATGGTCGACGCCCTGGACGGCATCGAGGTCTGCCCCGAGCAGGCCATCCACTCCAAGAAGGCCCGCCTGGACATGGAGGCCGGCTGTCAGACCGTCGAGGGCGAGAAGGCGCTCGGCTATGTGCGGGTCCGCTACGGCGTCGGTGACGGCTCCGACATCGGACGCATCGGACGCCAGCAGGAGTTCATGAACGCTCTGGTCGAGAAGGCGAAGTCCAGGCTGACCAGCCCGAAGTCGCTCTACGGCTTCCTGCGGTCCGGCACCAAGTCCCTGACCACGGACCCCGACCTGGCCGGCATCAAGCCGCTGTACGGACTCGCGTCGGAGCTCAAGTCGATCCCGAGCGAGCGCCTGACGTTCCTCACCGTGCCCAACTACCCGCGGGAGGCCGACGTGGCCACCGACAAGGCCAACGTCGCCTGGCAGTACCCGCATGCCGCCGACCTGTTCATCTCCCTGGCCAAGGACAAGGAGATCGACAAGAAGCAGATGGAGGCGGACGCGAAGGACCCCGTGTACGCCTCCTCCGTGCGCGTCCAGGTCCTCAACGGCACCGGCATCGCAGGGCGGGCCGCCACCGTCGCCGAGCAGCTCCGCGAGGCCGGCGTCACCGTCGTCGGCACCGGCAACGCCCCGCAGGACACCGGCACCACGACCGTCACCTACCCGGCGGGCCTGGAGAAGTCGGCCGAGGCGCTCGCCGCCCGGCTGCCCGAAGCCCGGGCCACGCAGGCCTCGGATGCCGCTGCGGGTGTGGTCACCCTGGTCGTCGGCAAGGACCTCGACCCCGACGGCATACGCTGACCGGCCGTGCCGGGCGGACGCCGCTCGCGTCCGCCCGGCACCCGGGACGTCGACCGGTCAGAGGTCGAACTCGTGCGGCGGGAGGTCGAGCGCGTAGCACGCCTCGCGAACGACGGCCTGCTCGTCCTTGTCGAAGTCCCCGTCAGCCCCTCCGATGACGATGCCGATCTGGATGACGGCACGCGCCTCGGCGGGCTTCTTCTTCGCCTTGGCGATCTCCTGCATCACGCTCACCTTGCCGAAGTCGAAGTCGGTGGTGAGCCGGTCCAGGTTCTCCTCGAAGCGGCGGCGCAGGTCGTCGGCGGGGAAGTTCTGCAACACCTCGTTGGTCGCGATCAGTTGGGCCACGCGCTGCCGCTCGGAAGGGTCGACGGTGCCGTCCGCGGCGGCGACGAGCGCGCACATGGCCATGCTCGCGTCGCGGAAGGCGCCGCTCTTGAGGTCGTTCTTCTTCGCCACCAGCTGGGTCTGCATCGTCGATGCGGACTCCTTGATGCGGTCCCACAGGGCCATGAGAACTCCAAACGGGGGTAGGGGGCATCGCGGCCGCCCGGACCGGACGACCGCAACTTCTACAGCAATGTAGAAGTTAGCAGTTGCTGGAGCGCGTGGCGGCCGCCGCGGGCCACTTCCGCTTCCCGGTCACCGGCCCCGAGGGCGCCCTGGGTGCGCCTCCGCGGAGTGGCTTATACGTGTGCGTTCGCACACAGCGCGGTTGAACCGGCGTGCGCAGGTGTGCTTAGGGTGCTGGCGATGTCCGCCGACGCCACACCCGCACCCACCGTCACACGCGCACCGCAGCGACAGCAGCAGCCGTTGCCGCCCGCAGGAGCAGGGGCGAGACGACCCGGTCAGCGTGACCCCTTCCTCGACAACGCCAAGTACCTGGCGATCGTGCTGGTGGCGGTCGGCCACGCGTGGGAGCCGTTGCGGGAGGGAAGCCGGGCCGTCACCGCGCTGTACCTCCTCGTGTACGCCTTCCACATGCCGGCGTTCGCCGTGATCGCGGGCTACTTCTCGCGGGGCTTCGAGGCGGAACCGCGGAAGATCGGACGCCTGCTGACCGGTGTGGCGCTTCCCTATGTGGTCTTCGAGGTGGCGTACACCCTCTTCACCCGGTGGACCAGCCAGGATCCCGACCGGCCGATCAGCCTGCTGGACCCCCTGTACCTGACCTGGTTCCTGGCGGCGCTGTTCATCTGGCGGCTGACGGTCCCCCTCTGGCGGCTCGTGCGGTGGCCGCTGCCGCTCGCTCTCGGCGTCGCGATGCTCGCCACCCTCTCGCCGTCCATCGGCGACGACCTCGGCCTGCAGCGTGTCCTGCAGTTCCTGCCGTACTTCGTGCTCGGACTGCTGCTGAAGCCGGAGCACTTCCGGCTGGTCCGCCGCCGTGCGGCGCGCATCCTGGCCCTGCCGCTCCTCGTCTGTGCCCTCGCGGTCGCGTACTGGGCGGTCCCGCGGATGAACTACGCCTGGTTCTTCCACAGCGAGAGCGCCGAGGAACTCGCCGCGCCCGACTGGTACGGCCCCGTGATGACACTGGCCACCTTCGGCTGCTCGCTCGTCCTGGTCGCCTGCTTCCTCGCCTGGGTGCCCGGGCGCCGGACCTGGTTCACCGTGCTGGGCGCCGGCACGCTGTGCGGCTTCCTGCTGCACGGCTTCATTGCCCAGGGAGCCAAGTACTGGGGCTGGTACGACTCCGCCTGGATCCGGCAACCCGCCGGTGAGATCACCGTCACACTGGTCGCGGCAGCGATCATGACCGCGCTGTGCGCCCCTGCCGTCCAGCGGGTCTTCCGCCGCGCGACAGAACCACGGATGGCGTATGCCCTGCGGGGTCGGGAACTCCGTTTCGGCCACAATCGTTGACCGGAGGAACACCTGACACAAGGAGCCACTACGTGTCCGCCAGATCGACGGACCCCCGATCGGCACGCCGTTGAATTCCGTACTCGGCCTGCTGGCCGTCTTCGTCCTGACCGCGGGCACCGGCTACTTCGTCGCCCAGGAATTCGCGTACGTCTCCGCCGACCGACTCGCCCTCGCCCGGGAGGCCGAGGCCGGGGACCGGAAGGCCGCCCGTGCCCTGAAGGTGCTGGAGCGGCTGTCGTTCATGCTCTCGGGCGCCCAGCTCGGCATCACCGTGACCGGCCTGGTCGTCGGGTTCATCGCCGAGCCGTCGGTGTCCGCACTGCTCGAACCCGCCCTGTCCGGCCTCGGCATCCCCGACGCCGCCGTGGGCGGTATCTCCGTCGTGCTCGCCTTCGTGCTGGCCACGGTCGTGCAGATGGTGCTGGGCGAGTTGGCCCCGAAGAACCTCGCCATCGCCGTCCCGGAACGGCTGGCGAAGTCGCTGGCCGCCTCCACACTGGCGTACCTGAAGGTCGTCGGACCGGTGGTGCGGATCTTCGACGGGGCGGCGAACCGGCTGCTGCGCAAGGTCGGCATCGAGCCGGTCGAGGAGCTGCACCACGGCGCCACCCTGGAGGAACTGGGCCACCTGATCGGCGAGTCCCACGAACAGGGGCAGCTCCCACGCGAGACCGCCGAACTGCTCGACCACGCCCTGGAGTTCTCCGACCGCACGCTGGACGAGGTGATGGTGCCGCGCGCCGACGCGGTCTTCGTCCGCAAGGACGCCACCGCCGCCGAGGCGATCGACCTGATCGCCAAGCACGGCCACTCCAACTACCCGGTCCTCGGCGACCATCCGGACGACGTCGCGGGTGTGCTCGGGGTACGCGAGCTGATGGCCCTGTCCGCCGACGTGCTGACGGCCACCACCGCCGGTGCGGCGGCCCGTCGCCCGCTGCTGCTGCCCGACACGCTGCCCCTGCCGGACGCCGTGGAGCAGATGCGGGAGCGGGACGACGAGTTCGCCGTGGTCCTGGACGAGCACGGCGGCGTGGCGGGCATCGTCACCTACGAGGACATCGCCGAGGAACTCGTGGGCGACATCGCCGACGAGTCCGACACCATCACCCACATCGCCGTCGCGGACGGCGAGGGCTGGCTGGTGGACGCCGGTCGCCGCCTGGACGAGGTGGCCGACGCGACCGGCATCGAACTGCCCGAGGAGGAGGACTACGACACCGTGGCCGGCCTGATCGTCGACCGCCTCGGCCGCTTTCCCGCCATCGGTGACCGCCTCACGGTCGCGCTCGCCGACGGCGGCAGCGTGGCGATCGACGTACGCACCCTCGACCGGCACGTGCCCGAGCGGGTGCGGGTCCAGCGCCTGGTGGCCGAGAAGGCGCAGGAAGAGGAACAGACATGAGTTTCCCGATGGCGCTCTTCGTCACCGTGCTGCTGCTGATCGGCAGCGGCTTCTTCGTCGCCGCCGAGTTCGCGCTGGTCGCCGCGAAACGACACCGCATGGAAAAGGCCGCGGCACAGGGCGCGCGCGGCGCCAAGGCTGCCGTGGCAGGGATGCGCGAGCTGTCGCTCATGCTGGCCGGCGCCCAGCTGGCCATCACCGTGTGCACGCTGGGCCTGGGCTCGGTGTCCAAGCCCGCGATCTCGCACGAACTCGACCCGCTGCTGCACGACTTGGGCCTGCCCAGCGCCCTCAGCTACGGCGTCGCGTTCGCCGTCGCCATGATCGTCGTGGTCTTCCTGCACATGGTGCTCGGCGAGATGGCACCCAAGTCCTGGGCGATCGCCCATCCCGAGCGTTCCGCGATACTGCTCGCGCCTGCCTTCCGGGGCGTGGTGAAGGCCGTACGGCCGCTGATCCGGGTACTCGACAAGATGAGCAACGCCTTGGTACGGCTGTGCAAGGTCACCCCGCGCGCCGAGCTGGCCTCGGTCCACAACCGCGAGCAGCTCACCCACCTGGTCGAGGAGTCCGAGCGGCTCGGCCTGATCAGTGAGACGGACTCGGAGCTGCTGACCCGTTCGCTGACGGAGCCCGAGACCCCGGTGCGCGACCTCCAGGTGCCGCCCGCCGACATCTCCTCGGTCGACGCGGACGCACCCGCCGAAGCGATCCTCCGCCTGGCCGCCGACAGTGACCGCACCCGGCTCCTGGTCCGCGATCACGGCACCGTCGTCGGCTCGGTGCACGCACGCGACGTCATGGTCGCCCGCGCCCAAGGACGCGCCGCCGACGCCCGCTCGCTGGCCCGCCCCGTACCCGAGCTGACCGAGGACACCACGGTGGCCGACGCGATCGACCTGCTGCGCCGGCGCCGGTCCTCGCTCGCCGTGGTCCGTGACGAAACGGGCCGGCTCACCGGCATGGTGACTCTGGACGACCTACTGGCCCGCTTCCTGCAGCCGCAGGCGACCTGACGACAGCCTTGAGCATGCCGTCGCGGTCCCGGCCGGGGCGGGGGCGGGGGCGGTCGCGGTGACGAACGGTGCCGACGGGGGAGTCCCGGTCACGATCTCGGTGTACTGACCGCGCTCAAGGCCGACCGAAAGCGAGACCTCGCGGGCGGCCCGGCGGTAGAGTCCACACGTGCGTTGATCTTCCGGGCGGTGGCCGAGCCCCGCCGCAGACGGTGCCGGGCGACCCCTTCAGCAGGGGCCGCCCGGTCGGCATATCCGTCATCACTCCACCGGAGATCACGCAATGACTGCTCAGCAGCCCCTCACCTATGACGCGTTCATCGAACTCGCCACCGCTGACTCAGCTGTCGTCGGTTTGGTCCTCAAAGGTTCCCGGGCCCACGACGGCATGACCACCGACCACTCCGACCACGACATGTACGTCGTCCTCGCCGACGGCGCGGCAACGACCCTCACCCGGTTCACGGGGCACCGCACAGCAGAACTCGACCTCGTCATCGTCTCCCTCGACGAGTTCCGCGCCGCCGGAATGCCGGGCTTCGAGCGGTACGCCCTTGCCCGCGCCCGCATCGTGCTCGACCGGCTCGACGGCGGAATCGCCGAGATCGTGGCCGACAAGGCACGGCTCGACGCCGATGAGGCCTTCCGGGACGCGGGTGCGTGGCTCGACGCCTACGCCAACTCCCTGTACCGCTCGGTCAAGAACGACCGCGACGGACACGCGCTCGCGTCCCGGCTCGACGCCGCCGACAGCGTCCGGTTTCTCCTGGAGCTGCTCTTCGCTCTCGACCGCCGTCCCCGCCCCTACAACAAATACCTGGAGTGGGAGCTCGCCCGGTTCCCGCTGCCCGGCTGGGACACCGGTACGCTGCTCGACGCTGTGGACCGCATCTCAGGAACAGGCGACGTATCCACCCAGCGCCGCCTCTTCGCCCACGTCGAGGCAACGGCACGGCGGGCCGGACACGGCGCGGTGCTGGATGCCTGGGGCGAGGACCTGCACCTGATGCGTCGTCATCCGCAACGCCAAGACGGGCGAACTGCTTGAGATGCGGCATGGCTTCGTGCGGGTGAAGGACGCACGACCAACCGGACGCCGCCCGCGCGGCGTGCGTCCGGCTTCGGTGCGCGTGGTGTGCCCTGAGAGGTCAGGACGGCTCACGCGTGAAGGAGACACACGGCATGCTCGGACAATCGCAGGCGTTCAGCGGCTTCTCGGTCGATGACCTCGGCGAGGCCCGCCGGTTCTACGGTGAGGTTCTCGGCCTTGAGGTGGAGGAGACCGGCGAGGGGGAGATGCGGATGCTGCTCGTCAAGCTCGGCAGCGGCGCGCGGGTCTTCGTCTACCCCAAGGAGCAGCACACCCCCGCGACGTTCACGATTCTCAACTTCCCCGTGGACGACATCGAGGCGGCGGTCGGCGAACTGGAGCGACGTGGCGTGACCCTTGAGCGCTACGCCGGATTCGACCATGACGAGAAGGGCATCGTCCGGGTCGGCAACGGCGGCCCCGCGGCGATCGCGTGGTTCACCGACCCCGCGGGGAACGTTCTCTCCGTGCTCCAGGAGAACTGACCGACCGTACGGTGCCGCGCCGGCTCCCGGCATGCCCAGGGGCGGCGGCGGTCACAACGTGAAGTCGATGACCTGTCCGTCGGTCTCGATGGTGGCGCCGCTGATGTTGAGGGCGTCGTAGCAGCCGTGACTGCTGAAGACCTGGACCCACTGGCCGGCGGGCACGGTGACGGAGATGTCCTTCGCCCGGCCGACGGTGAAGTCGCTGTGGCAGGTGTAGACGCCTGCGGTCTGGGTCATGACCGAGTCCCCGTCGGTGATCGTGACGGGGAGTGTGGCGGTGACGTCGGCCTGGGCCGCGGCCGAAGCGGGTGTCGTGAGAGCCAGCGCGCCTGCCGCTGCGAGCCCTGCGGCCAGGGCGCAGACGCGGGTACGGCGGAGAGCGGGACGAAGGCGCATGAAGAACTCCGGATTCTCGGCTCCGGACGCTCGACCGCGCCGGAGTGGGGATGCCTCGAAACGGTTGCCGGCGCTGCGGGAAGCGGTGCCCATGCTGTGGCCTCGCGGCCGGAACCGGTGTCGCTACCGTGTTCCGAGACCGGGAATCGGTGTGCCGGCGCGTTGGTTGTCGTACGGCATGGAGATCAACGAGCGTGCCGACGGCGTCCCCGATGTGCTGCACTACACCGCGTTCTCGTCCCACCCCGACGGCGGCAACCCGGCGGGCGTCGTCCTGGACGCCTCGGGCCTCGACGACGCCGAGATGCTGGCGATCGCCGCCAAGTTGGGATACAGCGAGTCCGCGTTCCTGACCGGTCCGCCCGAGGAACTGGAGGAACCGGGCGGGGAGCCCGGGCGGGCCTTCACCATTCGATACTTCAGTCCTCAGGCGGAGGTGCCCTTCTGCGGCCATGCCACCGTCGCCGCCTCCGTTGCCTTGGCCGAGCGGATCGGTCCGGGCGACCTGGTCTTCGCCACCCGTGTGGGTACGGTGCCGGTGACCGTCGCCGCTGAGGCCGACGGCACGCTCCGGGCGACATTGACGAGCGTGGAGCCCCGTGTCGAAGAGATCGCCGCGGAGGAACTGGCCGAGGCGCTGGCAGCGCTGGGCTGGCCGTCGGCCGACCTCGACCCGCTGCTGCCGCCCCGCATCGCCTTCGCCGGCGCCCGGCATCTGGTGCTGGGGGCCGGCAGCCGGGAACGGCTCGCTGACCTGTCGTACGACTTCGAGCGCCTCGCCGCCTTGATGCGGAAGCTGGACCTGACGACCGTGCAATTGGTGTGGCGTGCCGCGGACACCGTCTTCCACGTCCGCGACCCCTTCCCGATCGGCGGCGTCGTGGAGGACCCGGCCACCGGCGCCGCAGCCGCCGCCTTCGGGGCGTACGCGCGGGAACTCGCCCTGGTGCCCGCGGAGTCGGTGCTCACTCTGCACCAGGGGGAGGACATGGGCAGGCCGGGCGTGCTGACCGTGACCCTGCACGCCGCAGACCCGAAGGTCCGGGTCAGTGGCGCGGGCACGCGCATGCCCCGGTAACGCGGGAGGGCGGGGCTCTCCGACGCCGTAGGGATCTGCCGGGAGGGTTGGTGCCCGGGCACTGCCGGGCACCAACACCGCGGATCACAGGCCGTCGCGCACCATCGCGGCGACGATCTGGACGTGGCGGTCGGCCGCCGTGTTCGAGAACTCGTTGTCGTAGTTCAGGCCGTACGGCCAGAAGTGGCCACCGCCGGTGGAGATTTTGGCGCTCCCGCCGTCGAACTGCCTGACCAGCGCCGTGGCCTGAGCACCGGTCCAGGTGCCGCTGCCGCCCAGGCGGGACCAGCCCGAGCTCGTCCCCACGCCGATGGTGTGGGCGATCTCGTGCAGCGCGGTCCGCTCGTTCATGTAGCTGCGGTTGCCGAAGCGGATGGTCCCGTTGATGTTGCCGTCGGCGGTGGGCACGCCCGGGTCGTAGCGGACGGTGATGGTCTTGCCGAGGTCGCTGAGGTTGTTGTAGCGGGCCACCGCGGCGTTCATGGCCTTGGTGATGAGGTCGTAGGCCGTGCGCTGGTCCTCGGTGGGGTTGCCGGCCCGTTCGAGGGTCCAGGTGATGGTGGCCGCCGCAGACACCTCTGCCCGGGCTGCCGGTGCGGCGGTCTGCGGCGTGGCCTGCGCGATGCCCGGGCCCGCCAGCAGGGCGGCTGCCAGCGCGGCCATGACCGCCCTGCTGCGCCAGGGTATGGGCGCGCGGGGAGTCGGCATCGGGGCTCGTCGTGCACTCATGGGGAGGTCCTCCTGTGTGGGGGGAGAGAACCGTCGCGCTTTCTTTGGGGGGCGACGGAAGTTCAGGTGTCGATCTTCCCGACTCCGGCTCCGGCTCGTACGAGGGAGGGCACGTCGGTCGCGGGATCCAGCGTGTAGGCGTAGTAGGTGCGCGGCTCGGTCACGGTGCCGTTGGTCTCGCAGGCACCGGTCCCGGCGCCGGCGAAGACGTTGTCGCGCTGGACCAGTCGGCCCGGTCCCGACCCGTCGTAGCCACTGGCCGAGTAGCAGGGATGGGGGACGGCGTCGAAGTAGTTGCCCTCGACCAGCACGCCCGCGTTCATGGTCGACGCGACGCCGTAAAGGGCGTTGCCCTTGTAGTAGTTGTTGTAGACGTGCACCGGTTCACCGAACCGCACCCGCGGATGCCGCTGTCGCGACCCGTCGAAGAAGTTGTGGTGGATGGAGACCTTCAACTTGCCGGTGTCCTGGCCGCTGTTGGCGTCGGAGTGACCGAGCAGCATGCTCTTGTCGGTCTTGTTGAACCAGTTCCAGGACACGGTGACGTACTGGGAGCCACGCACGATGTCGACCGCCCCGTCGACCGGGGCGACGAACTCGTTGTGGTCGATCCAGATGTGGTGCGACTCCTGGCCCACGTTGACGGCGTCGTCCTCGGCGCCCGTGAACCTGATGTTGCGGACGATGACGTTGTGGGAGCGGTAGAAGTCCAGGCCACCGCCGTTGACGACGGCGGAGGAGCCGACGCCGACGATG
This sequence comes from Streptomyces sp. R28, assembly GCF_041052385.1. Classification (GTDB taxonomy): domain Bacteria; phylum Actinomycetota; class Actinomycetes; order Streptomycetales; family Streptomycetaceae; genus Streptomyces. The sequence goes on along the minus strand of NZ_CP163439.1, from coordinate 635,208 downwards.
GTCTTGTCGGGCCGAACGCCCTGCTTGCTGGTGATGTCGATGGTGCCCTGGACGCGGATCACCAGCGGGCCGGTCGTGTCGATGTACTCCAGGAACTGCTCGGTGGTGGTGGCGATCACCGTCGGGCCGCCGGCTCCGCCGGTGGTGCCGTTCCGGCCGAGCGCGTCGACGGCGGCGAAGCCGGTGGGGGATGTCTCCGCCGAAGGTGCCGGCAGCTCCTCGGCGGCGGTGCCGGACGGCATCGTCATCGCGCCGAGCAGCAGGGCGAGCGTGAGAGCGGTGACGCCGCGTGCGGCGCGTGACGACGACCTCATGCTGTTCCTCCCGAGGTGAGGGGCGGATCTTGTTCGGTCGTGCGAAAACACGGACGGGCACGGCAGCCGGGCGGTAGGCGGAAAGCGCTTTCCCGAGTTTCCCGGAGATTAATGAGATGCCTTGAGCATGTCAACGACATCGCCAAACCCCCACGTGCAGCCCCAACTCGTCCGCCATCTTGACGAGGTCATTACCGTCACCGAGCATGCCCTGAGCGCGATTCCTTCTGTTCGGTTCTGTTCAGCTCTGTGTTGTGGAAGGGAGTGCCGTGCCCCAACGGCATCGCATCGTCCGGGCCCTGGCGTCGACGGTTCCTCTGACGCTCGGCGCGAGTCTCGTCGTCGCCGCGCCCGTGGCGAGCGCGGCGGACCCGGCACCTCAGAGCGCGGTCACCGTACGGATCGACCCCTCCTACCGACAGCAGGAGTTCGAGGGCTGGGGCACGAGCCTCGTCTGGTTCGCCAACGCGACGGGCAACTACCCGGAACCCATTCGAAGACGGCTCGTGGACATGCTGTTCGGTGTGGACGGTCTCCGCCTCAACATCGCCCGGTACAACATCGGCGGCGGCAACGCCCCCGACGTCCGCAAGGACTACATGAAGGCGGGCGCCACCATGGAGGGCTTCTGGAAGGCCCCCGAGGGGACCACCCGGCAGGACATGGACTGGTGGGACCCGAACAACCCGGACCACTGGAACTGGGACGCCGACGCCGGCCAGCGGTGGTGGGTGGACCAGGTCAAGGACAAGGTCACCCGCTGGGAGGCGTTCAGCAACTCACCGCCCTGGTTCCAGACCGTCAGCGGTTACGTCTCCGGCGGCTTCGACGCGAGCGCCGACCAGATCCGCGCCGACCGCGTGGACGACTTCGCCACCTACCTGGTGCGGGTGAGTGAGCGTCTGGAGCAGGCGCACGGCATCGAGTTCGACACCATCGACCCGCTCAACGAACCCAACACGCCCTACTGGGGCACCCAGCTCGGAGCGGACGGCCGGCCCACGGGCGGGCGTCAGGAGGGCGCGCACGCGGGCCCCGAACTCCAGCAGAAGGTCGTCCTCGCCCTGGACAAGGCGCTCGAAGGCGCCCGGACCGGCGCCGAGATCTCCGCGATGGACGAGACCAACCCCGGCATCTTCACCGAGAACTGGAACGCCTACGACACCCCCGCCCGCGCCGCCGTCGACCAGCTCAACGTGCACACCTACGGCACGGGCCGGCGTACCAGCGCACGCGACATCGCCAAGGGCGCGGACAAGAAGCTGTGGATGAGCGAGGTCGAGGGCACCTGGGGCACCGGCACCGACTTCACCAGCATGGAGCCGGGGCTCGGCATCGCCACCCGGATGGTCGACGACATGCGTGAACTGGAGCCCGCGGCCTGGGTGTTCTGGCAGCCGGTCGAGGACGCGATACCGCAGGCCGCGGCGGGCAAGAACTGGGGCAGCATCCACGTGCCGTTCAACTGCACGGCCGAGGACACCCTGGAGACGTGTCCGGTCCGGGCCAACTCCAAGTTCCACACCATCCGGAACTTCACCCACTACATCCGTCCCGGCGATCACTTCGTGAAGGTCGACGACCCGTCGAGCGTCGCCGCGGTGCAGCGGAACGGCCGTACGGCGACCGTGGTGCATGTGAACGGCGGCGCCTCCGCGCGACCGGTGACCCTCGATCTCTCGCGCTTCGGCAAGGTCTCACCGCGGGCCACCGTCACTCCCGTGGTCACGAGCAGCGACGGCGCCCTGGTGCGCGGCACAACGGTCCGGGTGACCGGCCGGTCCGCCACGCTCACCGTCCCCGCGAAGTCGGTCACGACCTTCCTGGTCGAGGGCGTCGGCGGCGTGGCGCGCGATGCCGCCCTCGTGCAGCCCGGGCATGTCTACCGGCTCCAGGGGGCCCAGAGCGGCAAGTCGCTGGCGCCGTCGGACGACGGCAACGGCGTCGTCATCCGTACGACCGACGCCGACAGCGCGGAACAGCTCTGGTCCGTCCGGCAGTTGACGCGCGGCACCGACAACCGCGAGCGCTACGCCCTCACCAGCGCCAAGACCGGCAAGCGGCTCGCCGTACGCGACAATCAAGCCGTCCTGGAGGAGCCGGAAGGCGGCCGGGTACCCGAAGCCGCGCAGTGGATCATGTCGACGACCGGCGACGGCACATGGACGTTCGTCAACGCCGCCACCGGCCGCCTGGCCGACGTCGCCGGGCAGTCGACCACGGACGGCGCCAAGGTGTCCACGTACACCCCGACGTCGGCGGCGAACCAGCGCTGGGAGGTGACCGACGAGACCGTTCTGCGCACCAAACCGGCCGAGACGTTCACCGTCCCCGGCCTGCGGCCCGAGCTGCCGACGACGGTGACGCCGGTATTCAGGGACGGCGCCCGGGGCGCGCTGCCCGTCGTGTGGAACCTTCCGCCGGACCGGAAGTGGCGTGACCCCGGGACGGTGCGGGTCAGGGGCGAGGCGACCGACCCCCTCGGACGGAGGATCCCCGCGCTCGCGGTCGTCACCGTCGACACGATCGCCTCGACCCTTCCGGGACGCGCCAAGACCTACGTGGGCGGCCTACCGGACCTTCCGGCCACGGTCGTGGGGATCGGCCGGAACGGCGGCCGGGCCGACCTTCCGGTGACCTGGGCCCCGGCATCCGACGGGGCGTTCGACGCGACCGGCGTAGTGACACTGCGCGGCGTCGCCCAGGTCGTGGGCGGCGACACGGTCGACGCGGCCGTGCGCGTGCAGGTCACGGAACCGGTGGAGACCAACATCGCCGCGGACGACGGCGTCTCGGTCGACGCCACCTTCACCGAGAGCGGGTACTCCGCGGAGCGCCTGCGCAACGGCGACCTGTCCGAGAAGGCATGGTCCAACTGGAAACCGGGGAACACCAAGAACCCCTCCGACTCCGTCACCTTCACGCTGCCGAAGCCACGTGACCTGAACCGGGTCGTCGCGCACTTCTACCGGGACGGGAGCAGCGCCTCCCTCCCCGAGAGCCTGAAGGTGCAGATACGGGCGTCCGGTACCGGTACGTGGGTCGACGCGAGCGACCCCGTGGCGGTCGGCGCCGAGGGCACGCCGGTGGTCGACGTCCCGTTGGAGACGGGACCGGCGTCGGAGGTACGCGTCGTCATGACCGCGCGTCAGGGCGGCTACCTCACCATGAGCGAGATCGAGGTGTACGCCAAGAGCCCCGGGGTCTCCTCGGATGCCGCCGCCGCGTCCGTCGAGGTGTCCGGAAAGGCGATCCCCTCCTTCGACCCGGACACGACCGGCTACCGGGTCGTCACCGACGCCCCGAGCCGCAGCCGCGTCACGGCGACGGCACGCGATCCCTACGCCACTGTCGCCGTCGACCGTCTCGATGAGCCCGGCGGGGCGGCGGCGGTCGTCTCCGTGACCAGTGAGGACGGGGCACGGACGCGGACGTACCGGATCCATCTCGTACGAGGCTGAGAGCGTCGTCGCGGGTGAGGCGCCCGTGCGCGTGTCATACAGGGCGTACAGCCCGCTGACACGCGCACCGCGCAGGCGCTTGGCCTCGATGGCCTTCATCCCGGCGTGCAGCGACGAGCCACGTCAGGACGTTCGTGCCGAACAGGCGAGCGCGCCGGCCGCCGGCAGCGCCCCGACGCCGACGCCGATGCGGACCGCGCGTCTCCGCGGCCGGTGCGGCATGCAGGATCAGCGTGCGCTGGGCCGTGTAGTAGGCGTTGATGCCGGACTGCACCAGAAGGAGGCGTCGGCGATCTGCCAAGGGCGCTCGGCGAGGAGGAAGGAGAGAAATCCGGCGGCGCTGACGACGCCGGCGGCGACGCTGAGGTGCTTCGGGCCGTGCCGGTCCATGAACCGGCCGGCGGCGAAGGCGACGGGCAGGGCGGTCAACTGGCCCACGGTCACGGCAGCTCCTACGGCGGCGAGGGGCAGATCGCGCGGGGTCGTGAAGCAGAGCAGGCCGAGCGGCAGGACCATGCCGTTGCCGAGGGAGTCGATGAGGGTTGCCGGTGAGGAACGGGTCGTGGCCGCGAGTATCCGGAAGCCCGAGCACGCGACGCAACCGGGGCGCGCGGGCTCCGCGAGGTCGGCGGGGCGTGACGGTGTCGGTCATGAGGTGAGCGGGGCCCGGATCTTGTCCAGGATCTCCTGCCGCGGCCAGCCCCCTGTCGACGCAGCTTCTCCAGCTGCTTGACGGTCTGTTGCTCGTCGCCCTCGGCGAGGGTGAACACGACGATGTCGGCGTGACTGGTGTCGTTCCCGCGGGCCATGCCGGTCAGGGTGGCGAAGGTGTTGGTGCCGGAGGCGGCGCCGGAGATCCCGACAGCCGCCCCTTTTGGCCGCTCGGGTTCCCTCATGGGAGGCACGCGGATCGCTCACGACTGGCGCGGCCGTGACGCCACCTGGCTCGCGGTGTGGCGACGTGAGCCGCCCGCCGATGAGCGAGAAGCGGGCCGTGACCCACGAGACGTGGCGTCACCGACATAGGACGCGAAGTGTGACGAGGAGGGGCGTACGCGGACAGGCCGGAAGTCCGATGTCGACGCGTCGAAACGCTCAGCCCCCTCGATGTGACTTTCCCCATTGCGCCGCCCGACCGGGCCCGTGAGTCTCTCGTGGAACATGCGTCCGAAGAACTGTTATCCCGGGCCCACCGATCGATCCCCCATGTATCGGACAGCATCGTTCGGCGTCGAGGACAGGGAAGTTTTTGATGAGTACAGAGCGCACGAGGGAGTCGGCGGGGCTGGTGGTCGCTGCCCGGAACGGCGATCCGAAGGCTCAGGACGCCCTGGTCAGCTCCTACCTTCCGCTGGTCTACAACGTCGTGGGCCGGGCTCTGAACGGCTCGGTCGACGTCGACGACGTGGTGCAGGACACCATGCTCCGTGCCCTCGACGCGCTGGGCGGACTGCGTGACCCCGAGAGCTTCCGCTCCTGGCTCGTGGCCATCGCGATGAACCAGGTACGGGCGCACTGGCACGCTCGGCAGTCGGCCCCGGGCGCCGTCGAGGAGGCCCAGGACCTCGCGGATCCGGGTGCCGACTTCGTGGACCTGACGATGGTCCAGCTCCAGTTGTCCGGGCAGAGACAGGAGACCGCACGGGCGACCCGCTGGCTGGAGCCCGACGACCGGGGCCTGTTGTCGCTCTGGTGGCTGGAGTGCGCCGGTGAGCTGACCCGGTCCGAGGTGGCCGAGGCCCTGGAGCTGTCGCCGCAGCACACGGCGGTCCGGGTGCAGCGGATGAAGGCGCAACTGGAGGCGGCCCGCGTGGTGGTGCGGGCGCTCGACGCCCGGCCACGCTGCGAGGAACTGCGGGGTGTGCTGGTGCCCTGGGACGGTCGACCCTCGGCGCTGTGGCGCAAGCGAATAGCCCGGCATGCCCGTGGTTGCGCGCATTGCTCAGGATTGTGGAGCGGGTTGATGCCCGCGGAGGGGCTGCTGGCCGGTCTGGCGCTGGTCGCCGCGGCGCCCGCCCTGGTGGAGAGGGTGCTCTCGGCCTCCGGCGGGATGGCCATGGCCGGCTCGGCGTCCCGGCTGCCCGCGTCGGGCGGCCGGGGCAGATCGGGCCGGGGATCCGGACAGGGCGGCGGGCGCGGCCGGGCCACCTCCCGCAGTGAGGCCCGTCGACGCCGGCGCATCCGCCGCCGAGCAGTCGGAGGTGCCGTCGTGGCGGCCTGCGTGGCAGGGGGCGGGCTGTGGTACTTCGACACGGATCCCGGGACGGGGAAGGAGGAGGCGACCGCCGTACGGACCGCCGGCGCTCCCTCGGTGGACCTCGCGGAACCCAGCCTCGTCGAGACCTCCCCGCCCGTCTCGAAGTCCCCGTCCCCGTCCGCATCACCATCGAAGAAGCCGAGCCCCTCCAAGACCCCACGCCCGACCAGGAAGAGCGTGCCGACTCCCTCACCATCCACTCGGCCGACTCGGAGCGCGTCCAGCACCCCACTGGCACAGCCGTCCCCGACGGGCGCCGTCGCGCAGGTGGTCGCCCTGGTGAACAAGGAACGGGCAAACGCCGGCTGCGGTCCCCTCGACGAGGACCCGCAGCTGAACCAGGCCGCACTGGGCCACTCCGAGGACATGGACGCCCGCGACTTCTTCGACCACACCAACCCGGATGGCGCCGACCCCGGGCAGCGCATCACCGCCGCGGGCTACACCTGGTCCACGTACGGCGAGAACATCGCCCAGGGCCAGCAGACCCCGGAGGCGGTGATGGACGCCTGGATGAACAGCCCAGGCCACCGCGCCAACATCCTCAACTGCTCGTTCAAGGACATCGGCGTCGGCATCCATGACGGTGCGGGCGGCCCATGGTGGACCCAGGACTTCGGCGCCAAGCAGTGAAGTCGAGGGCTGCCTGCGCGGCACCGGCGGTCAGGAGGACAGCGCCACGTCGTGCTGGTCACGCGGGCAGGCGTGGGCGCTGTACGGGTTCACGGACCACGTTCCGGTGTGGGACTACCACGAGGTGGCTCTGGAGGGCATCGGTCGGTCAGGACGGGCTCGTGTCGCTCTCCCCGCCGAACGCCCCCAGAATCCGTTCCGCCGCCAGCGTCGCCGTCAACTCGCCCTCTCTGACCCGCCGTTCCAGGTCGGGGGCCAGCGCCCGTACCGTGGGGTCGGCGTGCAGGCGGTCCAGGAGTTCGTCGCGGACCATGGTCCAGGTCCAGTCGACCTGTTGGTCCCGCCGTCTGGCTGCGAGCCGCCCGGCGGAGTCCAGCAGGGTGCGGTGCTGCTCCACCCGCTCCCAGAGCACGTCGAGGCCGGCCGACTCGCGCGCGCTGCAACTGAGCACCGGCGGCGTCCAGAACGCGTCCCTGCCGTGCATCAGCCGCAGCGCGCCCGCCAGTTCGCGCGCGGCGGCGCGGGCGTCACGCTCGTGCGGGCCGTCCGCCTTGTTCACGGCGATCACGTCGGCCAGCTCCAGGACACCCTTCTTGATGCCCTGCAGCTGGTCGCCGGTGCGGGCAAGCGTGAGCAGCAAAAACGTGTCGACCATGTTCGCCACGGCCGTCTCCGACTGTCCCACGCCGACCGTCTCGACCAGCACCACGTCGTAACCGGCGGCCTCCATCACGACGATGGACTCACGCGTGGCCTTCGCGACCCCGCCGAGTGTCCCCGCGGTGGGGGAGGGCCGCACGAAGGCCGCCGGGTCGACGGCCAGCCGTTCCATCCGCGTCTTGTCGCCGAGGATCGAACCGCCCGTACGGCTCGACGACGGATCGACGGCCAGCACGGCCACCCGATGCCCGAGCCCGGTCAGCATCGTGCCGAACGCGTCGATGAACGTCGACTTGCCCACGCCCGGCACCCCACTGACGCCGATCCGCCGAGCCCTGCCGCTGTGCGGCAGCAGCTCGGTCAGCAACTTCTGCGCCAGGGCGCGGTGTTGCGGACGGGTCGACTCCACGAGGGTGATCGCGCGGGCGACGAGCGCCCGCTTGCCGTCCAGTACGCCCTTCACATAGGTGTCAAGATCGATCACAGCTCATGCCCGAGGTCGGCCGAAAGCCGCTTGACCAGGTCGTACGCCGCATCCGGGATCACCGTCCCCGGCGGGAACACCGCGGCCGCGCCCATCTCCAGGAGCGTGGGCACGTCCTGGGGCGGGATCACCCCGCCGACCACGATCATGATGTCCTCGCGGCCCTCCGCCGCCAGTTCCTCCCGCAGCGCCGGTACGAGCGTGAGGTGACCGGCGGCGAGCGAGGACACGCCCACGATGTGCACGTCCGCCTCGACCGCCTGACGGGCCACCTCCGCGGGCGTCTGGAACAGCGGGCCGACGTCCACGTCGAAGCCGAGGTCGGCGAAGGCGGTGGCGATCACCTTCTGGCCGCGGTCGTGGCCGTCCTGGCCCATCTTGGCGACCAGGATGCGCGGGCGCCGGCCCTCGGCGTCCGCGAAGGCGTCCACCAGGGTGCGGGTGCGGTCCACGTTCGGGGACTCGCCTGCTTCGTTGCGGTACACACCGGAGATCGTACGGATCTGGCTCGCGTGCCGGCCGTACACCTTCTCCAGAGCGTCGGAGATCTCCCCGACCGTGGCCTTCGCGCGGGCCGCGTTCACCGCCAGTTCCAGCAGGTTGCCCTCGCCCCCGGCGGCCCGGGTGAGCGCGTCCAGCGAGTCCTGGCACGCCCGCTCGTCCCGCTCCTCGCGCAGTCGGCGCAGCTTCTCGATCTGCTGGGCGCGCACGGAGGAGTTGTCGACCTTGAGGACGTCGATCGCCTCGTCGTTCTCCACCCGGTACTTGTTGACGCCGATCACCGGCTGGCGCCCGGAGTCGATGCGGGCCTGGGTGCGGGCCGCGGCCTCTTCGATGCGCAGCTTGGGGATGCCCGCGTCGATCGCCTTGGCCATGCCGCCCGCCGCCTCGACCTCCTGGATGTGCTGCCAGGCGCGGCGCGCGAGGTCGTACGTCAGCTTCTCCACGTACGCGCTGCCGCCCCACGGGTCGATGACCCGGGTCGTGCCGGACTCCTGCTGCATCAGCAGCTGCGTGTTGCGGGCGATCCGCGCGGAGAAGTCGGTGGGCAGCGCGAGCGCCTCGTCGAGGGCGTTGGTGTGCAGTGACTGGGTGTGGCCCTGGGTGGCCGCCATCGCCTCGACGCAGGTGCGCGTGACGTTGTTGAACACGTCCTGCGCGGTCAGCGACCAGCCCGAGGTCTGCGAATGGGTGCGCAGGGACAGCGACTTGGAGTTCTGCGGGTCGAACTGCTTCACCAGCTTCGCCCACAGCAGGCGGGCCGCGCGCAGCTTGGCGATCTCCATGAAGAAGTTCATGCCGATCGCCCAGAAGAAGGACAGGCGAGGCGCGAACGCGTCCACGTCCAGGCCCGCTTCACGGCCCGCGCGGATGTACTCCACGCCGTCCGCGAGCGTGTACGCCAGCTCCAGGTCGGCCGTCGCCCCCGCCTCCTGGATGTGGTACCCGGAGATGGAGATGGAGTTGTAGCGGGGCATCCGCTGCGAGGTGAAGGCGAAGATGTCGGAGATGATCCGCATCGACGGCTTCGGCGGATAGATGTAGGTGTTGCGGACCATGAACTCCTTGAGGATGTCGTTCTGGATGGTCCCGGCCAACTTCTCGGGCGGCACGCCCTGTTCCTCGGCGGGGACGATGTAGAGCGCCAGCACCGGCAGCACGGCGCCGTTCATCGTCATCGACACGGTCATCTTGTCCAGCGGGATGCCGTCGAAGAGCTGACGCATGTCGTAGATCGAGTCGATCGCCACGCCCGCCATGCCGACGTCACCGGTCACCCGAGGGTGGTCGCTGTCGTAGCCGCGGTGCGTGGGCAGGTCGAAGGCGACCGACAGGCCCTTCTGACCGGCCGCCAGGTTGCGCCGGTAGAAGGCGTTGGACTCCTCGGCGGTGGAGAAGCCCGCGTACTGGCGGATCGTCCAGGGCTGGTTGACGTACATCGTCGGGTACGGGCCGCGCAGATACGGGGCCATGCCCGGGTACGTGCCCAGGAAGTCCAGGCCCTCCAGGTCCTGCCCGGTGTAGAGCGGCTTGACCGTGATGCCCTCCGGGGTCTCCCAGAGCAGGTCGTCGCCGTCGGCGGCCTTCTTCACGGCGGTACGCCACTCGTCGGGGCCGCCGTCGGCGGCCGGCACCCCGAGTTCGATCCCGGAGAAGTCGGGGACGGACATCACGACGCTCCCATGCGGTCGAGGGTGGCGGCGAGCACGGCGACGGCGTCGCAGCCCGCGAAGACGTAGCTGTCGACTCCGGAGTACTGCCCGGGGCGGCCGGCGAGGAACACGTGCTCGGCGCCCGCCGCCCGCAGTTCGGCGGCGACGGAGTCCGCCTGCTCCTCGTACAGCGCGTCGCTGGAGCACAGGCAGACCTCACGCGCCCCGCTGTCCGCGAAGGAACCCTCGGTGACGGGCTCGATGCCGCCCGCCTGGAAGAGGTTGGAGGCGAAGGTGAGCCGGGCGGTGTGCGCGGCGGCCGGGCCGAGCGCGGCCAGATACACCCGCGGCCGGGAGCCGGTCGCCGCGAGGTGGGCGTCGGATCGGGCGCGCAGCGCCTCGAACGCCTCGTCGCGCCGCACCCGCGGCAGCCCGCCGGACGGCGGCTCGGGCGCGGGCTCGCGCACCACCGGCTTCTCGGCCAGATGCGGGAACTCGCTGACCCCGGTGACCGGTTCGCGGCGCCCCGCGAGCTTCGCGCTGCGCACGGACCAGGTCTCGGCCAGCCGCTCGCCGACCATTCCCGAACGCAGCGCGGCGGCCTGACCGCCGGCCTTCTCGATGCCCTGGAAGAACTCCCAGCCCGCGTGGGCGAGTTCGTCGGTGAGCCGCTCCACGTACCAGGAGCCGCCAGCCGGGTCGATCACCCGGGACAGGTGCGACTCCTCGATGAGGATCGTGGAGGTGTTGCGGGCGATCCGGCGCGCGAACGCGTCCGGCAGGCCCAGCACGTGATCGAACGGCAGCACGGTCACCGCGTCGGCGCCGCCCACCCCGGCGGCCAGCGTGGCCACCGTCGCGCGCAGCATGTTCACCCACGGGTCGCGCGGCGTCATCATCACCGTGGAGGTGACGGCGTGCTGCACCTGCTGCCCCGGAGCCCCGCACACCTCGGCGACCCGCGACCACAGCCGGCGGGCCGCGCGCAGTTTGGCCACGGTCAGGAACTGGTCGGCGGTCGCCGAGTACCGGAACTCCAGCTGGGCGCACGCCTCAGCGACGCTCAGCCCGGCCTCGGTCAGATCCCGCAGGTACGCCACGCCGGTCGCCAGCGAGCAGCCCAGCTCCTGAGCCGCCGAACCGCCCGCCTCGTGGTACGGCAGCGCGTCCACGGTCAGCGCGCGCAGGCCCGGGTAGGCGTCCGTGCACTGCCGGGCGAGCCCGGCCACCTGCGCCATGTCGTACGACTGCCCGGTGCGGGCCTCGTGCCCCAGCGGATCGGCGCCCAGGTTGCCGCGCACCGCCTCCGGCGCCACGCCCCGTTCCTCGACGACGCGCAGCAACTCCCGTGCGGCGGGCTCCACTTCGGTGCCCGCTTCGAGAACCACCGGCGCCAGGTCGAGGTACACGCCGTCGAGCACCGAGGTGAGCGAGGAGACCGGGATGCCGAAGTCGCCGACGGCCAGCCACAGCGAGGTGACGCCGTTCTCCAGGTCGGTCAGGACGGCGCTGCCGTCGGCCGCCGCGTGCCGCTGGCGTACGTCCCAGCCTCCCGTGGTGTTGCCTTCGGGCCGGCCGCCGCGTACGAACGGGGCGAAGCCGGGCAGGCCGGGGTCGGGCGCGGCGTCGCGCGCGGTGTACAGGGGGCGGGTGGGGAGCCCGTCCTCCAACAGCGTGGACAGGGCGTTCTCCGCGGCGTCTCCCGAGACTTCCTTGCCCGACTTGCGCAGGACGCCCTCTACGAGGTGCTGCCACTGCTCATGTGTCGCTTCCGGGAACTCGGCGGCCAGGGAGAGCCCGTCGTCAGGCAGGACCGTCATGCTCGGATGCTAGGGCAGATCAACAAAGGAGCAGCAGAGGGCACGGCTGTGACCTTTCCCTCCCCGCGTCTGTGATCGCGGCCTCGCCAGGGCGCTCTTGAAGCCCCGCAGGCCACCTGCTACGGCAGCACGCGAGCGTCGGCGAGTGCCGGATGCCGCAGGGCGGAGAACGGGATCGTCACTCATGTCGGCACCGGTCAATCACCTTACGCGGACGCGTTTTCTCGACGGTGGCGACGTCTTCAGCGACGACGTACGGCCCACCAGGTCCGCACGCCCGCACCGGGGAAGTCGCCGTGCGCGACCACTTGGGCGTACGTCGTCCATCCGCTGCTGCGCGTGACTCACGTACACCGGGAACCGTTCTGAAACGGTCTCAGGCCCAGCCGAAACGGCGGTCCACCACTGCCGCGAACTCCTCCAGGGTGAGTACCTCGTCGCCGTTCTGGTCGGCGGCGTCGAACAGGGCGGAGGAGGCGTTCTCGTCCCCCACCGCCCAGACGGGCAGATCTCCCGACGCGGCCAGAGACGGGCCCTTCGTCCGCAGGGCGATGATCACCTCTTCGCGGGTCAGGGTTCCGTTCTCGTCGAGGTCGAGTGCCTCGAACAGCTTGCGGGCCTTGTCGCTCATCGCGTCACCCTCGTTCCTGTCGTCGGCACGCGGGCCGGCCCTTCGTGTTCTCACACGAAAGACGCTTCCGCTCTCGTCCAGGTTGCCTCCTGCGGCAGACCCATGGCCAGCCGTTTCCCGGTAGGTGTCGGGACCGCCGGCGCCGCGACGCGGCCCGCTCACCCCTCCGCCGGATCGAGACCCGCCCGGTCGAGCAGTTCCTCGAGGAGCATGCGCTCTCCGCGGGTGTACGTGGCCGGTATGTCGTCCAGAATCGAACGGAGAGCCAGTACCCGGCGGCGCGCCTCACGCGCGCTGTCCGGGGCGGGGGGCAGGTCGTTGTCGTCCGTGTCGGCCGCCGTCGTCGTGACGGCCGCGATGACGGCCTCGCGCGTCTGGGTCGACACGCCGAGGTCACGCTCTTCGGGCTCGAGTGCCAGGAGGGCGAAGGTGACCCCCATGCCGGCCCCGTGGACCATCTGGGCCGCCCGCTCGACGGGGATCGTCAGGCGCCCCGCTCTGGCGACGCGCTCCAGGATCTCGCGCAGCAGGTGCTGTGCTTCCTTGGCGGCGTCGGACTCACCGCCCGGCTGCGGTCGGCCGTACATGAGCAGGTAGTGCGCCGGGTTGCCGAGGCCGAACTCGATGTGCATGTCCCAGCCGGCCCGCAGGTCGTCGACGGGATCCGCGGACGGTGCCCGGGAGCTCTTCTGCTTCAGGTACCGGGTGAAGCCGTCGGCGGCGGTCGCCGCCAACAGGCCGTCCATGTCACCGAAGAGGCGGTAGATGGTCGGCGGGTGGACGCCTGCCGCGGTGCTGACCGCGCGCGTGGTCACGGCGTCCCTGCCTTCCGCGACCAACAGGTCCGCGGCGGCCGCGACGAGTCTCTTCTTGAGGTCCGCTCGGGACTCTGCTCGATCTGCCACGAATCGATGATAACGAACTCTTGATATCAGCGGTTGCGTATCGATGGAATCGGTGTATCGTTATCAATGGAAACAGTGGCGGAGGCGGCGGGTGGCGAGGCCGCGGACATGAGGGAGCACAGCATGAGCACCACACCGGAGCAGCGCGTCGCGATCGTCACCGGAGGCTCGCGCGGGATCGGCCGTGCGGTCGCCGAGCGACTGGCGGCGGACGGCCAGAGCGTGGCGGTCGTCTATGCGGGCAACAAGACGGAGGCCGACAACGCGGTCGCCGCGATCCGCGAGGCCGGTGGCGTTGCCGCGGCCTACCAGGCCGACGTCGCCGACGAACAGGCGGTGGCGGCGGTGTTCGACAGCGTGATCGCCGAGTTCGGCGGCGTGGACGTCGTCGTCAACTCCGCGGGCATGATGGCGCTGGCTCCGCTGGCCTCCCTCGACCTCGACGTCCTGGACCGCATGCACCGCACCAACATCCGCGGCACCTTCGTCGTCAACCAGCAGGCAGCCCGCCATGGCCGCTCCGGCGGCGCCGTCATCAACCTGTCCACGTCCGTCACCAAGCTCGGCCTGCCGACCTACGCCGCCTACGCGGCCAGTAAGGGCGCCGTCGATGCCATCAGCCTCGTCCTGGCGAAGGAACTGCGGGGCCGGGACATCACCGTCAACGCGGTGGCCCCCGGCCCCACCGCCACTGCACTGTTCCTCGACGGCAAGGACGAGGAAACGATCGACACCATGGCCAGGATGAACCCGCTCGAGCGGCTCGGCACGCCTGACGACATAGTCGAGGTCATCTCCCTCCTCGCCGGACGCGGCCGGTGGGTCAACGGCCAGACCATCTACGTCAACGGCGGCATGGTCGCCTGATCACCCGACCGCCTTGGCGCCCTGCGCCGACACAGGACGCCAAGGAGGTGCGGTGCCGGGGTGGGTCAGCTGAGCGGGCAGGCGGAGTTGTTGAGCGTGTAGGCCGTGGGCTTGGGGTTCGTGCTCCCCTTCGTGGCCGTGAAGCCGAGGGTGACCGAGCCCGTCGGGGCGATCGTCGCCGTGTACGACGCGGAGGCGACGCTCACCTCGGCGCCGCTCTGCGTCGCGGTGCCGCCCCACAGGTTGCTGATGCGCTGGCTGTCCGGGAAGGTCCAGCGCAGGGTCCAGCCGTTGATCGCCGAGCTGCCGGTGTTGCGGATGACGATCTCTCCCTGGAAGCCGCCGGGCCACTCGTTCGTCACCCGGTAGGCGACACCGCACGTCGCGGACGAGCCGCCGGAGGACGTCGTGACCGTCACCGTGCCGGAGCGCTGCGAGCGGTTGCCGGCTGCGTCGCGGGCGTAGACGGCGAAGGTGTGGGAGGTCGCCGGGGCCAGGCCGGTGACGGTGGCGGAGGTGCCGGTCGTGGTGATGGCCGCGGCCTCGGTGGTGCCGTTGACGCGGACCACGTCATAGCCCGTGACGCCGTTCGCGTCGGTGGCGGAGGTCCAGTTCAGGGTGACGGACGAGGACGTCACGGCGGAGGCGGTAGGCGTGCGGGGGGTGGTCGGGGGAGTGGCGTCACCGCCGCCGGAGGAGTAGATCGCGGCCTCTTCGGACGTGGCGGCGATGCCGTTCGCGCCGTTGAAGATCCGCTGGCCCCAGGAGCTGAGCCGCGTGGGGTCGAAGTCGATCGCCAGGTCGAGGATCGGGTCGGTGTTGCCGCTCCAGGACCACGCCAGGTATCCGAGCCGGAGCTGTTGCGCGGCGGCCATCATGGTGTCCTCGTCCGGGTCGCCGTACTGGTCGGCCGGGCCTCCGAACTCGCCGATGAGGAGGGGCAGTTTGGCGTTGACGAAGGCGTTCAGGTAGTCCGTGATCTCCTGCGCGGTGTCGTAGACGCTGTACATGTGGATCGAGAAGATCAGGTTGCCGGTGGGGTCGGCGTCGTAGACGGACTGGGCGTTGGCGCGCATGACGCCTTGCCAGTCCTGACCCCAGTTGGGCGCGTCCACCATGATCGTGTGGGCGAAGCCTGCGTTGCGCAGCTTCTTGACGGCCGCGATCGTGGGATCGGTCCAGCCCGCCGGATTGGTGTTGCCCCAGGGCTCGTTGCCGATGTTGATGATGACGTAGCTCTCCTGGCCGGTGAGCACGTCCTTCAGGCCGATCCAGTAGTCGGCCGCGTGGTCGAGGGTCCCTGCCGCGGCCTCCTCTCCGTAGCCGGTGGTGTCGTGCACCTCCAGCACGCAGATGAGCCGGTTGGCCTTGCACTGGGCGATGATGCTCGCCACGTCCGCGGCGCTGTTCTTGGTCCAGCGGTGGCCGTCGGAGAGGACGACGCGGACGGTGTTGGCGCCCAGCGCCTTGACGTCGGCCAGCGACTGCGTCTCGCCCGGGTACCAGGTGTGGGCGTGGTTGACGCCACGCATCACGAAGTCGTTGCCGGACGCCTCCAGCAGCCGGCCGTTCTGGATGTGCAGCCCGGTGGCCGCTGCCTGGGCCGGCGTGGCGAAGGAGAGCAAGGGGACGAGCAGGCCCAGGAGGGCGGCCACGAGGGCGGCCACACGTGGGGTGGTGCGGGTGGGGGATCTCATGGCGGCTCCGTAGGGTGGGGTGGGGTGACGGTGCGTCAGGATGACGCGGGGCGCGCCGTGCAAGTGACAGTCGCCGACGGGGGGCCGGCCGTTGCCGGGGTGCCGGCGATGAATCCGAAGCTCGCGCTCGCGCCGGGCGCCAAGGTGCCGTTCCACGACGCGTTGGCGACGGTCGCGGTGCCGTCGGCGGTCGTGCCGAGGGTGCCGTTCCAGACCTGGGTGAGTCGGGCGCCGTCCGCCGGTACGACCGTCGCGGTCCAGCCGGAGACGGAGGAGGCGGACGCGTTGGTCACCGTCACCTCGCCCTGGTAGCCGCCCTGCCAGGCGGAGACGGCACGGAACGACGCGGTGCAGGCGGGCGGCTCCCCGGGGTCGCCGGGGTCGCCGGGATCTCCCGGGTCTCCGGGATCCCCGGGGCCCGGGTCGAGGAGCGCCGCCAGGGCCGGATACCAGCGGGCGGCGATCTTCTCGTTGCCCAAGGCGCTGGGGTGCACCCCGTCATACGTGTCGGTGGCCGTGTCGAAGCCCGTCCACTGGTCGACCACGGTGACCGGGGAGCGGCTGGTGCTCGTCGTCCGGGCCCACTCGGGGATCCGTGCGTTGAAGTCGACGGCGCGTTGTGCGCAGCCGGTGCAACTGCTCGGGTTCATCGGAATGATCTGCGCGACCAGGATCCTCATGTCCGGGTTGGACGCCCGCATCTGCTCCACCAGCTTGGTGTAGGCGGCGAGGATGCGGTCGGGGGCGATGCTGCTCCACACGTCGTTCGTGCCGAAGTGCATGACAACGATGTCCGGAAGGGTGGCCGCCAGCCGGGCCGGCAGCAGGTTCTGGTCGGCCACGTTGGTGACCAACTCGCCGCCATGACCTTCGTTGTCCCCGTCGTACGGCTGTCCGCAGCCCTGCGGGCCGAGGGTGCCGACGAAGTCGATGTCCGTGTATCCGGCGCTCTGCAGCCGGTTCCACAGCACCGCCCGCCAGCAGCCCGGCGAGCCGGTGATGGAGTCGCCCAACGGCATGATGCGCACGGGCTCCACCGCCTGAGCGGCCGCGGCCGGCGGTGCGAGGGTCACTCCGAGGGGCAGGAGCAGGGCGGCCAACAGGCCGAAAAGCGGGAGGAGTGGTAAGCGTGATCGGCGGATGTCGCGCATGCTGTTCCCTTCCCTGAGTGAGGTGGGAGCGCTCCCACTGGACATGAAGCCATTGTTGTCATTGACGCGTCAAGGGGTGGGAAGTGCGGCTGCGATGCCGGCAGTTCAGAGCCCCGACCGAGGAGGCACCCATGCCCGAGCCGTCCGTCCTCGCCGCGCTGGTGTCCGCTCTGCGAGGTGGATCGATCGAAGTCGTAGACCTCACCTCGCCGTTGTCGTCGTCGACACCGGTGATTCAGCTGCCTCCCGAGTTCGGGCAGACCGCCGTGTTCGAGCTGGAGGAGATCAGCAGGTACGACGACCGGGGCCCTGCCTGGTACTGGAACAACTTCCGCAGCGGCGAGCACTCCGGCACCCACTTCGACGCCCCGAACCACTGGGTCACCGGCAAGGACCTCGCCGACGTGGCCTCGGTGCCGGCCGGCCGGCTCGTCGCACCCGCGGCCGTGCTGGACTTCACCGCCGAGGTCGCCGAGAACCCCGACTTCCTGGTCGAGGTCGATCACGTGAAGGCATGGGAAGCCGAGAACGGCCCCTTGCCCGAAGGAGGTTGGCTGTTGCTGCGCACCGGCTGGGATGCCCGCTCGCATGCGCAGGAGGCGTTCCTCAACGCCGACGAGAACGGCCCGCACACCCCGGGTCTGTCGGCGGAGTGCGCCCGCTGGGTCGCCGAGGAGGCGCCGGTGATCGGTCTCGGCGTCGAGACGGTGGGCACGGATGCCGGGCGCGCGTTCTCGTTCGACCCCGCCTTCCCCTGCCACTCCTACCTCATGGGCAGTGACAAGTACGGGCTGACCCAGCTGCAGAACCTCGCCGCGCTGCCGCCGACCGGCGCCGTCGTCATCGCGGGGCCGCTGCCCATCGTCACGGGCTCCGGGGCCCCCGCACGGGTCCTCGCCCTGGTGGAGCGCCGATGAACGTGGCGGAAGCGGTCGGCCGGGCGCTGTGCGAGGCCGGGGTCGGCCAGGTCTTCGGGGTCGTGGGATCGGGCAACTTCCACGTGACGAACGCGATGGTCGCCGCGGGGGCGCGGTTCGTCGCCGCACGCCACGAGGGCGGCGCTGCGACGATGGCCGACGCCTACGCCCGGACCAGCGGCACCGTCGCGGTGGTGAGCGTGCACCAGGGGCCCGGCCTGACGAACGCGGTGACCGGAATCGCGGAGGCGGCCAAGAGCCGTACACCGCTCGTCGTGCTCGCGGCCGAGGTGACCGAGCCCAGGTCCAACTTCTATGTCGACCAGGAGGCGTTGGCGCACGCGGTGGGCGCGGTCGCGGTTCGGGTCACGTCGGCGGAGGAAGCGGTCGGGCAGGCGTGCGCGGCAGTACGGCTGGCCGTGCGGGAGCGGCGTACGGTCCTGCTCAACCTCCCCCTTCCCGTGCAGGCCCTGGATGTTCCCGACGGCGCCCTGGCGCAGGCAGCTCCACCGCAGCAACCGGCCGCGGTGGAGCCGGTCCCGGCTGATGTGGCGGCCTTGGCGGAGCTCCTCGGCCAGTCCCGGCGACCGGTCTTCGTGGCGGGCCGGGGCGCGCGGGGACCCGGCAGCCGGGAGGCCCTGGAGACGCTCGCCGAGCGCTGTGGCGCGCTGCTGGCGACGTCGGCCGTCGCCCGCGGGCTCTTCCACGGCAGCCCCTGGTCCCTGGACGTCTCCGGCGGCTTCGCCTCGCCTTTGGCCGCCGAGCTGATCCAGGGCGCGGACCTGATCGTCGGCTGGGGCTGCGCCCTCAACATGTGGACCATGCGGCACGGCCGTCTCATCGGCGCCGACGCGACCGTCGTACAGGTCGACGACGACTCGTCCGCACTCGGCGTGCACCGGCCGGTGCACCTCGGTGTCACCGGCGACGTCCGGCTCACCGCACGCGAGGTGGTCGAGGCAGACGTCGGCGGACAGCGGGAGGGCTACCGGACCGCCGAGGTCGGTGCGGCCCTCACCGCACGCCTGCGCCGGCGTGACGTGCCGTACGAGGACACGAGCACACGTGAGCGGATCGATCCGCGGACGTTGAGTGCCGCGCTCGACGACATCCTGCCCGCGGAGCGGGTGGTCGGCGTGGACTCCGGCAACTTCATGGGTTACCCGAGCGCGTATCTGTCGGTGCCGGACGAGAGGGGCTTCTGCTTCACCCAGGCGTTCCAGTCGATCGGCCTGGGGCTGGCGACCACGATCGGGGCGGCGCTGGCGCAGCCGGACCGGCTGCCCGTGGCAGCGCTCGGCGACGGCGGTGCGCTGATGAGCGCCGTGGAGCTGGACACCGTCCGTCGGCTCGGGCTGCCCATGGTGGTCGTCGTGTACGACGACGAGGCCTACGGCGCCGAGGTGCACCACTTCGGTCCCGACGGGCACCCGCTGGACACGGTCCGCTTCCCGCCGACGGACATCGCCGCCATCGGGCGGGGCTACGGCTTCGAGGCGGTGACCGTTCGCACGCGGGCTGATCTGAAGGCCGTGGCGGACTGGGTCGCCGGCCCGCGGTCCGCGCCGTTGCTCGTCGACGCCAAGGTGGTCGCCGACCACGGGTCCTGGTGGCTGGAGGAGGCTTTCCGCGGCCACTGAGCACCGGTTCGAGGCCGGCGCAAACGCACCGACCCGCCTGCCGCATTCGCTGCCGGCAGGCGGGTCGGGTCGAGTCGGGGCGGTTCGGGTCGGTGCGGTGGGATCAGACCGCCGGTGCCGGGTAAGTCGGGTACTCGACTCCCGAGACGTGCTGGACGACTCGGATGACCTGGCAGGAATAGCCGAACTCGTTGTCGTACCAGAGGTAGAGGATCGCGTTGTCGCCCTCGACCTTCAGGGCTCCGGCGTCCACGATCGAGGCGTGCCGCGAACCGATGAAGTCGCTGGAGACCGCGTCGGGGGCCGTGATGAAGTCGATCTGGCGCCGCAGCGGCGAGGTCAGCGACACGTCGCGCAGGTAGTCGAGGACCTCCTGGCGGTCGGTCTCACGCGCGAGCTGGAGGTTCAGGATCGCGATCGAGACGTCCGGCACCGGGACGCGGATCGAGCTGCCGGTGATCTTCGCCTTGAGGTCGGGCAGCGCCTTGGCGACGGCCGAGGCGGCCCCGGTCTCGGTGATGACCATGTTCAGCGGCGCACTGCGGCCGCGGCGCTCGGACT
Organism: Streptomyces sp. R28; assembly: GCF_041052385.1. Taxonomy (GTDB): domain Bacteria; phylum Actinomycetota; class Actinomycetes; order Streptomycetales; family Streptomycetaceae; genus Streptomyces. Next base: position 615,057 of record NZ_CP163439.1, on the reverse strand, counting down.
TGTGGTAGTTGTCCAGCAGGTTCTGGTCGTTGGTGAACGAGTGGACGGTCTCCACATGGCCGCGCAGCACACCGAACTCGTCGTCCATCGCCTTCAGCGGGGGGACTATGGCGTTGGTGGTGCAGGAGGCGCAGGACAGGATCTGCTCGTCCGGCTTGATGGTGTCGTGGTTGACGCCGTGCACGATGTTGGGGACGTCGCCCTTGCCGGGCGCGGTCAGCACGACCTTGTCGATGCCGGGGCGCAGGTGCTTGGACAGGCCCTCGCGGTCGCGCCACTTGCCCGTGTTGTCGATGAGGATGGCGTTCTTGATGCCGTACGCCGTGTAGTCGACCTCGGACGGGTCGTTGGCGTAGATCACCTTGATCTCGTTGCCGTTGGCGATGATCGTGCTGTTCGCCTCGTCGACGGTGATCGTGCCCTGGAACTGGCCGTGGATGGAGTCACGGCGCAGCAGCGAGGCCCGCTTGACGATGTCCTGGTCGCCACCGCCCCGCACAACGATGGCGCGCAGCCGCAGGCCGTTGCCCGAGCCGGACTTCTCGATGAGCAGCCGGGCGACCAGGCGGCCGATGCGGCCGAAGCCGTAGAGGACGGCGTCGCGCCCCTCGCCGCGCTCGATCTTGTTGGCGCCGGTGGCACCGGCGACGGCCTCGGCGGTGAACGCCGCCACCGACAGACCGCGGTCGTCGGTCTTGTACGTCGCGGCCAGCATGCCGATGTCGATCTGGGACGGACCGAGGTCGAGCGAGGCGAGCGCCTGGAGGAAGGGCAGGGTCTCGGTGACCGAGAGCTCCTCGCCGGCGATCTGCCGGGCGAACCGGTGCGTCTTCAGGATGCTGACCACCGACTTGTTCACCAAGGAGCGGCTGTGCAGCAGGACGGTGACGTCCCGCTCACGGTGCAGCTTCCCGATGATCGGGATCATCGACTCCGCGATCTCCTCGCGGTTCTTCCAGTTGGTGAACGAGTCGTCGTTGACAGTCACGAGCGCCTATCTTTCGAGCTAGGTAGCGCTCATATGCTAACCACTCGTGGCGATGATCGTTCAAAGGGGGGTCCGCGGACATGGTAATGCCCGATATTGAGGCGTTCTGTGTAGAACGCTCCCTTGGGGGCGCCTTGTGGGCACGAGGGGGGAAGTGACCGTATGGATCTGGAACTTAGGCATCTGCGGGTGCTGTGCGCGATCGCCGACGCGGGGAGCGTGGGCCGGGCGGCCGCGGAGCTGGGGTACTCGCAGCCCGGGATCAGCACCCAACTCCGGCGGATCGAGCGGCACTTCGGTGAGCCGCTGTTCGAGCGCGGGCCGACGGGGGTGCGGCCGACCGGCTACGGCGTCGAGGTGGTGGCTCAGGCCCGCGACGTCCTGACCCGCGCCGACGCGATCGGGCGCCGTCCCGCCGCCGGGGCCGCTGCCGCGCGCCGGACCCTGCGCGTCGCGGCGACCAACTCGCCGATGCTGGCCGGCATGGTCTCCGGGGTCCGTGCCCGGCTGCCCGACGTCCCGCTCGCCGTGAGCAGCGTGTACGCCTCCTCGCGGATCGTCGAACTCCTTCAGGACGGCACGGTGGACGCGGCCATCGCCGCGGACTACCCCGGCAGGGAGCTGGAGCACTCGGACGCGGTGGTCCATCGAGGCATCGTCACCGAGCCGACGTTCGTGGCCCTGCCGTCCCGTCATCCGCTCCGGCACCGCCCGCAGATCGGGCTTGCCGACCTGGCCGGAGAGGCGTGGTTCGTCACGCCCGACGACGGGGCCGGCTGGCCCGGCGTCTTCCATGCCGCGTGCGCGGCGGCCGGCTTCACACCTGCCACCGTGCACGAATTCCTCGGCGACCAGCTGCAGTTGCAGGGAATGATCGCCGACGGGCTCGGCGTGTCCCTCGTACAGCCCACGCTGCGGCCGATCCCGCACGTCGTCGTCAAACCGCTGATCGGTACGCCGCTGTGGTGCCGCTACGTCCTGGCCTGGCGGCCTGAAACCGTGGCCGGCGAACTCGCCGAGACGCTGTTCCAGTCCGCCACCGCCGCCTACCGCGAACTCGCCGCGCAGTCCCCGCACTTGAGGGCCTGGGCCGCACGCACCTGGAGCCTGCCCGGGGTGTAGCGGCCACGGGGGCGGCCGCGGACGTTATGGCTCAGCAGTGCCATGTGCTATGTCACACGCCATTGTTGGGGCAGGCCGGCGCTGGGACAGTGCCTCACACGCCTCAGCACCCGTATCGAGGCGCATCCCATCCGTGGAGGAACCCAGATGCGCTACCGCTTCGTGCTGCCCAGACGCATGGCCGGCCCACTCGCCGTCTGCGCCATGCTCTCCGGCCTGCTGTCGACGCCCGCACTCGCGGCGCCACCGGCCGACACCGGCCCCACCGCTGCCGTGGCCTCGCCCCGGAAGCCGACGCAGCCCCCGCCGCCGACCGGTGCGCGCGTCAACCCCGCCGTCCGTCCCGCCGTGCAGGGGCAGCCGCTCACCCCGGCCCAACTCCCGCCCCTGGCACCGACGTCCGCACCGACCCCTCCGCGTACGGGCGCCGCTGCGAAGGCGGACTCGTGCAGCCCGGACGACTTCGGCCGCCGGACCGGCGCCGAACTCGTCGCGTTCGTCAAGGCCTCGACCACCGCATGCGTCAACAGCCTGTTCGCGGTGACCGGTTCGCAGGCCCGCGACATCTTCCGCGAGCCCCAGATGGTCACCGTCGCGAAGGCGTTCACGAGTGCCGCGCGGATCTATCGCGGCGACAACTCGGCCCGCGTATGGCAGCTCGTCCTGTTCCTGCGCGCCGGCTACTACGTGCAGTTCAACCACCCGGCCGACGTCGGCCCGTACGGCGCACCCCTGGCCCGCAACACCACCGGCGGCCTGGACACCTTCTTCGCGCGCCCCCACTCCAGGGACGTCACCGCGGCCAACGGCGACGTGCTCGGCGAGGTCGTCATCCTCACCGACAGCGCCGACCAGCAGGCCCGCTATCTGAAGGTCTACCGGCGGACGCTCAACGCATACGACAGCTCCTACGACGCCGTCCGCAGCATGCTGGCCGCCGTCAACGCCGTCTACACCCCCCTCTGGCGCGGCAATTGGAACGCGGAGTACGTCAAGACGGTCACCGCCGACCCGTACATCGCCCGGACCCTGCACGCGTTCGCCATGAACCACCTGGACCTGCTCGCCACCGACAACGCCTACCTGGTCTCCAACGCCGGTATGAACCTGGCCCGTTACGTCGAGCACCCGGCGCTGCACGCCACGGTCCGGCCCCTGACCAAGGGCCTGCTGGACGCGTCGCGGATCACCGGCCCCACGGCCGGGCTGTGGGTGGCGGTGGCGACCCAGGCCGAGTACTACGACGGCCCCAACTGCTCCTACTACGGCGTCTGCGACCTCGCCGGACAGCTGACCAGGGCCGTCCTGCCGATCGCCCACTCCTGCGACGCCACGCACACCATCCGGGCCCAGGCTCTCAACGCGGCCGATCTCGACGCGGCGTGCGCCAGTGTGCTGGGCCAGGACCGGTACTTCCACGATCTCGTGCGGAACGACGGCCCCATACCCGGGCAGTATCTGTCGACCCTCGACCTCGTCGTCTTCGCCGGCAGCGCCGACTACCGGACCTACGCCGGGGCGATCTTCGGGATCAGCACGGACAACGGCGGCATGACCCTGATCGGAGATCCGGCGGCCCCCGACAACAAACCGCTCGCGGTCATGTACCAGAAGAGCCGGGACGAGGGGCACGCGGCCAGGATCTGGAACCTCAACCACGAGTACACGCACTACCTGGACGCCCGGTACGACATGAAGGGCGACTTCGCCCAGCAGACGTCGGTGCCGGACGTGTGGTGGATCGAGGGCGTGGCCGAGTACGTCTCCTACGGCTACCGGCGGATCACCGACGCGCAGGCGGTCGCGGAGGCGGGCAAGCACACGTACCGGCTGAGCACGCTGTTCCAGAACACCTACGCCAACAGTGACGTGACCCGCACCTACCCCTGGGGCTACCTCGCGGTCCGGTACATGTTCGAGAAGCACCCGGCCGACGTCCACCGCATGCTCGCCCGCTTCCGCGCCGGGGACTACGCGGGCGGATACGCCGTCTACGCCTCCGACATCGGCACCCGCTACGACGCCGACTTCGACGAGTGGCTGACGGCGTGCGGCGCAGGCGCCTGCGCCGCACCCGCGGCCGTCGTCAGTCGAGAGTCGTCTCGGGGATCTGCACGCTGATCAGCTCCCCGGAGCGCTGGTCGACGGTCAGACCCCGGCCGGGCCTGCGGTTGCGCATATGGGCATGGGTCAGGCGCACGCCCAGGATGTCGCCCTCCATCACGCTCTGAGGGTCGAGGAGGACGCCCCGGCGGTGCCGCTTCAGGGCGCTGAGCCAGCCCATGGCTGCCGCCATCGTCTCCCCGGTGACACCGGCCGCCACGCCGATCCCGCGGTCCCGGCCGGATTCGACCAGGGCGCGCAGATCCTGGTCGATCGCCGGCAGGATCAGCAGGTCGGCGTCGTCGACGATCACCACGCGGGGCTCGCTGTCGCTGCCCAGTGCGGCGGCGAGCTCCTGTGCCGTGGGGGACGGCGCGGTGAGCAGCCGTACGCCCGGATGACCGTTCAGCGCACGCAGCGGCGACTCCCGTGGCGTGAGGACGACGAGCCGGGTGCCGGAGGCGAGCAGGGAGACCGCCAGGCTCGCCAGCGTGGTGCTGCGGCCCGACCCGGGCGGCCCGGCGACCACGAGCGTCGGCGACGGGCCCGCGAAGTCCACGCCGACGGGTGCGACGTCGTCGCCGCCCAGCCCGAGCAGGCCCCACATGGGCCGGCGCAGTTCCTGGGGCACCTTCTCGTACGCGTCCGTGAACTCCACTTTCGCCGGCAGGGTGCCGATCCGCACGGGCCGTCGGGCGGCGGGCAGTCCGGCGTCGCGGCGGGTCGCCTCGGCGCCGATGGCGCGCAGCGCCTCCGCCTGCTCCTGACCGGTGGCCCCGGGCGCGAGCAACGCCACCTGGATCTCGGCTCCGTCGGAGGTCCAGCCCTGTCCGGATCTGATCACGTCGGGCAGGTCACGAGGGCGCTTCCCGACGACGTGGTAGTCGGAACGGTCGTTGAGGCGCAGCAGCAGCTTGTTGTCGTTGAGCGCGCTGGCCCGCCCGCCCAGCAGGGCCCGCTCGGAGGTGGCCACGACATGCAGCCCCGAGGCGGCGCCTTCCCTGAGCAGACGGTTCAGCTGGTCCATCTGCCGCCCGCCGTTGTGCTCGGCGATGAGGTCGACGAGCGCGTCCCAGCCGTCGACGAGCAGCAGCACGTGCGCCGGGCGGGAAGAGGCGGGGACGATCGCGCGGAGTTCCGAGAGGTTCGCCGCGTGATGCTGGGTCAGCAGCTCCTGGCGGCGGTGCAGTTCGGCGTCGAGCCGGGTGAACAGTCGCTCCAGCCGCTCGGTGTCGCCGCGCGGCACGACCGCGCCGCAGTGCGGCAGCATGCCCAGGGCCGACAGCGCGCCGCCCCCGAAGTCGATGCCGTACAGATGCACGTCCGCGGAGGTGTGGGCCCGGGCCAGCGCCCCGGCCATGGTCCGCAGCACCTGCGACCGGCCGGAGCGCGGGATGCCGATGACGTACAGGTGGCCGAAGGCGGCGAGGTCCAGCCGCACCGGCAGCTGCGCCTGGGCGCCGGGCAGGTCCGACAGGGCCCAGGCCACCGGGGACAGTCGGGAGTCGTCGGTCGGCTCGGGCTGCGGCAGGTCGTCGATCAGCACGGAGTGGCCGAGCGGGGGCAGCCAGGGGCTGGGCTGCGGGGCGCAGCCGGTGAGCTCCGCAGCCTCGCGCACCGCTTCCACCAGCGCGTTGAGGTCGGTGGGGGAGTCGTCGACCACCGGGGAAGCGGTGGGCTCTGTTTCGGCGCTCGGCATTCCGACGGCGCGGCCGAGGCGCTGCCACGGCAGTTCCGTTCCCCAGATCCGGGGCGTTTCCGCCTCGGTCGCCCGCTGCGGCTGCCGGACCGGCGTCGCTCCCGGACGGACGGCCCCGGAGTAAGCCGTCTGGAACGGTACGACCGTGCCGTGCCCGAGACGGGCCAGTGCCCGGCCGGGGGTGCTCGGGGAGATGCTGACCGCGTCCTTGGTGTCGATGACGTCCTGGCTCTCGGAGGGGTCGGTGACACGAAGGGCGATCCGCAGGTTGGTGTTGGCGCGGATGTCGGCGTTGACCACACCGGCCGGCCGCTGCGTCGCCAGGATCAGGTGGATGCCGAGCGACCGGCCGCGCTGGGCGATGCTCACCAGGCCCGGGATGAAGTCGGGGATCTCCCGGAAGAGCGTGGCGAACTCGTCGATGACGATGACGAGCCGGGGCACCGGTTCGAGCTCCGGGTCCCGGCGGCGCATGGTCTGGTACTCGGGCAGGTCCTTGGCCCCGGCGGCCGCCAGGATGTGCTCACGGCGCGTCAGTTCGGCCGACAGCGAGGTCAGCGCCCGCTGGACGAGGTGGCTGTCGAGGTCGGTGACCATGCCGAGGGTGTGCGGCAGCCGCACACAGTCCTTGAAGGCGCTGCCGCCCTTGTAGTCGACCAGCACGAAGGTCAGTTCGTCGGGCCGGTTGACCGCGGCGAGGGCGGCCACGAGGGTCTGGAGCAGCTCCGACTTGCCGGATCCCGTGGTGCCCGCGACTAGGCCGTGCGGTCCGTCCTTCACCAGGTCGAAGGCGGCCGGGCCGTCGTAGCCCGCGCCGACCAGCACTTCGGTGGACGCGGGGCGGCGGGCCCAGCGGGCCGCGACGTCCTCACCGCTCGGTTCCGGCAGGCCCAGCAGATCGAGCAGACCGACCCGGTCGGGCAGCCCCTCCGAGGCGTCCGGGGTCACGTCGTGGATCGGGGCGATGCCCCGCGCCAGGCGCTCGCACCAGGCCGGTTCCACCAGGTCCGGGCGGATGTCCGGGATGGCGGGCTGTCCGGTGCGGCGCAGGGTGAGGCGGTGGTTCTCGTAGCGGACCACCGCGGTGCACTCCTCGGGCAGGAGCCGCTCCTCGTGGTCCAGACAGACCGGGAAGATCCGTACGGCCGGGCCTTCCTTGAGGATGGAGACCACACCGGGGACGTCGCGCAGACGGCGGGCGCCGTCCATGACGACCAGCACGTCCGGTTCGCTGAGCAGCGCCTTGCTCATCGTCGACTCCGCGGCCCGCTGCCGGGTGCGCAGGGTGGAGACCAGTTCGGCGACGCGGTTGGCCACCGTCTCCGGGTCGTTGCCGATGAGGGTGAGGGCGCCGCCGCGGGATCCGGGCAGGCCGTCCCGGGAGTGCGGCAGCCAGCGGGCCCAGTCCCAGGACTCCTCGGACGCCTTGTCGGTGAGGACGACGATCCGCAGGTCGCGCGGTGTGTGCAGGACGGCGGCCTGGGCGGTCATCCAGCGGGCCAGCGCCTGCACCGGGCCGGTCTCACCGGCCAGCCCCACCACTCCGCAGTGTTCGAGGTCGACGCTGACGGGCGCGTCCGGGATGGTCCAGTGCACGGAGGTGTGGTTGTCCTCGCGCGCCGTGTCGTCGATGCCGAGGAGAGACGGCTGGCTCGCGGTACCGAGGCGCAGGGCCAGGTGGTCGGGGTCGCCGCGGCGGCGCTCCCACAGCCGGCGGCCGGGGCCGACACCCCACAGGCCGGCCAGCGCCGGGTCGGGCGCGCTCTCGCTGCGCAGCCGCTGCTCGGTGACGACCTTCTGCCGGACGTCCTCCTCCAGCGAGGCCCGGCGCAGCCGGTACGTGCGGGACTTCTCCTCGAAGTCCTTGCGGGCCGTGCGCCGACCGCTGACGTGGTTCGCCGCCATCAGCATCGGCGACATGAACATGAAGAGCAGGTAGTAGTACGAATGAAAGATGAGCACACTGCCGAGGCCCATGAACATGGGGGCGACCGCCACCAGGAACGGGATGGGCCTGCGGCCGGGCGGCTCGGGCGGTCCGGGGAGGCGGAAGCGCTCAGGTTCGAGGTGCGGCAGGATACGCGGCGGCCGGTTGTAGTCCAGCCCGCCGCCACCCTCGGACGGCACCACCGCGGCGTCCCGCTGCGTCGGCTCGGTCAGCCGCAGCAGATACTCGCCGAAGGCCAGCTCACCGCCGAGCGGCCAGGGCTCCCAGCCGTCGGGGAGGGCGGCCGTATCGGCGCCCTCCACCTCCGCCGCCTCGTCCTCAGCGTCCTCCTCGTCCTGCTCCGCGAGGGGCAGCAGCTCGACGTTCGGCCTGCCCCGGTGCTCCGGCGGCTCCGGCACGGACAGACGCGCGGTGCCGTCCTGCGGCAGCTCGACGATGGCGGATCCGTCCGGGCGCACGGAGATCCGTATGCCGTCGGAGGGAAGGCCACGGCCCTGAAGCGGTACGGCGGAGCCCTCCAGCGGGCCGATGCCGTGGCTGCCGACGCCGAGCGCGTACACCCGCCCCGCGTCTGGGCCGCCCACCACCTGGAGTTCCACGACCGGCGAGTGGTCCACCCGCTGCGGTTGCGGCATGGCGAAGCGCTGGGGTCCGTACTCCGCGCCGGCCCGGGGGACGGGCGCGCCGAGGCCGAGCACGCTGCCGTCCATCACGGGCGTACCGGCCAAGGGGGCTCCGGGGGACAGCGGATCGTCGCCCAGGTAGCAGACGGGTGCCTGGTCCGGCACGGACGCCGGGGCGTCGGCGCGCAGCCGGGCCAGCTGTTCGGCGACGTCCCGCACGGGGGTGGCGGCGTCGGCGCTCAACACGACGTCCTGACGGCTCGAGGGATCGCCGTCGGCAACGGTGGTGATGAGGAGTTTCATGTCTCCCCTTCGGGGGGTGGTTCGCGGGGCGAGCAAGGGGCTGCGGTACCGGACGGCGGACGGCGGACTGCGGACCGAGGACGGAGGACTACGGCGGAGCCTCGCGGGCGGGTCACTCCCCGCCGGTGGACGACGCCTCGGCGGAACGGGACCGGGCGGTGGCCGGTTCGGACAGGAGGTCGGAACCGGCGAGGGTCCGGGCCGGGGTGGGTGCCGGGTGCCTGGATTCCTTGACGAGCTCGGACAGTTCAGGCCCATCCGGCAGCGCGGCCGTCGCGGGCGCCTGCTGCTCCGGTTCCGTACGTGGTTCGACGGCCGACTCGACGGGCCACTGCCGCGCCGGCGCTCGGCGCGCGCGGCGCCGGTCCGCCCGGACGGCTGCGGCGACGGCCCTGCCCAGCGGGGCCGAGTCCGCGTACAGGTCGAGTTCCGGGGCGGTGACCCGGCCGCGGCCGTTGACGCGCAGCGCCCAGCTGTGGCCGGCCGCCGGGCCGTCGGCGAGACAGACGAGGGTGCCGGTGGCGGCGAGCGCGCTCAGCCGCCGGGTCTGTTCCCGGGTGGGGGAGGCGCAGAACACGACCGTGATCGTGGCGGCGACGGCTTCCTCCTCCGTCGTCGCGGCGTGCGTGCCCTCCAGCCGCCGCAGCAGGGTGTCGAGCGGCTCCCCGAGGTAGTGCGGGTGGACGCCGTCCGCCACGGTGACGGAGGCTCCGCTGCCCGGACGGTCCAGCTGCGCGGCCAGTGCCTGGAGCAGCCGGAACCGAGTGGCGGCATCGCCCTCAACGGTGATCATCCGGGGTCCGGCGGCCAGGTCGAGGTGGACGCACAGGTCGTCCGCCATCCCGACGGCGACGGGCAGTGGCCGTACCCGGGCGCCCGCGCGGGGCGCGGCGTCCGGCAACGACTCCGCGTCGTCCAGGCTCAGACACCAGGACTGCGCGCCGAGGCCGTCTGCGACCTCCCACGGGGCGGGCGGGTCGGGCAGCCGACGGGCCGCGATCTGGACGGCGGCCCAGCCGGGCTCCGTCCGCAGACCGTACGCGAAAGCTCCGGGCACGTCGCCGAGCGCCGCTCCGGCCGCGTCCAGCAGCCGGCGTACCAGCAGGCCGGACCGGGGGTCGCACAAGTGGCGGGACAGCGCCCGCACGCCTCGGCGGTGGCGCCGGAAGGCACGCAGCGGCTCGCCGAACGCCCGCCTGGTCAGGGCGAGTTCGCGGGCCACACCCCGCCGGAACCGCCGCCAGCCGCCGCGCTTGCGCACGACGTGCCGCAGCAGCAGGAACAGCAGCAGGAGTACGGCGACGGTGACGAGCAGTACCGTCACCAGTGACGATTCGGGCTTGGCCAGCGAGATCGAATGGCCCTGGGGCGCCATGGGCGTCATGCGGCCACCACTGCGTCCTCGGGGTGGCGTCGGCGCAGCTCCCGTATCGCGTGATGAGTGCGCGACTTGACCGTGCCCGGCGGTATGGACAGGGCGTCCGCGGCGTCCGGGCCGGTCCAGCCCAGCACGTAGACGTAGAAGAGCACCTCGCGGTGCGGCAGGGACAGGCGGGAGAGGGCGTGCACGAGGAAGCGGCGGTGCACCGCCTGGCCGATCGGGTCGACGGGCTCGGCGTGCGACTCCAGCAGCTCCTGGTGGCACTCGGGGCGGGCCTGCTCGCGTCGCGTCCAGTCCACCACCAGGTTGTGTGCCACCCGGAACAACCAGGCCCGCGAGGGCGACCAGTCCGGCGGCTCGTCCGTGCTGCTCAGCCAGGCGCGCAGCAGGGTTTCCTGGACGAAGTCCTCGGCACGCTGCCGGTCGCCGCGCAGCAGGCGGGAGACGTAGCGCAGCAGCGGCCCGTGGTGCCGTTCGTAGAGCTCGCGGAAGGAGCCATCGCTCGCGGGAGCGCTCCCACCGCGTTTGTGGGAGCTCTCGGCAGGGTTGCAGGTCGTGGACGTTCTCATGGGTTGCCTCCCCCGGAGCCGGCACGTGTGTCGTAAGCCAGGCTGGTCGGGACGCCGCGTGGACGCGGCGAGTAGCTGAGGAGTGTGCACGCGGGTGCCCAGGTGGCCACCGCATCCACGAGCGGAACGATTGGTTCCTGTTTGGCGGTGAGTCTATGAGGGTTGGCGCGACTTGCAAGCGTCTTTTTGGTGAAGGTGAGGTTCTGCGCGGGAGCCCGACCAGAGCCCGACCAGGGCGAACAGGGACTGTGTCCTGTTCGCCCTGGTTCGTCTCACTTGTCGGGTGTCAGGAGGGGATACCGCCGGCGATCGACCCGTCGAAGTCCTCGCTTGCGTGACCGATCTGCTGGAACTGCTTGGCGAACTCGGTGATGTTGTTCACCGCCTGGGTCACCGACGTGTTGAAGTTGGCGTAGGACTCGCGCAGCTTGGGGCTGGTCTGCGCCAGCACCAGACCGTCGCCGAGCAGCGCCTCGACCTCGTGCTGGACGTGCTGCAGCTGGGGGACCAGCGTGCTGCTCACGGCGTTGTTGAGCTTGGCGGCTGTGGCGTCGATCCGATCAGTGTCGACCGTGTTACGGGGCATCGTGGCCTCTTTCTGCTGTGGCGCCTCCGGTCGCGACCGGCCGTGCACCTGGGTGATGGAACTGCCGGGCCCGCGGATGCGGGCCCTTGGGACCCTGCGGGCGCCAGGGGGGGGGTGGGCGCCCGCAGGGAGCTCAGGGGGTGACCTCGTCGGCCTTCCGCTTCTGTTCGGCATCGAGCTCGGGGAAGGCCCAGCCGTTCTCCGTGTACTCGGGGATCCGCCTGGAGTTCTGCAGCTGCATGGGCCCGGCGCTGACCGGGCCGCCCTCCTGGTACCAGACGGTGTTGCGCCAGAACTCGAGGACCTTGCCGTCGGCGTCGGTGACGTACCGCATTTCGTTGGGTCCGTCGGTGGTCGTGAGGACCTTGGTCACCGAGCCGTCGGAGGTCTTGTAGGCCGTCACAGTGGTGTGTTTCCCGGTGTCGTCCGGCGGGAAGGTCTTCGTGGTCTCGGTGGCGGGCGTGCCGTCCCTCAGCTGCCCGGTCTTGTCGATGATCGAGTGGTCCACCCTCAGGTGGTCGGGGAGGTGGCCCAGCGTGGCGTTCTCCTCGTCGATCGAATTCGTGAGTTCCCAGTCGTCGCTGCCCGGCTTCTTCTGCCAGACCGCAAGGATCTCGTCGTCCTCGTTCACGACGTAGCGGCGCGTGGTGGGCTCGGTGTCCACCAGGGTGAAGGACTCGTTGTCCACGACCACCTTGGTGACGGATCCGTCGGCATGGTGGGCCACCGTCCGGTAGTCGCCGTCATCCATCTGGGTCGTGGTCTCCTCGTACCGGAGGCCGTTCTTGTTGGTGATCGTGGTCTTCGTCTCGACCGGGTTGCCGTTCTTGTCGACCTCGATCCGACCGTCGGCGTCCAGCTTGTACTCGATCTTCGTGTGGCCGTTCTCGTCGTCCCGCTCGTAGGTGGTGGGTTCGGCGGGCGGCGGGGTCTCCGCCGGGCCGTCGGGGCCGAGTTCGCGGTTCATGTGCAGCGGGTTGGGTTCGCCGCTCTCCGGGGTCCAGGCGGGCTTCTTCGCCAGCTCCTCCTGCTGCGCGGCGTAGCTCTTCTGCATGTCCTCGGCCCGCTGCCGCAGCGGTTCCTCGTCCTTGTCGAGCTGCTTCTGCGCCTCTTCGGAAGCGGCCTGGTCCTTCCACAGGTCGTGCTGCTCTTTGTCCAGCTCGTCCCATTCGGGAGCCAAGGCGTCCTGTTCCTTCTGCAGGGCGTCCCGCTCCCGGTCCAGGTCGCTCTGGTCCTTCGCCTGCTCGCCTTCCAGGGTCTTGCGCGCGGCGTCCTGTTCCTGCCAGAGGTCCTGCTGCTTGCGCAGCAACTCCTCCACCTGCTTGAGGGAAGGATTCTGCTCCTTGGCGAGCGCCGCCTGCTCCTTGTCCAGGGCGTCCTGCTTCGCCGTGAAGCCCGCCTCCAGTTCCTCACGCTCGGCCTTCTGCCGCCGCCACAGGTCCTGTTGCCGCTGGGTGAGTTCGTCCTGGCGCTGCCGCAAGGGCTCCTGCCGCTTCTGGAGCTCCTCCTGCCGCTTGTTGAGGCCCTCCTGGCGCTTCGTCTGGGCGTCCTGCTCCTTCTGCAGAGCCGCCCGCTTCTGCTCCAACTCCTGCTTCTGCCGCGCCAGGGCGAGCCGCCCGGGATGGTTCCCCCGCTCCAGGTTCGCGGCCTCGGCCTGTTTGTACAGGGCGTCCTGCCGCTGCTTGTAGGCGGCGTTCTCCGCCTTGATGTTCGCCTGCTGGTAGCTCGCCGCCATCGACGCGGCGTTGGCCGCGGTTGCCGCGTCCGAGTCGTAGAACGCCTTGCCGATCTCGTCAAGGAGGTTGCCGAGGTCGGTCATGACCTGCCAGGCCTCGCGGAAAGACTTCTTCCAGGCGTGGTGGAAGTTCGTCAGTTCCTCGGCCGTGTCCCGGCGGGGCCCGATGTCACCGGCGGCGAAAGTGCCGTCTGTCTGCGAGGAGACATCCAATTCATCGCGGAGATGCCAGACCTGGCGGGCGAGGACGTACATCAAATCGTAGTCGATCGAAATGCGGGCCACGTCTTTCCGCCCTTTCTTCCGGTGTTCGGGTCGAGGAGACACAGGCGTTCGCGATGCCGAACGAGCGGCGTCGTCGTATCCGCCCTGTAGACGCAGAGACGGACCCGAAAGGTTCAAACGAATTTCGCCCGGAACCTTACTGACCAGCAGGTATGTGGTTTCCGTCACTTCATTGAACTGCTGATCCCTTTGAACACGTCACCAGGGAGTCATCCGTGTGCAAAGCGGCCGCCCCTTTCGTCCTGGACACCTTGGAGGAGCCCGTGGCCAGCCCTGGCGACTGGAATCAAGTGGGATACGACGGAAACCCTGTCGCCGGGAATCCTGATGTCATCGACGACATCACCCGGGAGTTCCGCCAGCTTCGGGACCTGGCCGGCGATGTCGACGCCGGGCTCGACGACATGCTGCGCACCGCGTCGGACGGCGGCTTCGAGGGGCAGACGGCGGACGCCCTGCAGAAGTACGTGAAGCAGGCGCTCAAGAAGTTCACGGCGAACGTCCACCGCTCCTTCGACATGGCGGCCTCGGCCACGGCCAGGTACGCGAACGCCCTGCGGGAGGCCCAGGGCCGGGCCGAGAGCGCCGCGGAACGAGGCGGCGCGGTGGTGATCCCCCCGGCGGGTGTCATAGCGGGAGACGCCCCGCAGTCCTGGGCGGAGAAGTTGGGCATCGAGTTGGGCATCCTGGACAGGACCCCCGTGCTGCCCCGGGAACTCATCGACGCGAAGAACGACGTCCGGGCCGAGGTCGACTTCATCAACGGCGAGGCCAAGATCTTGGAGGGCGTCCTGCGGACGGCGTCCGACCTGGTGTACTCGCCCATCACACCGCCGAAGAAGAGCTTCAAGAAGAGGTTCGTCGAGGGGCTCTGGAAGGCGCTGGAGATCGTCACGATCATCGTCGCGATCGCGGCGATCATCGTCGGCGGCCCGCTGGGGCTGCTGGCGTTCGGCCTGAGCGCGGTCCTCTTCGTCAAGGCGGTGGTGGACTACAGCCAGGGCAAGATCGGCGGCGTCGCCCTCGCCCTCGCCTTCGTCGGCATGCTCTTCCCTTCGACCAAGGGCCTCACCACGGTCGCCGGACTGATGCGCATGTTCAAGGCCGGCGCCAGTGTCGGCATGAGGGGCGCCGGCAGGGCCCTCTCCGCGGGTGGCCGCATGATGCTGCGGGGCGGCAGGCTGCTGATGGCGCCCCGGACGCTGGCCGCCCTGACCGGCCAGAGTCTGCTGAGGATGTCCCAGGCCGGCGGCCGCATGTTCGCCACCGGCATGTCCCGGCTGCCCGGCCTCCTCGCCGCCGCGCCCCGGACCTTCGCGAGTGCGATGCGGACGGCCGGCGGCATGGCCAGGGGCGCGGTGCGGTGGGGCCGGTTCGCGATGCGCCGCGACTTCTTCATGGCCACCGCGTTCGTCGGCGGCGGCATGGGCCGACGGCTGGGCGTCTACGCGATCACCAATGTGGGCCGGGCCTTCGACTTCGCGCTGGCGGCGTTCCTGCCGCTGCGCTACGCCGAGCTCGCCCGGTTCGGCTTCCGGGGTGCCTTCCGCAGCGGCATCCTCGAACGCGGCCTGCTCAGGAAGCCCCCCGTCGGTGCCGCCCTCGGCAGGGGCGCGGGCTCCGTCGCCGGTGACCTGGCCGCGACGACCGGCCGAGGGCTCACCCCCGACGCCACGAGGCCGTTCGGGGAATCCGGCAAGCTGGTCGTGCCCGGC